>CAYXGW010000096.1:0-23863 GCA_964464595.1 uncultured Deferribacteres bacterium
CTTGTTCCTATGTCTTTTTTCCAATTCTATTCTGCGACAGCCTGCATGACGGGATCTTGTTAAAAAACAACACAACTTTTTGTCATTCCGTAGGAATCTTGTTAATGGTTATTGTGTTTTTGTGATGATATTGCATTTTCACACAGCCTTAACCTCAATCTTAACCTTAAATTGGAGGTTTACAAATGGGGCTCAACAAAAAATATTCGGGTTACCAATCTTTCGATTACCTTGAAAAGGGCAAGGATTTCAAGGAGTTTAAGCTGGTTGAAGGGAACAGCATTTTCGATCCATATTTTGTCTCCGTAACGCCCGAACAAGAAACAAGAGTGAAAGAATTCGCGGAAAAACATGTCATGATATCGCTTCATGAGCACCCGCACCTTTTTCCGGCTGATATCCGGGAGACCATCCCCTATGGAAAAGAAGTGAGGGTTGCCACCGCTTACGAAGCTTTATCCAACTCATATTGGGATGCTGTCTTTGATAATTTTATGGACGGTACAGCCATGATCACCTCAAAGTGTGGTTGGAAATGGTCGGATATTATCTACGATATGGGTATGCGTTTGTGCGATCTGGCGCACCAGGATTTCCTGATCAGGTGTGAAAAGGTGGCAGATATCCACCGGGCGCACAGGCAAGGAAAAATTGCCCTGGTGCCGGCACAGGAAGGCGCTGCCATGATCGAGAACGAGCTGGACAGGATTGAGATTCTGTATGGTTTTGGCGTCAGAGTTCTTGGCATTACCTACAGTGAATCCAACAGTCTGGGTACCGGTCTCAAAGAACCCAAAGACGGCGGGTTGACCACCTTTGGCCACAAAGCAGTGGAAAGAATGAATAAAATCGGTATGGCTATCGACTGCGCGCATGCCAGCGATCAAACCAGCCTGGACACGATCGCGGCGAGCAAAATGCCTATATTTTTGACCCATACGGGAGCCAGAAGCTTATGGAATATCAAAAGACTGGCGCCCGACAAAGTCCTGAAAGCATGTGGTGAAAAGGGTGGAGTTATTGGAGTCGAGGCTGCTCCCCATACCACGCTTACACAGAAACATCCCCATCACAACATTGAATCTTTCATGGAGCATTTTGAATATATTAAAGACCTGGCAGGCATAGATCATGTCGCATTCGGACCGGATACTCTTTATGGCGATCATGTTGGCTTGCATCACGTCTTTGCCGATGCGCTTTCCATTGGCGATTCTCATAAAGGCGAGGGTAAAGATAAAGCTCCTACTTTTGAAGAAGTACCCTATGTCAAAGGAATTGAAAATGCAACGGAAAGCTCTCACAATATTCTTCGCTGGTTGGTTACACATGATTATTCAGATAGTGAAATTGCAAAAGTGATGGGAGGTAATATTTTAAGAGTTCTGGAAGAAGTATGGGAATAATTAGTGGTTGAGGTATCTGCTTAATAACAAACAGAATAAAACAAAATCGCAAATTACAAGCATCAAATCACAAATAAAAACAAATGATCAAATCTAAATATACAAACCTTGAATTTGGAGACAAGAGTATTTCGATTTCCAAAATTAGTGTGTTTACTTATTAAATTTTATAATTTATGAGTTTCGTTTTTACTCTTAAAACTCCAAAAATGTCATCCCGTCGAGCAGGTTTTTATAGAATGAATAAAAACCTAAAAGATGTCATTCTGAGCGAAGTGAAGAATCTCTTGACTTTATTGACTTTACGGCATTCAAAGAGATCCCTCTCCCGGCCAGCCGGGATCGAAATGACAATTTGTTAATTTGTACCTGGTTTTTGTTTGTGGAGGCCGTCACAGAATGTCATTCCCGAATGTTTTTATCGGGAATCTAAGAGCTTGAGAAACAAGATTCCCGCTTTAAAGATCTACAGGAATGACAACGATCAGCTTTAGTTTTGAATTTGTTTTTTGAAATTTGAGATTTATTTGTGATTCCTGATCTAGTCAGGAACAGGTTTGTTATTTGTGTTTTGTGATTTCAAACAAAAGGATTCCCAAATTTCTAAATTAAAACTTCCTTTCATTTCCATCATTCTCATGGTCATCTTCGTGGTTGGGGGATGTGTGACTTTGATTGTAGATTGGCCCCAGGGTCCCGCAAACCTGGATTGGGGTGTCTGGCTCTTGTGTTATTTTGGCTATATTTATATCATAGCAGCATCCATTTTTTATGTGAAGACGGGCAAGTAAATGCTGCAATATAGCATAATAATATCGCTGTATTTCATGGGGATGTTAGCGCTCGGCGTGTGGTTCAATAGAAAAGTGAAATCAAAAAAAGATTATTTCATTGCCAAAGGAAAACTCGGCCCTGCTACCGTTGGTTTTTCATTTTCAGCAACTCAAATGAGCGGCAGCAGTTATATGGGCGCGGTTGGCACGGAAAAAATCATGGGTTACAATTTTGTCCCTGGCGGCATAGCCTCCGCCGCAGCGCCCTGGTTCTCCTATATTTTGCTTGGCGCCAGGCTGAGAAAAATAGCGAGCAAAATAAAGAGTGTAACCATTGCAGATATTTTTGAAGCGCGCTACTACAGCAAATTCGCGGGTATGACTTGTGTCATCATAATGCTGATCGCATTTGTGCCCCTGATCGCAGCTCAATTAAAAGCCGCCGGCAATGTTTTTGAAGTGCTGCTTGGCATCCCCTATCTCGTTGGTTTGTTTGTCTTTGGCGGCATCGTCATTTTGTACACGGTTTTAGGTGGGATGTACGCTGTGGCCTGGACCGATTTAATCCAGGGCATAATCATGATCGTCGGCTTTGCCATTTTAGCACCGGTGGCAGTTTATGCTGCCGGAGGATTTGCCGGAATGCACCAGCAGTACGGGCAACTCAATCCGCAGGCGATCTCCTTTACCGGAAAAATGTCAGCCGGCTGGGTCGTCTCGGCATTCATAGTTTGGGGCTTTTTCCAGATAGGCGGCTCCCCGGCATCGGTAACCAGGTTCCTGATTCCTGAAGATGATAAAACGCTCAAGCGCGCAATGGTTTATTCGATCTTGTTTCAGAGTTTTATTTATCTATCAGCCACTTTGATCGCCATTGCCGCCGGCGTTTTATTGCCCGATCTCGCACAACCGGATTTGACCGTTCCAACCATGGTGACCAAGCTTTTACCGCCATTGATAGGTGGAATTATCATAGCGGCTGTTTTAGGCGCGATGATGTCTACCATCGATTCGATCCTGCTCCTGGCCGGTTCATTGGTAGTTGAAAATATCTATGGTACCTTTCGGAAAGAACTGGATCCTAAAAAGGGACTTAAAATCGCTCGCTATGTGACCCTGGTTATTGGCGTGCTGGCTCTCCTCGTTGCCATTAAACCACCGGCTGCCATATTATGGATCGTAACCATGTCCTTCAGCTTAATGGCATCCGCTTTTACTTTCCCATTTCTATTGGGACTCTGGTGGCCCGGCGCCACCAAGGAAGGCGGCATTACCGCAATGATTGGCGGCGCGATAAGCTGTGTCATTTGGTATGTAGCCGGCTACATGAAATATCAATCCTTTTCCAACTGGATAGGCGGCATATGGCCGGCGATCTTTGGCGCTGGGGTTTCATTGGTTTTGATACTCGTTGTGAGCAGATTCACTTCGCCAACGCCCAAAGATGTGAAGGAATTATTTTTTGAGTGAGATTTTTACGAGTGAGAAATATTCATTTAGGAATGTGAAAATTGCAGTTTTTGGTAATAGAAACTTATATTACTTTGTTTAGGTTATAATGTTTTTTTTGTATAACACCGGTACTTCACGACAGGTAGAATGTTCTGAATAGAATTAAGGCTTTAATAACTCCGGCATTTATGCCGGAGAATCACAAAACGCCAAACATCACGGGCTTTAGCCCACCCGCATGCGGACAAGACAAAAGGGAAAAGGATGCCATATATAAGAATTTGGATACATACGGTTTGGTCTACAAAAAAAAGAGAACGGATAATAACAAAAGTGCTAAAACCGAAACTATTACAACACATCAAAGATAATGCAAAGGGAAAAGCTGTTTTTATAAAAGAAATTAATTGTGAACCCGAAAATGTACATGCACTAATATCACTATCAGCTGATCAATCAATTAGCAAAGCGCTACAATTATTAAAAGGTGAATCATCGCACTGGATTAATGATAATAAATTAACAAAAACAAAATTTGGTTGGCAAGATGAATACTATGCCGTATCTGTGAGCGAGTCTCAAATTGAGAAAGTTATCACATATATTAGAAATCAAGAAGAACATCACAAAAGAAAAAGTTATATTGAGGAATGCGATGAGTTTTTTAAGAAATATGGTTTTGATAAATAGAAGCAGATGAGTTTGGGCTAAAGCCCGTTTTTAGGTTTGCTTTAAAGCTCCGGCATAAATGCCGGAGTTATTTGCTTAACGAGAGAAATTATAGGATAAAATATTATGAAGAAAGAGAATAAAAAATTTGATGCGGTAAAAATGATGCGCGAGATTAGAGACAAATTGCACGAAGAATACGAAAAAGACCCCGGCAAAAGAAAAAGAGATTTAAAAAGCGTCCGCAGAAAATATATGAAAAGAAAAACTGAATTAGTTTGAGATTTAATTGATGGTAATTTGTGAAAACTTGTCCAGATTTTTTTATCGGGGTTCGGGGCTAATAAATAGTGTGGTAGTTTGTGGCGGCGCTATAAGCTGCGTCATTTGGTATGTAATCGGCTACATGAAATATCAATCTTTTTCCAACTGGATTGGCGGCATATGGCCGGCGATTTTTTGGCGCTGCTATTTCATTGGTTTTGATTGTCGTTGTGAGCAGGTTCACATCACCAACGCCAAAAGATGTGAAGGAATTATTTTTTGAGTGAGTTTTCACGAGTGAGAAAATAATTCATTTATTTTTTTTCTCTTGACTTTTCTATACTCTCTCACTACATTTTTTTATTACGGGATTTATTGGGAGTTTTACTTTGCGCTTGGACTATTTAGAATTTCGTAACCTAAATTACCGGATGGAGCTCGTTTTGCCATTCGCATAAAACTTATTCCTGATAATAGGTAGGAATGTGAAAATTGTAGTTTTTGGTATTAGAAACTTATGTTAGGTTGTTTAGGTTAAAAGCTAAAATGTGTAATGTTAGTTTATATAATATTTATGCTTAAAAAGTTGTAATTTTATTTATGCTCAAAATAACGAATATTCATAAATCTTTTGATGATAGAAAAATTCTTAGTGGTTTAAATTTTGAATTGCAAGCCGGTAAAATATATTCACTTATGGGAGCAAACGGAACGGGCAAGACAACTTTATTTAATATTTTAACAGGTTTCCTAAGTTCAGATACCGGAATAATTAATTTTAAGAACAAAAATATTACAAATTATTCACCAATGAAAATTAATCACCTTGGAATTGCTAGAACATTTCAGAATCTGCGTCTAATTGCGGGATTATCAGTAAAAGAAAATATATTACTTTCATTCAATCAGAATAAAGGAGAGAATATTTTTAATGCAATGCTGCCAGACTTTTTCTTCAAAGAATATTATGATTCCTTCAACGTTAAAGCAGAACAAATTATTGAACAAATATTTCTCACGGATGTAGCTGAAAATAAAGCAAATGAAATATCCTACGGACAGCAGAAATTATTAACTCTCGGATGCTGTCTTGCAAATTCTGCTGAATTTTTTTTATTGGATGAACCAGTTTCCGGAATAAATCCGAATTATCGAGAAAAAATTGTCTCACTGCTTAAAGATATTAAAAATGATGGAAAAACTATTCTACTAATTGAGCATAATCCTGATTTTATAAGTAATATTAGCGATAAAATATTTTTCCTCTCAAACGGATCAATAATTGATTTTCATACTTATAACGAATTAAAGAGCGATAGACTAGTACAGGAATCTTACTTGTGAGTATATTAAGTGTTCACCATATAAATACCGGTTACGGCAAAAAGCAAGTTCTCTTTGATATCTCCATTGAAATCCAGAAAGGAGAAACAAATCTAATCATAGGCTCAAATGGTAGTGGTAAAAGCACGCTGCTAAAAGTAATTTACGGATTACTAAAACCCTGGAACAGCAAAGCCCAAATAATATTAAACAATGAAGACATTACAAACTGCAAACCGGCGCAGCTAATTAAAAAAGGAGTGGTTTACATACCCCAGCAGAACGAACTTTTTGAAGACTTAACTGTAATTGAAAACATAGAAATTGCAGGAATGCAGACCGTAGATAAGAAAGAACTAGAAAAAAGAATTGATGAAGTTTTAGAACAATTCCCATTACTAAAGGATTTAACAAAACAAGAATGCAGAAGGCTGAGCGGCGGTGAACGTAAGCAGGTAAGTATGGCCATGGCATTGATTAACAAACCCGAACTAATTATTTTTGACGAACCCCTTGCCGGGGTTAGCCCCAAAAACTTAAAACATATTATATTACAGTTAGAAAAGTTGAAAAATATTGGAATAAGCATTTTGCTTGTGGAACACCGAGTAAAAAAAGTTTTTGATATTGCAGATAAGGTAATTGGTTTAAAACTAGGAAAAGTTTTTAACAAACAATTAAACTTGATTGAACATACTAATGAGGTGATGATATGAAAAAGGGAATTATATTCGGAATTATTCTAATTGTAGTTGTTTTGACTGGATATTTTGTTTTTTCTCCAACACAAAACGAAAATGATCAGGGAGCTATTAAAATTGGGGTTATACTATCTTTGACAAACAAAGGGGCAACATACGGGGAAAGATCTTTGAATGGAATTAGGCTAGCTATTGAGGAATTGAATAAGTCGGAAAAATTTGAAAAAACACCTATTGATTTATTGGTAGAGGATTCACATTCTAGTTCAAATGGCGCTGTTAATGCCTTTAACAAACTAATTGCAGCAGATAACATACAAGTTGTAGTGGGTTTGGTGTTGAGTGATGAAGTGTTATCATGTGCCCCTATTGCAAATAAAAACAAGATTGTACTTTTTACACCTGGTGCTGGAAGTACAAAAATTGCGGAAGCTGGAGAATATATTTTTAGAAATAGAGAAAGTGCAAGCATACAAACAAAAAAAATAGTAGAAGTTTGTTTTGACAATGGTCATAATAATGTAGCCATTCTTTATTCAAATGCTGCCAATGGAGTATCATATAAAAACAGTTTCAAAAATAAATATGAAAAATTAGGAGGGGAAATAAATATAGAGATTGGTTATACTGAGGGGAAGACTGATTATAGGACGGAAATTCAAAGATTAATAAATTCCCAAATTAAGGCAGTATATTTAGCAGGATTAGACACAGAATTAGGAATTATTTTGAAACAAGCGTATGAAACGAATTTTAGTCCTCAATTTTATGCAAGCGCCGGTGCAATTAGTGACAATTTGCTGAATATCGCTAAAAAAGGAGCTGACGGAATGATCTGTGTTACCGCATCATTTGATATTGAAAGCACAGATGAAAAAGTTGTCAAATTTAAAAATAGCTTCGAGAAAAAATATGATTCAACACCAGATTGGGTTGCTGCAAATTCTTACGATGCAGTTAGCTTAATAGCAGAAATAATGATTAGTGGAGCTAAAACAGGCGAGGATATTAGAGGCGAGCTACACTCTAAAGAATTTGACGGCGTAACCGGAAAAACACTCTTTGATGAAAAGGGAGAAGTTATTAGAGATGCAAGACTTGTGAAGGTTGAAAACGGAACATTTGTGAACTACTAACATAGCTGGCATAGCAATATGAGAAAAATAAAAATATTACACTTATCAGATATCCACATCGGTTACGATTTAAAAGACAAGGTAAAGCATCAATTGTGGAGTGACGGGACAGGCAAAATAAATAACAGAACGCAACTACTAGAAGCGCATTCACAGTTACCTGAATTATTAGAGGATAGATTAAAAACGCAAAATCAAAGTCCTGATTTTATTTTAGTTAGTGGTGATTTTGTTTTGAACGGTGAAAAACAAGAAGAACATGAGAAAGCATTCAAGGTATTTTTAAAATTTTGTAAAAAACTCAATTTTACCAGACGGGATAGAATATTTATTGTACCTGGAAATCATGATGTGGATAGAAAGGCAGTTAATAATTTAATAGAGGATTCGGAACATAGTGATGGTGGAAAAATTATGAAATTTCACAAGGAAAGTGCAAATAAGTTTTATGAGAATGATTATTTTTCAGACGGTGATTATAACTCAATTGAGCTGAAGTATTTAGATACATTTTATGGGCCAAGTGAAACTCAAAATAAAAATTACGTTAATAAAAAAGGAAAAACTGTATATAATTTTCAGAGATTTGAGTTATCAATAATTCCACTGCAATCACAACATGCTACACCATTAGATGCTACAGATGATAAGTGGCCGAAGGATAAAGGATTTATTGAAGGTGATCAAATCAGAGATGTTGAAAAAGAAAATTTAGATCAGACTGTTAATATTGCTATTTTCCATCACAACCCAATTCCATTGAAACGCCGTTTTAACTACAATTATGCTCTTCAACCTGAATATAATTATTTAGCAAATGGCCCTGAGTTATTATATGATTTGAGTAGATTTGGTGTTAATATAATATTACATGGTCACCGCCACCAACAATCAATATTTTCTATAAAGGATATTAATGGTTCAGAGTCTGCTGAATGTATAGTTATAGGAGCACCTTCCTGTGGTCATGAAGAAATGGGTTCAGAGTACTTAGGTTATAATTTTCTTGAAATTGATAGTATAAATGGCGATTTAGAACTAACTATTAATTCAGAAAAATATCTTAAAAAGAGGGTGTGGGATGCACCAATAGTCTCAAAAATTACGTTAAAAAAGAGAGAAGGCAAGAATGTAGAAACATTTCTATCTTTTGATGAAGGGGTTAGGAAATTAGCAGAATTAATGGAGGGCAAAGTAGTCGGCGTCTCAATGCTTCATTATTACTATGAAAGTAAATGGAAAGATTCGTTGGCAGATTATTGGGGTGGAATAATTAGTGAAGAAACAACGCTAGAGGCTTTTTGTGAAGTTGCAAGAGTTAATATTACGAATGTTACTGACGTAATAAGAGAAACCATTACTAAGGGATATTTTTCTGATGGTTTAGTTAGTAAGCTCAGTGAATATAAATTTTTGGATGCCTTCTTAAGTAATTTGAATAAGCGTGAATATGCGAAAAATAAATATTTTGAATATCATCATACGTGGTGCAAAAAGTATCCAAGACAAGCGAATTATATTTTAGAAGTCATCAAGTGTAATCTAGATAAAAATTTTTGGGTTAGGAAGTCCATATATTTTAGTAGGGATAAAAAGACCAAGACAAAGAACAAATTCGAGTGGCTTGTTAACTCCATTATTGCGGCAAAATCACCTCATAAGAATTTCAATTTCTCATGGTTGCCTTTTGAGATTAAAGGATTAAAAGAGGAAAGTCTTGTTTGTATTCACCTTAATTTATCAGATGATTATAATAAAACAGCATTTTTATTCGGTTATTCTCAAGAAGGTAATGATACTAAATCCGTACTATTTGTTGATCCAGAAATAAATCATCTCAATACTGAGGGAGGTGCGGTACATGTTAACCTAAGAGCGATTATGAAAAAAATCATTAATCCACTTACCATTTATGTAGAAAATAATTTTCCACTATTCGTAAAAGGAACTCTCCATATTAATAATCTCAAAGATATTTCAATGATTTACGGAATTGGGGATGAGACATGGAACGAATATGAGAAAAAATTAAGAGAAAAGTACTCCAATAAAATCGACTCTAATAATGCGATAACACTTGAAAAATTAAAGTCTTTATACTTATGGATTGCAAACCTACGCGATTCAAAGCGTATTTCCACAACTAAAGGAATTCATCTTCCTTGGAATGTGATGGATTATAACTACTTAAAACGAAGAGTAAAATTAATTATTAACAAGCGTTAAGCATGACGAGAATTGAACTAATAAGTGTACCTGCTGATTACGGGCATGGAGCAAATGATAAGGTTTATTATCCAGTTGGGTTGCTCTCTGTTGGGACTTATATAAAGAAAGAAATTCCAAATATTGAGTTAACTATAATCGATTTACATCACCGTGAATACTATGTTCCTAAAGCAGATATTATCGGTATTTCAGCGACGAGTGTTTTAAATTATAAGAATGTAATATCTGTTGCCAAACACGCAAAAGAAAATGGGTGCATTGTTGTATTGGGGGGGACTTATGCCACTCAAATGTGGCAGCAGATAATTATTAACCGAAGCGGGATCATTGATTTCATTATTAATGATGACGGCGAGATTCCATTTGCAATGCTTGTAAGACAGATAGTAAATGGTGGCGATTTTGATAATATCCCAAATTTGGTTTGGAAAGACATAAATGGTAATGTCCATCAAAATCTGAAATTAAAAAAAATATGGGAATTGGAACATTTTCTTCCATTTAATTTTTCTCTACTAAATGCAGGCATAGAGACATATTGGCTAAATTATAAAACCCTAATAGATAGTACTGTTGATGCAGTATTTATGGTTTTTACTCACTTTGGTTGTGGATATAAAAATAGAAAGTTCTCAACAAGAAATAATAATGGAAGTTTATCCAATTGGTGTAGTTATTGCGCTCTTGATATTAAAAATATTAACAGAAAAGGAAAAGATATTGTAGAGGAAATCAAATGGTTGATAGAGCATCATAATATCCAAATAGGTGCAAAAGTAATGTTAAAATGTTATGGGGATAACATTGGTTTTCAGTACGAGATGTTACTTGAGCTAGATGAGGAATTTAAGAAATGTACCTTTCTTTCCCAATACAATATTAGATGGACATTTTACATGCAAAGCACATTTTTATCGTCAAGAATAGCTTATGTTTTAAAAAGTATTGGGACTGACAATCTATTTATTGGCTTTGACTCCGCTGATGAGAAAGTTCAAATGTTAAAGGGAATGGGTACATCACTTAAAAACCATAAAAGAGCTGTTAAGATCTGTTCTGAAAATGATTTTAGAATCCAAGCAGCCTTTGTTGTTGGGACAGCTGGAGAGACCAAAAGATCGTTAGATACTACTCTGAAATTTGCAAAATCACTTTCTAAATTAAAAAACCTTGAAAGAATAAATACTTCTATTAATGTGGTGATACCCGGTGCCCCCAATTATGATCTTTTGCTTAATAAAGAGCCTTGGATTAAAAATCTTGACATTCTGGAAATAAAAGATCTTCAAATTTTATGGATTAAGCATTTTTGCCCTGAATTAGGAACTTCCCCAAATGAAGGATTTGATATACTCAACAAATACTCAAATTTGCTGGACAATTTGTGCGATGGTCCACATGCAAGTATGGGGTATATAAGTGATAACAGCAAAAAACAAAAAAAGTTTACTTAATGATAAACATTTTGATAAATATTTCTTTTAGTTGTTTAAAGTATTCAATAATAGCATTATCATTCTATGTAATCTTTTCAACTGTTAAATTCCTTCATTTTGCCCACGCTATAACAATTGCATTCGGCGCTTACTTAACTTTTCTCTTTTCCATTCAACTTGGTTTTCGTTTATGGTTTGCTATTCCTTTGGCAATATTGGGAGCTGTATTAATTAGTGTAATTAGTGAAATTGTCATCTATAACCCTTTACGCAAAAGAGAGACTTCTTCCTGGAAAATGCTAATTGCTTCCTTGGGTCTGTATGTAATTCTGCAAAACTTAATTTCACTAATTTGGGGAGACGACACAAAAAGTATACGCACATGGCCCGTTAAAGTGGGGCATAATATTTTCGGGGCTTACATTACAGATATTCAAATAATTACTATTGTTGTATGTATTGTTTTGTTTACCTCAGTAATTTTGTTTTTACAATATTCTTCTTTCGGCAAACAGATAAGAGCCGTTTCTTCAAATGCGGAGTTAAGCAATATTTTCGGTATTTCATCGGATAGAGTTATTTTGTGTAGTTTTATCATCGGCTCGGCTCTTGCCTCCATTGCCGGTATTTTGATTGCGCTGGATACGGATATGACGCCTACTATGGGTTTTCAAATTTTTCTTTACGCGGTTGTTGCAATGATAATCGGTGGAGTAGGCAGCTACAAAGGTTTAATCGGCGGCGCGTTATTTCTTGCGACCGCACAGCATCTTTCGGCTTACTATATTGAAAGCAAATGGATGGACGCAACAGCATATATTATCTTAATTTTGTTCTTGGTTTGGAAGCCACTTGGCTTTAGCGGTAAGCGGTTGATAAAAATAGAAATTTGAGATGGAATATATTTTACATCTCTTCATATTTATCTTAATCTATATTCTGCTTGCTCAAAGCTTGAGTTTGGCAGCAGGATATTCCGGTTTAATTTCACTGGCTCACGCCGGGTTTTACGGAATTGGCGCTTATACATCCGCATTGTTAACCGTAAATTTTGGGTTGCCATTTCTTATCACTCTTCCCTTGGCAATGCTTTTTTGCGGAATTACTGCAATTATTGTTGCAGCAATTTCACTTAGAACGGTTGATGATTATTTTATTATAATCACTCTCGGTATTCAAGTAGTTGTTTTTTCAATAATGAATAATTGGCAGTCACTTACAAGAGGTCCGCTCGGAATACCTGGAATACCATCAATAGAAATTTTCGGTTTCCTGTTTGAAGGTAAAATTTCTTTTTTATTGCTCAGTTTATTTTTTGTTGGCGTGGTTTGGTTTTTATTAAATAATATCAGCCGTTCGCCCTTCGGAAGAATTTTAATTGCATTAAGCGAAGACGAGATATTTACTCAAAGTCTAGGCAAAAATGTTCACAAAGCTAAAGTAATATCCTTTACAATAAGCGCGATGTTTGCGGCTATACCTGGCGTTTTATATGCACACTACATCAGCTACATCGACCCCACAAGTTTCACAATTAACGAATCAATTTTTATTTTAAGTATTGTTATCATTGGTGGAATGCGTAACATGTTTAAAATTGCTCTCGCAGCAACTTTTCTAGTTTTATTACCGGAAGCATTACGTTTTCTCGGTATGCCGAATCACATTGCGGCAAATATGCGTCAGATAATTTATGGTGCTATTTTGATTTTTGTGATATTTAGAAGTAGTAAAAAATTTATTCCATCTATGCCAACAATTAACTAATTGGAAATTGGGTTACTTGTACAAACAAGAGCTTTAAGAATACGGATTCAACCAAAAAGCGACTCTTCCAATAAGGGGTTTCTGTTTCCTTATTTTATTATAATTTTCCCTTGACATTTACCTCTCAGTTGTGCAATATATCTGCCATCGTAGATACTGCTTTTTTTAGCCGAACTTGAAGGAGTTTCATTATGAGCCTCAAAAAACAATCCCGGCGGGAATTTCTCGGCACATCCGGTTCCATGATCGGCAGTTCCATGCTAGCGCTGGAAATGTCGGCGATTCTTTCTGCGGCGAATTTCGCCTGCCAGGCACATAAAGCCGGGGCCGGCTTCGAGGTATTGACTGAATTCGAAGCGAAAGAACTTGAGGCAATCGCAGCACAAATATTTCCCACGGATGACACCCCGGGCGCCAAAGAGGCAGGTGTTATTTATTTCATCGATCGCGCTTTAAACACATTCAGATCGGATGCTAAAAAATTAGTTCGCAGCGGCCTGGATCAATTCGAATCTGAAGTTCGGGAAAAACATGGCACCGAAGATTTTTCCGCGCTACCTTCCGGGCAGCAAATTGCAGCGCTGCAATCGATTGAAGAATCGGATTTCTTCGAAATCATTCGTTATTTGACCATTGCCGGACTTTTCTCGAATCCATCCTACGGCGGCAATCGCGATATGATAGGTTGGAAGCATATCGGGTTTGATCACAAGCTGGTCTGGCAAGCGCCATTCGGCTATTACGATGAACAATATATGAAAGATCAGGATGGCAATGCAAGCTGAGCAGCCAAAATTTGCGACTCGCACGCCGGTAGATTTTGTCGTGATCGGTTCCGGTGCGGCTGGCGGCGTCATGGCAAAAGAGCTTTCAACAGCTGGCTTCGATGTCGTGGTATTGGAACAGGGTCCGTACGTGACGCCTGACAAATTCATGCATGACGAGATCGGGAATGCCACCAAACGCGGTCTCGGCTTCACGGCTGACGGCGATCCGCAGTCCTTTCGTATTACCGAAAATGAGAAAGCTGAAGAAAGACGAAATTTATATTATTTGCGAGTTGTTGGCGGAACAAGCATTCATTTTACCGCCAATTACTGGCGTTTCCATGAAGTTGATTTCATCGAACGGAGTTTGCTTGGCCCAATAGCAGGCACAGGATTCGCCGACTGGCCAATCACCTATGAAGAGCTGGAACCGTATTATACCAAAGTCGATTGGGAAATTGGGGTGTCCGGGGCTGTAGGCCCGACAGATTCATTCCGTTCGCGACCCTACCCCATGCCGCCCTTACCCGTGAAATCCTCGGGTGTGCTATTTGAGAAGGGTGCAAAAAAAATGGGATGGCATGCCTTTCCGGCGCCAATGGCGATTTTATCGCAACCGTTTAATGGCCGGCCTCCTTGTCAGCACTGCGGCTTCTGTATGTCATTTGGCTGTGAATTCAGTGCGAAATCCTCCAGCCTTGCCGCCATGATTCCCGTGGCGGAGGCCAGCGGGCATTGTGAAATCAGACCCGAGAGCACTGTGGCCCGAATAGAAACCGACGATTCGGGTCGGGTTAGGGATGTAGTTTATTTTGATCGAAATGGCACAGAACAGGCTCAACGTGCGAAAGCTGTGGTATTGTGTGCAAACGGGGCGGAAACTCCGCGTCTCTTGTTGATGTCGGAGTCGAATCGCTTTCCGGATGGATTGGCAAACTCCAGCGGCAAGGTTGGCAAATATCTTATGGGCAACGGCCAGGTACATGTTTACGGATATTATGAACACCGGTTGAATGATTACAAGAGTGTCCAGGTCACACGTATCCTTCACGATTTTTATAATTCGGATCCATCTCGCGGTTTCTACGGCGGCGGCGGCATGGATGCCCGTTTCCAGTTTAATCCCATTTCATTTGCATTGAACCGTGGATTACCACCCGATGCACCCCGCTGGGGTTCGGAATATAAGAAGATGGTGGGAGAATATTTTAATCGTGTGATCGATGTCAACGGCCATACGACTGTGTTGCCCCAGGAATCCAATAATATCTCTTTGGATCCGAAACTGAAAGACAAATATGGACGACCCGGCATGCGAACCACTTATAAAGATCATCCAGATGATATGGCTGTTCAGGAGTTTTTCCTCGAGCGATGTGAAGAATTGGTCGAAGCGTCGGGTGCGCGGCGTATTTGGAATCGGGCAGTTAGCACCACAACCGGACATGCTCACTTGCTTGGAACTTGCAGAATGGGTAATGATCCGGCTGAATCAGTGATCGACAAATTCCACAGAGCCCACGACGTGCCCAATCTATTTATCAGCGATGGCAGCAGCTTCGTTTCGTCAGGCCGCGGGCAGCCAACAATGACGATCCAGGCGCTGGCATTTAGGGCTGCCGATCATATTATTCAGTTCGCGAAAAAAGGTGAAATATAAACAAGTTACAAAGTCACAAAGTGACAAAGTGACAAAGTGACAAAGAAATCTATTATTAACAAATCCCAAAAACAAGGAGATCATCGATGTTTAAAAAATTGACACTTTTGGTTTTATCCCTGATCCTCATTGGATTTCAGCAACTGCAAGCTCAAGAGCATTCAGAACATGGCGTAGAATACATTAATCCCGGTCGCTCATTTAGTGAAGTGGTGCGGGTTGGCAATATGCTTTATTTAACCGGAAAATTAGGCTTTAAAGATCGCCAATTGGCGCCTGGCGGCATCAAAGAAGAGACTCGCCAGACACTGGAGAATATTAAGGCTGTTTTGGAGAAAAATGGTTCGTCGATGGATCATGTTGTGAAAGTCACAGTTTTTTTGGCTGATATAAAAGAATGGGCTCAGATGAATGAAGTATACCAGACATTTTTTCCAAAAAATCGCCCGGCACGCAGCGCTTTTGGAGTAAGCGGTTTGGCGCGTGATGCCCGGGTGGAAATTGAGTGTATTGCCGTTGTTGCACCAAAATCGGAACATTGAAAATATATATAAACTTGTGTTGTGAGTTTTAATATCAAAGAACAAAGTATAGCCAAAATTGCTTTTTGAAGCTATGATGGTTAATCAATAATAAGTTTAATTTAGGTTCATCAAAATATTGGATACTTTGACTATACCTTGTTTTGATCGCAATCCAACTCCTAAAGGAGTTTTAATAAATTTTTGGAGATTTGTGTGCTATAAACATTTCATCCCCATGGGATTGGTCATTCATTTGAAATTATGATGATATGCTCAAACTAGTTTTAAAACATCATGTTCAAGCCAGTGAAAGTGTTTTTTGGATTACTCCTTAATTTAAAGGGATAAATACAAAATTATACCTTCGGACGAATTTAATAAAATAATATCTAAATGATAAATAGGTTCGCTATTGGATACGGAAGAATCACCATTCAATTACTTTTAATTTTGGTAAACCCGGGAGCCGCTCAGGAGACGACCGATTCTACAATCGTTGCAATCTATACTGACGACCAGGCAAAGCGCGGCGCCCTGGTATATGAAAAATCATGTGGCTTATGTCATCAACCTGAACAATTCAAAGGCGCTGTTTTTATGGATGCTTGGGGCGGCCAACCAGTGGAGGCTTTATACACATTAATCCGAACAACCATGCCTTATGACAATCCCAGCAGGTTATCCAGGCGGCAATATGCAGAAATCCTGGCTTACATCTTTAAGCTGAATGGCATGCCTGCCGGAGAAACCAAACTGCCAAGCAATATTCGAAAATTAAAAAAAATCACAATTGAACCTTTACCCGAAAAGAGGAGCAAGCAATGAAAGCAAACACCAAAAAATTCCGGTTAAGTATCTGGATGATATTCAGCCTGATTCTGTTTTTATTGGGAACAACTATCCCCGGGTTCGGGCAGAATGGATCAAAAAAAGGAGATTGGGCTTATTGGGGTAGCGACGCCGGCAGTAGCCGTTACTCATCTCTAGACCAGATCAATGGCGAAAACGCCGAAGACCTTGAAGTCGCCTGGCGCTGGAATTCGGCTAATTTCGGCCCTCGACCGGAATATTATTACCGTACCACACCCATTGCTATCGATGGAATATTGTATGCTGTAGCCGGTGAACGAAGGGCTGTTGTAGCAATCGATGGCGCTACCGGCGAAACTATCTGGATTTGGCGCATGAAACAAACCCCTCGCTGGGAGGTGTCGCCCCGGCGATTCTCCGGCCGTGGTGTAGCCTATGCTGAAGTTGAGGGTGAGGGTCGTGTGTTTGTTATAACTCCGGGATTTTTCCTGGCTTCACTCGATGTCAAGACTGGTCGCCCTGACAAAGGATTTGGCAAAAATGGTATCGTAGACCTTATGGTCGGACTTGGCTATGATGTGGATCCTGCCACAGGCATCGATCCGAAATATGGATTGATCACATCGGGTTCTCCTCCCATTATAGTGAATGGTATTATTGTGGTTAATAATGCGCATGGACGTGGTTATTATCCGAGCCAAAAAGAAAATATCCCCGGCCATATTCGTGGTTACGATGTAAAAACCGGTAAACAAAAATGGATCTTCCATGTAATTCCAAAACCAGGTGAATTCGGCCACGATACCTGGGAGGGTGATTCCTGGACTTACACCGGCAATGTTTCATCCTGGCCGCCTCTCTCTGCCGATCCTGAGTTGGGAATGGTTTATATTCCAACAGATACGCCCACAGGAGATTATTACGGCGGTCACCGCCATGGTGACAATCTCTATGGCACAAGTGTTATTGCCCTGGATGCGGCGACTGGCAAGCGCGTGTGGCATCAACAGCTTGTTAAACATGACATCTGGAATTATGACAATCCTACAGCGCCAAACCTGGTGGACATCACGGTCGATGGTCGACGCATCAAAGCGATTGTACAAGCGACCAAGCAGGGATGGGCTTATGTATTTGACCGTGAAACCGGTGAGCCGGTTTGGCCGATGGAAGAACGAAAAGTTGCAAAGTCCGATGTGCCGGGTGAGAAAACATCATCAACTCAACGTTTTCCGACCTCGCCGAAACCTTATGAATTGCAAGGGATCACCATCGATGATCTCATCGATTTCACACCGGAACTCCGGGCTGAAGCGATAGAAATAGTCTCAAAACATCGAATGGGTCCGATTTTCACTCCGCCATCCCTGGCCAAAGATCCAAGTGGAACCCTGGGAACTTTGGTCGTACCAGGCGCAAATGGAGGAACGAATATTTCCGGTGGAGCCGTGGTAGATCCGGAAACAGGCATTCTTTACGTAGCAACAGTTAGAGGCCACAGCAATATTTCCATGGTGAACGATCCCAAA
Organism: uncultured Deferribacteres bacterium; assembly: GCA_964464595.1. Taxonomy (GTDB): domain Bacteria; phylum Zhuqueibacterota; class JdFR-76; order JdFR-76; family DREG01; genus JADFJB01. Next base: position 18,447 of record CAYXGW010000096.1, read on the forward strand.
AAATCGAATATGAGATATATTTCTCTCGGTCCCGGCGGAATACGCGGACCTAGAGGATTGCCGCTTCTAAAACCACCCTACGGACGTATAGTTGCCATAGACTTGAATACGGGTGAACACATTTGGGAAATTACAAATGGCGATACACCGGCTGCAGTTAAAAACCATAAGGCTTTACAAGGAATCAAAATTCCCATAACAGGTAAGAACAGGCATGCAAATGTTTTGGTGACTAAAACGGCGCTATTTGCCGGTGAAGGACGCGGAGGAGATCCATGGTTTCGGGTGATTAATAAAAAGACCGGTGAAATCCTAACTGAGATTGAACTGCCCGCAAGCACAAATGCAGCCCCAATGACCTACATGGCAAATGGGAAGCAGTACATTGTCGTGGCTATAGCCGGTCCTGATTTTCCAGCCGAGCTTTTCGCCATGACACTGGTTGAGTAACAAAACTCAAATAACAAAAACCAATTATCAAATAAATCACAAAGAACAATCCTAAAAATCCAAACGCAATTTATCAAAATTAAGTCAACACATTAAATGGAATAGAAAAGGTCGCTAAATAAAGCTTGAATATTGGTTTTTGAAATTTGGAATTTATTTGTGATTTGTTTTTTGAGTTTTGGAATTTAAATGAAGGAGTACCCTATGAAAAAAAATCTAATCATTCTTACTTGCCTCATTTTGGTTTGTACAATAGCAATCAATGCTTGTGAACAAGGAACTTCGAATAATGCATATGTTTCGCAAAATCCTACTGCATTTGTGGTCGATCCGTTCTGGCCCAAGCCCTTGCCGAACAATTGGATTATCGGCCAGGTATCCGGTGTCGCAGTCGATGCAAAGGATCATGTATGGATTGTGCACCGGCCATTAACCATTTCAACACAGGAAGGCGGCGCTGCCCAGGATCCACCGATTTCAGAATGTTGTGTACCCGCTCCATCTGTAATCGAATTCGATCCGGAAGGAAATCTTGTTCAAGCATGGGGAGGGCCAGATTCCGGGGAGCAGTGGCCGGCGAGTGAACATGGCATCTTTGTTGACCACCAGGGGAATGTATGGATTGGCAGTAACGGCCGTAATGACCAGGTAGTTCTCAAGTTCTCTCCGGAAGGGAAAAAGCTGCTTCAGCTTGGTACTTGGGATGAATCGAAAGGCAGCAACGACACAGAGTATCTTGGTCGAACTGCTGATATTGCCGTGGATCCCAAGACGAACGAAGTTTATCTTGCAGATGGATATGGAAATCGGCGGATCATTGTGTTTGATGCGGAAACCGGCGAATATAAACGTCACTGGGGCGCTTATGGTGAAATACCAAATGATGATGAATTACCCGCATACGATTCTGCTACAGATCCGATAAAATCGTTTCGCAGCCCTATGCATGCTGTCCGATTATCGAATGATGGCCTCGTTTATACGGCGGATCGGGTGAATAATCGAATCCAAGTATTTAATCAGGATGGCACTTTTGTGAAGGAAGGTTTTATTGCCACCCAAACATTGTCTATGGGATCGGTGTGGGACATTGAATTGTCTAGGGATGAAGCCCAGACATACATGTATATTCCGGATGGAACGAATAATAAGGTTTGGATTTTGAATCGGGAGAGTCTTGATGTCGTTGCATCTTTTGGCCGAGGTGGACGGAATGCGGGACAATTCGGCTGGGTTCATAATGCGGCAATGGACTCGAAAGGGAATCTCTATACATCAGAGGTTGAAACTGGAAAACGTGTTCAAAAGTTTCGACCTGTTGTAAATAATTAGCTTTGGCATAACTACTGATTGACTCTTGTATATTTTTATCGCAAACTTATCTAAACTGTATTTTCAAACTATTCAAATTATGCAAGATTAGTGAAAATTAAAGCTTTATTTACTTTAGTATATTTCTTTTGGGGGATTCAATTATTTGCACAAAACTGGTCTGACCCACAAGTTATCTTAAACTTAGAGGTTAGAGAGGTAGAGCTTATCGCAGATAAAGAAGGTGGACTTTCCTTATTTTACCAAGATCATTTTAAAAAGAATCGTTTCATATTCTATGATAACAATATTTGGGGATCACCCATTATTTTTAGCGATACTATTTCCTATATTCCAACAATTACTTTCGATGATAATAATGATTTGGTAGCGATTTGGCCTCAAGGCGAAAAAGTGGAGCCTGCTGATTTACGTCCAGGAATCAGTATAGACAGCCTGGATTTGTATATATCTAAATGGTCTGGTCAAAATTGGTCCCCACCAAAATTAATATATAACAGCACCTTATCTGCTCAATTTCCCCAAGTAATTTTAGGCAATGATGGCTTTCTTTATTTATGTTGGTTAGACGGCTATAATGATAAAGGAGTTGACCAGCAGGGACATGGTCCTTATAAAGCGGGCGACATTTTTACAGGTAAGATTGTTCAGGAGGAATTAACCGAGATAATACAAGTTAGTGACAGAAAACAAGGAGGGCAGTCTTTATCGTTAGGATTTGATTTAAATAATCAATTACACATTATTTGGCAGGATCCGTTTGTTATAAATCAGTTTCATTCCATCGGAATGGACAACAACTGGCTTCCGCCTCAATTTATTGGTACAGGATTTAGTCCAAAGATGAAAAGTTCAAGGAATGGTCTATTGAACTTGATTTATCATGGATTTTTTACGAGCCCCAATAATGTCATTTATCGAAAATATGAAGATCAGATGTGGTCGGAAGAATATGTGATTTCTAATAGAAGTGATCAAAATTCGAAAGGTCAAACCGGCGCCGTTTTTTCCTTTGGTCATAAAAATCGAATTATTGTTGTTTGGCTCGAAAGGTTTAAAGATCAGGGGTCAAAGATTTATTTTTCATTCAATTATAAAAACAATTGGATTGCTCAAAGAGAAATCATTGCAACAAACAGCTTATTTGGCCCTATAAGCATGGCTATTGGCAACCAAAACAAATTGCATATTGTTTGGAATGACAAAGATATTTTAAAACATATTTATGCGGAAATAGATACAACTAAACCTGAGATTGAGATTTTTAAACCTACATTGGGAGATACTGTTGAAAGTGGTAATTATTTAGAAATTGATTGGTTGGCATCTGATAACGATACTATTAGAGAGACTATTTTATATTTTTCCTCAGATTTGGGGAATGAATGGACCATGATTGACTCATTAACGAACAGCGCCTCCAATCTTAGATGGCTATTACCAAAAATTGAATCAAACAACTGTTTGGTAAAAATTATTGTCCGGGATAATTGGAAAAACGAACGAGAAGCTATATCAAATACATTTTCTGTAATTAATTTCCCGCCAGAACCTGCAGCTTTGTTACTCCCTGTATTGGGTGATACGTTAGAGCCCGGGGACTTAATTTTTAAATGGACAAAACCAAATGACTGTTTTTGTGACACATTATCATATGCTATAAATATATTCAGTTCGTTACAAGATACTCTAATTTCATCACTTCAGGATACAATTTTTCAATTTTCAAATTCTTGCTGGTTAAAATCGGACAATAAATACAGTTGGCTGGTTTTTACAACTGATCAAGTAGATACTACTCAAAGTATTGACACATTGTCATTTTACATCAAGAATTCCTCTCCGTCAACTGTGAATTTATTGGAACCAATCGATAATGACACACTAACTACCGATCAAATACTATTTAGATGGTCTCAGTCTAGTGATTGCGATACTTTGTCCTATACTATAAAGATTTTTAATTCGACTCAAGATACCTTAATTGCATCAATTCCAGATACTTTTTTGCATTTTAATGGGACAAATTGGGTTAATTTGGGGAATTCATATAACTGGACGGTACTTGTAACAGATAATAAAGATACGATTGCAGCTCAAGAGACATTTATATTTCAAGTAAAGAAATGACTACCGGTTTTCACACATCTGATGAAAATATTCCAATATTTACAGAGTTATATTTCAATTATCCAAATCCTTTTAACCCATCTACAATAATTAAGTATTATCTGCATGAAAGTAATAAAGTTACACTGAATATATTTAATATTCATGGTCAAAAGGTGGCGACATTGATAGATGATTATCAGAATTCCGGAATGCATCAAGTTCAATGGGCTACACAAGATTTGTTAAATGTAAGTTCAGGTCTTTACATTTACCAATTACAGGTTGGTCGTCTAATTAAATCGAAAAAAATGATATTACTGAAATAGTATTAAGCAAAGTACCATTTGGTGTGGATTGGCGAGTTTTATTAGCTCGATCCAAATCACTCATAAGCATTGCGCGACAAAACAACCCACAAAAGAGAGCGAAAAGGGTCAACAAACAGGTTCGATTCCTGAAAATGTTTTAAAGCCAAACGAAACGTTTTTTAGAAATAGGAGCAGGAGATTGTGCGATTTCAATTGCATTTGCAAAATCAGTCAAGAAAGTGTAGGTATAAATTCAGGGGAGTGAAATGGAAATCATTATGAAACTCAAAAAATATTATACTAAAAATCCTTTTATCATTATTCTTTTTTCTGCATTAATATTACGGCTGATTGCTGCAATTTTTGCAAAAGGATTTTCTATGTTCGATGATCATTTTTTGGTAATCGAACCTGCGCAAGATTGGGCGACTGGCGGGGATGACTGGTTCGAAAGAGGTGAAGCTGCAGGCCATAGCATTGTATATCCGGGGTTACATTTTATCTTATTTTTTTTACTGGAAAAATTTGGCATTACGGATCCACAGGCTAAAATGTATTTTGTACGGTTTTTTCATGCAATCTATTCGATGCTCACTGTTTGGTTTGGTTATCGAATCGCACAAAGATATTCGAATGAAGAAACTGCAAACCAGGTTGGCCTCGTACTTGCCCTTTTTTGGATATTTCCGTTTATGAGCGTGAGAAATTTGATTGAAGTAGTTTGTATACCCCCCATGATGATTGGATTCTATTTAATTGTTTTGGCACGCGACAAAAATAATCTAAAATATTTAATTCTATCAGGCATAATGTTTGGCCTTGCTTTTTCGTTCCGATATCAAACTGTTTTAATAACTGGAGGGGTTGGATTAGTATTCTTATTTCAGAATCAATGGAAGTCCTGTATTAAATACACTGTTGGTTTTTTAATGGGTGCGTTTATATTTCAAGGGATTGTTGATTGGGTTGCGTGGGGATATCCATTTGCTTCATTTCACAGTTATGTGCTGTATAATATAGCACACAGTACACAATATACGACAGGACCATGGTTCAGGTACCTGCTGCTTATTCTGGGCGTTTTTGTACCACCACTGAGCATTCTGCTATTCTATGGTTTTCTCAAAACCTGGAAAAAATATGCAGTACTATTTTTTCCAACGATTTTATTTTTAGTTTACCATTCATATTTTCCAAATAAACAGGAACGTTTTA
>CAYXGW010000097.1:0-23827 GCA_964464595.1 uncultured Deferribacteres bacterium
CACCGTTCTGGACATCAGCGGCGGCGCTTCGGCCCCGATAGGTTCGGCAAAGGGCGGCAGCCATATGCGGGTGGGGAATGGAGCGGTCTGATGGTGCACATAAATAATCTGCGGTTCCCAATGCCGCCAGGTGCGTTCGATAATCCGAGACTCGATCATATTCAACATGTAAGCATCGCGGTTATTATCATGGCCGACATATTTTTGATAGAGTTGTTTTAACGGCGCTACTTCGTACGGCGTGCCAACGTTTGAGCGATACCACTCCACAACGATATCCTGGCCATCCGGATTGAGAGAAGGCCACAACAAAAAAACAACATTATTCAAGATTGTTCGAATCTTCGCATTATCCACGTTACTGAGCAAATCGTAAGCAAGCTGAATGGTGTGTTGAGCGCCGGCCACTTCAGAAGCGTGCAGGCCGCCGTTAATGTCTACGAATGCTTTGCCTTCTACGGCAAGTTCTCGTGCTTGGGTATCCGTCAGATCTTTGGGGTGCGCCAGGCGTTGTCCAATCTCGCGATACTTTTCTAAATCAGCAAGATTTTCCGGTGTGGAGATTAGGGATAAATACCACCGCTTGCCTTCTGTCGTACGTCCGATTTCTATAAGTTTTAAATAGTCACTGGCTGAATCCAATCGTTGAAAATAGCTGATTGATTCGCCGTAAGTTGCAAGTTTGTAATCAGCCCCAACTGTAAAACCAAGAGTCGTTTCCGGCTTAGGAATACTTGACTGGGCGAAAGCCGGCACCATGAATATCACAACGGAAAGCAGTGGCGCAACAAACAGAGTTCTTAGTAGGGTGAGTGTCTTTTTCATAATGATCTTCTCTTTTCTTTTGAAATGATTTTGTCTTGGTTCTTCCGGAATGTAGTTGCAAAAGTCATCATTAAAGATTGATGTTTAATCAATGAGCACCCTTCGATACACCGACTAAAGTCGACTACTCAGGATGCTCCTTATTTAAGAGTAGAGTAAATAAAGAAATCTCGAGCATCGAGAGTAGTAATCATTGGTTTTTAATGATTGCGTATCGAGGGGTTCTTCCAATTCTTCAATAACCTCTTCTGTTCCTGGTAGGGGATGCCGCTCTCTATCCACTTTTCAGCCGGCTTGCCTTTCAAATAATGGCCAAACCATTGCAAAATGCGGCGGTGGTAGTCGATGCGGTTTTTATCCTGGCGCAGGCTATGGCCTTCTTTCGCATAGACAAGCAGCACCATTTGTTTTCCTTCGCGGCGGGCGGCGTTGTAATACTCAATGCCCTGGCGCCAATCCACATTGCGGTCATTGTCACCCACTTCGAAAAGCAGGGGCGTGTTGAGATTTTCCACATTCATCACCGGCGAGTTGCGAACATACCCATCGATATCTTTCCACGGCGGTTTCATCATGCGCTCCTGGCTCACCTCAAAGTGAAGGTTTTCCGGGGTACCGCCAAATGCCCAGCCCACCATGCCATACATGCTGAAGAAATCCGTCAGCCCGGCGCCGGCAACAGCGGCTGCGAAAATATTCGTCTGTGTGACTGCAAATGCCGCCTGGTAGCCGCCCCAGGAATGTCCGGCCAGGCCGATACTTTTTTCATCCACCAGACCCATGTCAATCACTTTCTTAACGGCGATCTCCATGGTTCGTACCGATGAGATACCGGGATCACCGCTGTCAAAAACGATGTCTGGTTGCAGGACAAAATAACCTTCACTGGTAAAGACGCTGTGATTGTAATAGTTACGCTGAGAGGGCACGGCATAACGTCGCACCATGTGAGAGCGTATTTCATAAATATAAGTGATCATGGGATATTTTTTGCCGGGCTGGTAATCGGCCGGGTAAAACAACGCGCCTTGCAGTTTGCGGCCGTTGGCGTTGGTGTACTCAATCAGCTCGGATTTCCCCCAGGCATAATCCTTTTGAAACGGATTGGTATTAGATACCTGTTTGCTGTTGCCAAAATTTCCATGAGCGACAAAATAATCCGGCGAATCGGCGAAGTTTTGGATCACATAAGCAAAGGTGTTGGCTTCTTTTGCCTTTATGAGACGGGCAACATTGGCCTCCTGCCAAACCAGGTTTTTAGCCTCTTTGCCGGGAATCACGTTGGCGTAACCATATTTCTTGCTCCATTCGCCGTAGAGGCTCAAATAAATAGGTTTCCTGGTGTCAATGTTTTCTTTGTCCGGATCCAGGCGTACATAGCGGTGGATAATTTTTTCAGTTTCGCCATCGGTAATTTTCCTGCTTTTAGAGCCATCAGCCCATAACTGCCACACATCATATTTAGCATTAACAAAAAAGGATTTGCCATCATTAGCCCAGGCAATAAACCGATAGGGTGGCTTCTGCTCTACCGGGTGATCATCTTCTTTATTGACGAATGAGACCGGGATGTCTTCCGTAAGGTTTCGATCTTTTGCTGATTTAAAATTGTAGGAGTGGTAGTGATCGTCCTTTAAATAGACGATATTTTTCCCATCCGGGCTAACGGAATAAAGGTTGTTCACCCGCGTCAAAAACTTATGTTTTTCACCGGAATGATTGTCGATGACATAGGCATCAAATTTCGGCCGTCCGAACATGCCTTCGAATTCGTAAGGCGTCGAATCGAGCCCAAGCACGATGGCTACATCATCCTGAACCCGGGTGCGCTCCGTGAGGTCGTCCCCAAGTTGAACAAATTTGCTGTCTTTGATATGCCAGACCGCAAGGTGAGCATCCTCGCGTCGTTTCTCTGCCCGCTGCTGCTGTTCGGGAATAATACGGACATCCTTGCTGTGCCAGATCTGCAGGTCGGGCGGCTCGTCAGTTTTGACACTATCCGGATTCTCGGTTTTGGTTGAATCATCCTTTGCTTCATCCTCTTTAGGAGGTTTCATTTGCCATTCCCTGGTGGCAAAAAAGAGCGACTTGCCGTCTTTAGTCCATTCCAATGAACGCGTGTTGACAATTCGTGTAGCAGTCGGAAAACCTGTTGTTTTTTCGGGGTCAAAAATATTCGCGATTGGTGTTTTGCCGGCGAGTTTCTGCCAGGCGATGATGACATGGGTCGAGTCTTCATAATCTTCATTTTTCTCAACACGGAAAGCAGCCAGGTCATCACCTTTCTTGCGCCAGGTTAGACCTTTGTATTCAGCCGCTTTGCTGTCGAGGATTTTAAGTTGGCCTGTTGCCGCATTGAAAAGCTGAATCCCGTTACCTGCCTGGCCTTCCGCATCGATGATGAGCGCAAGCAGCGCGTTTTCTTCTTGCCACTGGAACTCAGAAACATTACCAAAGTTGAAATCTCTCCCCGTTTTCAAGTTGCGCACCACCAGGTCGGCGCCCTTGCTCTTTTTCCCTTTCGGCGAATAATGCTTCATGGCGACAAACTGGCTGTTACCGCTAAAGGCAAAAGATGTTACATCTTTTACAACCGTACTATCTCCATTGGCTAGACCGAGTAGTCCAAACTTGGTGTGAACCGGCTTCTTTTGCTTCTTGAGTTTCTTGTTTTCCTCGGCAGACACTTCAATCAAATAACCGAGCCACTGGTTGTCTTTAGAAAACTCGGGATTCGTGCCTTGCGCTAATACCTTTTTGGATTCGTCCTTTAGATTGTGAAGTCGCAATTCGTTTTTGTCATTATTTCTTCGGATCGAATAGATAAGCCAACTGCCATCCGGCGACAACGCACCGCGACCGAGGCTCTCCCATTTGCCATAATCTTTTGGTGTGACCGGTTTACGATCTTCAGATTCGATTTGCCGGGTTGTTGCATTCGCGGCGGTTAAACCGACGAGAATTGTTGATATTAAAAACATGAATTTCATTTGGCGCATAGTAGACTTCATTACTGATCCTCTAAAATTATAATTTGATTCTCAAAGAGATCATAATTGGGATTACAAACTTTTAATTGAAGGGCTGAAGCTTTTTCGTTTCCCCTTCGTACCCATATGAAAATATCTGTGTCAAATATCATTGTACCTGGGTTCTCTTAAATTGACATTATCCAGATTGGCTTCATTCTCCCCGGATAACATTCCAAAAAAAGGATGATCCATTATTTTGCCTTGTTCTTTTCTATTTTCGGGAACAATTATTCCTTTGACTTTGCCATGATATAAAACAGTAACTTTCTCATTCCTTTCAAGCGCTTTCAGTACATCGTTCATTTTATATCTCAAATCAACAATTGTAGCCTTCATGAATGTCTCCTTAAAATGTAAAATTAATAAAATACATTTATACCATTCATATTTCAATAGTACTATTGAACTCTATCATTGTTAATTTACGCTGCTAAAATTTTTCCATCGCTGCAGTCAACCGTTTCCGGACCTCGTCAGAATACCAGCAATCCAGGAAAATCCTGGTTTTCTCTTCTGCGTATTTCTCAACTTGTATTTCGATTTCTTCCACTCGATTGCGTTTAATTGTTGCAAAAGCCAGCTCCGGCTGAGAACCCAGCAATTCGGCTTTTTCGATGGTCTTCTGCAATACTTGTTCCAACGGGTATACTTGATCTACTAAACCCACCGCTTGCGATTCTTCCGGAGAATAGAACTCGCCGGTATCCATAATCTCCCGGGCATAGCGAATGCCAACCAATTGTCGTAGAACACAATCTGCCAAATATGGAACAGGAACCCCAAGTTTAATCTCGTTCAATCCCATCAACTTGCGCTCCTGGGCGATGATTCGGTAATCACAACAAAGCGCCAGAATACACCCACCTGCGATTGCATGTCCGGTTATTGCTGCAATTGTCGGTTTGGGCAGGGTATACAACTCCATACAGGCTCGGTTAAATGAATTATAAAAGTGTGCAAATCGTCCCTGTGGAGTTCAAAAAGATTTGGAATATCAAAACCTATTGAGTAAAACTTGTCATTGGAGCTGGTTAAAACAAGTCCACGGACTTTGTTATCAGTTTTTAGCCTTTGCAGAACTTCAGTTAATTCATTAACAAATTCCAGGTCCATCGGGTTTGTGACCCCTTTGTTTAATTTCAACACGGCAACACTGCCGACTTGATCCACTAAAATCATAGAAGGTTAAACCTTATTTGATAAAATATTAAGCTAAATGACAAGTTTGATTATTATCATAATTCAGGATATTCACTTTATAAGCGCAACCCGCTCCTTACTTGGAAATCGTTTAAACTGCTGAAAATCGTGTCCGGGGATAACGCGCTTCGATGATCCGGCAAGGGCAATCATACGAGCCTGTGCCTCGACGTTGGCCACCCCGTCTTCTGGTGAAAATGTGGCAACCGGTGATTTGGTTTCCAGGTTGCGGTAAAGATAGCAGTTGTCGGAAGCCAAAACGTAAGGCGGATCTGTTTCAACCAAAATATATTGGGATGAATAGGTATGGCGCGCACCGGTAAAAGCCCGGATACCGGGAAGGATTTCCACATCATCACCATTAACCAATCTCAGCTTTCCGTTAGTATTGCGGCGCACCAGGGTTAACATATCCTCCGGATCGATGCCGCCGTGACGACCACCTTCCTGCCAGGCCGCACCGGTATAGTATTCGAACTCCGATTTTTGAATCCAAATTGTGGCGTTGGGAAATAAATCGATTCCACCCATATGATCCCAGTGTGCATGGCTGATAATGATATCGGTAACATCATCGGCTTCCAGACCAGCGAGCAGGATAGCTTTATCCGGACGAAGATAATCGTTGATGGTAAAGCGCTCATTCCACTTCTCGCGATAGTAGCCGCAATCAAAAAGAATATTCCGATCCTTACTGCGAATGAGCCACATGACCATGGCGATGTCGACCTTTTCATCACCAGGCGCACCGATTACCAGGCTGGATACGGGAAACTCAGGAATCGTTGCATATCGAATCGCTTCAATTTTATAGTCGGGTCCGGTAAATGGTAAAAAATAAAGTGTAATAAGAATGGTGAGGAGGTTGGGTATCATGAGAGTTCTCCATGAATTTTTTAGCGATATTTTTGACCATGTCTTGTTTCAACAAATATTAATGAATGATAACCTTTTTGTCAAGACTTACTCATAAAAGACCAGGGCGGTTAAAACCATATATATCCTCAGCTTACTGCAACGCCATTTTTTACTTGACTTGTTGGTGACAATTCGTATTTTTTCTGAAAATAAGTATCTCGTTGTCATTTCGAGAAGTTTACCACGAGAAATCTTTTATCCCCTCTAAAATAATTGTTGGGAGAAAGAAATGACATTCTTAAAATTTAATATCAAACATGAATTCAAACAGTCTTACAATTCGACCCGCCAAACGCTCTGATGTCCCGGGTATCGTTAAAATGTTGGCAAATGATCCGTTAGGCGCCAAACGTGAGCAATTTCAAGACCCATTGCCACAGTCATATTACCAGGCATTCGATGCTATTCAACGGGATCCTAACAATGAAATATTTGTTGCTTTATATGATGATTCTATTGTTGGCGTGCTACAAATGACCTTTATACCCTATCTTACTTACCAGGGTGGCTGGAGAGCCACAGTTGAAGGCGTTCGTGTTTCACCCACCGTTCGGGGTAAAGGTGTGGGCAGCCAATTAATGAATCTTGCAATATCCAAATCTGAAGAGCGTGGTTGCCATATGGTTCAGCTTACCACGGACAAACAACGTAAGGATGCCAGGCGGTTTTATGAAAGCCTGGGGTTTGTGGCAACACACGAAGGGATGAAACTTCACTTACCTTCAGTCAGGAAAGAACAATGATGCAGCGGATTTAGCTGTCGGATAATCACTAATAAAAAAAAGACAATAAATGTCATTAAGTAGGAATCTATTCAAAAAAGACCTTTGCATAAACCAATATAGATGCAGCCTGAATCGATAAAAGTAAATGAACTTTTAGAAAGGAATTTGTTATGAAACTCAACCACAAACATATTTTATCAATTAACCCTTTATCTAAATTAGCAATCTTTACCCGCTTCTTTACCCTCGTTATATTATTGGGCTGTCAACAAACCACTTCGCAGCAAGACGGGCAATCCGACAAAACAGATGTTGAAGCTAAGCTTAAGGAATTGGGCATTGAACTACCGCAACCACCCAAACCTGTTGCGAATTATGTCAATGTTGTGCAGACCGGCAACCTGCTGTTCCTGGCCGGAAAAGGACCCAAGAAAACCGATGGCGGTGAAATCCGCGGCAAGCTGGGAAAAGACCTCACAATTGAGCAAGGCTACGAAGCGGCCAGGTTAACGGCGATCAATCAATTGGCGGTAATGAAAGCGGAATTGGGGGATTTAAACAGGGTGAAACGAATCGTGAAAGTTCTGGGAATGGTGAATTCGGATCCATCGTTTACCGAGCAGCCGGCAGTCATTAATGGCTTTTCGGATTTGATGGTAGCGGTGTTTGGCGAACGGGGAAAACATGCCAGGGCGGCAGTTGGAATGGCTTCATTGCCGCGCGGACAAGCCGTAGAAATTGAAATGATAGTGGAGGTTGAGTAGGAGGTTGACTGGAAAATAGTGTGTATGGTTGTTAGGCAGGGAAAAATAATTTTATTTATATGAATTCATTCGAAAAACACACCAAAATCGTTTTACTTCTCACTAATTTATTTATTGCAATTGTGGTACTCGTAGCAATTGAATCTGTGTTAAAGTTGTGGGCACCTTTATACTATGCTGATGCCGGAGTTTCTTATGAGTATGATGAAGTCCTGGGTTATAAATATCGCTCCGGAATCCATTTGCTTGAATCTACAGATTATCAAAAAGAAGATTATGTAAACAAAATTGGTACTGTTAATTTTCAAAGCGATTTTGAAGAATATGATAAATTGATATTCACCATTGGTGATAGTTATACAAAAGGAACAGGTCTTCCGGCTGATGCCAATTATCCATTTCAACTGGATTTGATTTTAAATGTAGACAGTACGGGGATTTATCAAAAAGAATATGGCATCGTTAATCTTGGCACGACTGGTTATGGAATAGAGCAATCTTTATTAGCTTTACAAATATTTGCAAAAAGAATCGGTAAACCCGATTACGTATTGTTTTTAGGAGCAGAAAACGATTACGAGGATGATCAATTATTTAAAAATGGTTATAGGCATAAGCATATGGTCAGAAACAATCCGTTTTGGAATAAATGGTATATGAGACCATTATATTTTGTATTAAAAACCGAACTTGGAAGACGACTAAAATTATTTGTATCTACTATTAGAATTAATAGAATAATGGCACCATCAGATGAATTAAATGATAATTCCGTGCCAATTGCACAATTATCAGAATCAGGATACAAGAAGATAATTGCAGCGGTCAGAAAATATGATGCTATACCCATAATAACTTGGATACAATCGCCATCGGATTCATATAGTTGGCTTAAAGAGTGGTCTCTTAATAATCACGTCTCATTCGCTGATTGGCTTCCTTCAGTTTTATCCATACAAAATTCTATCCCTGCAATTCCAATCATTAATCCTAATAGCGGTGGACATCGGCGAACCTGGGTGCTGCAAATGGTTGCAAAAGCTTATGCTAAAGAAATACAGAAGCAAGAACGTTAACTGGGAATGGTGAATTCGGATCCATCGTTTACCGGGCAGCCGGCAGTCACTAATGGCTTTTCGGATTTTGATGGTGGCGGTGTTTGGCGAACGGGGTAAACATGCCAGGACAGCAGTAGGAATGGTTTCTTTACCGCGTGGACAAGCTGTAGAAATTGAGATGATTGTGGAGGTTGAGTAGGGGTTGATTGGAAGATGGCTTGTATGATTGTTTGTTTGGTTTAATTTACCTTGACTTTTGCAAATCTGGGGGGTACCTTACATATAAATTTAATAATATAGAATAAACCATGGGGTATTATGGAAGTGTTGAGTAACATCATTTCAAATTTTCAAGAACCAAAATTACCAGACCAAATTGGTGTTGGGCAACAAATTGAATCTGATATTATTAGGACATAATCCGTTGCATAATAACGGTATTATGTCTAACATATTATTATGTAAGGCTTGAAATGAGCAAGGTATTTAAAATTCACAAATATTCCTTCAATCAGGACTACCGGAAATCAAGTGCATAATAAAATTCTACTGCCAGACATCAAGTCAATCCATCTAAAAAACTTCACTCTATTTCCGGGTAATTTAGATTACAAGTACGAGTTTGTGCATGGCGTAAATATTGTGCTTGGTGGTAATGGTATGGGTAAAACAACCTTTGTGAATTTGCTTAGATATGGTATCATCGGACTTTATAGGAAAGATTTTGGGTTTACTAGAACTTATCGTGATAAGAAAATTGAAAAACGAATTGAATTGCCTGAAGATTATTTCACAAACAGGATGGATGCGACAATAGCAGTTGATGATTCTGCGGAAATGACTATAGTATTTCGGTTGGGTGATACGCAATTTGAAGTTAAGCGTGACATTCATGATTTTCTTTTGCGAGAAGTTAATTTGATTGAGAACGGAAAGGAAATTCTATTGAAAGGTGAAGTCCTAAGACAGTCAAAATATGAGCGGGTGGATGATGATGAAAAGAAACGTTATCTGCAATTCTGTTATGAGGAAGCTGTCGCAAAAAAGGCTAATGTTTATGATTTTGATGACTTTATTTTTTTGATTAATGAAGTTCTTTACTTTGGAGAGGATCGCAAGTTGATATTGTGGGATGAGCATGGAGAAGACATTCAAGAACGTTTATCTAGTAAGTATTTTAACGATCCCAATCTTGATAATAAGAGGGAAGAGGCAAATCGACAGACAAAGTACTATAACAGTCTATCCCGGCATAGATCTGAAGATATTAGAGCAATTAACAAGGTGATCGAATCAATAGAATTTGACTCACCAGATAAGAAGAAAATCAAAGAATTTGTTGATAACCTCATAAAATTACAACGAAAAGCAGAAAAAAAGGCAGAGCAGTTGGATAGGATACATGATTTGAGAGAAAGTGTTGATAACGAACAACGACTACTCCGCAAGGCCATTAATACATTAGAAATTGAAATAGATGAACTTGATGGTGAAGTTAGCCAACTTAAAGGAGTTATTGCAGCTCGTGCCTGGATAAAGCCAAATCCACAATACGAAATATACCTGGCAAATATAACCAAGAACGAACATTGCCCGATGTGTTTACAAAAGCTTAGTTCTAATGAAGCAAAGCGCCTTAAAAGTGAGCCAGATAATTGTTTCCTCTGCGATCAAGAAATAAGAAAACCCAATGCGCTTAATCCCGAGATCAAAAGCAAGGAGAATCAATTACAAAAGTCACTTAAGGAGAAACAGCGAATTCATACAGAGTTAGTTTCTAATGAAGAACGCCTTGAATCACTTGATTCGGATTACAGGAAAATTAATACAGACTTGTACGAACTAAATCGTAAAATTAGGGCTGCTGAACATTTTGTAAGTAAGAAAAGCAAAGAGGGAGAATCATCTCACGAGTTAGAGCCACTCCTAAATGAAATCGCCAAACTTGAAACAGCGAAAAATGAATTTTCCCAAAAAAGTAAAGAAGAAAAGGCGAAAGCAGCTAAGCTAACTAAGGTTTTGGAGGAGCAGAACACCAAGATAACACAACAATTGTCCAAAATATTCTCAACCTTTGCAGAAAAGTTTCTAGGGGTTAAAGGTTATTTGACCTATGACGATTTTCAAGACGGAAAAGGAAAACGCTTTACTCCTGTAATTGATGGCACAGTACGTCTTCATTCCGAGGAACTTTCCGAATCGCAAAGATATTTTGTTGAACATTCTTATCGCATGAGTCTGCTACATTTTTTTTATGAAAAACCTTCTTTCTTTATATGCGAAACCCCGGATAGTAGTCTAGATATTTCATATGAACGAAATGCTGCAGATATATTTTTACAATATCTAAAGCGCCCAAACACTCTGATCATAACCACTAATTTAAACAACAGTGAATTTATGAATTACATCATTGACAATGCAGCTAAACTCCGAATTGTCAATCTCTTTGAGATTGGTAGAAAATCAACCATTCAAGCGGAAAGTCCACAACTTGGAACGTTGATTAAAAAATTGAATAGAAGGGTGTATGCTGGAAAAGCTTGACAAAATTTTGTATGCTACGAATGACGATATTTACTCATTACTAAAGCTTGCTGAGCAAGTTGGGTGGAAGATAGTTAGGGAACTAGACATTTATCGCATGTTATATCTTTCTGCTGTTTTGTATTTATTCCGTTTTCCTGGCGAGCAGAACCCCTTCTTCGAGAATTATAGTTTCACAGTTGACTACAAGGGGCCATATAGTGAAGCGATTAATAGGTCTTTGATTTTTTTACAGAACGGTAAATATATCATACACGATAATAATTCAAAGACATATCAATTAAACGAAGATATCGACAACAAAGATTTTGAACCCAACGAGAGAAAACAACAATGGTTCGAGTCCTTAATACATCTCTTAAGTTTACATGGAATTAATAAAATATATGAGTTTGTAATTCGCGATCCTGAATTTCATGAAAATATAATCATAAATTCCTTAAAGGATTTGGATTTATCTGATACGAATAAGACAGTTTTATTCTTAAATGAATTCAAAAAGAAGTTCGAAAAGGAGCTTGAAATTGACTCTGTGAAAATTGGGGAAAAGGAGTATTTGCAATCATATTTTGAGTATGTTTTTAGTAAGATCGTCAAAGGCGACATTGAACTAGACATAGACCTATGAGTGAACATTCACGTGGATTTCTAAATCAACTTAAAGCTGCTCAACGCAAAATAGTTGAACAAGCTGAAGATAACTTAATAAATGGATCAGAATTTAAAAAACTACTAGCAATTCTTAGCGTTTATCGTCAACAGCCTTTTCCTGGGCAAATGTTTACCTTGATAATAAATGAAGCAGAATTTGGTTCATTAGACTTTACTCTAATTACTGAAAACCTTAGTGGAGCGATAACTACAAAGCTTCACACCAAAGATGTGATCTCAGTAAACGGGCAATTTGAGATAGAAAATTCAGATAATTATTCTCCAAAAAGTGATATTGAAGCTCGTGAGGATTATCAGAATTTATCTCGTGATGGTAAAATAGTATTCTTAATTACAAGGGATGATATAACATATTTTCATGAAGGGATTGAAAAGCAAGTACTAGGTCAAAATGTTTGGTTGACTGGTGCAGATATGAAAAGATACTATAGGAAAAAAGATATAAGTGAAGTCCTGGACGTTCTAGATTCCTACAGAAAACAACTTTCCAAAATACATGTTTATGAAAAATTCTTTGTACCCAAAACAACCCTGAAGAGAATTAGTTACTCACCAAAAAGAAACTTACTGAAAAACAAACCAGAGAAAATATTTCAAGATGATCTGAAGGCATTTCTAAGCGAACAGATTGCAGGTACTTTCAACTTAAGCAAAGAGGTTGAACTAGAAAGCAAGAAAAGGCTCGATGTGAATATTACAGATTCAAATGGAGATTATTATTTCTTTGAGATTAAATGGCTTGGTGTAAGCATAAACCCAACTGATGAAGAGTCTGGGTATTCAAGGGTACCTGGAGAAATGAGGGAAGGTGTGATTCAATGTTTAGAGTATATCAAAGAATTAACAGAAGAAGAAAGTAAAGTTGTTAAATTGGGGTACCTAGTAATTTTTGATGCCAGAGAAAAAAAAGAGAGTTATACTTTAAAACCTTTTGACTATCTAGAAAACGGTTTAGACCAGTACCTTCCAGTATTTGACCTACAACCCGGTTTTCTTATAGATAACAGCCATCCAAGATAAATTGAGTTCCAATGAGTAAAGTAAAAATTGTTGACAGAAGCGAAGAGTACAAGAGTTTGGTGACTTTTATACCGAATTTAACGTTGCCATTTCATCGCTGGTACGAACTAAGCGAAGGGTACTCGAGTGAACTGGTTCGTCTCCTGATTTGTGAACAAGAACAAAAGCCTTCATATTGCCTTGATCCTTTTGGAGGAATTGGCACCACCTCATTGACATGCCAGCAGATGGGAATCAAGTGTATTTCATTTGAGAATAACCCTTTTTTTGTGGATGTTGCAAAAGCAAAATTGAATACTAAATACAACTCAAATGAATACAAAGCGGTTGTTTCGGATATACAAAAAAAACTAAACATTACTAATGGTAGAACCAAGCTTCCACAATTAGAATCAAGAAGTTTTTTTGAATCTCGTGACAGACAAAAGTGGATTTTTCACAAACGAACGGCGCTTGGAATAACAGATGTCCTTAATTCAATCAAAGAACTTTCGGACGAATATAGTGGATATATACCCATTCTGAAATGTGCCCTGGGTGAGCTCTTGCTTGAAGTAAGTAACGTATTCCGATACGGCAAGGCCCTGGGTTATAAATCAAATTGGCAAGAAAACAGAACTTCCCGCAAGGAAGTACACCGTCTGTTTCTAGAGAATTGTGACTCCCAAATAACCGATTTAAAGTCACGGGAGTTCATTAACCACAACAAGCCTAATAACGCCAACCTGATATATTTGGGTGATGCTGTGAATTTGATTGAAAAGGTTAAGCCCGGTCAACTTGATCTTGTTGTGACTTCTCCACCGTATTTAAATTCACGTGACTACACAGATATATACAAGCTAGAACTTTGGATATTAAATTATGTCACCAAGTATGAAGACGAACGGGCAATTCGACGGCGAGCCTTAACTTCGCACGTGCAACTTCCTCTTCCGAATGTACCCTATCCTTCGATTCCAAAACTGAGAACATTTGTCGAACATTTAGAAAGGCAGAAAGTCCTTTGGAATAAGAACCTGCCCAATATGGTCAAAGGTTATTTCAATGACATGAGTAAATTATTTGAAAGTGTTAAATCGAAACTCAAAAAAGGCGGCAGAATGTATATCAATGTTTCAAATTCTGCGTACTATAGCAGGCAAATAGAAGTTGATAAAGTATTATCGGATATTGCTTTGAGAATCGGATTTAGGGTGCCAGAAATTCGCATAGCTCGGTGGATTAACCCAAGCGGTCAGCAGAAGAATGTTGGCAAAATTCGAGAAAGTATTATTGTCATTGAAAAACCATAAAGTATGCCAAACAAACCCCTTCCGAATATTTTCAATTATTTTTTATAGAAAAATACGGATAGGATAGTCGATGCTCTCTAGAAAAATAAATATAACCGTTTTCACGATATATTTTTTCATACCGAATATACAGCCGTTATTTTCCCAATGGTTACCAATCGATGGCGGCGGCGGCGGTGTCACCGATGCATCTTATCCTCATAACCCAATTCCGAAAGAAGATTATGATAAGATTGCTAAAATAGAAAGCCTGAGAAAAACCTTTGCACCCAACAAGTTCCCCATGTTCATTTGGCCGTTGACCAAAAATATCAATGAAGGGAATCCATTTCATGATGCTATGATTCTCATCAATTATGTTGATCAGGGCGGCACAAAAGATTACATGAACGGTGCAATGACCTATAATGGGCATAAAGGTACTGATATAAGTCAATGCACATTTCAAGCAATGGATAAAGGACTGCCAATATATGCGGCAGCCAAAGGGATTGTTGATGCTATAGAGTTTTCGCAACCGGACCGCCATACCCAATGGGGGCAATCCGGTAGTAACAATAAGGTAATTATCTATCATATGGATGGATCTTATGGATTCTATTATCACTTTCGCAAAAACTCAATCACAGTAAAAGTTGGAGAAACTGTCCTGGCGGGACAGATGATTGGATTGATGGGGAGTTCCGGTTTTTCGGATGTCTCACACTTGCATTTTGAATGCGGTCAATATAACAATAATCAATGGATTAGGCGTGATCCCTGGGCAGGTCCCAATAATTCCGATGGCGCAAGTCTTTGGAGTCAACAACAGGATTACGTCGGATTTAATGATATTCATTTTTTTCAAATCGGCGTTACGACAAAAACAGCCAGTAATGGCAGCTACACCTGGCTGGGTAATAATGGCTTAGCAGGGATTAAGGAGGGTCCTGACCAGCCATTTGTAACAGGGGTTGATGAAGAGGATGTTTGTATTTGGTATGTGGTGCAAGGGAATCCGAATGCCGCATTCACAATTCAAATCGTAAAACCAGATGGGCAAATTTTTGGCAGCTACAGCGGTCCATTAAATGGTAAATATCGAATTTCGTGGTGGTGGCGTATCTGGAGTTTTAGAAATCGGGTAGGAATAAATGATTATGGTACCTGGAAAGCCGTCGCAAAAGTGAATGGGATTCTTGTAGCAGAACAAGAGTTTGAAGTTGGAGCCGCATCAATTTATAAACCGCGGTTTGAAGTTGGCGGAAAGTCATTCAGGATTGATGGTTCGATCCAAACTAATAATCTTACACTAACGTCATTCAGTCCATCTTCTACTTATTCACTCCTCAATGCACTCGATTGTGTAACTCTGGATGATGCAAAAATAACAATAAATGGCCATTGTGATCAACCCTATCGCTCCTATTATTTTCAAGCGTTAGCCACTTCAACCGGGGGATCTCAAGATACTATGTGGTATCATCTGGTTGATCCGACAAAACCGCCAATAGAAAGTGTTCCAACTGTCGTCCAAGCAAATGAACACTCGCAGCCCAATTCCATATTTCTTTATCCTAATTATCCCAACCCGTTTAATTCATCTACATCTATTCGCTATCAAGTTGCAAATAACCTACATGTAAAAATTGCGGTCTTTGATATTTTAGGAAGGAAGGTTATTACATTGATAGATGAAAAACAAAATGCGGGGACCTATTCAATCCAATGGAATGGGTTGAATAAGAATGGTTTTCCAGTAAATTCCGGGGTTTATATTATTAATATGATAGGAGAATCATTTGCTAAATCGAGAAAGATTCTGCTGATTCAGTAATTACTACTATCATCATTTCTAAATTTTTAGATTTACAATTCCATTTATGAACCAATATGAAGTCCGTCGCTTGCAGGCAGGGGAGGAACTTGTCCTCAAAAACGTAGCGGCAGGCGTTTTTGATAACGCCGTTGACATTGCGACTGCAAAAGAATACCTTGCCGTAAGTCACAATGTCTTCTATGTGGCGATGACCGATGACTTGGTTGTGGGCATGGTTAGCGCGATCCTGTATTGCCATCCGGACAAGCCGAAAGAATTGTGGATCAATGAGATTGGAGTCGGGGATGAATATCGCCGGCAAGGTATTGGCAAGAAACTCATGTATGCCATGGAAAAATACGCACAAGATGCAAACTGTGCAGGATGTTGGCTACTTACGGAAGCAGATAATACACAAGCCAAAGCTTTCTATCGTTCGCTGCCGCGATGGTCCGGCCCAAATGAACAAGTCATGTACTATACAGAAATGGGGCCCGGCCGCTGACCCTAAACTGGAATTTGTCAAAGAAATAGAGCATGAGCGCAGAGAAATTTATCGAGAGCCGGGAATGTTAGAATTAATAAGACTTTGCTCGTCTTAAGCGCCGAGAGCCCCCTCAAGGAAAAATAATCATTTCCGGAAAACCATTGACTTTGGAATTCGAAATTATTAGTATACAACATTGGTGGAGCGAAAAAATAGTTTTAATTGTACTTAAAATCAAAATCACTAAATCGGATATAACCCGAGATTGATTTCTAAATTGAATGAGTTATCGAAATGATAGAATTTGGGCGAATATAGCTTTATACTATGCCCCCGGGAATGATTTACGTAGTTAGATTATTTACAACATAAGCAAAATTGTGACAAAGGGAAGGAGAGGAGCTAATGAAAAAGACACTTAAAAAATCAAAAACACAATTCGAGTTAATTTGTGAGTTTGCAGTTTCTTACGATGTTATTGAAGACGATAAGTCATGGGGAGTATCGATTTCGGCTGCGCATTTATCCTGCAATAAACCTATAAAGGCAACCGATCTAAATATCCAGCTGTTCGATAAAGATTATTCTCTACTTAAGGAAATTGATCCTGTTGAATATTTTGGTGAACTATCATCCGTAACATTTAAAAGGATTCCTTCCTATTTTAAACTAGCACATTATGAAAAGACGGGAGAAGACCCCGCCTATTTGGCTATTCGTTTATTTGATTTTGATATCGTTTCTACTTTTCAATTTTTAGATTTTCAGATGAATACAGAAGAAAAACAGTCCTCAAAATTAGTTGGTTATTATGGGGAAATTCCTATTTCGGATGATCCACCGCCACCACCGCCACCCGACAAATGTTGTTGTGTAGAAAGTTTTAATGCACCCACTGGTGATTTAGCCACAAATGTTTTGCAATTACCAGGAGGTAGAGTGTGGCTATTTCCTGATCCATGGATTGTTAGAGCCCGGTTTGAAAACAGTGATTCTTGTAAGTGTAAATCCTGTGAATACAGGCAAGAGATCAAGGGGCAGATTACAACAGCTCAACCCGGGTTTCTCCCCCAGCCTTTGCAAGGACTTCCACCCCTTGATTTTCAACCTGCCCAGCCTGGAGGGAATCCAATACCTATCTATATTAATAAAGATAATTTTCAGGAAGATACAGTCGGTGATCGGCTAAATCCGGGCACACCCAAAGTTGCTTATGGTTACAAACCAACCAAGAATCCAGGGCAAGAAAATTATCGGGATGATGATTGTACTTATTGGGCTCTTGATGTTCCACAGCTCAAATTAAGACCGAACGCAATGCCTAGAGGTACTGTCATAACTATTGACCTCACGTACAAAGGATACTTTAAGGATGTCGATTGTGGCGGGAACAAAGAGGAGAAGACATGGAAATGGGTTCAAAATCATACCTATTAAATATGAACACATTTTCGAATAACAAATCAATTATGAGGGCTGTGAAACAGCGAGTCTCAGTTCAAAAGTTCTATAGCACTCAAAGTTCTGCTCATAATTAAAGCTTATAGGCGTGTTGTTTCACGCCCGTTTGAAAATTGTGTGTACCTAGGCATTTCTGCGCAACCGAATAGCCAATAAACCCGAAATGCCTAAATTTAAGATAAACCTCAAAACGGAGATTACCGTAACACAAAAATGATCCATCAGTCTTTCGCCCCATGTTTCATTATAAATCCCTCCTCTTATCCAATATAAATCTTTTCTTTAATGTCTTACTGCGTATTGTGAAAGGAATGAAGCCGTTTAAATAGATTAACAAAATTCACAATAATAATACTTATCAAATAGAATATGAAACAGCGCTGAAGGCTGTACCCCGAGTTATGCCGAAAGCCGGTATTTTGCGCGATTCTTTCCCTTTTGGAACATAAAAGAACAAATTAAACCTACTTTCGATTTTCTTGCTATAGGCCACTTTTTAAATTAAAGGATGGAAATGGTTGTGTCGAAAGAAGGTACAGAAAATCTTATCGGATTTCGCTTATAATATGAGGGAATGAAAATATGCCATTTAGAAGCTCAATTTTCAAATATCCATATTGCAATAAATAGGAACATCCAAACTATGCGCTTTTCCAACTTTACTCTGTCAATTTTTTTGAGCTTGTTTTTTTTTACAAATACTCCTATGGCTCAGGTTTTAAAATCGGTTACGCCGCCGAAAAATAACAGCAAAGCGGTGCAGCAGTTGAAAAATATTAAACAACACATTCACGACGAATTCAAAAATAGGCGAATCCGCCCTTGTTTTCCGATTCAAACCGGCTATTATCTGCCAGTGAAAAATTCTTCAAATAAGGCTGCTGTATCGATCGCTGATTCGACACCGCCCTCCGCGCCTTCAAATTTGGTAATCAGCATTGAAAGCGTGCAGAATTTTTTCGTCAGTTGGACTGCTTCACAAGATGCGGAATCTGGCATTGATTATTATGCCTACGCCATTGGCTCACAGCCGGGCGAATCAGATTTGAGATACTGGCAAAGTACGGGCACAACGACCAGGTCCTACTCCAACAGTCTGGAAGAGCTCGGACTGGCGGAAGGGGCGACAGTTTTTATTTCAGTCTATGCATTAAACGGCGCCGGTCTGCAAAGCGAAACCGCTACCTCGGATGCCATTAAACTCGAATGGCGGGATTTTGGGTTGCAGGAATATGAGCTCACGGTTGCGTTTTCAACCCTTGGATATGATTCAACCGGTTCTAACATAATCGCAGGCTGGTCCCAGCAACAAGTGGACACGCTATCCCATTTCGTCTCTCTAATGGTTCCGATAATTAAGGAAATCTATGGTCCGCCCTCGCGGGACTACACGGTATCGCTGGTTAAAAACCTCTCATATTCCGGCTCGAATATATTTTTCCCGACACTCAATGAAATACACATGTCGGACTTTTATCCACAGCTTTTGACCCATGAACTCCTTCATGCTTTCCGCGACAATGTCATCCTCTCGACAGATGACAACTGGCAATATGATCCGCAGTTGAGCGGCTTTGAAGAATCGTTTGCCCAGGGTGTGAGCTACATCTGCATGAACCGATATATTGCATTATACCCCGCCGATTATATCGCCGATTCGTCCAACTTGTTCGGTTCATCCATGCACTGGGATTATGATATTCGCAATACACCGGCCATTACCACCGAAGATTTCTGGAGTGATGATGGAGGCATGGGTATTTTCTGGGCACGTTACGAATTAGGCGCGGCAGCCATGCGCAAAATCCACCTTGAGGATGCTGACTTCTTTAGAAAATTTAACGCCGCATATTATGCGAGGTTAAATGCAGACCATTCTCTGACCACCAGCCGCGATTTGATGATAGACATTATTGCAGATATTTTACCATCGGTTGAGAATCAGCCTACGCGCGACTGGCTGAATAAACAACGTATTTTCGATTGCACAATAAAATCCGGGCGCAAAATTTGGGTGCGGACCCAACATTATCCCTGGGAAGAATTTATCATCTTCCAAAGGATTTTTTATTACGAAACATTTAGCAATGGCAGTGAGTGGTCCCATTGGGATAATAATATCGGCGACTGGAGCTACCATAATCTAAACGGCAGTTCCGGTGTAGGAACTGTTTCAACTTATAATGATTCGACTATCTGGCAAGGAAACTTGTTGATTGAACCCATGGATAATCCGCCGGATTTCTTTGGTTTTGGCTTGGAGGAGTTTAACTTTTCAACTGATGATGATTTAGCACCCTGGCCTTTTGGCGACACAAGTGATTATCTCCTGGGCATGCATCATTTAAGTCTTTACCAATTCGACATCACTTTTGACACCACCAGCTTAAAAATTCACCGTTTAATTGGAGATGAACTCAAAAACACCACCGGTGTGTTTGGCGGCATTCAAAATTCACAGGATGGTTTAATATACCTGAACCACGAAAACTATCCCGATGAACCGCCATTGCAAGTAGTTGACGGCGCTTTCTGGGGACCACGACAATGGGCCTCTGTCCCAAATCCGTTAACAGGCGGCACTGACAGTCAGCCCGGTAAAATAAGTGTAAAGTTCGTCCAGAACGATGGCAAGATCTACCTGGCTCAGCGTAACATTGATTGGGGAAGTTGGAACGGTAATCAGGCTTTTCTTTTTAACACCAATGAAATGCGCCTAGACACGACGACAATTACAACGGTGGAAATTTACACTCCCCCTCTTCATTTTGAACTGCATCAAAGTTATCCCAATCCATTTAACCCGTCTACTGAAATTCAGTACACCCTGCCACAATCCGGAAAAGTAGAAGTGAGTATTCACAACCTGCTCGGCCAAAAATTAAAAACACTCGTCTCCGAGACGCAAGAGGCTGGCGAGTATAAAATCATTTGGGACTCGACCAACTCATCCGGTCTACCTGTTGGCAGTGGAACATACTTTTGTGTTATTGAAGCCAACGGGAAACGGCTGACCGGGAAGATGCTGCTTTTGCGGTAAGTTATTCTACGATGCAAAACGACATTTATGTCGTTTATATTGCAGCTAATTTCTCGGCATGAATGCCGCGCTACAACCCACGAACCCCACCGGATAATCTAGCAAGAAGATTTCTCGCATTTGCTCAAAAATACAATGGGTAGTATGAGCAAAGAGTTTTCGTTCTGACACTAGTTAATCGGTAAATCACTCTTTATTTTAGCGATCCAGTGTGGATGTTATGCAGTTGGGCTATCATGTATTAGTACTTTCCCTTGCAATTTAAATGAAAATATTGTAAACTTTAAATTATTTGAAGAAACTAAATAATTACTTGTTAGCTTGCCAATCATTAATTACGCTGGAAACAGCTAAAATAAGTGGCTAGTTATACAAAATAAATTATAGGTGGAAAATAGATACATCGTTTTCAGAAATATCGTCGACCAGCTCTATTGGGAATTTTTAGTATTCTAGTATTTTTACTATATTACTTATTAATAAATCATATATAAGGAGGTCAAAATGGATCCTAAAATAATCATATTTAACTATTTGGGAAATGGGAAAAGTCCAAATTTAACGATGCGTTATGAGAAAGGCCCTTGGCCAGGTTCTTGGGATTTGGGTTATGGGTATACTAAAATTGAAAAGCCTAATATACCTTCATGGTCTGTATGGAATGTATATGATCAGCCGGATGGCAAGGGAAATTATTATGGAACAATGACCATCAACACCAATGATGATAACCAAATTTCCAATGTAGAGTGGAAGGGTGCTGGTCCTAAACACAATTGTGAAGGAGTAAAAGCTAAGTATGATAACACGTCTCATGGGATTAACTATTATAGTATGACGTGTACGAAAGTGATTGGTGGAAATGAGCCTTTTGACAAGGCACCTCCTGCTACCCAATGACGTAAACCGGATCTGAGGTGTGGTATGACCGGGACGAGCTGGCACGTGACAGCAAAGTCCTCCATCCGCAAAGGGTCATGCTTTATAAATCCGTCCCGATGCTTCGGGAATCGAAAGTTATGTGTCTTACCCTGGGAGGTCTGTCATATGCCGTTGCCAGCCGCTTGTGACTGATAACACGGCTGAGGGACGAGCAATCGCCCGACTACTCGTTAAAAGCGATCGTGCCAAAGAAAAAAAGTTATCCGGATTATATCTCCCTTTTGGGGATGTTATGCAGTTAGGCTATCATGTATTAGTACTTTCCCTTGCAATTCGATGAAAAGATTGTAATTATTGGGGTGATCTGAAGAAACTATATAAGTACTTGTTAGAGAACTCTGACTCAAATCCAGCTATAAATAACTAATTAACTATAGGGTGCTATCATGCTAGTCGTAAACTATACAATTATTTCGGGTGACACTTTGAGCCTTGTATCAACCAATCTTGCAAAATGCAAAGGAGTCACTTATCAAGAGATTGCAAGTTTCAATGGTATTAATCCGAACGACATTTATGTAGGGGAGGTCCTGAAAATTCCGAATACCCATAATCAGGATACAAATTTTCGGTACACAGTCCGCTCGGGAGATACACTCGGGAAAATCGCCTCTGGCATTGATGAAGCGGCAGGAATAACGGTCGATGATATCTTGAACGCCAACCCTCAGGTTGAACCTGCCGATTTGAAAATCGGTCAGGTTTTAGCTTTTCCTTCTTCAACACCAAAAAACAGCACCGTTGGCTTTTGGATGCCCACCTGGCCGGAGGTGAAACCAAAACAACCATTGGAAGCTACATCTGTGGCATTATTCAGTGGATGGCCGGATCCTTCGAAAGCAGTGGCGGATAGTAAGCCGTGCATGCATCTGGCACATGGAGCTCTCCTTATTTCATTGGGAGGAGGGAATGAAAATGGTAGATGGACACAGGATGATATTGATGCTGTATTGGCTGCCCTGAACAATAAATTATTCATAGGTTATCAGGGTATTATGTTTGATATCGAGGTAGGTGACAGCGGCCTTGAAAATGGATTTCAACAAGTGTTTGCGCTGGCAAAGACGTACAAATACCAGGTTCTGGTGAGCGTAAGTCACACGGCTCCCTATGCGATCACGGATAACTTGAAGTTGATGCAGTCTATACTCGCGGATGAAAATGTAGACGTCATTTCACCGCAGTTGTATTCTGGTGGGAGGGTGAGTAAAAACGACTATACACCCACCCCAGGTGTGCCCTGGTCCACTTACCAGGGGTGCAAACCGAATTTCGCCAAGCATTCAAAACGCGGATTGGTATGAAGATGCTGTGAAGCATTTCAGCGAGTATTTTGACCTTGTTGTGGATGGGTATTATCTCTGGCTTCCTCTTTAAAATATATAATAACGCTATTATTATAAATGACCTCCAGATAGAACATTCAAAAAATATTTTTGATTAAGGATGATGAATGTCAATCTCGGTTCTTAGTGTTGTCCTCGTTATCGGCCTCTTGGCATAGGGTGTCGTTGAGATCCGGTATCCCTGATAAAAATCTTGACATTCACCGTTAAATAATGTATTTAAATTTGTATTTCAATAATTAACTGCGCGCATAAATTTATGCCTTCAATATTTTCAGGAAACCGGAGTTCAAGAAGCATGAGAGAAAAATTTAACTTTGAAGCCGCTCCGCTACGCTATGCTGGCGTTGCAACTTTATTGAGAAGGCCTTTGGTAAGCGATCCATCAGGTGTAGACATTGCACTAATTGGTGTGCCTTATGATGGTGCAACCGAAAACCGGCCGGGGGCGCGACATGGCCCGCGCGAAATTCGTAATATGTCAAGTTTTACCCGTTCCGTTCATCATGTGACGCGGGTGAATCCTTATGAACTTTGCAACATCGCAGATTTGGGTGATGTTGATTTCTCGAATCCTTTTGACATCCAGCAATGCTTTTCCGATATCACTGATTTTTACCGCAGGATTTGTGCAGCCGGTGCCGTGCCCCTGAGTGTTGGCGGCGATCACTCCATCAGCTTACCCATATTACGCGCT
>CAYXGW010000098.1:0-23189 GCA_964464595.1 uncultured Deferribacteres bacterium
TAGTGCTGGATTTGGTCCGATAATTGGAAGACTCATAGAAGGCCCGGTTGCGACCACATCTGCCTTCAGCAGGATGGGTACAAACGATCCAGGCACTATTTTACCGCAGGGAGGACAACAATACACCGGACCGATAGTCATATTGATTAACGGTACTTCATTCAGTGCTGCAGAGGTTTTCGTTGAGATAATGCGGCAATTGGATTATGTCACCCTGGTAGGCGATACAACAGCTGGGGGAGGAGTTAGTAGTAATGGTGATCCAAGGCATTTTCTCCCCAGTGGCAAATCTATCAGTATCAACTATGAAGCCATTTTAAGAATAGACGGTGAACCCCTTGAGTGGAATGGTGTGCCTCCGGACGTCCGTGTTGTACAAACAAAGGCGGATATTGCCATGAAAAGAGATAAGCAACTTGAGGCTGCAATTGAGATGTTATCCGGCAAGTAACTTAATGTTTTGTATTTGAAGATACCACTCTGGACTTTCAAAATATTCACAAAATCAAACTCAGGAATAAGCAAGGAGAGGTAGTTGGTTCGACTTGAGATAATAAGGGATTGGATCAGGTTTTTAAAAGCAAAATTAGTAAAATCTTATTTCGTCTCATAGTTAATTAGCTTGTAATTCATAGATCATGTTTTTAAGTTAAAACTTCCAATTTTTCCACCCTGTCGCGCAGGATGCTGCAGAGTGTCGTTCCCGAATATTTTCAGGCTGTCCGAAAACCACAAAAATGTCACCACCGAGTGCTTACCCGTTAAAAACGTACGGGCACAAGTTTATCGGGGGTCTCTGGGACTATTGTAACAAGATTCCCGATTAGAGCCATTCGGGAATGACAGGTTTACGAGCCAGTGGCAAAGTTTATGAATAGGTCAGGTTAATTAGCAGAATAAACTTATGACAAAGTTTTGGTAAATCCCCATATTGGGGTTATAATATAGTCAGATTTTCTTGTAGATAGTGAAATTTTCTTGCGAGTCAATGGAAAAATTGTAATTTTTATGGAGCTACTGAATCGCGCCCGAGTTAAATGTGGGGCTTCAATAGGCGCTTGATTTTTTGCTAGTAAAGCGGTCGCTTTTATAGTATAAAAGAGGATTCAACAAATCTGACGGTATTTTTGAAAAAACCTGACCCCAAAACGATCACTTCAACCGGAAACCAGATTGCAGCGAGCCGGCATATGGTTAAGATTTTTGTAATCGGTTTCTGGCTGCTCATTTCTCTGATCATTACGACACAGTCTTACGTCAGCTGGAACAATGAAGGTTACGATGTCACTTTGATGCAGACACTTGCTTTAGAAGGCACACGATGGGGGCTTTGGATTTTTATCTCATTCTTCATTCTCTGGTTTATGCAAAAATTTCCGCTGACCAGGGAACGATGGAAATCCAGGCTGATTGTTCATCTGGCGCTCAGTGTGACGGTCTGTTTACTCCACTTTGCCGCGGACACTCAGATGCAGTTGATGGTGGCAACGGATGATTTGTAGTGTATTCTCACATCCATAAAATTAAAATACTTGAAAGGACTAAAAGATGAGATTTCTAAGGTCTAAATCATTAAGAAGAACAGGAATATGCATATTTGTATTCTTACTTGCATTTATTAACCTCGCATCGGCCCAAAGCAAAACATTTTATGTTTGTTCACCATGTTACTATGGCTGCGACCAGCATGATAAACGTTTCGAGAATCCCGGCAGGTGCCCATCGTGTGCTATGAAACTAATCGAAGAAGGAAAACATGACAATGAAACTCCCCAAATCTCACCCGACGGAAGTAAGCTGCTGTTCATTTCTACCCGCGACAATGATGTGGAAATCTATGTTATGGAGGTCGATGGCAGCCATCAAAAAAGGCTGACCCACAGCAAAGGCGAAGAGGGGCAAGCTTCCTGGTCTCCCGACGGAAACAAAATACTGTTCATTTCATACAGGGACGACCGGACGACGGACGAGGTCTACATCATGAATGCGGACGGCTCGGAACAGAAGAATTTGTCGAATCACCCTAAGCGGGATCACTGGCCGGCCTTTTCTCCCGATGGGAAAAAGGTTGTGTTCAATTCCAACAGAGAAAGTGATAATGACATCTATGTTATGAATATTGACGGCAGTGGGTTAACCCGGCTTACGAAAAGCGGAAGTGAGGACAGACCGAAGTGGTCTGGCGGCGGTAAGAAGATTATTTTTCGTTCCAAAAGATCTGGCGATGTTGAAACCTACAAAATGAATGTCGACGGCTCTGCACAGACTCGTGTGAGAGCCGGACACACGATTTTCTCACCCATCTCTCCGGATGGCGCGAAGATGGTTTTTAGAAAAAGAGAAGAACGAGGACATAGCGAGATCGTCCTGAGAGATTTGAAAAATAACGTGGAAACCACATTAACGAACACACCTGGATTCGACAACCAGGCTCCGGTCTGGTCACCCAATGGCGCGAGAATTTTTTTCCACTCAGACCGGGATGGCAATCGTGAAATCTATGTAATGGACGCTGACGGGTCGAATCTCCGGCGGCTGACTTTCAGCAGGAAGGATGGTTATTGAGCATCACGATTAATAATATAAATCCCCCAGGGCTTGCGAAAAACCCTGGGGGAACTCTTAACGTGATTATCCCGATATCAATATTCCGACATCCAGCATCTAGAATCCAGTATCTAGTATCCAGACTTGTTCTGAGCCCTTCGACAATTCTCAGGATAAACTCCGTCGAAGGATCACTTCATCAACGTCAACTTCTTCTGCATGGTTACCGAGCCTGCTTTCAGCACATACAGGTAGATGCCGCTGGCCACTCGCTTGCCGCTGTCATCGGTGGCGTTCCAGGTTACCCTGTGGTTGCCTGCCGATAGCTGGCCGGAAACCAGCGCCCGCACCAACTGGCCGGATAAGTTGTAGATTGCCAGTTTGACCTCACTGGCTTCCGGAATTGCGAAGGTAATCTCGGTGGTCGGGTTGAACGGATTAGGATGGTTCTGGAAAAGCTCGTAACCATCCGGTATAGTCACCTGGGTCAAATTTTGCTCTGGCAGCTCGCCGGCATTCGCGGCATGCTTTGCAATCCCTGCGGCCACTAAAGCAACCCAATCATCCATGGCGCTGATGCTGCAGCCGAACTTGGTTTGACCTTTGCCGAGACCCTGCTCATCAATGATCTGCTCACAGGAACAGCCACCGGTTTCGGTCGTGTTGTAGTTTCTGCCTGGTCCTTTCCCTTTGGGAGCAGTCGTATTGAAGTTGGTGTCGCCATCGACAAGAGCCCAACGATTGGTGCCTAGTCTGATGGTTGGAACCGATTCTGGGATTAAGGTGCTGGAGCAAACATCGTTACCGTCTTCAACACCGTCATTGTCATCATCAGGATCTCATGCATCCCCAAGACCATCACCATCAAAGTCTTCCTGGCCGGGGTTCGTCACTACCGGGCAATTGTCCACGCCGGTGCAGGCGGACGGCCCGTCACTCGGGGCTCCGGGATCACAGACGCCATCCCCATCGCCATCTACCTGGGCGTCGGAGCAGCCGTTGGCGTCGACAGTGGCGCCGGTAGCGGTGTCGGGGCAGAGGTCGTCGTCGTCGTTGACACCGTCGCCGTCGCTGTCCGCCGCGAGCGGCGTAATCGCCACTCTAGAGACGTTATGGGCAAGGTTGAACGTGGCCACCAGCGTGTTCGTCGCCGTTTCGATCACCGAGACACGCTTCAGAGGTCCCAACACATAGGCGAATGCACCGTCCGGCGTGATCGCCACATCCTTCCCGGCGAATTTGGCGGCGATGTTGACCGTGGCCACCACCGTGTTCGTCGCCGTCTCGATTACCAACACCCTGCTCGTCGGAAAAATGCCGAGCGGCGCATAGAGGAACGCCCCGTCCGGCGTGATCGCCATGCTACTGGTGCGTACGTTGAGCGTGGCCACCACCGTGTTGGTCGCCGTCTCGATCACCGCTATGTTTGTGTTGGTACCCACGTAGAGGAACGCGCCGTCCGGCGTGATCGCCATCGGAACTGTTATGCCCACGGTCACGGGGAGGTTGACCGTGGCCACCACCGTGTTCGTCGCCGTCGCGATCACCAACACCGGGCCCGACAGAAAAAGGCCGGTCGGCACATAGGCGAACGCCCCGTCCGGCGTGATCGCTATGCCACGGCCAGGATTGGGGATGGGGATGATGGTCACGATCGTGTTGCTCGCCGTCTCGATTACAAACACGTTGGGCACGCTCGTCACTATCCTCGCTACCGTCACTTAGGCGAAAGCCCCGTCCGGCGTGATCGCCACGCAACCCGGGATGTTGCCCGCCAGGCCGATCGTGGCCACCACCGTGTTCGTCGCCGTCTCGATCACCGACATGTTTAGGGCGGTAGTCGCCGTGTAGGCGAAGGCCCCGTCCGGCGTGATCGCTATGTCACCCGGCCCGTTTGTGCCCAAGTTGATCGTGGCCACCACCGTGTTGGTCCGCGTGTCGATCACCGACACCGTTTTCGCACCCGCGTGGGTCACATAGGCGAAGGGCCCGGTAGCGGTAGCCGCCGGGATCACGGCCGCGCTGAGGACCGGCGTCTCCGCCTGCGGCTGCGTGATGCCCTGATAGGCCAACACTGCGAGAGCACGCGCCCGGGCGGCTGGCATGGGGGTCTTGGTTTCCCAGGTGCCCCCCTGAGCAAGGGCTTGGCTGGTGAAGGCGGAAACGCTCAAACCGAGAAGTATCGTGAAAATCCCCTTGTTCATTTTACCTGTGTTCTTCATTACATTTCTCCTTTCTCCCATTTTGGTTGGTAAAATTATCTTTCCAAAAAAAGAGTAAATAATTAATTCGCACATACGCAAAACACTATTGAGTGAAAACTGAATGTAAACTGCATGATTGTTTTGACACAATGAAAGTATGCGGAACAGAATTAACCGGAGAGTGCTTCCTACTGTAAATGTGGGCTGCTTGGCTGCGTTCCGCTTGTTCTGGAAGAGCTAAAATATAGTAATTTACATTGTAGAAATTTAAACGATTTTATCTCATTAGTCAAGAGATTTTCGACACCCCTTAAAAAATCTATCTCTCATCATCCAGGCATTTGGAACCTGGTCTCTGCCTCAATTATTTTACAAATCCCTACTTCCCCGGCCCATGCACCTCCTCATAAGTCCGCAGCGAATGCATTAAAGCAACAGCTTGTTCAATTCGAGTAGGATAGACTTCTTTTGGATATGGGGTAAGCATTGCATCTGTCACTATCGTCGGTACACCTTCCTGATCGACAGCATGACAGGTTCCGCATTTTATCGGCCCGGCATGGCCACCCGGGTTCAACACTTTGGCCTGGCTTAAACTGACCGGATCGGCGCCTTTCTCGGTTACCGGGTATAATCCATGTGTGCTTTGGTGGCAGCTCTGACAGGAGATTCCGCGGTGGCCTTTGCTGTAGCGCATCAGGCTAAACTTCTCCACCTGGTCGATGGGCCCGTAAATACCGCCCATATTTTCCACGAATGGCGGGTTGTGGCAATCGGCGCATTTAGGTTCGCCGGCAGCGAGCCAGAAATCCTTGCCATCATCGATAATGCGATTGGGATCGGATGGCGTATCGGTCCATACGGCTGTTATGCCATCACCCGTGGTTTTTGGATCGAAAAAATCCTCCGCTGAAAAATTAGCGTATCGTCCATTTTCCATTCTTCGCATCGTCGTTAATATTTCGCTCAAAGATTTGTCCCTTATGGTTGAACCTGTTAATGCGAGTACATTACTCAAAGTATCCGCTTTGTACAATAATCGTGAAGCAACATTGTGGCAATTGGTGCAGTACATGCCTTTCTCATCCGTCAAAACATTTTTCTGAATCCACTTCCCTATCGCATTCAAATGTTTTTGAGTCCCCAGCACTTTGCCGGAATTCGGGTTCGAATGCAGATCGCGGCCCAGAAAACAGCCGCCGCGATAATCGCGAATATCGCCGCCACGAAAATGACCTTCATTATTTATTGGATATTCCGCCAAACTGCCGGACTGCACATGTGCCGGGTGACAGCCCTGGCAATTGGAAGTTCGATTATTGACATCCGGATCCAGTGCTTTTTCCAAATGAAGCAGGTGAATCGCTTCTGAAAGGGAGGATATTTTCTCCCCATTGGCTTTTTTCGCGCCCTGTAATTGCCCGACGATATTATCGCCGTGGCATGCCTGGCACCGTACTGGCTGACGTCCAAGCCGGGTTACCGATGCACCGGTGCGATTATCCGGATCGTAGCTTTTAAGGAAATCGGTGTCATGTTTGTCATCATGAATTTCCAGGAGTGAAATGGAGGCGGCTTTAATTTTAGCGTAATAATCAGTCGTATTCGGGAATGTATTCTTCCAAAATTTAAACTCTTTTTCCCAAAGATTGTATTTCTCTCCATTTGCCCGTTTTGAAGCATGACATTTCTGACAACCCGGTACATCAATAGGGTTGGCGCCAAAAAAGGTTATCGGCTCTTGGGTTCGGGGATCATTCTCAATCGTCACTTCATGTTTTTGCGGAATAGTATCCGCATTTTGATCTTCCCAAACAGCCAATGATACCGAGGCTTTTTGATAAGGCCGAATAATTTTCTCGGTTGCTTCACGAATGTTGCCGATCGAACCATCGTAAAAAGGGGTTAATGGCAGACCGAGCGCTTCCCAATATCCGCGCATAGCCAAGACCAATGGCGTTTCCGAGACGCCATCATTGGTAACCGTGTAGAGGACAGTGCCGTCCGGTCCGGTATAATCCAATTTACCGTGACTCATTGGTTTACCTGTTGGACCATGATCTTGCGGAATTGCAAGGTCGGTCCCTAAATACAACTTTGTTAACTTGCCGGTTGGGTATGGCATGTAGCGAAGCGGTCGTTCTTCATAGGTGAAGAGGTGTTGAAAATATGCATTGGCAAATGAGTCATTCGGATCTTGCACATCCCCGTCGCCGTTTACATCTACAGGCACATTCCAATACAACATTTTGGGGCCTTCTGAATAGGTATTTTGTTCATGCTCATACCAAAGAATCATATTCCTGGATTGAAGATCTGTTTCGGTCAGAATAATGGGTTTGGCGGATGGGGTTGCAGAAGTTTGGATAATTTGAGCGAGGATGCTATTATAAGGCGGCAAAATGCAGCAATAGGAAAGATCGAAACCGGTACAATGCATACCCAAATCATAATGAATGGTGATCACATATTCCCGACTGGGAATTTTGATTTGGGAGATGGTTTGTGCAGTTGCTGGCGGAAAAAACGCAACCAGGTGTAGTATTGTAAATAAAGGAAATGAAAATTTGAGGATCGTTTTTATTACAATTTTAAACATTTGATTAGGTAATTTAGGAATTTGATAACTGTTCAGCTTTTGGTATTTGGCTGTTAGCTATTGGCATTTTGCTGTTAGCTATCGGCATCTGGCTGTTAGCTGAATCAGTTTAACATAGAACAAAAAATGATAAACAATCTCATCAATAAGCTAAAGGCCAACAGCTAAAGCTAAAGGCTGAACAAGATTTAAGAAAGATTGTCTTCGGAATTCTTCCCATCATTCGAGGCCACAGGGATGCTTGACAGCAATGGTTGAAAGCAAATCCTGTCAGGCGTACAATCTTCCGGACAAACAACATCGTCATCGGGGCCAACGGGGTGGAGTGTTTTTAGGCAAAAGTATTGGTTGTAAGGGTGGTGAATTTCCATATAATGTTCATCACGCATATCCGGAACATAGCTGGCTTTAGTGCGCAAACTCTTACAGATTGGCAGTTCCGGATGATCCGGATTTTTAATAAAAGACATGCTGAACCTCGATTTTTATGAAGTTATAAATTTGTAAATTTAAGGTTAACCAGAATTTTTTTAACGAATATTTATCTAAAATACATTGTCCTGAATTATTCATGAATCATACTTTCAAACTTAAAACTTCCAACGAGTGGAGGCTGTTGCAAAATATACTTATCAGATGAAATGTCATTCTGAACAAAGTGAAGAATCTCTTGATTTTATTGGGTTTAGGACATTTTCAAGATCCATCTCCCGCCAAGGCGGGATCAGGATGACAGTTTTATCATCTCTCTTAGCGTTCTTCGCCTCTTTTACGGTTATATTAATTTCATTAACTCAAACTCTGTAATGCTCGCCGCACCAGGTTTTTGGTCAATTGAATTTTATAGCCATTATGTTTCAGCGGAACCGTATTAGCCACAGATACAGAAGCAGCTTTTTCGATATTGGCTGCGTTTAAGGTTTTACCTTCCAGCTCAGCTTCGGCATTTTTTACCCGCCAGGGGATCGAAGCTACACCACCCAGCACGATGCGTGCTTTTTGCACTCGACTGCCATTCATCTGCAAAACAGCAGCTACACTGCTAATGGCGAAATCCATAGATTGTTTTTCACGAAATTTAAGATAAGTGGATCGAGTTCCTCGTGCAGGTTCCGGGATCATTATTTTTGTGACAACCTGGTTCGACTTCAAAATATTTTCACGCCTGAGATTATCCATTGGTAATTGAAAAAAGTCTGCAATGGCTGTCTTCTCGGTTCCTGATGCTCCAAGAATCTCGATACTGGCTTCAAGCGCCACAAGCGCAGGTGCAGAATCAGACGGGTGGACAATAAAGCTGGGACCGCCGCCCAATATTGCGTTGTATTGATTGAGGCCTATGAGAGCATAGCATTTATTCCCGCCTTTTTTAAGGCATGGATACTCTTTACCGCGAAAATACCAACAGCGCGGTCGTTGACATATATTTCCGCCAATGGTGCCCATATTACGTAATTGCGGGGTAGCTACGGAAGCTGCAGCTTCGGATAAAACTACATACTTTTCTTGAATTTTTGCATCAGCTGCAATTGCGGCAATGGTCGTCAAAGCGCCGATTTCAACGCCATTACCATTGCTTATCCCGTAAAGATCTTTAATATTTTTGATATTCACAACCCGCTTGGGCTTGATTAATCTTTCCTTTAGCATATCGAGTAAATCTGTTCCACCTGCCAGGATTGCACTTTCACCCCATCTTGGTCCCAACAACTCAGGTAAATCAGCAAGATGATTTGCGTTGATGTATTCAAATTTATTCATGATGAACCTCCTTATTGGCCATTGGTTGAAGGTGAGAGTGCAGTTAACACTTTATCCGGAGTCATCGGTAATTCACGAATTCGTACTCCGATCGCGTTGTAAACCGCATTTGCAATTGCCGCCGCTGTCGGTATCGTTGGCGGTTCACCTATTCCAATAACACCACGTTCCGGTTCATCATGGAAAATAACTTCAATTTCAGGCGTTTCCATCGTTCCTAGAATTTTGTAGTTCTCGAACTCAGCATTGATCTGGTTTCCTGTAATCGGGTCCATAAGTCTGTTTTCGTAAAGAGCGTAACTTACACCTTGAACAACAGCTCCATTGATCTGACTCTCGGTTGTAAGTCGATCAAGAATCAAGCCGCAATCATGAACAGCTACAACTTTGATCACATTAATTCGACCGGTTTCGGTATCCACCTCAACTTCTGCAAACTGGCAGCCGGCAACACCGGCTGAAGAAAGACCTTCGACCCATTCACCATGGACTTCGAGAGATTCGGAATCCAGCAGGCTGCAGACTTCTTTCCACGTAAGTTTTTTGTTTGCAGCTCCTCGAACCGAAGCTTCTCCGTTTCCCCAATCAATTTCGCCAGGTTGAACGCCAAAATGATTCGCAGCTAACTCTACTAGTTTGGCCTTTGCTTTTTCCGTGGTATTTTTGATTGCGGGCGCCACAGACGGAGCAGTGGTGCTTCCTCCCGAACCACCTGACCGGGGATAATTTGAATCACCAACCAATGATCGTATTTGATTTATCTTTAACCCTAGTTCTTCCGCGGCGATGGCTGCAATTATTGTACGGGTGCCCGTGCCAATATCCTGGGTGCCGCATTTTACTTCTACGCCGCCATCCGGAAAGACCGTCATCGTTGCCTTAGTTCCCCTGCCTCCCGGCCACCAGATACTCGCGCCCATACCCAATCCGCGCTTCAATGGTCCGCTACCACTGCCCGGTATTTTATTGCGTCGATGCCAGCCAATTCGATCTGCGCCTTTACGCCACTCTTGTAACCTGGCTTGATTGGTATCGACTTTTAGCCGCAAATCCAGGGGATCCATCTTTAATTTTTCGGCCAACGCATCCATGATTTGCTCCATGGCAAAGGATGACTGCGGACATCCGGGAGCCCTAAAAGGCCGGGCAGATCCGGCGTTGGTAAATACATCGAAATGTTCGTGTTTCCAATTCGGAAATTCATAAACAAATGGCAGGCGTGTTCGAGCGTTGGAACTGATACCCGGTGTACCCCAACTTGTAGCCGAGAACGCAACCAACTCACCATTTTTCTTTGCGCCCGCTTTAATTTTTTGAATACTGTCGGGGCGATTCCCGGCTACCAAAAAATCCTGTTTACGAGTTAACATGAGTTGTACCGGCGCATTGGCCTGTTTGGACAATTTTGCAGCAATAGCCAAATAACTTCCAGGTTGAAGCTTACTGCCAAACCCTCCTCCCATGTGTTGGCAAATCACCCGCACTTTACTTTCCGGCATTTCCAAAAACTTCGCTAAGCCTTCACGAACACCATGAACCGCCTGGGTTGAATCCCAAACAATCAGCTCATCACCTTCCCACATAGCCACACTGCCGTGAGTTTCCAGGCAGGCCTGGGTTTGTACCTGGGTTCGAAATTCATCTTCGACAATCACATCTGCCTGGGCAAAACCGGCATCCACATCACCCTCGCCACGAACTCTCGGATCACGAATATTGCTCCGATTTGTAAATACTCTTGGAGCGCCGTCTTTCATGGCCGTATCCAAATCGGCGGCAAACGGCAATACTTCATATTTTACATCAAATAGTTCCAGGGCATCTTTTGCGATTTGTGCAGTAATTGCCGCAACCGCTGCGACATCTTCACCAACATAGCGCAAAGTTCCCGTTGGATGGACATCGGTCAAGACGGCTTTCACACCCGGCAGCCTGCGTACTTTTGAATCATCAATACTAATGATTTTTGCGGCAGGATGAGGCGAAGACAGAATAGCGCCATATAGCATGCCTTTAGGATTTTGATCATATACATACTTCGCTTGCCCCGTAACTTTTTCGGCTCCATCCAGACGAGGATATCGTTTACTCAGAATTGACATTTGATCGAGAGGTTTCCAATTCGCCATGGCTCACACTCCTTTCCGCATTGTTTTTGCAGCTGCTTGTACTGCTTCAAACAATTTAGGATACGTTCCACATCGACAGGTATTTCCGGAAAGTCCTATTTTAATTTCGTCCATGGTAGGATTTGAATTATTTTGCAACAAGGTCGTTGCAGCCATAACAAATCCGGGAGTACAAAAGCCACACATAAGGGCATCTTTTTCGATGAAAGCCTGTTGCACGGCTGTCAACTGATCACCTTTTGCCAACCCTTCAATGGTAACGATCTTTTTTCCCCGCAAGTCAAGGGCAAGCGACATACAGGATAGAACAAGTTCACCATCGACATGAACAGTACAGGCGCCGCATTGACCGCGGTCGCAGACTTCTTTGCTGCCGGTAAGCTCCAATTTTTCACGCAACGCACTCAGCAAGGTCGTCCTGGGCTCGACTGTAACACTTTGGTTTTTACCATTGATGTTTAGTTGAATGGTTTGCGAACCAGCAATGGTTTCCGCATCCGGTGCAAAGATGGCTGCGGCCGCTTCTTTAGTGAGCAGACCGCCTGTGGAAATAGCTGCTGTAGTCGCAATTCCCCCGCCCATTCCTTTGAGAAATTTCCTTCGGGATACTTTTCCGCTGGTTTTCTTCTCTTCGGGCATGGTGATGCTCCTTTAATTGGATTGAAAAGTTTTGGTTGGTATGATGAATTTTACGAATTTTTTTGGGGATAAGCAAGGGAAATTGTTGATGTAATTTTACTTTTTATTACGATTATAAGTTCACCAACACTCCCATTTAATTTTTAAGCACTGATGCGCTAACGGCTCACAAATACCCTGAATAAAAAGTAGAAGGAGAACACTTAACACATTGAAAATAATTTAATCCAATTTTTTCTGTTTTTTAATGGCTTTTACGTCCTTCAATTTATGAGTTAAACCCCTCTCCTTGTAATGTGAAAATGACTTTATTTGAATAACTTCAACTTTCTTTTTCCATCGAATTTCGGTTTTAAACGCAATATTTAATAGAACAGATTTTCGTAAATCTCTATCTGGCGCTGATGGTGCAATTTCTTCTTGTAATTTTGGTGATTTATTCAAATCAATAATTGAAGTGTATAAATTGACATTCTCATTTATCAATTTTAATGAATATTTTTCGATTTCTGTATCCTCAATCTTTTTATGGAGAATTTTGGGTAAATCAGATTTTTTTAGAACAAAAAATGATGGCCCCATAAGTTGATAATTGTAAACTGGATAATTAATTATATCAACATCTTTATATCTTTCTTCAGTCAAACCTTTAACGCCTAAATTTTTTATGTAATAAGGTAAACGTTGACGAAATCCAACTATTAAATAATCTTCACCATTAATATGTAATCTATCAATAGCAGAAAATGCTTCCTCGTCTTTTAATAAATAACTTTTAGATATTTTGAAAAAAAATGTATCTGAAATGGCCATCTTATATTTTTTTGAAGCACCCTCCGCAAAAAAAGAATCAAAATTTGCATGGCTAGCTTCTTGATCGTCTGAAAATGCACTTTTATCAATTACTGTCCTCTCTCCACTGATAAACCAATTGTCAAACTCCGTCTCAATATTTTTCTGGTTGGTAATCTTGTCATAAAGGATTATCGTTTTAGTTAAAATATCATTGGTAGATTTATTATATTTATTCCGTTTATTCTGTGAGATATTTTGCTCAATTTTTGTTTTCTCATATTCATTTGTTGCTGTAATCTTTAAATCTTCTAAGAATTTCTCCGGATGAGGCATTTTGTTTTCTTTGCACCATTTTTTTGTAATAAATGCCAATCCAATTTTTCGAATTAACTCAGTATTCTCAAGGACATCTTTTACTAATTTCTTGAAATACTCTATATTATCAATCCAATTTTTCTTATCTCTTTGCGTTTTGGGTATTGCAGGCATTTTCATCGGACTCATAGTTATTAAATGAGGTGTAATGGTATATTGCCGAAGGAACAATATTGCTATATATATACATATCCATTTTTTTCTTATTCCAAAATCATCTAAACCTTCTAGCTCTGGAAAATTATAGCGAAAAGAAAATAAAGGATGATCAATTCTATAAGGATCTCTGAAATTAATATACATTTCTATAATCT
This sequence comes from uncultured Deferribacteres bacterium, assembly GCA_964464595.1. Taxonomy (GTDB): domain Bacteria; phylum Zhuqueibacterota; class JdFR-76; order JdFR-76; family DREG01; genus JADFJB01. Next base: position 13,364 of record CAYXGW010000098.1, read on the forward strand.
CATCCATGGTTTCTGGCAGCAGTACATATTCAGGAGGAATTGTTGTCGTATATCTAAAGATTCTAGCCAAACAATTGTATCGCTCTTGGTACGTCAGCAAGCCACCTAATGCATAATGGAATTCCAGAAAAGGCTTTCTTTCTTCATTTCGTTTTGAGATAGCTTCACTGTTGACTATTTCACCAGAATCTTCAGAATATTCTTCCATAATAGGTTCTAAATTAAATTCAAAAAAGCGATGAGCATTTTGCCAATAATACATTATCATATTATCCTTCTCATATTATCCTTCTCATATTTTAAAGCACAAAGAAGGTTGCTCCAAATCCAACTGAAAGTTGTTTCAGAAATTATACAGGTTTTAAATTCCCCAAACAGCCATAGTCCACCCACTGTATGATATTCAAGAAATACCAATCTGTTGTTTTTATTTGCCGCGAGTTCTTGTGTTGCATTATAGACTAGTTCATAATATGCAGAAGGATATTCAACTTTTTTATTAGAAGAACTCTCCCTTTGATTATGAAATTCTTCATACATGAAATCAGATATGGTTAGAGCTATTTTTTCATTCTGTTGTTTGATAGATTGAGTAAATATATCTGATATTGCCCTGAAATAATTAAATTCTATTTTCTTCTGTTTTTTGTGCTTATCCATTAAATAAGGTAGAAATTTAGAGGGTGTATAATAGATTAGAATTTTCTTAACAAATAAGAAAAAAGAGGAAACTAAGGATATTGTGCTTATTAATACAAGGTAAGTGGAAGAGTTTTCAATTAGAAAATCTAACCCATCGTTTTTAAATAATGGTCGAATTTTCAATGTCCAAATTAAAATTGATATTAATGCTGAAATTAAAGAAACTAAAAATAAATTTCTTTCTTTTTCTTTACTGAATAAATCAACTATTATGATAGAAGTGTACTTTTCATCTAGCCTTGCTACGACCTGAAATAGAATCGGATAAGCAACTCCTAAAATTGCGACAACAAATGATATGCAAACAGAAACCATATCCATTATTTTATAGTACCTATTTAGCGATTATAGTTTATAGTCTAATTTTTCCATAGGTCTAACACCTTAATGCAAATAGATATTGTTCCTGTTATGATCATGTTGAAACCTAAATACTAAAATAATACCTCCTGTTCTCAACTTTTACGAGTATCATTGTAAAGGACGAAATTTAGAAAAGCAAGCAGAAAATTAGGCAGGCTGGGAAATTTTATTTTAATGAGATAATTAGTATAATACTATTAAGATAGATCTATTAAAATCCTATAATATCAATCGGTCGTTCATTGATTTGAATACGAGAAAAATCCGCAACATTTAAAGTGAGTATATGATCGACTTTTGATTTATGTGCACATTTCATGACAAGAGCATCATAAATTATTCCACCCTGGTAACCTTTACGAGTCATATCTCCAATGATTTCATAATACTCTTTCCGATTTAAATTTACTATCTCAGAATCATTTTTGATATTTTCATCTATCATTCTTTTTGCAGTTGATGGTTGAATTTTGGGCTTAAAAGGAGCACTTGTTAAGACACTATATATCTCGAGTAAAGAATGCGCAGAAATATATAAAGAAATTTCCTTATCCTTTGCTTTTTTTAACCAAGAAAATGCTAAATCATGTTTGGCATGATTCTGAATAAATGAAGCTACTAAAATAGAACTATCGAACAGGTATTTCAATTATTATCCTCATTATACAATTTTCTTATTCGATTATTTCGGTTGGCTTTTGTTAGATCATTTATTTCACTTGAGATATTTCCAGTATAAACCAATATACCTTCTTTATTAACAAGAACATCTTCACTATGAATCGGTTCGATTACTATACGGCCACCTTCTTCTTTAAGATTTAATTTAGTATTTCTTGTAATACCAAGATGGTCACGTAATTTTTTAGGTATAACTATTCTACCGTATTTATCTAATGTTGTGATCATAAGATATTTCCTAGCTATTTTTGTTATCTAGGAATTTTCATACTGTCAACGCCGGATCTGATCATGCGGGGACTAATCAACAAAACATCTAAACGCTGAGAATCCGAAGTTCGCTGAGATTAATAATCTTTATATGTTTCTGCGTTCTTTGCGTTTAGTTTTTTCCATCAAAACTACAATTAATTTCTTATTAAATTCGGTCTAAGCAAACTGTGCAACATTCTGTTCTACCGCTTCTTTTTCCATATCCAATCGAGATGCTTCCCAGCCCATTATCGCCATTTTGCGGGCTTTGCCACTTGCGTAGTTGCCAAATTCTCCTATCTTCCGGATCACACGGTGACATGGAATTATGAATGCAATTGGATTGCTGCCGACGGCATTACCTACCGCCCGTTGTGCCTTGGGTTCGCCAATATATTTTGCAACCGTCTCGTACGATGCAGCGCCTCCTGGCGGAATACTCAAAAGCGCTTCCCAAACCTTTAATTGAAAATTACTGCCTTGCAGAAACAAGTGAAGAGGCGCCGGTTTTGTATTTTTTTCTCGTGTAAAGATTTGGGCAATAACTGGTTTTGTTTTTGCCTCGTCTTCTTTAATCTTTGCATTTTTCCACTTCTTTTTGAGATCATTTAAACTTTTTTGTCTATTTTCATCCCGGACAAATGAAAAACCACAGATTCCCCGATCCGTTAAGGCCAGTAATGCTTCACCAAATGGCGTTGAATGAAATCCGCAAGAGATTTCAATGCCTTCCCCTTTTCTTTTATATTCACCCGGAGTTACAGCTTCCGTAACTAAAATAAGATCGTGTAAACGCCCAGGACTGGATAAACCCGTTTGAAAAGTGATATCCAGCATATTCCTGGATTCTTCCAGTAGTTGAATAGCGTATTCTTTACTTAGGAATTGCAAAAACCGTTTCGGGCTGATACCCACCCAATTGCTGAAAACCCTCTGGAAATGATATTCACTCATGAATGCACTTGCTGCAATATCTTTAAGAGTGGGTTGCCGTCGAAAATTTTCATGCAAAAATTCTAAGGCTTTTTCTATGCGGTAATAGTTTTCCGATAAAGTTGATAATTCCATAATGTTCTCCTGGTAATGGTTAACTTTTTCAATGTTATCTAAATATAGTAAGCATTAGCAGGAAAACAACCCGATTCTTGCTGAATTTTGGCAGATGTATGGATGGCTAATAGAAATGCAATTGAGTCTAATTATTGGTCTTCGATTATTCCGAATTAGAATCAACAGTTGACCAGTTAATCAAAACAACAAATTGAAGACTACTGAGATCAAGAAGTAGAATTAATAGTAACTTCTTTTGGAGACATCAATCCATTCGAGAAATGAATACGCCGACCTGGGTTTGATTGGGCAGTATTTGTGTGTAAAATTTTATTTTATTGACCAGTTATTTCAACTATTCAGTGGTTGTATCTTTGTTAGTTGTGCCGTTCCCACTTGTTTGGATTCCCTTCGAAACAACGTATGAACCGCCACTAATACCCAGCAAACCAATTAATTCTGCAGAGATTTGCGGAAATTCTCCAGTTTTAGTAACAATCAAAAATAAACTCATCGCAATGACAAATGTAAAAATCAGGAACTGAAAACGAGACAAACTAGCATTTCCATTAGGTTCGCTGATTAGATTCGTAAGATCGATCTTATTCGTAAGAATCTTCCATACGATAACAGCGCCCATTGCACCTACAAATACAGCAACGATCCATCCGATTACAACTGAAATAGTTTCCATTCCGGAACCTCCTATTTGTTATTGGTTTCTGATTGCGTTCGTGTAAAAAAAGGCAGTAATGAGGTGGCCTTACCACCAAGGTACGCTACGTTACTACCAGCCAGGATATATAAATATTCTGAAGGAATTTCGGGTAAAATTTTAGGATTGGCCAATATTTGCGTGATATAATACAGTGCACCAATAACAGTGAATAAAAGTAATTGAACTCTACCCGGACTGACTTGCTTATCCTTAGTATTATTTTTATCAAGCAAAAGACCATTCGTGTTAATTTGTCCTGTCAAAATTCGATAAATAACGACTAACATAATCCCCATCAGTATTAAGAATATTTCAATAGAAAAAAAACTAGATAACATTTAATATATCCTTTATGCAAATTTCTTCATTACTAATTAATTGATTTAAAATTATTACTAAAAAATCCCAACAACGCCGTAAAGTGCACAAGTAATTTTGTAATGTCAAGATGTTTTTTTATTTTCCAAAATATCTTAGTCTGTGTGTCTGGAATGATTAGATTCCGGCCTCAAAAAATCACAGGATTGGTTAGTAGCCGAGTTTTCGTTCAAACACTAATTAGAAATCAATGTAAGCATCGTCAAAAGAGAAGGCATTTTCCCTATGTAATGGATACTTGTGAAGGAGATCCGCCCAGTAAACCATTTTGAAATTAAGATCAACATTCTGGATTTGTTCATTCACTCTTAACCCCTCGACAATTGATTTCTTCCACCAATCCTCGAGAATATTTTGTGGTGGTTTGTTGGCAAGGCCATGGATACCGATGATTACTTTGGACATTGAATTTCTCCTTTTAATATGATTCGGTTTTTAAATATTGATTTTAATGGTTATTGATTTTTTATAGTGATCTTTAACTGACTGCACAAAACAGTGTCCGATCTAATAATTGAGTAATTTGTCCATTTTAGCAATTTGTTCATTAATTTAACCAAACGGTACTTTTGCTTAAATGGAGATTAAAAAAGAACTATTAATGCTGCAAACATTAATGCCTTGTCAACAAAGAATATTATGCGTAATTTGCTTCGACGCGAGGGACCCATTGAAGGTCATTCTTTAATTTCATTCTTAATTTAGTTTGTTTGGAGGCTCTTTGCTGACCCGACTTGTCACCAAGAGAGTCTGTCCAAACTTCAAAGGGGTGGTTGGTTAAATTCTTACTCACCTTACAGTTTCTTCATATACTCTACCAGTGCATTCTTCTCTTCTGGGGTTAGGTTTGTACCGTATAAATGACCGCCGTTTCCATTCCCTGGCAGTGAAGTATCATATTTGAAATATTGATGTCCATTCTCTTCCGATACATTGTATATAAAACCAACTTTTCCCTTTTCGATAACATCGTAACCACGATAAAAAACCTTCGGCCTTTTCTCCGGTACTTCTAAAAGGTCTCTCAGGGTTGGTACTGAACCATTGTGCAAGTAAGGAGCCCGCAACCAGATACCCTCGAGCGGCATGTTGGCATAACCATTCGTTTTCCGAAAATTTTTGAATCGCCATGGGTAACCGGCATAAATCGTATTTTGGTTTACGGCAAATTCATATGTATAGGAATTCAGTCGGTGGGGATCTGTACCAATCTCCTCAATGGGGACAACCGTTCCGACCTCTGAGCCATCGTAATCGTGACAGCTAGCACAATTTTGTTTGTAAACTTGTTGCCCTTTTGCCACTAAACTCTCGTTTATCTCATAAGGATAAGCAGGTGGCATAAATTTCCATAGCCAATCTTCAATTCGTTTTAAGCGGTCTAAATCTATAGTTGTTGGTGTCACACCCGCGCCAAGTGCCGCACTTTTATTGCGCTCTTCAACAGATGTGTTATTGCCATCCCAGTGTAATTGCATGCCTTCGCGGAGCTCCTGATTCCAGATAGATGGTAAATCAGCTACTCCAATAAGCTCGCTCTTATCCAGTTTATCCATCGGAAAGCGAAACTCAAGAGCTTTATATCCATTGAACGTATCAACTCGTCCTGGCCCATTTTCCGGTAATTCATCTAAGAAAGCGAGCCTGTTTTTATTCATAATCAGCCGCTCTCTTGCCAGGTATATGATTACGTTACGATAAAGAAATCGATCGATAAACCCTAGATCACCACCTGCTTTTTCGATTTGTAAAATAAATTCATCCGGGGTAAATCGTGCATCCAGGGCACATTCTTGCAGAAACGTGAAAAATTTTCCAAAACTGAGCTTGTTGGCTGGCATTCCGAGGACGACCTTGGGTTTGCTTGTTGGGGACTCGCGGATAGTTCCAGTATGGCAAACGCCGCAATTAAACCAGACACGATCTATGCCTGACACATTACGCTGAGAAACACCGACCGGTAAATCCTTTCCTTCCTCATATATGAAACCAAGAGACTCATAACCCTTACCAGGAAGTTTATCCGGAAACATTTCAGGTAGAACTTTAAACATCCAAATGGGCATGCCGTTTACACGTTCGCTCCCGATTGAACCATATTTGAAATGCTCTTCAATATCCGCATAATCCACAGGAGAATTTTGTGTAATAATCCTGACAAAATAGATAACTATTACAAGAATAAATGCTAGAAGAATTAGTACAATTATTTTCACTCTACGCCATAAGGCTGCCTGGGCTGGCGTGAGGCTATATTTTTCTTTCATCAAAAACCTCCTTTCAAAAATTAAGCTAAAGATTTTGATTTACATTATAACTCTGGTGATTAAAATACTGATATAATTTCATCTACCATTTTATCGTAATCGCAATCGTATCTTGAGAGTTTCATTCAAACCCAGGGGATTTTCAAGTACATTCATCAGGCATTTATTGCAATATGGGCAAGGTTTTTCCTGGGCGATCTTTTCCTTGCTCAAAGGTTTTTACGAGGTCATTATTTCCTACAAGCGAGCGAGAAATAGACACTATGTTACAAGATTTATCGTTGTTCACTTCGCGAATATAAGAAGACGTTTGAAAACCACCGGTACAGATGACTGGAAATTTTACGTGTTTTTTAATCTCCCGCCTCAAAATGTTCTCCTACTAATATTCTTTAATTTCATTCTTAATTTAGTTTGTTTGGGACTCCTTGCTAACCCGACTTAGTCACAAGAGAGCCTGGTTAAATTCTTACTCACCTTATAGTTTCTTCATATACTCTACCAATGCATTCTTCTCTTCAGGGGTTAGGCCTGTACCGTATAAATGACCGCCGTTTCCATTCCCTGGCAGTGAAGTATCATATCTGAAATATTGATGTCCATTCTCTTCGGATACATTGTATATAAAACCAACTTTTTCCATATCAATGACATCGTAACCACGATAGAATACCTTCGGCCTTTTCTCAGGGGCTTCTAAAAGGTCTCTCAGAGTTGGTACTGAACCATTGTGCAAGTAAGGAGCCCGTAACCAGATACCTTCGAGCGGCATGTTGGCATAACCATTCGTTTTCCGAAAATTTTTTAATCGCCACGGGTAACCGGCATAAAGTGTATTTTGGTTTACGGCAAATTCATATGTGTAGGAATTCAGTCGGTGGGGATCTGTACCAATCTTGTCAATGGGGACAACCGTTCCGACCTCTGAGCCATCGAAATCGTGACAGCTAGCACAATTTTGTTTGTAAACTTGTTGCCCCTTTGCCGCTAAATTCTCGTTTATCTCATAAGGATAAGCAGGTGGCTTAAATTTCAATAGCCAATCCTCAATTCGTTTCAAGCGGTCTAAATCTAAAGTTGGTGGTGTCACACCCGTGGCAAGTGCCGCACTTTTATTGCGCTCTTCAACCGATGTGTTATTGCCATCCCAGTGTAACTGCATACCTTCGCGGAGCTCCTGATTCCAGATCGATGGTAAATCAGCCGCTCCAATAAGTTCGCTCTTATCAAGTTTATCGATCGGAAAACCAAATAGATTAATTTTATTTCCAATGAACGTATCAACTCGTCCTGGTCCCCATTCTGGTACTCCTTCTAAGTGAGCGAAGCTGATTCCAATAAACCCTTCTCTTACCAGGTATACGATTACGTTACGATAAAGAAATCGATCGATAAACCCGAGATCGCCGCCTGCTTTTTCGATTTGTAACATAAATTCATCCGGGGTAAATCGTGCATCCAGGGCACATTTTTGCAGAAACATGGAGATTTTTATAAAATTGAGCTTGTTAGCTGGCATTCCAAGGACGATCTGGGGTTTGCTTATTGGGGTCTCGCGGATAGTTCCAGTATGGCAAATAGCGCAATTAAACGAGATAATATCTACGCCTGACACATTACGCTGTGAAACACCGATCGGTAAATCCTTTCCTTCCTCATATATCAAGCCAATAGACTCATAACCTTTATCCGGAAACATTTCAGGAAGTACTTTGAAGATCCAATACGGCATGCCGCCGGCAATTTCGCTCCCGATTGAGCCATATTTGAAATGTTCTTCAATATCCGCATAATCCACAGGAGAATTTCGTGTAAAAATACTGACAAAATAGATAACGATTACAAGAATAATTGCCAGAAGAATCAGTATAATTTTTTTCGCTCTACGCCATAAGCCTACCTGGGCTGGCGTGAGGCTATATTGTTCTTTCATCAAAAACCTCCTTTAAAAATCAGGATAAAAGATTTTGATTTACATTATGACTCTGGTGATTAGAATACCTATATAATTTCATCTATCATTTTATCGTAATCGCCATCGTATCAAAGTTAATAATAACCCGGGGGATTTTCAGGTATATTCAAAAGCATTTATTGCAATATGGGCAGGGTTTTTCCTGGCGATCTTTTTCTTTGCTCAAAGGTTTTTACGAGGCCATTATTTCCTACAAGCGAGCGAGCAATAGACACTGTGTCACAAGATTTATCGTTGATCACTTCGCGAATATAGGAAGCCGTTTGAAAACCACCGGTACAGATGACTGGAACTTTTATGTGTTTATTAATCTCCAGCATGCATAAACCCTCCCTTCTTCTCAAACTCCAATATCTGTTGAATTAAGAAGATAATGATTGAATGAACCAGCAACATGACTCAAATGGTGTCATAAAGTTTTAAGATATTCTAACAACGCTTTTTTATCCTGGTTTGATAAACCGGTACCCCACAGGTGGCCGCCGTTTCCATTTCCCGGCAGGGCCGTGTCAAATAGAAAATACCGCTCGGCCTTTGGCCCGGAAGACACGAATCCGACCTGCACAGGATCATAGACATCATATCCTCTGTAAAATAATTGTGGCCGATCTTCCGGAACTCGCAGCAAATCCCAAAGCGTCGGCACCGAGCCGTTGTGCAGAAAAGGTGCGCGTATCCATACCCCGTCGAGCGGTACGGCGACGTAGCCATCTGTCTTACGGAAGTCACTAAAATTCCATTCGTAGCCTTCTCCATAGGCATTGTAGGCATCTGCTGCCTGCTGCGTCCACATATCCAATCGATGGCGGTCAGTACCAATCTCGTCGATTGGGATAACTTGTCCCGTCCTCGGTTGACCGAAATCATGGCAGGAGGCGCATTCTTGCTCGTAGATGTCACGTCCTTGTGAAGCAAGATTCTGATCGACCTGATCGTGATAAGGATATTCAGGCGGTTGCAGTTCCATGAGCCAATTTTCCATCCGTTTTAGATCATCTATAGGAAGTGATTTGCGGGTTGCTCCATCACCAAGCGCAGAGCTTAAAATCACATCGGTAATTGAAATGTTCAACCCATCCCAGTGGAGGGATAACCCTTTGCGGGGCTTCAGATTCCATATTGGCTGCATATCAGCATTCCCTATTGTTTCATCCATGGGTTGCTCTAAAATACCAAATTTGATTGGATTAAATGGGTCGATTCGACCAGGCCCATAGTTGGGTCGGCTATTCATCCAAGCATTATCTTCCTTCTGTTGAATGCTTGCATCTTTCATCCTGGGAATTATGAAATAGCGATAAAGCAGGGTCTCAATCCAGGAAAGGTCATAGCTCTTGGCAATTTCGGCGAGGATATTGTCTGGTGTAAACCTCGGATCGCTTCCGCAATCGACAAGAAACCGAATATAATCCTGGAAGTACAATTGAGACGAGGAACCCG
>CAYXGW010000099.1:0-23142 GCA_964464595.1 uncultured Deferribacteres bacterium
CCAACTACAAGGTTACGCCGTCCGCCTCCTATTGTAGAGCGTTTACCTCTGATCGTATTCTTCTTGCCGCCGCCAATTGTACCGAAATTACTAAATACAGCATTTCTGGCGCCTCTCGCCCCACCTCCTCCAATGGTTGCACCTTCATAGACACCCCTCTTATTCAATAATGTGGTAGTATTTTCTCTAAACCCACCGATTACATTAGGGCTATTATCTCTTGCTTCCAGCCTAAATGCTCGTTGACGCCCACCAACGTGAAACTGGAGATTGGCCGACCCGATAATTTTATCATCAACTCCGTGTGTTCCATCTATTGTGATTGAATTATTATTATCAGCTCCACTCTTGATTTTACCAATTACATGTAATTTTACATCAGGCTGTCTAGTGCCAATACCTACATTGGTTCTATTGTAAAAAAGTGCAGTTCTTGTTGAAGTCCAGGGACTACGGTTTACTAATCTCCCATTAAAATACAATTCGCCATCTATATTGTATAACTTGTCTAACGTAGGTGTCCGCAATCCAAGTACTCTGGGAATTGTAATAGAACCAGCTGGTCCTTCATCATTCACCTGCATCAACACATGCCCATCTTTGTTTTTCACGGTTAATGAATCTTGCGCAAAAGTGGCACTTGAATAAATGAAAAGGAAAAAAGTAAAAGTGAAAATCAGCTTTTTCATTTGGATACTCCTTGATTTTGGATAATATTTTTTCTGAAATTTTATTTTAAATTTTTATTATTTCTTTGATACTTACAAAATGGCTTCCACGAGACATTTGATATAAAGTAATGGATCAAATAGAACAGCGAACCATTAATCGGATCGACACCAGAGTGTTCTCTCCACGAACAAAAATAATAAAATCAAGTAGAGCATCCATGCTGGTGAGGCGATTTTAAAAACAAAATATCCATTTGTTTTAGTTGAATACAGATGTTACACATTGATACACAATTAGGCACAACATAAGAATTACATTTCAAAATGTTAGTTTCTGGCTATCTATTTATTAATTAAGTATTTAGTGCTGTAGTCACTCAACGGATATTAATTGACTGAAATATGTTTACACCTTAAACTTGCAAATAGTGTTCCAGCTTGTGTCAAACGAGATAAGTTTTTTGTTTATTGTGAGTTGAGTTAATAAACCTAATTTTCTCTGATTCTCGATTTCCTTTACTTTGTGCCTTTGCCACTTTTGTGACTTTGCCACTTTGTAACTTTGTCACTCTGTTACTTCTTGTTTCTCATTCGTTCCTACGGGACTTTGCATTATTTTTATTTATTCTGTACCCAGGAATAAATTCCTGGGCTATTTACGCTTCGCCAATTCTCGTATTCTTCAATTTTCTTTTTCCTTTTACCTATTTACCTTTTTACTTTGTGCCTTTGTGCCTTTGTGCCTCTGTGCCTTTGTCACTTTGTCACTTTGTAACTCTGTCACTTTGTTTATCCGTAGTCGTTTCGATCTCAACACTTGCATTTTTACATCAATGAAGAATTTGATTGGATCGGCCACTGCGGTTGATTTGGCAAATGGAGCAGGGCCTCCCAAGGCTGCAAACACATCGGCAAATATGAAGAAGTTAAACAAACCCGGATCGTCGAATATCCACACTTTAAGCGTGGTCATCTCACCCGGATCGAGCTGACCATCGCCGCCTAAGGAATAGCTGTAATCGAAAACCGCACCGACTGTATTGCCGCCACGATCCGGGTTGGCTATTGTTACTGCCGGCGTTTGATCTGCCGGAACGGTTTCAATGGTCACGAACTGAACAAACAACGGCGCAAACAGCGTCATTGCGGAATTATTAATGATTTTCACTTCAAACTGGAATTGACTCAAAGCAATATTAAAAAACGGGAGTTGGAATTCAACGCCAATTTTATCGTTTATATTTACGGCCTCTACCCATTTCTTTTCTGCAAAGCACTCAAACGGAACACCGTCGATCGTGCCGCTGGCCACAATCGAATCTGTACTGGCGGTACCATTGCTCGTATACGTAAATGTGGCTTGTCCGCTACCGTCGGTCGGACCGCTACCTGCCCCAGTTTGGCCAATGTTCGGTCCTTTAAAAACAGTAAAGGTCACATCTACTCTGGAAACAGGGTTGGCATCTTTGATCACGGTTATTGTTACAGTGTGTTGAGTACCTATTCGATTTTAGTCCGTTGCCGGTGTTAAAATGCATGGTGGAGCTTCGATACACATCGAAAACTCGGAAGTGTTGCCGTCCGGATCCGTTGCTGTTGCAGCAATAAACGAACCTGGAGCAACCGAAACCGGCAGGCCCACTGCGATAAGCCTACGTTACCGGTGTTGTCGGTAGTGACGGTGTCAGCGCCAAGGAAGGTTTCCCCTTCGCCGTGGCCGGACGGGTCGCAGCCGGAGTTGGAGAAAAACTCGACCCTGAACAATTGAAAAAAACCTTAATGAAGATACGGGTTAAAATAGAAATGGTAACGCATTATAACAATTAGAATGCGATTGAGTAGTAAAATGGAGTTTTAGAATTAGTTTGTGTGCTTCACAACGATCCTGCCATGGACTTTTCCTTTCAGGATCATGTTGATATTATCATTCAATTGCTCTAATGGGATTTCCCGGACAATTTCATCAAATGTATCAATTTTCCATTCATTTGCCAATCGATCCCATATCTTCAACCGGCTTTCCATTGGGCACCAGGCCGAATCGATACCAAGAAGCTTTACCCCGCGCAATATAAAGGGAAAAACAGTAGTATTTAGCTTATGTGATGCTACTAATCCACAGACAGCAATTGCTCCACGATGTTGAGTGGTTTTTAAGGCCGATGCCAGGAAATTACCGCCAACTGTATCAACAACACCAGCCCACCTGGATTTTAACATAGGGCTGTTACTTTCATCTAATACCTCGTCCCGATGGATTACTTCTATGACACCCAATTTCCTAAGAAATTCTGTTTGATCGAGCTTGCCTGTTGCCGCCACAACTTCGTAACCGACTTTCGCTAATATTGCTGCTGCAAGACATCCTACCCCACCCGTCGCTCCGGTTACCAGTACCTCACCGTTTTCCGGTAGAATGTCTACCTTTTCAAAATTAAGCAAGCATTGACCCGCTGTAAACCCGGCTGTGCCATAACTCATACACTCTTTTAAAGACAATTGACTGGGTTTTTTTACTACCCAATTAACCGGAACTCGAATGAATTCTCCGAATCCGCCATCCGTATTGCTGCCTAATTCATAACCCGTAACGAGTACTTCATCCCCACTTCGGAACTTCTGCCCGTCACCTTCTGCTACGATTCCTGCGGCATCGATCCCGGGTGTATGCGGATATTTTCTTGTAACCCCTTTATTGCCAATGGCAGAAAGTGCATCTTTATAATTCAGTGAAGAATATTTAACATGAATCAAAACCTCCCCGGGAGGAAGATCGTCGATATCTCTTTCTTCAATTTCGCGCAAGAATTGATAATCTGATGTTTCTCTTACGACAAGTGCTTTAAACTTCATAAAGAACTTATATTTCTTCTATAGTAAATTTGATTTATTTTTCACCTTTATCGTCTCTTGTATAAACCAGGTGTTTTAAGTATTTCTTATTCTACATCTTCCCATATCACCCCGGCATATTCCAGAATAAAGTCTGAGCCAAATACAAGGGACGGTGTTTGAAATCCTGGTTTAACCTGGCCGTCAAAGATTCTTTGTACTGCGGACAAGGCGGTCATTGCCGTTAGCGTATATGCTTCGGGAGTTTCAAGCCTGGAAATGATCGTATTCCCCTCTTCATCTTCTACCTGACCCCAGATAAACGAACGACCATTTTCACGAAATTCATCAGTGGGTCCCGGAGGGCCTGCTTCAATTTGCCTCTTTATTAACGATTGAATTGGTGCAGCGCTTAATAACCATCCCAAAAACCGGGTTGCTTTCATGCTACGATAAACCGAACTAGAAACTGCCGCATAAACTTCAATATTCGGTATTCCGGTTGTATAATATGCTGTTGACACATCCCCCCATGGTATGGTCACTGCTAATTGTGGCCCTTGTCCAAAATCAATCATCTTGCTTTTCCAGGCTGCCGGAACCTTAGTCAAAATGCCATCTTTTCTAATCAAACCACCTTGATTGATATTTTCTACCATTGTTGTTGCAGTACCTCGTGAAAGATGAAGACCACCCAGAGTGTGAATAGCCATAGTCAAACGGTTGGCTTCTGGCAAGGATTTTTTGAGATATGATGCCATGCAATCCGTTGGTACTACATCAAAACCGACGCCGGGCAATAACATGACACCTGCTTCTTTGGCTTCTTCATCCCTGGCAGCTATGGCTTCAAAAACAGCCGCCTCACCTGTAATATCAATATAATGTGTCTTCGTTTTTAGACAAGCATCAATCATTTGTTTAGATGTATGGACAAATGGTCCCGAACAATGAAGAACCACATCCACATATTCAAGCGCCTGGATCAGAGTTTCTGTCATTTCCAGGGAAAACGCACAATGCTCAAATCCAAATTCTCTTGCTTGAATAGAAATTTTTTCTATGCTTCTACCTGCCAATATCGGGTCTAATTCTTGCTCGGCCGCTAATTGTACTATTAAATTTCCGGTATATCCGTTTGATCCATAAATAAGAAAGTTTTCAGACATTTTTCCTCTGTATCTATTTATCCTTAATTATAAGAAAAACAATAAATTAATATTAAATTATTGTATATTTATCTAATTTTATTTCTTCTTAGTAGCATTGTTCTTTTCTGATTTCAATTCGTTTAAATCAACCAAAATCGGCTTAAGTTCTTTCCATACATTTTCCGCTACGATCTTATGGCCTTCAATCGTTGGATGAATGCGATCCGGAAGATTCAATTCAGCAATCCCTCCCACATCTTTTAGTAAAAAAGGGACTAATTCGGCATTATTACTTTTCGCCAACTCAGTAAAAAGTGTTTGAAATTTACGACTATAACGCTCACCCATATTCGGTGGCACCATCATACCCGCAATTAATACTCTTGCCATAGGGTATTTTATTTTGGTTTTGTCGATAATTGACTGCAAATTTTTCATGGTTTCATCAAGGGGAATACCTCTAAGCCCATCGTTTCCTCCAAGTTCAAGCACTAATACATCGATGGATTGGCGAAATAGCCACTGGATCCTGCGCAATCCACCTGCAGATGTGTCTCCACTTAATCCTGCATTAACCACTTTGAAATTCCATCCAAGTGTATCAATTTTCTGTTGAATCAAAGATGGGAAGGCCTGGGAGGGTTCCAATCCGTAGCCAGCCGATAGACTATTACCTAAAAACAATATTGTTTTGCGCTGGGCATCACATTCATCAATTAAGATTACCAAACATGCCAAAATGAAAATGCTGGCTGTTACTATTTTTTTTACTTTCCAAAACACTGGTTTTAATCCTTTGTTTGCAACTATTAATAACAATTAACGTTATTTATTGCAAAATAATTTTTTATCTTTACATTCAACTCATAATAATTTTCTAAATAATTATTCAAATATTTTATGGATACGATTCTACAAGTTCAAAATTTAACCAAATCATATCAAAGTGGAGAACGTACTTTAACGGTGTTAAATGATATTTCGCTAGAGATTCCGGCTGGATCTACAACTGCTGTTATCGGACCTTCCGGAAGCGGGAAAACCACTTTAATCGGACTCTGTGCAGGTTTAGACCGGCCTACTTCCGGATCAATAAAGCTGCATGGAGTTTTATTAGAGGAACTTAGCGAGGATGAACGTGCAAAAATCCGCAATCAATATGTAGGTTTTATTTTTCAAAATTTTCAATTGATCCCGACTCTTTCCGCTATCGAAAATGTTATGGTTCCTCTCGAATTGCGAGGGGAGAACAATGTGTATGCCCAGGCTGCAGATTTATTGAACCAGGTTGAGCTGGGAGATCGTTTGAATCATTATCCGGTTCAATTATCGGGTGGAGAGCAGCAAAGAGTGGCCATTGCCAGAGCGTTTATTAACCGTCCAAAGATTCTTTTTGCCGATGAACCAACCGGAAACCTGGATACTGAAACCAGTGAAAATATTTCAAATTTATTATTCCACCTTAACAAGGAAATCGGCACTACCTTAATATTGGTTACTCATAACCTGGAGCTAGCGCAAAGAGCGCAACGGAACATTCATTTGAAAGGTGGCTCCCTGGCTTCGGATGAAATAGTTCAAGAGCAAACAATTCATTTCTAGTGTCACAAAAACCGATCTTCTTATGAGTTTATGAAATCTTCAAATAATAAATATTGGATATGGAAAATGGCCTGGCGGGATAGTCGGACCCACCGCAAGCGACTATTTTTGTTTATGTCTTCGATCATCCTTGGAATTGCCGCACTAGTTGCCATTACTTCCCTGAGTAATAATGTAGAGCAGGCTGTCAATGACCAATCAAAAGATCTTCTTGGAGCGGATTTGGTTATCAATAGCCGACGCAACTTTACAGAACAGGAAATTCAGCTTTTGGATTCTCTTGGCGGGGATCAATCTAAAATAACCAGTTTTTCTTCGATGATCTATTTTCCCAAGAATGGTGGCACCCGGTTAGTCAGGGTCCGATCAATTGAAGGTGATTTTCCTTATTATGGAAACTTCGAGACGGTTCCTCCGGAAGCAGCCACTAATTTTAGGTATAGCACCAGCGCCTTACTGGAAGAAGCCTTGATGCTGCAATTTGACATAGCTGTCGGTGATTCCGTGCATATTGGTGCATTTACATTTCAAGTTGCAGGTGCATTAATTAAAATTCCCGGGGAAGCTGCTTTAAACTCGATTTTTGCTCCTCGTGTTTATATTCCAATGAAATACCTGGAAAAAACCCGGCTTATCCAGCCAGGCAGTTTAGCTTTCTATCAAATATTCTTTAAATTTGCAAATGATACAGACGTCGAAAAATTAATCGACACAATTAAACCTCAGCTTACTGAATACAGATTAAGAAGCGAAACAGTTCAATCCCGCAAAGAAAATCTTGGCCAGGCACTCGCAAATTTTTACCAATTCCTTAATTTGATCGGATTTATAGCTTTATTATTGGGCTGTATCGGAGTTGTAAGTGCTGTTAACGTTTATATCAGGCAAAAGCTGGATACCATCGCTATTCTCCGTTGCCTGGGTGCAAATACAAGGCAGTCTTTCTTGATTTACTTAATACAAGCCGGCTCGATGGGCTTATTAGGTTCTGTGATCGGAACGCTTTTGGGCATTTTCATTCAAACTGTTTTGCCGATAGTTTTCGGAAACTTTATCCCTGTGGACATTAACTTTGAGATCTCTTGGGCTGCAGTTTTACAAGGAGTTACGATTGGGTTCGGGATGGCAATGTTATTTGCACTCATTCCACTCATTTCCGTTCGGAAGATATCTCCCCTGCTAACCTTGCGATCTTCATTTGAAGAAACAAACCCTGTGCGAAAAGATAGACTGCGTTTTTGGATCTATGCGACTATTGCGATTGCAATCACTGCTTTTAGTATTTTGAATACAAAAGGAATCTTCGCTGGTGTTGGCTTTGCACTCGCTTTATTTGTTGCATTTGGATTATTGGTTGGATTAGCCAAACTGGTTATGAAACTCTCCCGGAAATTTTTTCCGAAATCCTGGCCCTACGTTTGGCGCCAAAGCTTTGCCAATTTATATCGACCCAATAACCAAACGTTAACAATGATTTTGTCATTAGGGCTTGGGACTTTTTTGATTTCCACACTCTTCCTGGTCCATGATACCCTTATCAATGAAGTCGAATTAACCAGTTCCGGCAATAAACCCAATATGATATTGTGGGATATCCAGACCGATCAAATTAATGATATTGAAGATCTGGTACTTTCAAGTGGTTTAACCATTGTAGAACGAACTCCGATAGTGACGATGCGAATTGCTGAAGTTAAGGGTAAAACCTACGAAGAGATTCGCAAAGATTCGACTTCAACAATTTCCAAATGGGCATTGCGGCGAGAATTCCGTTCCACCTACCGGGATCGCCTTACTGATGCCGAGACTTTAATAGAGGGTCAATTCCGTGGAATCGTTAAGGAGCCTTCTGATACTATCTTTGTTTCTTTGGAAGCGGATATTGCAGAGAATCTGGAAGTAAACCTGGGTGATGAAATTGTTTTCGATGTCCAGGGAGTGCCAATTCAGACTGTGGTTGGCAGTGTTAGAAAAGTGGACTGGCGTCGGATTCGGACAAATTTCTTCATTACATTTCCCACAGGCGTTCTCGAAGACGCTCCACAAATTCATGCGCTGGTCACTCGTGTTGAGGATCCTCAGAAATCAGCTGATTTTCAGCGAGCTCTTGTGCAAGCCTTTCCTAATGTTTCCGTTATCGATCTTGCATTAATCTTATCTACACTGGATTCCGTGTTAAGCAAAATTGGTTTTGTAATTCGGTTTATGGCTTCTTTCAGTATTTTTACCGGGTTGACCGTTCTTCTAGGGGCGGTCAGTACCGGCCGGTATCAAAGAATTCAAGAAAGTGTTTTACTTCGCACATTGGGCGCCAGCAAATCGCAGATCATCAAAATTACAGTGCTGGAGTATTTCTACCTGGGCTCGTTGGCTGTAATTACAGGACTGTTATTATCTTTGGCAGGGAGCTGGGCATTGACCAAGTATGTATTCAATGCGCCATTTTTTCCCTCTTTTTTACCGCTAATTATCATCTCCATTGTTGTCATCGGACTAACCATACTATTGGGAATGCTAAACAGTAGGGGCGTAGTAGATCGTCCGCCTTTGGAGGTTTTGAGGGTTGAGGTGTGAAAAGTTTATCACTTACCCGTCCTTAAATATCTAAGCTTCCAATCAATAGACAATTTTTGCTCCTGAATCAACTTTTACTGAAAATCCATCTGCGCCTACACCCCTTAGCGCTTCAATCACAGTCTCTTCTTTTCCAGGTGCAAGTACTACGATTGTTCCGCCGCCACCCGAACCATTAATTTTAGCGCCAAGTGCGCCACCAGAACGTACAACTTCTATCATTTTATCTATTTTTGGAACTGTAATTTTTAACAAATCGTGTAGAATTTCGTGATGCTGGTTCATTAAACTACCGATTTTTATCAAGTTAATGTTCTTTTTTCGAAATTCAATTAGCGCCTGTTTGGTAAAAAAATGGTTTAAAACAGCAGCTTTGAGATATACCGAAAAAGGATCAGGAAGCTCTTTTAAGTATTCCACCATGGATTCAGGAGTTATGTGTGATAATCGAAGTCCTGGAATTTTTCTTCTTAAAATTTCCATGGCTTGAATTACCTTTTCTTTTGCTCCGGCCAATACATGGAGTGTCTTCTTTTCCACCTTAGAATCACCAATAATCAATCCGTCTAACTCATTGGTTAAGAGTTCAATTTTATAATCGCGATGTGTTTGTATATGGATAACATTCCCTTTACTGATGGTAAATTGGTCCATCAATCCACCTGGTTCCCAATGTTCTAAAACTTCTGCTGTATATGCAAGACGAGCAAGAAAATCGGAATTTATTGGTACATCAGCACCAAATAATTCTAACAAAAGCTGTCCCCATGCAACCGTCAATGCGCTGGAACTGGAAGCACCCGCGGCAATAGGTATTTCACCGTGAATTTCTATATCATGCCCACAACCAGGAATACAACCGTACCTTTTAAGGACCCGCAACATCGAACCAAAATAATCTCTATTTTTTAACTCGTGAAAAGGCTCATGAATCCAAATTTCTCTGGTCTGACAAATATCAGGCATATGGATTTTAAAAAACTCAGTATTGTTTTCCTCGGCGGATATCCACAGGTATTTGCTGATTGCAGCAGCGATAACCGGTAATTTCAAATAATCCTGGTGTTCACCAAAGAGGCAAACTCTTCCGGGAGCTTGTGATATAACTTTTGAACTCATAATGATTTGTATTACATTTGGTTGGGTAAAACAAAGAGTATGTGAAATAATTTTTAGGATTTACTTCACTGCTCAAATACTGAGTTTTGTTGATATGAATAGTGATGAGGGACGAAAACGACAGGATTAACAAATATGCGATCATTTTCATAAATTGTGAATGACTAATAATTGTTACTCTTTGAATCATAAATAGTTTGGAGCACCTTCTTATGTGATTTAGTAAGTTTCTGGTCGCGTCTTTTCAATACTTTTTTGGCTGTTTCGATGGCTTTTAAAAATTCATATCGTTCTGATCTGTCAATCCCACCCCAGGTGAATGAAGGAATATTTTTTGGCGTAAATCCTGCGCCAAACACATTACACATCACACCCACTACAGAGCCGGTATTGAACATGGTATTGATTCCGCTTTTCGAATGATCTCCCATAAAAACACCCACAAACATTGATCCGGAATCAACTAAATCTCCATTAATATGAATCTTTACAGAACCGTAGTTATTCTTCAAATCGCTGTTGTTAGTATCTGCACCAAGATTTACCCATTCTCCCAAATAAGAATGCCCCAAGAATCCCTCATGCTGTTTGTTGCTAAAACCGTGAATAATGGATTCTTCAACTTCCCCCCCTACTCTACAATGTTTGCCGATACTTACGCCCTTATAAATCTTCGCGCCAATCTTGATTATTGAACCATAACCAATTGTAACCGGACCTTCAAGCACTGCATTGGCCATAATCGTCACATTCTTGTCAATATAAACCGGACCATCTTCAGCATTAATAACTACACCGGGGTATACTTTTGTACCTGCTCCAACGTAAATGTTTTCTTTAGCTAATAATGTCGAATGAGGATAGACAACCCCCTCTATGAGGTTATTTTTATTCAGCAAATTGAAATCTTTTGTGATTTCCTTTGCATTAAAATGTACCAAATTCCATGGGTAATTGATTAAATAACCTTTTACTTCATGTTTACGTAATTCAGAAAATGAAGAAAAATCCAAGAAACCATTTTTGTCTTTTTGTAATTTTTTAATTTCTACTGCTTGAAGAAATGCTCCAATGATTTGATCCCCTGAAGTTAAGATAGTATTATTATGAAATTCCGGTGGTTTGTCTTCAAAAATGAAACGACCATTTATTATATAACAATCCCCATCTGGTAATTGATTGACAATACAATCCGGAGATTGCTCTCTACATAGATCTTCGAATCCATTCCGTACGAATAAATATGATTGCTGTTTCGAAAAGTAGTGAATTACCTTTTCCCGTAAACTCAATATACCACAATGCAAATCAAAAACAGGTCGTGTGAGCGTTAAGGGGTATAATTGGGTATAACTGGAATCTTCATAAATACAGATATTTTTTTGCATGGCTATTTTTGTAAAATAGAAAATGAATAAACAAAAAGGAATGTTCTGTCATAAAAAAAGGTTGGATATTAATTTTATAAAATCAAGTGAAAAGTTGCTTCAACATCTAAATTAAAACTTGTGAAATACAAACCAGGTAGATATTTTAATTGGGCTTAGTTTTTATCGGCTATAAAAAAGGAAATCTTTGTTGACTTACAAGAATAAAATAAAACTGCTAATGCTATTTTTTATATATGCATTTGGATTTCTTCTTTTCTCCGTCATATCTTTCGCTCAACTGCCATCTGCAGAAGAATTATTGAATGATCTGGCTTGCGGTTCTTGTCATAGCGGTATCAATGTGGAGAGTGATATTCTCGAGAAAGCGCCGGATCTGAACCAGGTAGGACTCAGATTAAATCCCGATTTCATTTTCAGCTACATGCAATTCCCGAAAAAGCTCCGTGAGAATATTGGTTTTTCCCGAATGCCAGATTTTCATTTAGATGAGAAGGAATTACTGGCTATAACACTTTTTTTACAACAACAAGTGCCTGAGGGGAGTGAGCTGCCTAACTTTCCTGATCAGAAGAAATTCAATAAAGCAAAATCAGACTACCCTGATGTCGATACAAAAATGGGTGAAAGGATCATATTTTCCCAAAATTGCGTTGCTTGCCATAAACTGTCGTCTATTGCCCCATGGCAGAAGAAAAATGCACCTGACTTAAGTTTTGAGGGCTTCAGAGTCAAAAGGGAGTGGCTGTCTGAGTTTCTCGCAGAACAGAAGCCAATTCGACCCTTTGGTTTCTATCCCGGGTCTGGCAGCCGACACCCGGATTTTAGACTTTCGGAAAGTGAAGTTGCAACTCTAACCGATTATTTTGTTAAACAAAATGGAAATTTTAATTTTACTCCAAATTCTTTCGAGCAAAAAGAGCTTACAATGTTCTCCATGTCAAAAGCACAAAAATTATTAAAGAACAAATTCTCCTGCCTGGGATGCCATCAGTTAGGCAATGACGGCGGAAGAATTGGCCCCAACCTGTCTTCAATTAAGATCAGGTTACAGGCAGACTTTGTATACCAGTTTATCAGAGATCCAAAAAGTATAATGCCCGAAACTATAATGCCAAAAATTGAAATGCCTGAGAAAACCCTAGATCTTATTGTGAATTACCTTCTTCAGCAAGAATTTCCTCCCGGTAGTCCGGATTACCTTTCACTGATCAATTATTCGCTCATGAATCTTGAAGGGCTGGCTGAAAATCAAAGTTTGTATATGAATTATTGTGCATCCTGCCATGGCGCCAACGGCGATGGAGCAGGTTATAATGCTCGTTTTTTACCTGCAACTCCTGCCATACACGCGGATGCATCATACATGGCCAACCGGCCGGATGATACTATATTTGATGGGATTTACGCCGGAGGCTATATTCTAAATAAGAGTCATAGAATGCCTCCATGGGGATATACTCTTGAACGAAAGGAAATTTGGCAATTGGTTACATATATTAGACAGCTATGCCAATGCCAGGGTCCATCGTGGTCAAGAGATAACAAATAAAGCCGCTTAATTATGTTACATATCGAGCAAATTAAACTTAAATATGAGTATCAAAGAAAGCATACAAAGTGTATGTGACTTCCTAATTAATTACTAGAAACGCGTATTCTGATCCGATTAAGCCAGAATACTGTGATCGCCACGAACAATCCCATAATAATTATCAGACCGAGTCGTTTGTTGGTATTCGTTTCAATATCAACAGAAGTCCAATCTCCAATTAAAATAAAAGGCGCCCAATAAAACGGATCTTTTTTTGCCCCTTTTGCAGACCTAAAATAATCGAGTTTAGCAAGACGAAGCGCTTGTCTTTTGTTTGAGCCAGATTGTAAATACTGGTAAAAGCTCTTCATAATTATTGCAGTGGATTGGTCATCCACATTCCATAAACTGGCCAGGAGACTTGGTACACCTGCATATAAAAAAGCCCTGGTAATGCCGATTACTCCCTCCCCTTTTCTTATTGTTCCCAACCCCGTATTGCACGCACTCAAAACCACCAAATCAGCATTCAATTTCATGTTAAAGACTTCATATGTTTGCAGGTAACCATCTTCTTTCGAATTACCACTCTGAGCCAATACAATTTTGGAATATAGCGGTTGGTCATCATTGATGAGAAAATGTGTGGCAAAATGAAGAATTCTGTAATCAGCTGCATTTTTTTTGAGATTTTCTTCCGTAGCTTCATTTCCAACCAGAATCCTGTTCCCTGTTCCTCCAAAAACCTTGCCAATTTCTTTTACTTCTACCTCAGAATTTGGCAGCTTTGCCAGTTTATCTCCCCTCATAATACCTTGAGTAGACGATATTTCCGACGATACAAGCACCATTCTCGAATCTTCACCAGAGTCAAAATTCGGATTACCAAAAGCCAATATTCCCTTATTTGGCTTTCTTGTTATTTGTTGGCTTTTATCAACTTGATTGGGAGTCGTCACATAAGAAATTTCATATTTCTCCAACAAAAACCTGGCATTCTCAAAATCGTATTCAGTTTCCGTTGTGGCTGTATCATAGACTAACATTTCAAAGGGCAAATAGAATAAGATGTCATCAGGCACGATGATTAATTCCTTTGTATTTTGAAGCCAAGATTCTACCGGCTTGATGAGAATTTCGAACAGTTTATGAGCAGGAGAAATGCTAAAATCAGCAATTTGTGGATTAAGAATCTCAAATCGATCTTTTCTTGAACCAGATGCAAAAATAGGACTCAACTTTTCTAAAATTGAATGGATGCTATCCCGACTAACCGATACTTGAGTATAAATGAGGGTGTCAGAAGTTACAACAAATAGCGATAATTCTTCCGGTCCAACGATGTACTGTAACAATGCTTGTTCATTACTTAAAATTCTCTCTTGGATATCATTGCTGTCCAGGACTTCTTGCGAGGTTAGATGATAATATTGTGAGTGTTTTCTTTTTAAATCTTCAATAATGGCAGCTTTTTTGACTTCCAAATCTGTAATTTTCTGGTCTAATGTGAGTACCTTTTCATTATCTTTCTCTGACCTTGACAATTCTTGTGAAAGCTCATTGTGAAAAGCCTCAAGATTGGCAGTAATTTCATTCAATTGAATTCTTATATTTTCGGAAAGCAACTCGTTTAAATAATTCTGACCCTGAAAAAGTACATCCAAAATAGCTTTGGCCTTATATTTATTTACGTAAACAAATGCTTCATTATATTTTCCGCTTTTAGCAAGAAGCTGAACAATAGAGGGGTAAGCTTCATATTTATCCTCCAGGAAATTATTGCCAAGTGATTCAATATTAAGATTACTCCTGACGGAATCATAAATTGAAATTGCATTTGCGTAGTATGTGATCGCCTGTTGTAAAATCCCTTGTTTCGCGAAACAAGAGCCTAATCCGGCTTGTGATTCCCAAATGATTTGAATATCCTGGGTGGATTCACCAATCGCAAGCGCTTTCCTTAAATATATTGAAGCTTCATGAAACTTCCCCAGGTCCATGTGAAGGTTGCCAAGACTTTTTAGGATATAACCTTCTTGTGATTTCTCTTCAATTTCTTTAGCGATTTCAAGCGCATAATTCATAAATGCCAGGGCTTTCGTAAATTGTTTTTTAAATTGGTACACTTCAGCCATGCTGGAAAGGGTAATACTTTCTAAATATTTAAATTTGTTCATTCTAGACATTTCTAAAGCTTCGTCGTAATATTCAAGCGCTTGATCAAAACTGCCTTGATCCTTGCAGACATGGCCAATGTTGATAAGTGTATAAACAATATGATTTTTATTTCCTACCTTTTGGGATAATAATAACGCACTTTTAAAATATTCTATGGATTTTTGATAATTCCCCGACATTGCGTAAACGGCGGCGATGTTATTGATACAGCTTCCTTCTCGACGTTTATCTCCGATGTTTTTAGCTTTTGTTAATGCTTCATTTAAATAATACAAAGAATTCAAATAGTCGCCTTTCAGAAAATAAGTAGTACCAATCATCATAGTCGAATAGGATAACATTTCAAAGTCATTCACCCTGTCGGCAATTGATTGGAGTTTCTTACTAAATTCGAGCGTCTTATTATACCTACTCGTGGACAAATAAATAAAAATCATAGAATGGTAAGCGATTGTAAAGTCCGGGTCAAGCTCGATTGTCTTGAACAGCAATTCTAATGCGGCATCCCACTCATACATTTTCAAATGGCTTCGAGCGAGACCATAATAGGCACATACATTATCCGGATCTTTTTTGATTATTTCGGAAAAAAATCCGATGGCAGTATCCAAATCATTTTTAGCATTATAAACTTCCGGTAATCCACCTCTATAACTATACGCATCAACAAATCGGGGATCCAGATCGATAACTTCTTTTAACTTTCGAATTGCTTCGTCATAGTTTTTTCTAGCAAAATCAATTCGAGCCAGACTATAAAGCGAAGCCGGCTTGTTGATACCAGCTTGAAGGAGTTTTTCAAAGTATACCTGTGCTGCTTCATATTCATTTACAAATATATAAGTTTCTACAAGTTTCCTGAAGCCCTCGGAAAAATCGGGCGAATTTTGGATTATTTTTTGAAACTGAGATATGGCATTATCATAATTTCCTTCCCCCACCATTTTAAGAGCTCCCAAATAATTTGTTTGTACTGTATCGTTTACCTGTGAAAATCCAGGCGCATGTATAGACAAAGTCAAGAAAATAAATCCATTGATCATCCCCAAAACTTTTATTCTTACTCGTTTTCCGGTCATAAAAATTGCGGCAAGATGGCTTGTATGGTAATCAAATATTCGTCATATTTGCCAGGCTATTTAAAGCTTCCTTGGCTTCTTTAAATCTCCTGCCTTCAAAACGAACTATTTTTTCATAAGTTTCTTTAGCTTTCACTTCTTCATTTTTCATTAGAAAGGCTTTCGCAATATACCAAAGGCAATCCTCTTCAATTCCAGGATTTTTGGATAATACCTTGGCACGTTCAAGATTTTGAATGCCTTCATTGATAAATATAACATTAAATTTCCGAAATCGCCCTAAAATATCACTTTGTGCTTCGTAAAGATAACAGATTCCAAGTACATAGTAGGCATAATATAGCGAAGGATCTGATGTGCCGCTAGAAACAAATCCCTTTAAATCTTGAATTGATTGATGATAATTTGAATCATGAAAAGCAGAAAGAGCTTCACTTAAAGGATCGGGCAAGCTGCTTCGTGTTAAAAATGAAACCTCATCTAATGAGATTAACTGGTTATACAAATGCTGGTTTCCTCGAAAAAAAGGACCAACCCATATCAGAGTAAGAAGAACTACTGCCCCAATTGCAATGGGAAAGAATCTCGGCTTGATAATAAAAGGGTTATAGCCAGCATATTTTTTCAAAAATCCAACTATCCTTTGGTGGACCCTGCTAAATGATAATTTTGGATTTAGCATCAAAGACGGAAGTTTTTCCCTCTCCCAGTACTCTCCAATTTCTTGAAAATCTTGACGATACTGGTTCACTTTATTCAGGCAAGAGCTGCACCCGGTTACATGGTCTCGGATATTCGCAATTTCGGAATGAGTCAATTTTCTCCCGTCGTAATCTCCTTCATTTGGCGCTGATAAATGAATACTATAACAAAGAAGAAGTTCGTCATCAACGGAATGTTGATTAAAGTTGTTATCTAAAGAAGTCATAATTATTCCCATTTGTTGCAAATGCCTATGACACGAAATACAATTCTCTGCATGCTCTGTAATTTGCTGTTGTTCATTTCTCTTTAGTTCATTAAAGAGTATTTCTTTTTCATAAACCCACGAGCAATTATCCATTTAAGCTGTTCCCTTTTTTTCATTAATTTTTCGATGAATTATGTTCTAAATATAGAGTCGAATTAATTAGATAAAAGGTCACTTAGAATAAAATTAACCTTAATTGCTCAATGCTTCTTTTCATTTGCATCTTAACGCCGCTAATCGAAAGTCCGGTTTTAGCTGATATTTCTTTATAGTCAAGTCCTTTGGTCCTTAAAATTAGAATGTCCCTTGATTTTTCAGACAACTGATCGAGGGCTCTATATAAATCGATATTGCTCAATAAACTCAAGCCATCAAAATCATCAGTAAGTTGTGGCATAATTTCAGGCTTTATTTTTCGTTGTTCTTCATTGGACTTTGAATACATTTCCAGACTTTCTTCTTTTATCCGATATTTTTGCCTAAAATAGTCTTGCATTACATGTAGTGCCACTTTTGCAACAAAGTTTTTTAATTTCATTCTATCTCTGACCAACAAAATACTTTTTAGAAACCTTAAATAGGTTTCTTGACATAAATCATTAACAATTTCATTGTTCTTAAATTTCAGCCTAAAGTATCCCCGAATAAATCCCTCTAATTCTTTACATAACGTTTGAATTGATTCACGATTTCCAGATTGGGCCTTTAGTAACAGCTCAGCTAGTTTCTTTTCATTATTCGTTTTCATTGAATAGCATTCTTAGTTTTGACCATAAGTAATAGTATATCGCGATTTTTCTGTCCTCTAACGAATCCATAATTGAATATTTTATGTTTCAAGCCACTTCAAAAATAAGGTTTTTATTAATTTAATCAAAAAATAATTCTGTTTTGTGACCATTTGTCTTCAGTAAACGACATTACCTATAAGTAATTAACTTATTTTAAGTACGGTACTTATTAATTTTAGACAAAAACAAACATTAGCAACAATAAATAAACAATACATACTTCGAATATAATAAAAGCGAGAATACAGATCGAGAATTAAATGATAGTTACTATTGAACCTAAGGGACAAAATATGCTTCCTCCAATAATTATAGATCCGAAATTTTTTTTATATGAACATTGCTCTTTGCCAGCTTTACCATCGATTTTAACGGAAATTCAAAGTCTCATGAATTGCGGGGAAGTTAACTTTTCGGAAATTACTGAATTGGTACTAAAAGACACAGCCTTAACTGCACAAGTTTTAAAAATTGCAAATTCGGCTTATTATAGTTTACCTGTTGAAGTATCCAGGGTAAAGGTGGCTGTTGCTTATTTGGGCATAAACGAAATTCACAGGATTGTCCTCAGCATTTCGATTAAAAATGGCCTGGCAGGCGTTGAAAAAGAATTGTTTAACGAAGTTTGGTCACATTCTCTACATGCTGCACTTTGTGCAAAAAACCTTGCTAATAGGTACGAACCATTGCTGGATACCGGTGAAGTTTGGACAGTAGGCTTGTTGCATGATATTGGTAAGTTAGTTTACATAAAGTTCTTTCCAAAGCATTATAAAGCCATTAGCAATCTTGCTGAAATGAAAGGTTGCCTGTTTAGTGAAGCAGAAGCAGAATATTCGTTGCCTTCAAGCGCTTATTTAGGCAGCCTTTTATGTGATCGATGGAGATTACCGCAGCGAATTAAAGATTCCTGTATGTATCACTCCTTGCGTGACATTCATCGACTTTCCGAAAACAATAACTTGGAAAATCCATATATTCGCATTGGAATTTTGAGTAATCTCTTTTCTAATTTGACCATGAATGTGCTGAATCCGGACAAACAAGAAGAAATCGAGCAAGTAATTGGGGAAATATTATCCCTGGATAAAACAAATTTGCAGTTGTTGCTTTGTGAACAGTTAGAGCTAAAAGATGAAGCTATAAAATTAATATAAACTTAAACCAATCCGTAAATAAGGAGGTGATCATAAACATAATTGAGCATGTGTTTTTTACTTGTTGGAGGAAATTAGAGTTTATCAATTGACAGCCTCTTTACAATTTGAAGGAGATAATAGTATGACTGAAAGAATTAAAAATATTAGTACTATTTTAAATATCGGGATCTTTATTGGGATGATACTATTTATCGTCTCTTGTTCCATGGAAAATTCACCTGTAGCCCCCAATGAAGATAAGACCTTAAAGAAAATCGAAATACTTAAATTCAAAAATATAAAGCCATCCCTAAAAAAAACTGTGAAAGTATCCCAGGCAATCTCAGCCAATAAAGGTGGGAAACTTGTATTAAATCATACACTTGACGATGAAGGCTTGGTGTATGTCAAAATTTCTTTTGAAGTGTTACCAAATACAATAAATGAAGATACTGAAATATCTTTAGTTCTCGATGATGATAGTATGGATTTGAAATTTTCTCCGCATGGATTAACTTTTAGCCAACCTGCTATTTTGAATATTTATGCTATGGGTTTGGATCTGAAAGGTCTTAATCCCAATGCAATCAGAGTTTATTATGATAATCCGGAAAGTGGCCAGTGGGAAGAAATGGAGCACAAAGCAGTGACCGTGAATATTCTATCCGGATATATTAAAATTCAAGACGTAAGGATACCACATTTCTCTCGATACGTTGTAATCGCAGATTAACAAATCAATCTGATAATCAATTGGCAATTATAAGGGGAGCCACGTAAACTCAAGCCCCTGTTTGCTTCCTGCAACAGGGGTTTTTAAATTTACTTTACTTTTCTTTAAGTGTTTTTTTGACAAGGTGAACAAAGATTACAAAATTATAAATTTAATAGATCATTTTATTTGAAACAGTTGAATGGTAATATATATATTTAATTTTGAAGATATCAATTCGTGCAATGAATCCAGTTTGTGCGGTGGAATTTGTTTTGTAATTTTTCTTACCAAAAAGAAAATTATTACAATTTCAATTCATAAACATATCCTTAATTTTAATTGGATACCATTATTCTAAAAGGAGATTACCATGAAAAAAATATGTACACTCATCTTGTTTTTATGTTTGCTTACAGTTGTCTCATATGCCCAGGTTCCATCCGCAGAAAATCAGATTAGCGCTGCAGTTATGGCGGCCCCGGAAGCATCCCGTAACGAAGCCACAGTGCTGGGCTATGACACTGGCGGAATGCTGGTTACGCTACGCAAAGGCACCAATGAAATAATTTGCCTCGCCGACGATCCCAATCGTGATGGCTTTAATGTTGCATGCTACCACAAAGATCTGGAACCGTTAATGGCACGGGGTCGCGAACTCAGGGCGGAAGGTAAAAATAGAGAAGAATCATTCAAAATCCGTGGGGCTGAAGCGAAAGCAGGAACTCTAAAAATGCCGGCAGGACTCTCTACACTTTATGTCCTTTCCGGAAAAAACGGCAAATACGATCCTGTTACAAAAAAAGTTAGCGATGCATTCTCCCGTTCTGTGGTTTACGTCCCATATGCCACACCCGAATCTACCGGTCTCTCTACCAAACCTACCGGACCGGGTATGCCATGGCTTATGAATGCCGGGACATACCGGGCACATATCATGATCACACCGCCGCGGCCTAAAACTGGGAGTAATTGAGAAGTTAAATATTTTTTATAATGTTGAATTACCTTCGACAGAAAAAGTAAACTATCAAAATCTAGATGTAATTCCGATTTGACAAGGTGACAAAAAAAACCCCGTAAACACAATGTTACAGGGTTGACAGAGTCAGGGCGAGAGGATTTAAACCTCCCGAACCCACTGCCCGCCAGTTAGGGGAGCACTTTAAATCAAACATATGTTTTCATTTGCTTTTACAAGAGACTCCTCAATGAAATAATTAGGTTTTCCTATTCATTCCAATGACTCCAAAATATCGCATAGCTAAAAAACAAGAGAATAATAATTGTTATCATTTTGATATTATTCTATTAAGACCATCTTTTTATTTTGAATAAATCCGCCGGAAATCATCTGATAAATATACATTCCTGTGGCAACTTTGTTATCATAAGTATTTCTGCCATCCCAATTAATAGTATGATAACCAGCTTTGGTTTGCTGGTTCTTAACCAGTGTTATAATTTCTTCTCCGAGTAGATTATAAATTCTAATCGTTACTTTGCTATCAAAAGGCAATCCATAGCTAATAGTAGTGATTGGATTAAACGGATTTGGAAAATTCTGATATAATTCGTAACTCTCGGGGACAAGGTCGATATTATCAAACTGGTTAGCGATAAATTCTTGCTTGCCGACAACCAGCTTCAGGTTTTTAGGGTACTTTTCTCCAGAACCGGCAAAAGAATATTCAGGTTTGTCGCGTAAATTTATGGATACTTTTACTGCATCATCCACAAGCCAGATTTTATAATCTTCAGGCACACCTTCCAGTTCTGCAAAATTGAGCGTAACTTCATCCTTTATGTTGGTTCTGACATTAAATTCCCAGATATTTCTATCAATTGGTTCAGGCCGGGCATCCGTCGCATAGATTGAGCTGACTTTTCCCCACTCCGGATGGGGAAAATAGACGGATACGTATTCACCAATAACAGGCGCTTCGGGTCGGTCATGCTGATCCCAGCCGTTGGAGGCTCCTGAAACCACGGATGCAAAGTTGTATGTGTCTATTGCTTCCTGGCATTTTGCCATAATGCGAATAGACCAAATCACACCTTCAAATTCTGAACTGGTAGCTGCTTTTTGCAACTGGCTTGTTGGAGGAAACAGAAGTGGGTCAACCATCAGTCGGTCCGAGTTTTCACTATAAACGGCATAGCCATCAAATGGATTTAGGCTTCCCGTGAAAGTCGAAAATTGAGAGCCGCTAAAAAAGCGAATATCCAGACTTTCTCCGCTCTCCTTCCTCACATTCGAAAGAGGAATCGAGAAATTAAACGGATTGCCGATAAAGTTCCAGCCTGCGTGCAAACTAATCGCAAATTCAGCGGAAGTGATGTTCGACCTTCCTGAGCCAGTATCGATGATTTTCCCTGCATCTTTCACGATAAGCCAGAATGACTTACCCGGAGTCATGCCTGAAGAGGTAGGAAATTCATCGTACGTTTGATCGGGCAGCAATTGCCAGAACCGCCATATGGTGTTGTCGTAATTTCCCAAATCATCTGTCAACACAGCGCTGGCGTTGGCATTGTCATCACTAATAGGAATGGAAATAAGGCGGTAAGAGGTCTGCACGCTGCCTCTGGGTTGAGCGCTGCTTTTTGTCACGCCGGGATCCGGCAGGGTCACCTGAATTGAGAATATGCCTGAGGTTTCTGGTAACCGTGCAGACAGACCACCGATATCTACTACCTCAATAAAGTATTCAATCCCTCGCGAAGTTGCAATAGTACCAGGAATTGTTCCTGTAAAAGTACTGTCCGCGCCGCTTAACGCAACAGTTGTAAATGTGGACCTGCCGCCTTCACGAAATTTTAATAGAGCGCTGTCAATGCCAAAATCATCCGTAATGGTTGCAGAAATTGTGACAGGTTCGTTTGCATTGGCCAAAGTCTGGGTTATATCAAAAATCTCAGGCTCTTTATTTTCAATAATTAAGACTGTAGCCGAGCCGCTCGATAACGAGAATTGACTACTCGCCGCAACGCCGATGGGAGAGGCCTGAGCTCCCACCGATGCAGTTAGAGAAAAATTTGTCGATTTAGCCGCACCGCCCAGGTTGCTTTGGGTGGATGACTCGACGGTGGTTTGTGCGAATATTGGAGCGCTGCATATAAAGATACACAAGCTCACAATTACGAATTTTATAGATTTTAATTGACACATTTGAAGGTTCCTTTTAGTCATAATCCTGGAAAATTCCAATGGACTTTACTTGCAATTTTGAACCAGTAAAGGTCAAATTATTTATGTTGATCCTCTAAAGCTTGAATTTTTCTCTGCATGTCTGCAATCGTCTTCTTTTGTTCCTGTACAACTTTGGTTAGCACCGCCACAACGTCCATGGTGTTTACACCTTTTCGATCAGGTGTTGCAAGGAGATCCGGCACATCCTC
>CAYXGW010000100.1:0-22848 GCA_964464595.1 uncultured Deferribacteres bacterium
TTTTGGGGAGTTGGTTTGCTCTTAAACGAATTAGGGATGATTCAAAGGGAGTACATAAGCATCATTCTGATTATTTGCGCCGGTTTTAGTTTTGGCGCGATTTATTTAAACAACATGGCGAAATGGTGGGCTGTTATTCCAGCCGGTGTTTTGTTAACCACAGGAGTCGTCAGCAGTTTGGATGTCCTATTTCCGATGAACCAAGGCAGCTATTCATTTCTAACCTTTTTTGGTTTTAGCTTAACATTCTTTTATCTCTATTTGATTCGAAATGAAAAACGACCACTTCGATGGGCCATTTATCCTGCTACAGTACTATTCTTTCTTAGCATGACCGGACTTTTTAACAATTCAAGAATGAATTTCAATCAAATATTAATTGGAGGAATACTTATTCTTTTGGGTTTGATTTACATTTTCAGATTTGTAATTTATGGTAAATCACGAAAGGTGGAACTTGAGTCGAGTTCACCTTCTTCCGAGCTTCAGAATCAAGAGCAATCATGAAGGCTGAAACAACCCTTACTCCTTCAAAACCTAAAACGCAATCGTTTCCACCCTACTCACCCAAAACATTTATTTGGATTTCTTCTTTAGCACATTGTACTAATGATTTTTACAATGGGTTTCTGGGTCCGTTATTACCCATTTTGGTTTTAAGATTGGATATTTCGCTGGCCCTGGCAGGCACCCTGGTGAGCATATTTTCTGTGTTTAATTCATTATTACATCCTTTTTTTGGCATGATAGCCGATCGTCTAAGACGAAATTATTTTTTCGTTTTCGGTCCATTAATCGCCGGTGTTTTTATGAGTTTAATCGGCCTTGCCAATAGTTATTTGTCATTGGTTATTATTCTTGCTTTAAGTGGAATTGGCACCTCTATTTTTCATCCGCAGGCTGCAACTTTGGTTGGCAAGGTGGCAAAACTCAACCCGGGCATTTCGATGTCGATTTTCGGTTTGGGCGGGACCCTGGGGATTGCCCTGGGCTCCCTGGTTATTATCCCCCTGGTAATGACATGGGGTTTGAAATCATCTCTTATAACTGTACTGCCGGCAATCGCTATTGTTTTGGTGACTTTTCGCCTTTTGGATTTCAAGCAAGGAGAAGTTCATCATCATGAAAAGATTAGCCTGTTACGTAACCTAGATGGATATTGGCCGGTAATTTTGATTTTGTTTTTTATGGCGGTTATTCGTTCAACTTTCATCATTTGCTTCCAGAATTTTATGCCATTATTGTTGGCAGAGTTCGGTGAATCACTTTTTTCGGGAGCGCTTTCCGTAGCTATTTTACAAATTAGTGCCGCTGCCGGCTTGTTGGTTGGCGGATATTTATCTGACAAGTTTCCTGCAAAGAAAATAATGCAAGCTAGTTTTTTGTTTGCCCTGCCATTTGGCATTCTGTTTTTTATATTTCCAACGATATATGGAATTGTTTTTATTGGACTTGCTGCTTTTTTTGTTTTTATGTCGCTTCCTAATAATATTTTAATTGCCCAGAAAATATTGCCAAAGAATGTCGGCTTTGCTTCCGGAATTATGATGGGTTTTGCATGGGGTGTGGCCGGATTATTGGCAACACCCGTTGGTTTTCTGGCTGACATTATTGGCCTTAAATACTCTTTGTTGATTGTTACCCTGCTAATGTTTCCGGGGTTTATTTTGGCAAGAATATTTCCTATTAAAGTAGAAATTAGATAAAATTATCTTGATTATTTAAACCATAATGCCTGAATTGAAGAAATCCAAAAACCAGTTGGCAAAGTTACCATCCGTGGATACTGTCTTAAATACTCCAGTGATCCGGGGATACCTTCAAACGATGGATTATAATTTTGTGACTTATTGTATCAGGGAAGCTTTGTTAAATTTGCGAAATAAAATTAGAAAATCTGATTCCGGTTCAGGATCAATCGATCGGGATACACTTATAAAGAAAGCGGTTCAGTCAGTTGCAGAAAGAATAAAGGATACAATTTCGCCAAGTTTGAAACGGGTGATCAATGCGACCGGAATCATTTTGCATACGGGTCTTGGCAGGGCACCCCTTCCCGCAAGTGTTGAAGTCCAGTTAAGTCAAATCATAAAAAATTATTGTAATTTGGAACTAAACTTAAAAACCGGAAAACGCGGGGAACGTCTGGATCATGTAAATGAACTGCTGTGTTTGCTTAGCGGAGCAGAGCGTTCGGCTGTGGTTAATAATAATGCGGCAGCCGTTTTAATTGCTCTGAATACTCTCGCTAAAGATAAAGAGGTTATCATATCACGAGGCCAGCTCGTAGAGATTGGCGGTTCATTTCGCATCCCTGATATCATGGAGCAAAGTGGCGCAATTATTAAGGAGATTGGAACCACAAATAAGACACATCCTAAAGATTATACAAACGCAGTTAACCGGAATACCGGAGCAATTCTGATTGCCCATACTTCCAACTACCGGGTGCAAGGATTTACTGCAGAGGTACCGTTGCCGGATGTGGTCGAATTAGCCAATGCCAAAAAAATACCCATCATTTATGACCTGGGAGGTGGTGTGTTTTTGGATTTGGTTAAGTTTGATTTACCATACGAACCGTTAATACCGGCTGTCGTTCAACATGGGGTAGATGTGATTACGTTTAGCGGAGATAAAGTTCTTGGCGGACCTCAAAGTGGTTTGTTGGTTGGAAAGGAAAAATACATAAATGACATACGAAAAAATCCACTCATGCGCGCTGTTCGATGCGATAAACTCATATTATCAGCATTAGAGGCGACCCTCAAGATTTATTTAAACCAGAAAAACCGGCTTCAGGAAATTCCTGTTTTTCGCATGTTACTGGAACCCATTTCAAATCAAATAAAACGTGGTGAAAAAATATTAGCAAAAGTGGAGGCCTTAAATAAAAAACTTCATTTTAAACTGGAAGATGGCACATCCCAGATTGGCAGTGGCGCGTTACCTCTTGTTGAAATTCCCAGTATGGTGATCGCTATAGAATCGAATGAATATTCTGAAGATCAAATATCTACTTTATTGCGATCATGTGATGTTCCAATTATTGGCTATGTAAAAGAAGGTAAGAATACCTTAAATTTGAGAACAATTTGTGACGATGAAATTCCAATAATTGTTAAACAGTTACAGTCTCTGGTTTAACTAACCGTTTTATCTGGAATAAAAACCGAAAGGCACTTAAATTTACTATAAAATCCCAGTATTTGTCATTTCGAACGGAACGAAGTGGAGGAGAAATCATTTTAATAAAAGAATTTCAACATATTAGAATTATAGAAACATATAAGATTTCTCGCATTCACTCGAAATGACAATAAGTGATTTTGGCAAAGAGTTTTCGGTAAACACAATGTAAAATAAAGTTAAATCTAAAAATTTGTGGAAAATCTCCAAAGAAATATAATCATCGGTACTTCAGGTCATATAGATCATGGTAAAAGTGCAATCGTAAACGTTTTGACTGGTACCAACCCTGATCGGTTAAAAGAAGAGCAAGAGAGGGGATTAACCATTGACCTGGGTTATGCATTTTACAATGAACATGTTGCTTTTGTTGATGTCCCGGGGCACGAACGATTTATTAAGAATATGGTTGCCGGGGTTACCAGTATCGATTTTGTTTTATTCGTATTGGCAGCTGATGATGGTGTAATGCCGCAAACCCATGAACATTTGGATATTCTGGATCTGCTTGGAGTTGAAAGAGGAATTATTGTCATCAATAAAATCGACCTTGCGGAACCTGATTGGATAGATATGGTCGAGGAGGAAGTTCGTGAATTGACCAGAGGGACATTCTTGGATAGTGCTCCGGTTGTGCGATTTTCAGCATTGAATAAATCCGGACTTGAGGAACTAAAAATTCAAATTGAATTAATGGTTCAAACTCCGACAAAGAAAATAGACCGAGGTTATTTTTGGATGCCTGTTGACAGGTCTTTCACCATACAAGGTTTTGGTACGGTTGTCACTGGATCCATTAATTCCGGCAAACTTACCCAAGGTGAAACTATTAAAATCCTGCCAAGTGGCAAAACATTCAAAGTTCGCGGCTTGCAAAAACATGGGTCACAATCTAATTCGATTGAAATTGGCGACCGGGGTGCCATTAATTTACTCGGTGCCCATAGGGAAGATGTTCAGAGAGGAGATGTAATTGTTACTCCAGGATGTGGAATACCTGTGAAAAGATTCGATGCTGAGCTTAAATTGCTAAAAAATTCACCATGGGAATTAAAGGATCAAGCCAGGGTGCGCCTTCATGTCGGGACCAGTGAAATATTCGCACGAATTCGACTTTTGGATCACAAGCAATTAATTCCTGAAGATCAGGGTTTTGTTCAGTTTATTCTGGAAAAGCCGATAGCGACAAATCGCAATGATAGATTTGTTATACGAAAATATTCACCCAGTATAACAATTGGAGGCGGTTTTGTACTTGACAATGATCCACTTACCCGGCACAAAAGGTTTAACGATTCTGTTATTCAGCATTTTAAAAATTTAGCATCCAATGATGTGAAAAATGTTATTCTTGAAATGTTAACCTGGAATAGGAACGTAAAATCATTTCAAGAACTGGTTCCAGCAATAGGTATGTCAACAGAAAAATTGCAACCTCATCTTGAAGAGTCGGTAAAAAATGGATCTATTCGGATATTAGAATCAGGAGATCAAAGATATTATATTGCCAAATCAGAATTTGAAAAATCGAAAAAGAATTTGTTTGAAATATTAACTCAATTTCATAATTCCAATCCCCACCTTCCGGGGATGAGTAGAGCAGAACTTGCAAGTCGAGCCTTATTAAATAAAGAGGCGATATTAATTGAATCGATTTTAAAGGAATTATCATTTGAGGGGGAAATTGTATTCGATAATGAAATTGTGTCCCTGGCAGAGTTTTCGGCAGGATTAAATGCAGATCAGCAGAGCTTGTACAATGATATAATAAAGTTGCTGCAAGAAAGTTCATTTACGCCTCCAACTATCAAAGAACTTTATGAAAAGTATAATAATCGCAAATCTGAAATTGATTTAGTCATTAACTATTCCAGGAAAAGAAAGGAAATTGTCGTTTTACAGAATGGTTTGGTTTATCTCAATTCTACCCTGAACAGTGTAAAAAAATTGATAGTGGATTGGATTAAAACTCAGGACAGTATAACTGCAGGTGAATTGAGGAATATCATTCAAGCAAGCAGAAAGTTTGCAATAGCCCTCCTTGAATACTTTGATGAAAAAGGCTTAACTTACCGTGATGGCGATCAAAGATATTTGAATATTTAGCAATACTATAACTCACCATTTATTGTTATATTATTGACTAATTGGTTTCATCAGATAAAATTATGTCAGTAAAACGGGGATGTTACCGATAATTCCAATAGGGTTTTTTAGAAACTCACAGTGAAAGTGTATTTGTATTATTAATAAAAAAAGAAGTTAAAAATATGGATATAAGTAAAACTCTAAAAAGTCTTGAAGGTGATGAAGAGTTGTTGCAAGAAATCATTACCGAATTTGAGCCGGAAACCCAAAAAATGCTTTTAGATATTAAAGAAGCATTTCAGAAAAAAAACTGCAGAGATTTGGAAAGAGCAGCGCATAAACTAAAAGGGACACTCGGGAATTTCTATGCACAATCTGCCTTAAATTACGCTCAAAAAATAGAATTTCTGGCCCGGGATAATAGACTGGATGGGTTTTCTGAAATTTATAAAAAATTAGAGCAGGAAATAGATGAAGTGAAGAATGCAATGTCAAATTGGAATGACAAAATTATTTATGAAGATCAAAAAAAGAATTTTGAAGATGAATCTAACCAGGTTACTAGCAAATTATTTGATTTGGAAAAAGTGATGGAGCGGGTTGAAAATGATTTATCACTGCTGCAAGACGTCGTTGAAATATATGTTGAAGAAGCTGATGATCTTTTGCAAAATATTTTTTCATCTATTGAACAAAAGAATGTTGAAGGTGTTGGAAGTGGCATCCATACCTTTAAAGGAGTTGTTGGTAATTTTTTTGCACAACAAGCTTTACAACTTGCAGCTCAAATTGAAATGGCAGCACAGCAGTCGGATTTTGATCGGGCTAATGACTATTTCCGATTATTGGAAAATGAACAGAGTCTGCTGATTAAAGAGTTGTTGGAAGTAGTAAAAAATAAAGATATTGTCTATTCCTAGATTTAAAAATTAGTTAAGGTACCGGTGGATTCTATTAACCAGGAAAATGTTCAGGGAGCTCTAAGCAAAAGCAAACAGTTCAAAGTTCTCATTGCTGAAGATGATTTTATTTCCAGAAGGATGTTGGAAAAAAAATTGATTAACTGGGGTTATGATGTGATTGCTGTTGAGGATGGTAAACAGGCTTTGGAAGCGTTACAAAGCAATAGTGACGCAAGGATCGCCTTATTAGATTGGATGATGCCAGAACTAGATGGAGTAGAAGTCTGCAAAAGAATACGTGAAAAAACAGATGGATCATACATCTACATCATTATACTTACTGCAAAAGCTCGGGTAGAAGACATTTCAATAGGCTTAAATGCCGGGGCAGATGATTATATTGTTAAACCTTTCAATCATAACGAGCTTTACTCAAGATTATTGTCAGCAAAACGTGTAGTTGCATTGGAAGTACAACTTGCTGATAAAATTGAAGAATTAGAAAACGCCCTTTCCCAGGTAAAATTTTTGAAAGGATTCTTACCAATATGTGGTCATTGTAAAAATATCCGAAACGACAGTGGATATTGGCAAAAAGTAGAGGTGTATGTACATGAACATACTGATGCCGTATTTAGCCATAGCATTTGTCCAGATTGTTTGGAAAAACATTATCCTGATTTTGAGGATGCAGAAGATTCTATAGCAGAATCAAATTCCGTTGGAACATAATAGGTTGGGGTAAATTAGTTTTAAAGGATAGGAATTTATCATTTAAATATATGCAAGTGTGTGAGGATATTCATGAATGCTAAAGATATTCGAATATTAGTGGTGGATGATGAGGAACCGATTAGAAATGTTTGTGAAAAATTTTTAACAAGATTTGGATATAAAATAGAACTGGCTGAAAACGGCCAGGATGCGCTACAATCTGTAATTCATAATGATTTTGATTTAGTGCTTACTGATTTTAATATGCCTGATTTAGATGGTATGGAGTTGGTTAAAAGGATCAGGGAATCCAAACCTCACGTCAGTGTAATCATGATGACCGGTTTTGGAACGATTGAATTAGCTGTAGATGTAATGAAAAAAGGGGCAGATGATTTTGTGGTTAAGCCTTTTAATTTTGAACATGTTCAGCTTACAATTGAAAGGGTACTAAAAAACAGGGAAATGGATCAAGAAGTACGAAAGCTTCGAAACATTAATCGAAAACTTGAAGAACTGGATAAAATCAAAGATAAATTTATCGATATCACAAGTCATGAACTTAAAACACCTGTAACAAATATTTTAACTTTTTCTGAACTATTGGGTGAATCTTCCAACGCAATCAGTCAAGATCAACAGGAATTCCTAAGTATTATCAATACAAGCGCTCAAAAGTTAGGGAGAATTGTTGAAGACATGCATTTAAGCTTAATTGATACCGAACTCAAATCCCACCTATGTTTTGATCCAGTTGATCTGAAAGATTTAATACATAATTTATTAGATGAATTTAAAAATGTAGCCAATAACCGTTCATTAACAATATCTTCCAATTTCTCAGAGAATTTATGCGAGTGGAATGGCGATGAATTTCAATTACAGCGTGCAATTCGAGAGTTACTATGTAATGCAATTAAGTTCACACCTGATGGTGGTAAAATTCAAATTGATAGTACCCTTGTAGGTGATGATCTGGAACTTAAAGTAATTGATAATGGGATAGGAATTTCTGATGATGACCAATTTAAAATATTCGATAAGTTTTATGAAGCCCAAAATACCGAATATCACTCAACATCAGAAACCGGTTTCATGGGTTCTGGTACAGGGTTAGGTTTGTGTGTTGTAAAATCAATTATTGATGCCCACGATGGAAAAATATTGGTTCAAAGTCAACTCAATGAAGGATCAACATTTACAATAAAGCTGCCAAAACTTCTCCCTAAGGTCATTGAGTCATTTTCTTCAAACCAATGATGGATAAAGGGGATTCTAATTTTCTAAAAACCTTGGATATCAAACGAATCATCATATTTACTATTTTCCGCATTATTTCGTTGCAGAAAATGTTGGTTGTGCCCCTTAAGTAACTAACATCCCTTTTTATTAAAAAGCCAGTATCTACCTACTATTTTACTATAAAATCTTCACATTGCTTAATTTTATTGAATTCACATTCCAGGTTAGTTTTGATTGACCTTTTAGCCGCCTTTAATTTATATTTAACAACATCATAGAAAATAAAATGTAAGGTAAGAAAAATATTTGAAATCTTAAAATGAATGAAATTTATCCGGAAAATTGGAATGAACTGAATGAAATATTGTTCGAAGAATCCTGGAAAGCCCAGCTTGGCAGATATAGATCGAATTATGCCTTTCGAGGTTTATCGAATTCAACTTATAAATTAAAAACAAGCATAATTCGGTTAGGCGGCGATTATAACAAGTTAGAGAATCACTTACTTCGTAACTTCAGAAAATATGCTCATCGAGATGCTCTCTATAGTAAATCCGAATGGAGTTGGCTGGCATTAGCCCAGCACCATGGGCTTCCGACTCGGTTGCTCGATTGGACTTTTTCACCATTTGTTGCATTACATTTTGCAACGGCTAATATTGAACGCTTTAAAATTGATGGTGCAATTTGGTGTGTGGATTATGTTCAATTACATAAATTAATGCCGAAAAAACTCAAAAATATACTTAAAAATG
This sequence comes from uncultured Deferribacteres bacterium, assembly GCA_964464595.1. Taxonomy (GTDB): domain Bacteria; phylum Zhuqueibacterota; class JdFR-76; order JdFR-76; family DREG01; genus JADFJB01. Next base: position 8,891 of record CAYXGW010000100.1, read on the forward strand.
AAGGCTCCAATGTATTTACTGTCGATATGTTATACAATGGAGCGAAATCCTTATCCATTCTTGACAATCTTGATGAAAGCCAGTTTGTAGTTTTTCTTGAACCACCGTCCTTAGATGATCGAATGGTGAACCAATACGCCCTATTCTCCCTCATGTCAAGCCCAACGGGCGTTTTTGATCATTGGTTAAAAGACCATCGAGATTTATTTAAAAAGGTCATCATTCCTGCAAATCTTAAATGGGAAATAAGAGACAAGTTAGACCAGGTGAATATTACTGAGAGAGTGCTGTTTCCCGACCTTGACGGCTTAAGCCGTTGGTTGAAACGACATTATGGCCCAAGAATCGTATAATTGACAAAGTATTCATTCATCAGGTTGATCCATTTCATCATTTGAAATTTATTATTTTATGATTCTCATTTCATTATGTAAGTAAAGATTCAATAACTGGTTTTTTTTGCAGTGATTGAAATCATACTTGCACATTTTTCTTCTTCCAATTATTTTCATCATAATGAATCCAATACTTATTTATGATGGTCAATGCGGTTTTTGTAAAAGGTGTGTAATATGGTTGCAAACACGCACTGGCGGGAAAATTGATTTTGCCCCATATCAGAATGTCGGGAAGAACTTTCCTGAAATTACAAAAGAGGAATTTCAACGTTCGGTTCAGTTTATTGAATTAGATAAAACCATCAGAAGTGGGGCAGAAGCCATATTTACCGCACTGTGTTTCTATTCATCAATAAATCGGATTTGGGGGTTCTTCTATCGAAAATTGCCTGGCTTCGCATTCATAAGCGAGTCATCTTATCGTATAGTTGCCAACAATCGTAATTTCTTTTCAAAACTAACTGTTTCTCTTTGGGGAAAAGAACCTGGACCTCATTCTCACAAGGGAACCAGGCAACTGTTCCTACGAGCTTTAGGATTAATATATTTTATTGCGATTTTTTCCTTGTGGCTTCAAATTGATGGTTTAATTGGCAGCAACGGTATCTTGCCTATAAAAAATTATTTAGAGTTAATTAACCAAAATCTTGGTGAAGGTCAATTTTTTCAATTTCCAACTTTGTTTTGGTTGAGTCAAAATGACTTTTTCATAAACCTGGTTTGTATTGTAGGGATTCTGTTTTCGATTGTTAGTTTGATATGGCCTTTTTCGATCGCTTTATGGATTTCACTATGGTTGATTTATTTGTCATTGGTTGTTGGAGGACAAACCTTCCTTTCTTTCCAATGGGATATATTGCTTTTGGAAACGGGATTCCTGGCAATTTTTTTGAATCCTATAAACATTATTCCAAAATGGACTAGCAAAGAAGCTCCATCTAAGATTGTAGTATGGCTGCATCGTTGGCTTCTTTTTCGGTTGATGTTTGCCTCCGGTATTGTCAAATTAGTTAGCGGTGACGAATCCTGGAGCAATTTAACTGCTCTTAGTTATCATTATCAAACCCAACCCATTCCACCATGGACTGCCTGGTATTTTCACCAGTTTCCGGTTTGGTTTCATAAGATGTCGGTTGCAGGGATGTTTTTCATTGAATTGGTTGTGCCCTTCTTTATATTTGCTCCTCGCCGTGTACGATCAATTGCTGCAATTTTTATATTATCTTTGCAAATCTTGATAATATCGACAGGTAACTATGGTTATTTCAATTTATTAGCGATTGTTCTATGCCTTTGGTTTCTTGATGATTCAACTTGGCCAATAAAAATAATAAAAGATCTTGTTTTGAAGTTTAACTTTCTAAATCATATAAAAACAAATACTAAGACTCGAAATATGGCAAATTGGATTTTCGCTCCGGTTTGTTTTGTAATTCTAATCAACAGTGCTTTCCTTTTTTCTAACGCTACTTTACGTAAATCGTGGCATTGGCCAAAATGGGTAACAAAATTGTATGAAATTACATCCCCATTTCACATTGTAAATAGTTATGGTTTATTCCAAGTTATGACGAAGGAAAGACCGGAAATCATTATAGAAGGCAGCAACGATGCCTCGGATTGGCAAGCTTATATTTTCAAGTACAAACCTGTGGGTCTTAATCAACGGCCAGTTTTTGTTGCACCTTACCAACCGCGATTGGATTGGCAGATGTGGTTCGCCGCACTTGGAAATTACCAAAGAAATCCATGGTTTGTGAGTTTTTGTGTAAGAATTATGCAAGACTCAAAACCTGTTTTAGATTTGTTGAAAGAGAACCCATTTCCTAACAAACCTCCGCAATATTTGCGGGCACGATTATTTAACTATGAATTTACCAACCATTCGGAAAAGACCACTTTGGAAAATTGGTGGAAGAGAGAATTCAAAGGACCTTATTTACCGCTCATCTCACAAGAGACTGCAAAACAATTAGCCGCGCAATTGAAAATAGAAAAGAAGTAGTCTGGAATTATTTTGTATTTTATACAATTTGGGAATCAATCTGGTTGGTTCTTGATTAGTGATTAGGCTTTAGTTTTGGTTCATATAACAAAAAAATAGTTGAACCTTTATTAATTAATTTTGAAAATGCCCAGTTTGCTTTTTCTCGATTATTGATTTTTTTGCGGATTTCTTGCTTAAGCGATCCAGCTGTAGGAAAATTTCTAATTATTATTTGATCTTCCGGTGAGTTATAGTTCATTACTTTCCTTAAAGTGAAACTTCAATCAAAATTATTGATAACTCAAATTTATTCAAAAATCAACTAATGATACATTATAACCCAACTATTATTCATTAGATGCCATAACTCTCAAAAAGGTTAACAAAAATTTTCAAATTATATGACATTTTTATAAAATTGTTGGGATATAATTATTTTTTTGAATAATAAAGAATATTTTTTAATCATTTTGTGATTTTATGAATAATAGTTGTAACATTCCGGATGTTTTGATCGTCTTATTATTTGGAATCTGCGCATGCCTCTCTCCATAGAGGCGTTAAAACGGTAAGGAAGCCTAAATCCTTACCGTTTTTTTATTTTATCTTGAATTCACAGAATTTATGTATTAGAATTCTAGTGAACTATATAATTATTACAGTAGTACAATCAGAGATAACTATAAGAAATGCTGATAAAAACCAATCCAAGCGCAGGTACTCCCATTTATATCCAGTTGATGCAACAAATTAAACATGCAATTGAATCCGGGACACTCAATCCCGGGGACCAATTACCCAGCATAAGAAATGTTGCCAAAGATTTATTTGTCAATCCGAATACTGTTGTAAAAGTATATAAAGAATTGGAACATGAAGGGATTATTGAACTGCGACAGGGTAAAGGAGCGTTTGTAAAACCCGAAAGTTTAGTTCATAAACGGTCGGAAATATTGCATAAAGCCCGGCCTTATATTGAGTACCTTATCAAAAAGCTAAAATCAGACGGTCTTACGGAAGATGAGATTAGAAGATTGCTTGATATAGAATTGAATAAGAATGGTCTGGAAAAATGACAGCAAGGAAAGAGGAGTTTTACAAATCTTGAATCGAATCTATACTTATATTAGAAAGCCAGGTTTTAATAAAACATTGGTCTCAATTTTATCGTGATACTGATTATCGTAACCATTTCTTTCACGTTGTCGTTGTGTCTCATTTCTATTGCTTTCCTTAAACTGCTTTAAGCATTTTATTTTTTTTCCTCCTTTTACATTCTCACAACCAGCTTAAACCCTTTACCATGAACATTCCTGATTTCGATGTTTGCATCATTACTCAAATACTTACGCAATTTAGAAATAAATACATCCATGCTTCTACCGGTGAAATAATTATCTTCGCTCCAAATCAGTTTTAGCGCTACTTCACGATCTAAAATATCATTTTCATGCAAGCATAGCAATTTTAGCAGTTCGGCTTCTTTTGAAGTTAGCTTGGTTGAATGATCCTGTAAAATCAATATTTGATTTTCATAATCAAATGCATATTTACCAATAGAAAATTTTGCATTTTCAATGGAAATTTGTGATGATTTCCCTGTTCTTTTAAGGACTGCCTGAATACGCAGAACCAATTCTTCCATACTAAATGGTTTAACAACATAATCATCACCGCCTATTTTAAATCCTTCTATCCGATCTTCTTTGAGGGATTTGGCTGTCAGGAAAATAATCGGTATTTCCTGGTTAGTTTTTCGAATGTCTTTTGCAAGGGAAAATCCATCTTTTTTTGGCAGCATTATATCTATCAGGCAAAGGTTGAAATTCTTGCGAAGATAAGTATCCAAACCTTCTTCACCGTCCATGCATCGATGCACGTGATATCCATGCAGTTCCAAGTTTTCTTGTAAAATATATCCTAAGTTAGGATCGTCCTCAATTAGCAGAATTCGCTGCTGCTGTTTTTTTAGATTTGCCATTGTTTTTTTGATAGGGCATAAATAGTAAAAAAGTACTGCCTTTGTTTGTTTCGCTCTCTAGAGACACAGAGCCGCCATGTGCTTCAACAATTAATTTCACATAACTCAATCCCAAACCAAATCCCCTCACATCGTGAATATTGCCTGTCGATACGCGATAATATTTATCGAAGATATGTTTTTTATCTTCTTGAGCCAAACCAATACCATTATCCGAAACATTGATTTTAATCCCATCGTGATTGTTTCCGGTAGTTATTGATATGGCTGGTTGCAACCTTGTGTATTTATTGGCGTTGTCAATTAAGTTATGAATCACATTTGTGAAATGAATCGGATCTACCGGGATGATTGAGGGATTTGCTGCTAAATCACAAGAAATAGATCCTTTCCTTTTTTCGATCTGTAAATGTACATGAGCCACAGTATCTCTAATAATTTGATGGACATCAACAAAATCTCTGTTTAACTCGAATTCTCCTTCCTCCAAAACTGCAATTTGTAAAATTTTTTCTACTTGATTGCGCATGCGAGTATTCTCATCTTTAATAATGCCATTGTATTGCTGTAATTTTTTCTTATTAGTCAGAACTGCCGGATTTGATATGGCTTCGCTGGCCAATGAGATCGTAGAGATTGGTGTTTTGAATTCGTGGGTCATGTTATTGATAAAATCTTTCAGTAAGGCCGCGAAATGTTTTTGCTTAAAAATAGTCCTAAGTGTATAGATAAAAAAGAAAACAATGATGGATAACAGAACCAGTGATGCGACAAGCAATACTCCATTTTGTTTGAGTAAGTACATGGTTTGTTGCGGAAAGTACAGAACCAAATCATTTTGACTGTAAAAAGGATCGCTTGGAAAAAGCCTGGTTCGAAATGTACTGTTTTTTAGTGATTGGATTCCAACATCAGCCGCTGCAAATTTAATGGTATCCTGATTGATTGAATGAATACCGTATTCAACCCGTAAATTGATTTCATTTTCTGCTAGCGTGGCTTCTACTGTCGAATCAAAAACCGTTTTTTTGATTCTGGATTCAATGGGTTGCCTTTCGAATTCAGTTAACTGGGAAACAATGCGTTTTATTAGTTCTGATTTTTTACCTCTTAATAATGATCCCTGCGTAAAATTAATATTAGTGCCGGCGATAAATGATATATTATAGTTACTGCTATCTGCCAAGAAGTTCAAAACGGTTTTTCCGGGTTGAACATCAGAAGTATCAATAAAGATTTCATAATGACCGGCAGGCTTGTATTCATTTAGAACTTCCTCAATTTCATTTCCCGAATTATCTAAAATTCGTAGGCGAACATGTTGAGGGGAAGTCAAATTATAATAGAACTTTCCTTTGTTGATATCGAACCTGGGGAAAATCGAATTTCTGAAATTCCATGTCATAGCCGTATCACTCATTTCAGAATAGTTGGATAGCAATTTTATCTCACCATGGTGAATCTGAGATGAACTATTCGAGTCAATCTTTACCATAACCTGAACTGCTTTTGTAAAGATTTCTTTTTCTTCCAGCCTGTGGCTTATGGAATTGAGCGCTGAATTTACGTTTTGCCGAAATGCCTGGGTTTTTAACTCGATTGCTCTATCCAGCAGGACAACCTGAAGCCAGATTAACCCAAGGAGAGCGGCAGAAATCAGGACAACAATAACCGCCATGGTTTTACGTTTTTGTTTCATGATTCGAAATTACGACATATTCTCTTCGAATTCTTGCTAATTAACATAATTTAACATTTCCTAACACTCTTTAACTACAGGGTTGTGAATCAAATTCATATTATTATTCGTCTAAAGTTTGGATTATTTAATTTTAGAAAAAAATAGTGTTTATTGAAGTTCAACCGGAAATATATGAATCATGTTGATTCATTCATTTTTATAAAAAGAGGAGATTAGTAATGACCAGGAAATGGAAAACTATTTTATTATCTATGATTCTTCTGCTTTGGAATCTGCCAGGGTTTACCCAGATTGTCCGGACAATTTCAATTGAAGGTGAAATGTTTCGTATTGCCGAATTGTCTGTTATGTTGAGTGAAGATGGTGAAAATACCGTTAAAGTGGCAATGGCCATGCCCAAGGATATGCGGCGTGAGCCATACCGAGGTGTAGATATTCAGGAGGGGGACGTTATACTTTATTTGAATGGAAAGCGGATTAGAAAAGTGAAGGCTTTTGAGGAACAATATGCAGAATTGGAAATTGGCGCTAAAGTTCAGATTGGGATAAAAAGAGATAAGGATCCCTTCATTATTTCTTTTGATAAAGCAGATCCAAAAGATCTGCCGCAAATGCAAATGACAGGCAGTGGTTCGGGTGAAGGCGGACATTCCCCGGGTGTACAAAGAATGATGCTCACGCCCGAAGATATGGGCGGTTATGAGAATTTGAAGCCTGTGTTGGGCCTCGCGGTAATATTGGGCGAAGAGGAAGAAATGGTTAAAGTCGCCCGTGTTTTGCCTTTACCTGGTATGGACAAAAATGAACTAAAAGATGGTGACATTATTCAAGCCCTAAATGGCCAAAAGGTTAAATCCACCCAGCAATTTGAGGAAATCTATAAGAAAGTTGAGGTTGGTGACAAACTTGACATTGAACTATCCCGCGACGGTCATAAATTGAGTGTCTCTGTAGTTAAACCAAAAGCACGCGGCAATATCATAATCAGACAGGACTAAGCATAAGGAAATCGTGATTGTGTTAAAAATCCTCAAACAAATTTGTGAATTCAAACGAATCTGCCTGTTCACCTTGTGTTTCATTGCATGTCTGCCTCAACACTCCCGGTCTCAAACAGGCACGCCGTTTAATCAACGAGATGACCAGTACCGTCTATTAGGGTTAAAGCGCGCGAAGGAGGCTTTCGAAGTTGCGAGAACGGAATTTGATCGCATGCAGGAAATGCATGAAAAAGATTTGATTTCTCAGCTTGAGTTAGATCGTGCACGCAATATGTATGCGGATGCGGAAGTTAATTATCAACAATCCTTGTTGGCTGTTTTGTTTGAAAAACAATATGTTTCGGTACGAAAAGCGGTCAAATATCAAACTGAAGATGGCCGTAAACGAGTTCGGGTTCAATTGGAAAACACATCCGGAGGCAGCGCCGAATTTCGAAAATTAGTTAACCTGGATGATGAATTATTCCGATCTCTGCAGCCAGATATTATCAACGATGTGTATATCTCCTTGCTCAACGATCAGAATGCCATCATTAGCCTGCCTTACGAAATAAAAATTGAAGAGCTTCGTTATGGAAGACCAGAGGAGATTGAATTTGAGTTACTCCAAGACGTGGATATTGTGTCAATAGATATTATTTATGGCAGCGGGACTCAACGTACTCCAAAAGTATATTTACAAAAGGATGTCAGTGTAAATAAAGTGATTGTTCAATCAGAGCAGTTTTCCCAGGAAGTTGAATTGGGTGGAACCGCATCCTTTAGCATGACTCTGGAATTGTTTAGCGGTGTAACCAATACTTTTAAACTTGAAGTTGTAAATTTACCAAATCAAATAACCCGGTTTTTTAGCGATCCATCCAGTCAAGCAAGGCTCAGCCAGTTTAAATTTACCGAAAGCAGTAATACCAAACGGGCAGCTCTGCAGGTATATTTACCGGACAGGCCAACCGAGGAAGTCATTATCGATAAACCTATACCTTTTTATGTATTGGTGATTCCTAAAGATAAAGCCTTAGACGCTAATAATATTCGTCAAAAAGTATGGACTCAAGAAGAAATTAAGAAAATGAAAATCGGCTATGTGCCTTTGGAAATTGTACCAAGAGGAATTGGTGTTCTTTTAGTAAGGGCACCGCAATTATTTCATACGATTCAGGCTGATGAATCTGCTTCTATTAGCATTGAGATGGTCAACGAAGGAACGCGCCGGTTGGACAATGTAGTCGTTGAAGTCGATCCGCCATTGAATTGGCAAAAAGTAATTGAGCCCCCGGTAATTCCGTCTCTGGCAATTGGTGAGGAGAAAGTGGTTACAATAAATATTAAGCCAAAAGAAGATGTTTCTGTAGGCCGCTATGAAGTCAGGGTTCGCTCCAGTTCTCTATCAGACGATCAACCGGTAAATGGCGAAGATAAAACTGTAACTATCGAAATTCAAGCCGAAGCAAATGTATTAGGAATTACTGTTTTGATTTTAGCTATTGTTGGATTGATTGTAGGCATTGTCATTTTTGGAATTCGGTTGTCAAGAAGATAACATATAAATTTATAAAACAAATTTCTAAATCCAAACAAGTATCAAATTCAAAATAACGAATCAAATAAAAGGACTTAAAATGGAAAATCGAGATAATCATTTCGATACAGAGCAAAACGAAACGAAAGTAACGAACGGCAAGTCACCAATGTTGGAGACAGATAATTTAACCAAGCGCTACGAAGATGGTGTAATGGGTGTGGATCATTTGTCTTTTTCTGTCTATCCGGGACAAATTTATGCAATGCTCGGTGCTAATGGAGCAGGCAAGACCACAACCATCAACCTGTTCTTCAATTTCATTGACCCAACCGAAGGCGAAGCAAGAATTGATGGGATTATAACACATAGGGAGCCGTTAAAAGCAAAACAAAAAGCAGCGTTTGTTTCGGAAAATGTGATGTTATACTCGCAATTCACGGCAATTCAGAACCTGGATTATTTTGCCCGACTTGGCGGGAAAACCAAATACAGCAAAGATGACTATCGTGATGTTTTGTCACGTGTGGGTTTGCAGGAAGAAGCTCACAACAAGCGGTTACGTGGTTTTTCTAAAGGCATGCGTCAAAAGTGCGGAATTGCCATCGCAATTCTGAAAGATGCCCCAGCAATTCTTTTGGATGAGCCGACCTCCGGGCTTGATCCGAAAGCAGGTTACGAGTTTATCAAATTACTTGCAGAGCTTCGTAGCGAAAACAAAGCTATCCTGATGTGCACACATGATATCTTTCGGGCAAAAGAAATTTCCGACGTTATTGGAATCATGAATGACGGAAAATTAGTGATGGAGAAAACCCACGCCGAAGTTGAAAATGAAGACCTGGAAAAGCTATATATGGAATATGTGGAAGTTTATAAAGACGAATTAACTGTGGAAAAAGCATGATCAAGGAAAATATCCTTCGATTTCGCTCATGTTGATTAAACCAATGAAATGTAATTGAAGAGGCATACATGCTAAAATTAATCATCGAAAAAGAACTGCGTGAAATTATCGGATCGACAAAATTTGCCGTGACATTTGCGGTTTGTGCAACTTTGATTTTGCTGAGTTTCTATGTTGGAGCAAAAAATTACAAAATTAGCGTCTCGCAATTTGATGCTGCGATGGCTGAAAACCAACGGCAGATGGAAGGATTGACGGATTGGATGATGGTAAGAAACCATCGTATTTTTTTGCCGCCTGGGCCTTTAGAATCTTTGGTTACCGGTATCTCCAACGATATTGGGCGTACGGTAGAAGTCCAAGGCCGCGGAGAAATGGCGTCTCAAGACAGTCGTTTCAACAGTGATCCTATCTTTGCAGTATTCCGCTTCCTGGATTTGAATTTCATTTTTCAGATTGTTTTATCCCTGTTTGCTATCCTTTTTATGTACGATGCGATCAATGGCGAAAAAGAGAAGGGCACATTAAAGCTTTCTTTTGCTAACGCCATTCCTCGAGATCAGTATATTCTCGGCAAGATTCTTGGCGGTTTTCTGGCGCTGACTATTCCTCTATTAATCGCAATTTTGTTAGGCTGTTTATTCCTTCCGCTTCTAGGAGTCTCAATGTCGTCAGAGGAATGGCTTCGTTTGGCCGGTGTTGTGTTTGTTGGCTTACTGTATTTTGGTGTTTTTCTTACGCTTTCAATTTTCCTTTCCGCTCTCACAAAACGATCATCCAGTTCATTCTTGTTTTTATTGGTTATCTGGATATTTGCCGTTCTCATAATTCCGCGTTCCTCGGTATTAATCGCAGGACGGGCTGTTGATGTGCCTTCTGTGGATGAGATCGCCTCGCAAAAAAATAGATTTATCTCACAGTTGTGGAAAGAAGATCGGGATAAGATGGGAGGTTTTAAGCCTGATCCAACAGAAGAACCCAGGAAAATTGTCGAACAGTTTAATAAATTTATGCAGGATCTGGCAGATGAGCGGGAAAAGCAGACGCTTGAATTTGCCGGAAAGTTGAATGAGGAAAGAAGAAATCGTCAAGCCGTTCAGGAAAAGTTAGCATTCACAATTGCTCGAATTTCACCCACAGCGACCTTTTCGTTGGCAGCTACCAATTTGGCCAATACTTCAATTCGACTCGGTCAACATTTTGTGAATGAAGCTACAAATTATCAAAAATCATATGCCCAGTTTATCAAGGAGAAAACCGGTATGAACATGGGTGGCCATGTTATGATGTTTAGAATGAGTAACGATGAACAGGAAGAACCAGAACCCATCGATCCCCATGAGTTGCCTGAATTCCAATATAATGATATACAATTGAATAAATCGGCGGGTGCAATTGCTGTGGATTTTGGAATCCTGGCATTTTTTAACCTGGTATTTTTTATAGGAGCCTTTGTTGCTTTTCTCAGGTATGATGTGAGATAACACTTAACTGCTAGGAGATTGAAATGTTTTTAACTTTGTTGGAGAAAGAACTAAAAGCTATTTTATTGAGCCCCAAATTCGCTATAACATTTTTGGCTTGTTCAATTTTGATTTTACTTAGCGTTTTTATTGGAATAAAAGATTACCAGTCAGCGATTCGGCAGTATGAAACAGCCACGCAATTAACCGATCAGCAAATTCGCGAATCGACCAGTTGGCATGGGGTTAATAGCCGGGCATTTAGGCAACCGGATCCTATGCAAATATTTGTCTCCGGTGTGAATAATGACATTGGACGTTATTCAATTATCCGTTCATCGCAATCAGTCAAACTACAAAATAGCAATTATTCCGATGATCCGATCTTCGCCGTATTTCGCTATATCGATCTCACTTTTATTTTTCAAGTTGTATTGTCATTATTCGCTATCCTATTTACTTTTGACGCAATTAATGGAGAACGTGAAGGAGGCACCCTGCAATTGACATTCGCAAATGCCGTCCCCCGTGCAAAATATTTAATGGCAAAATTCTTTGGGTCTCTAATTGCATTGATCGTTCCTCTGCTCATTCCATTGCTATTAGGGTGTGTGCTGGTATTGGTTTTTCGAGTACCATTTACCAATGATCATTGGTTGAGACTTTTGTTTTGGCTAGGGGTTTCATTTTTATTTTTCACTACATTTGTCTCAATGGGATTATTGATCTCAGCGTTGGTCCGGCGATCATCCGTTTCGTTTTTGATATCATTGGTTGTTTGGGTGGTATTTGTGTTAATCATTCCCCGTGCATCTGTAATAGCTGCCGGCCAGTTCATTTCCGTGCCATCAGTTGGAGAAATTGATGGGCAGCAAGATGGCTTTGCCAAACAAAGATGGGATAATTACAGAGAAAAGTTAATGGCTCGATGGCAAGAGCGAAGCGTGACGATGGAGGGAATGAATGAAGGTGAACGTGAATCTTTTCGTGATGACAATGAATGGGGATGGATGCAAGAAGATGACAAAGCACGAAATGCTGTTGAACAAGATATCGATGAATTTTCAAGTAAACTGTTGGAAGATGTTCGAAATCGCAGGCAGGTTCAAGAGCGAATGGCGTTTACTCTGTCGCGTTTTTCACCAGCTTCTGCTTACCAATTAGCTGCGATGAATCTTGGTGGAACGAATATCATCTTAAAATCCCGCTATGAAGATGCCATGAATAATTACCGTGATACATTCAAAAAATATGTCGCGAAAAAGCAAGAAGAGGGTGGAAGTAGAGGTGGAATTCGGATTACTATAAGTTCGGAAACAGGATTTAATATGTCCAGTAGCAGAGACAAAGGTACATTGGATGTAACCGATTTACCTAGATTCGAAGCATCGTTATTAGATAATTTAGAAGCCATTTCACCAACAATAATAGATTTTGGTTTGCTGGCATTTTACACGGTCTTGTCATTTGCTGGTGCGTTTGTCGCCTTTTTACGCTATGATGTGAGGTGAAAACATTATTTTAAATCGAATGTAAGGATTTACTTCCGTTAAATGGGGGCATAATAGAATATTTGTTAATTCTGAAAAGAAATTAAATTAATTGATGGAATTCCAATTTAAAAATATTTCAGGAATAAAATATTCTTGACAATTTAAAAATATTATTATAAATTAATAATTATCCACCCTGTAAATATTTTCGATTCTTTTTAGGGATATTATGCTTTTTCACGGGTGGGGAATTTATTCGAAATAATGGAGGAAAACGCCATGAAAACCTTTGGCTGCGGGATTTGTACATTTCTTTATAACTATTTTGATTTTTGATAAATTCAATATTTTCGAAATACTTTCTAATATATATAGATGAAAGTCACAAAGAAAAACTTCAACGAGATATTTGGATAATCAACTGGATCGTTCCATTCAAAAATCCAGGATAAAGTAGATCACGATCACTCTTTCAGGAGGAAAAAACTCACTGGATGAGTATATGAAGAAACTGTAAGAAAGGAACAGATAAGATGAATAAGTATAAAAGGTGGTTTAGTCGTGTTGTATGGATCGGTATCGTGGTTAATATGTTCTTTGTCATACCGGACGTATTCTTCTCTGAAGGACTGTTGTCACTTTTGGGGGTTCAGTTAGTCGATCCCATTATCTATTTGCGTGCAACCGGAATGCTTTTGTTCATTATAAGTTGTTTTTACATTCCAGCCGCTATCGATCCGGATCGCTATAGGGCAGTGGCCTGGTTATCGATCTTTCCCTCACGAACATTCGGTGCGACATTTTTTCTTTGTGCTGTACTGTTCTTCGGCCAGGATTCGGGATTCCTTCTCATTGCTTTCGTAGACCTTTTCTTCGGAACCACCACGGGAATCCTCCTATGTCTCGGTGTACGCGCAGAAAAGAGAGATTAACTTGAAAAACTCATGTTAACTAATTTCAGTGGATTAGATATAGCTAATGCTCCATTTAAATTTTGGCAGGTGTCGTATAAAATAGGCTATAAAACAAACAGAATTCGAATAAAATTCTGAGAGGTTAATGTTATGAAATCATTAAAACCTAAAAAAAGAATACTTTTGATAATTCTAACTATTATCATATTACTGGGTGGGATTATAGTCTATGTGGGATGGTACAATCTTTTCCGCGAAGTCCCCACATCTTTTGATTCCCCTGAAGAATACTTTAAGTACGGTTCTATTGGAACGGAACAGAGGGCGGGAATCCCATATTGGATTTGGTTTGTTCTTCCCCGGATGTTTTCAGAAAAACTGCCAGGGTCGGGCGGCTATACCTCCTTTGGCATAGCATGGGAAGAGGGCAAAGAAACGCCAGTTGGTTTCTCCAAGAAAACAATCGGTTTCCCTCGTGTCGCTTTCAACTGTGCCCTCTGTCATACCGCCACGTTAAGAACCTCAGCCGATGAAGTCAAACCTCAGATCCTTGTGGCGGGTGCCTCGTCTCAATTGGACTTCCAGGCTTATAT
>CAYXGW010000101.1:0-22573 GCA_964464595.1 uncultured Deferribacteres bacterium
GGCGCTGGTTTAGGGTTTACAAGAGGGGAGAGCAGTGGTTCCTCAAATACAGAAATAGCCATAAATATTGCTGGCGGAGTGGATTTTGAACTCTCTCCTAAAGCAACTGCCCGGGCCGAATTTAAGTATAATTTGGCTGGCGTTGATTATTGGGCCATTACTTGCGGTGTAATCTTCGCAATGGGAAAGTAACCTTATCAATTTTAAGTATTTCACTAAAAAGCTCCGCCTTCCTTAAAGTCGGAGCTTTTTTTTGCCTATATCATTCACTTTATTTTTATCTTGAACTTAACCATTAAACCACTTATACTTCAGCCTGTTATAGATTACACGATCAAGCAAAAAAGGTACCATAGTCAATGAGCTGGTATGAAGCGATTTTATTAGGACTGGTACAAGGATTGACTGAATTCCTGCCAGTAAGTAGCTCCGGCCATTTGGTTTTAACACAACAGTTATTAGGTTTACATAACCAAAATATCATATTTGAAGTATTTGTTCATTTTGGCACTTTAATGGCGGTAGTGATAGTTTTCAAAACTGACGTTTTCAAAATGACACTCTCTGTGTTTGGTTTCTTTAAGAATCTTTCAAGCCCTAAGTATTATTTTAATGAAAATTCGGATTTCAGAATTGCAATTTACATTATTCTAGCATCAATTCCTGCAGCAATTGTTGGTCTATTTTTTATGGAATTTTTTGAAAAACTTTTTTCGTTACCTTTTTGGGTATCAATAATGCTTCTCGTTACCGGCGGTATTTTGCTTGCTACGAACTTAACATCTACTAAACACTCATCCGTCAAACTTCCGGACGCATTGGCAATGGGTTTGGCTCAAGCATTTGCGATTATTCCGGGTATTTCCCGATCCGGTTCTACAATTGCCATGGCTATGTTTATGGGTCTAAACAAAAATGAAGCGGCTCGGTTTTCTTTCCTATTATCGTTACCAGTTATCTTTGGTGCAACAATTTTAAAGTTTTTTGATTTATGGGACCAATCACCTAAATTTGAAGAATTTTTTCCTATTTTGATTGGGACATTCTTTGCGTTTATTTCCGGGTATTGGGCAATTCGATTTTTGTTAAGCATAATTCGTAAAGGAAAAATAAGTTATTTTGCATATTATTGCTTTGTCGCAGGTATAGTTGGAGCAATTTATTTTTATTGATTTATTATGGAAGAAAGTGCCATTAAAATAATAGCCACAAATAAAAAGGCTAGACACGATTACAATATTTTGGGAAAGTTTGAAGCAGGTATTGTTTTAACCGGAACTGAAGTTAAATCCGTGCGACTGGGTAAAATCAATATTAAAGATAGCTACGCATCGATTAGTAAGGGTGAAATCTTTTTATATGGAATTCATATTCATGAATATTCTCATGGCAATATTCACAACCATGAACCTACACGAACCCGAAAATTACTTCTTCACAGAAAAGAGATTGATAAACTGACAGGGAAAATTGTTGAAAAAGGTTTAACTCTGATACCGTTAAAAGTATATTTAAAACGAGGCCGGGTTAAAATTGAGTTGGGGTTAGCCAAAGGCAAAAAAGAATATGACCACAGAACAGATATCCAGAAACGTGATTTAGATCGTGAACTAAGGAGAGAAATGAAACACAAAGTGAGATTTTAGCATCAAGAAATTCCTATGGATAGAATTTATTAGAAAAGCTCTATACCTTTAATTTTTTAATTCTGAAATTTATATAGACACCAGTGAATACACTTCAAAAACACAGAGGAGTTTTCTCACATTACTTTTTCACAATTTAATTATTTCCTATCTGGAATGAATTTGAAATTGGTTTATTTGGAATTTGTTTTAGAATTAGTAATGCATATTTTTGGTTTCTATCTTAACGGGCTATCAAAAAATTCATAAAATTTAGCCTTCAATAAAGAAAAAGGATTTTAAGTTGTCATTCCCTAGCGTTGAAGAACAAATGCACCACATTCGTAGAGGTACTGAAGAAATAATTCCCGAAGAAGAATTAATCCTAAAAATTGAGAAATCAATAAAAGAAGACAAACCGCTCGTCATTAAAGAAGGGTTTGATCCAACTGCGCCAGATTTACATCTCGGTCATATGGTTTCAATCCGGAAGTTGAAACAGTTCCAGGATTTGGGTCATACTGTTGTCTTTTTGATAGGCGATTTTACTGGTATGATTGGTGATCCTTCCGGTAAAAATGAGATGCGGAAAAGGATGTCCCGGGAAGAGATTCAACAGAATGCGGAAACCTACAAAAAACAAATATTCAAAATTCTCGACCCGGATAAAACCGTGATCGATTTTAATTCCCGCTGGTTAATGCCGCTAAATTTTGAAGACTTACTCAAATTAACCTCAAAATATACCGTTGCCAGGATGCTGGAGCGGGATGATTTCTCAAAACGCTATAAAGATCATCGTCCAATTTCTGTAATGGAATTTCTCTATCCTCTTGCCCAGGCGTATGATTCCGTTGCACTCAAAGCTGATGTTGAGCTAGGCGGTACAGACCAAAAATTCAATTTGCTGGTTGGCCGGACCATTATGCGCGAATATGGACTTGAGCCGCAAGTGATCCTGACCCTGCCGCTACTTGTCGGGTTGGATGGTGTGGAGAAAATGAGTAAGAGCTTGGGCAATTACATTGGCATCAATGAATCGCCAACTGAAATGTATGGCAAAACCATGTCTATTGCCGACAACATGATCTTAACCTATTTTGAACTCGCAACGGACATACCTGATTCTGAACTTCCAAAAATTAAAACACAGCTTGACAACCCAAAGATCAACCCCCGTGAAATCAAAGCCGGACTTGCGTTTGAAATTGCCAAAACCTATCATGGAGATTCACAGGCTAAAAAAGCAGAGGAGGAATTCAATCGTGTTTTTCGAGAAAAATCACTGCCAAGTGAGATGCCTGAATATAAATACGACTCATCTTCCGGAAAAATCTGGATTGTAAAACTTCTCTCTTCCCAAGGTTTGACTACTTCGAATGGTGAGGCCAGACGGCTCATTCAACAAGGGGCTGTAAGTTTGAATGGAGAAAGAATCTCGGATCCGGATTATGAACTAGCACCAACGGAAGAAACCATCGTTAAAGTGGGAAAGCGCCGGTATTTGAAAATTGTCGTTCAGTAAAAACCAAACCTCTCAGGTTTTAAAAACCTGAGGGGTTTATTCTCGTTGTCTCCTCTCCTACTCAATCAAATATTTCTGTTCTTTCCTAAAATCATCCAATATAGATTGATGATAAGTCACAAATTTCGTCTTCCCTCCAAACCAATTCAACACTTTCTTCCTCTTTAATTTGTGGGTTTATTATCAATCATACGTGAATAAGAACTCCAATCATAATCCCATAGTTGTTCACAAATCCCATGATGTACAGGGTTCCTGTGAATATAGTAAATCATTCGGATTAGGTAACTATCTTTATCAATTTCGATTTTCTTAATTTTTTCTGGAAAATACTTCCAGTGCGGTTTTTCTGTTTGTTGATGGCTTTTGTATACGCATTAAATAAATTGGAAAACGCCTGGCTAACTGGATTGCGCTTATAATCTAAACCTCTCAAGTCTTCAAGACCTGAAAGGTTTTCATGGTCTTTCACCCTGACCAGGAAATGGAAATGATTAAACAAAAGACAATATGCATAAACTTCCAGATAAGGAGATAAATATTGATCGAGTTTTTTAAGAAAGTATGCATAGTTCTCTTCAGAAAAGAAGATCCTTTCTCGATTGTTACCACGGTTAAAGATATTATAGTATTTGCCTGGTTCAAATGGAGGTGACATAACAGATATGACCCACAACCTCCCAGGTTTCAAAAAACCTGAAAGACCTATTTCCTCTTTGGCTTATACACATGCGTGCTCTGACCGAAAAACACCTCTGCAGATTCCATGATTGTTTCGGACAATGTAGGGTGAGGATGAATCGTTAGTTTAATATCATCCACAACTGCAGCCATCTCGATGGCTAATACACCCTCCGCGATAAGCTCCCCCGCTCCAGGCCCAACAACCCCGACTCCCAATACCTGCTTTGACTTAGGATCGACGATTAACTTAGTCAATCCATCACTGCGACCTAAACTAATCGCCCTGCCGGATGCAGCCCAAGGAAACGTAGCAACTTCTACTTCAATATACTGTTCTTTTGCTTGGTTTTCAGTTAGTCCACACCAGGCTAACTCCGGATCAGTAAAAACAACAGCAGGAATTGCTGCCGGTTCAAAGGCAACTTTATGACCTGCGATTACCTCAACTGCGGTACGCCCCTCATGAGATGCTTTGTGTGCCAACATCGGCTCTCCGGCAACATCGCCAATTGCATAAATTGATGGTTCAGCAGTTCGCCTTTGGGCATCAATTTCAATGAAACCCATTTCATTCACTTTTACCGCTGTGTTCTCTAAGCCAAAGTCTTCAGAATTTGGACGTCGGCCAACCGAAACCAAAACGCTTTCATAAATCTGTTCTCCTCCCGGAGAATTCTTTCCTTCAAATTTTACTTTGATCCCGGCTTTTATCTCCTTTATTTCCGTTACTGTGGTTTCCAGCATTATATTATCAAATTTTTTTGACAACCTTCTATGCAATTGCCTAACCAAATCCAGATCGGCACCTGGTAGCAATCCAGGCATCATTTCAACAACAGAAACTTTTGTTCCAAGCGCTGCATATACAGTTCCAAGTTCAAGTCCAATATATCCGCCGCCAATGACCAACATGGTTTTCGGAATTTTTTTAATTTCCAAAGCTGTAGTAGAATTCAATAGGTTAGGTGAATCGATACTTAAACTTGGAATAGCTGTTGGTCGAGAACCTGTTGCGATAATCGCATTCTCAAAAGTTAGCTGCTCCTCACTTCCATCGTTTCTGGAAATATGAAGTGACTTATTATTCAGAAATTTTGCGCTGCCCTGTATATAGTTAACTTTGCGCTGTTTATTCATTTGACCAAGTCCACCGGTAAGTTTTCCGACAACCTGATTTTTCCATTTACGCATTTTGTCAATATCAATTTTAGGAGCAGAGAATTCCAAACCCCAATCTTTTGCCTCCTCGGTTTCTGTAATCACTTTAGCAACGTGCAGAAGTGCTTTCGATGGAATGCATCCGACATATAAGCAAACCCCACCAGGGTTGGTTTCTTTATCGATAAGTGTAACCTTCATACCTAAATCAGCAGCTAAATATGCCGCTGCATAACCACCAGGTCCGGCGCCAATAACAACCAATTGAATGGAATTAGAATTGTCAGTCATTCTTCATCTCCAAGAATATTAAGTAGTAATTTGTATAGAAAAACATAAGGAAGAGAGGAATGTATTTTAGCCCTCCAGAGAAATCAGGAACGGCTGCTCAAGAGCGCCAACGGTCCATCTTAAAAATCTTACAGCTTCCGCGCCATCTATGACACGGTGATCGTAAGATAATGAAAGTGGCAGCATCAACCGTGGAATAAATTCTCCATCAATATAAACCGGCTCCATTTTACCACGTGAGACGCCGAGTATAGCAACTTCCGGAGAATTGATAACAGGGGAGAAATAAGTGCCACCCAATCCACCAAGGTTAGAAATAGTGAAAGATGCCCCTTGCATTTCTTCCAGGGATATTTTTTTATCCCTGGCTTTTGCCGCTAACTCTGCTAGTTCAATTGAGATTTCTATAATATTTTTCTGATCGACATTCCGAATTACCGGTACTAATAAGCCCCTTTCAGTGTCTACCGCCACTCCAATATGAAGGTAGTTTTTGTAAATAATTTCATTGTTCGCCATATCGACGCTGGCATTAAATTGTTGATAAAGTTTTAATGCAGAAGCAACAATTTTTATCAGGATTGCAGTGGTTGTTAGTTTTGCGCCAGCCTGCTCAACTTTCTTTCTAAACTCTTTTCTGAATTTTTCAACATTGGTGATGTCTGCCTTGTCATATTGGGTGACATGTGGTATGGTAGCCCAGGCATAACTTAAATGGTGAGCCGTCGTCCTGCGGACATTACTCATCGGTTTTCGTTCGATTTCGCCCCATTTGGAAAAATCAGGCAAAGTTTCAACCTGAACAGACGCTAATGGTGAGCCGCCTTGCAATAATTTCTTGGAATGATTTTTTACATCGTCAGCAGTAATTCGTCCTGATGGTCCGGACCCAGCTACTTGATTAATATCGATGCCAATCTCACGCGCGAGTCGACGAACTGAAGGAGCTGCAGGTGCAACATTTCTTGGCCCTGAAGGTCTGTCAATGGGCTTCTCTACTTCCGGTTTGATTTCAACCTGTGGTACTTCAGTAGCTTCTGCCTTTGTTTTAGTGCTCGAACTTTGTGCAGCCGGTTTAGCTGGTTCGGGTAGTTCCGATTTTACAACATCTTTGGGTTCTTCTTCTGTTATCGCGTCTTCAACAGCTTCCTGTTTTCCTGCAATCGCGTCCCCACCGTTTACATCGACTAATAAAACTACAGCACCTACTTTTAAACTTTCACCAGCCTTGACATGAATCTTGGTTACTTTACCACTTACCGGGGATGGAACTTCAACCACAGCTTTATCCGTTTCTAGTTCTATTATTGGCTGCTCCAGTTCGATGGTATCTCCAACAGAAACCAAAACCTGGATAATGTCACCAGCTTCAATGTTTTCACCAAGTTCCGGCAGGCGTACTTCACTGCTCATATTAATTCTATCCTATTCTAATTAAAAATTCCTTAAAGTGTATTTAACGAAGTCTCCTTAAACAAAAAGTGGATTCGTTTTTTCCTGATCGATATCAAGCTCTTTAAATGCCTTTTTCAACACTGAAAGCTTTATTTTGTTTTCTTTGACCAGATTGTAAAGTACTGCAATAGTAATCCATCGTGCATCAACCTCAAAATGATCCCGTAGCGCCTCTCTTGTTTCGCTTCTGCCAAAACCGTCTGTTCCAAGAGACATCAATCGACCAGGCACCCATCTGGAAATCAATTCAGGCAACGCTTTTAAATAATCCGACACCGCTACAAAAACGCCCTTTTCTTTTTCTAATAATTTTAAAATATACGGCACTCGAGGATTCTCATCCGGATGCAACATATTCCAACGTTCCGAGTCAAGTGCATCACGGTGTAATTCTTTGTAGCTGGTAACACTCCAGACATCAGTAGCTACGTTGTAATTTTTTTCCAAAAGTTCTTTTGCTTTAATGGCTTCATTCAAGATTGTACCACTGCCAAACAAATGTGCCTGTAATTTCGAATCTTTCTTCTTGGATTTCTTAAGACGATACATGCCTTTGAGAATCCCTTCTTTTGAACCCCGCGGCATTGCCGGCATGGCATAATTTTCATTCATAACAGTCACGTAGTAAAATACTGATTCTTGTTTCTCATACATTCTACGTATCCCGTCGCGGATGATTACGGCTAATTCATATGCATAAGCAGGATCGTAAGTAACTAGGTTTGGTACCGGATACGCAAGCATATGACTATGACCATCCTGGTGCTGCAGCCCTTCGCCATTCAATGTTGTTCGTCCTGCAGTTCCGCCGATAAGAAATCCTTTACAACGAATATCACCGGCAGCCCAAATAAGGTCGCCAACTCTTTGTAGGCCAAACATAGAGTAAAAAATAAAAAACGGGATTGAGTTAATTCCATGTGTAGCATAAGCAGTTCCAGCTGCTATAAAAGACGATATTGATCCGGCTTCGGTAATTCCTTCTTCCAAAATTTGGCCATTCTGTACCTCTTTATAATAAAGTAGACTATCTTTATCGACGGGTTCATAAAGCTGGCCTGCATGAGCATAAATACCTACCTGCCGGAACAATGCCTCCATACCAAAAGTTCTTGCTTCATCCGGAACAATGGGAACGATGAATTTCCCAATATCTGCATCTCTTAACAATTTAGCCAAGATTCGAACGAAAACCATGGTACTGGAAACCGCTCTGCCATCCGTACCTTTATAAAATTCCTCAAATACTTTTTCACTTGGCATTTTTATAGGATTAACTTTAACCGATCGGGATGGAAGATAACCGCCCAGTTTTTTTCTGCGCTCATGCAGATATGTTAACTCCGGGCTATCTTCTTGCGGCTTGTAAAAAGTTGCTTCGGCGACCTTCTCATCAGAAATAGGAATCCCAAATCGGGATCGAAAATCCCTCATTTCGTCTTCATTCAGTTTTTTCTGTTGATGGGTGATGTTCTTCCCTTCCCCACTTTCACCCATTCCATAGCCTTTTACGGTTTTGGCAATGATAACAGTCGGGGAACCTTTATGTTCCACTGCTGCCTTATATGCTGCATAAACTTTATCCGGATCATGACCACCTCGTTTTAGCTTCCTGATTTGTTCATCCGAAAGTCCTTCGACAAGCTCCAATAAACGAGGGTCTTTACCAAAAAACTGCTTCCTGGTATATTGTCCGGATTCTACCGAATATTTTTGATATTCACCATCAACTGTTTCTTCCATCCGGCGAATAAGCACACCATCATGATCATCTGCCAAAAGCGGATCCCAATCACCTCCCCAGATCACTTTTATGACATTCCATCCTGCTCCTCGGAATGTCGCCTCAAGTTCCTGAATGATTTTACCGTTACCTCGAACCGGTCCATCCAACCTCTGCAAATTACAGTTGATCACAAAAATCAGGTTGTCCAACTTTTCACGCGATGCCAATGTAATGGCTCCCAGCGCTTCTGGCTCATCCGTTTCCCCATCACCGAGGAAAGCCCAGACTTTTGAGTTTTTTGTATCCTTTAAACCTCGATCCGCTAAATACTCGTTGAACCGAGCCTGGTAGATTGCCATGATTGGGGAAAGACCCATAGATACAGTTGGGAATTGCCAAAATCCCGGCATCAGCCATGGATGCGGATAAGACGATAAACCACCTTCTGGCTGCAATTCCCGGCGAAAATTCATTAACTCAACTTCGGAAATTCTACCTTCTAAAAATGCGCGAGCATAAATTCCGGGTGAAGCATGGCCCTGGAAAAAAACAATGTCACCATCGGATTTTTCACCACCAGATCGAAAGAAATGATTAAAGCCCACTTCAAGCAAAGTTGCTGCTGATGCATAAGTGGAAATGTGACCACCGATACCACTTTCCGTTCGATTTGCTCTAACGACCATGGCCATCGCGTTCCAGCGAATAATACTTTTAATTCGGCGTTCGATCTCCCTGCTGCCAGGGTACGGTGGTTGATCTTCCACCGGAATTGTGTTTATATATGGGGTATTAGCTGTAAATGGAATGGAAATACCGGATTTCTGTGCATGAATCTGTAATTGCCGTAATAAAGTCCGAACTTTATCTGCGCCTCCTGATTGAATCACATAATCTAGAGATTCCAACCACTCATGAATCTCAATATCGTCGTCAGTTAGCAGATCGTAATGATTGTTGTGCATCTACGTTTCCTTTTATTTTACTATTTTGCAGGAGAAAAAACCCAACGCCAATTCAAGTAAACCCTCAATAAAGAAATCAAACTACATTTTATATTTGGTTCAATTAGCAGTTAAGAAAGTAAACGATTTGTGGTAAAAAATCAAATATTTGTACATTGTTCTTAAGTGCAGTTCAATTTGTCATCATTTAATTATTACCTGTTGAAAAGGAAAGGACTAACCTGGTATATTTAATATTGAGATCGTTATGTAACGCACAAATCAAATAAAAACAAAAAGTTAAACAAACAGCAATGTTCTTCTGAGGTATTCGGATTATAAAAAAGAAAATCTGAGATTAAGTCCTATAAAAACAATTCTGGTGCACATTAAACTTTGCAATTTAAGATTAAGACTGCCTACTGATTTTTGTTGGAATTTAAAAATATAATTCGTCATATTTGCAAACTTAAGTCTAAATTTGCAAGGTATTTCCGAGTTATTGGCACCTAGTGATATACAATCATTGAAAAATACTCATTGCTATTCGGGATGCTCGTTATTAGTTTTAATTCACATCAGTAAAGAGCATCCTGAGTAACCGAATTCAGTCGGTGTTATCGAAGAGTGCTAAGTTTATCTCTCGCTAATTAATGCTGCGAGAACTACCTTCAAACAAACTAAAAGAAATTAGGAGTGTTCATCGATGAATGAAAAAAGTTATGGCTTACTTAGAGGGAAAAAAGGAGTTATCTTTGGACCATTGGATAAAAGCAGTATCGGTTGGCAGATTGCCCTGGCCGCTTATCGGGAAGGTGCCCAATTTGCGGTTTCAAATGTCAAAGTTGCATTCAGACTGGGTAATATTGAAGAATTATCAAAACAATGTGGCGATGCTCCCTTGATCACCTGTGACGCCAGCTCTACGGAAGATTTAGACAGCACTTTTGCTGAAGTTGAAAGCCAATTCGGTTCAATCGACTTCATTATTCATTCCATTGGCATGTCTCCAAATGTTCGTAAGAAAAAAGGCTACCAGGAACTGAATTACGATTGGTACCACAAAACACTGGATGTTTCTGCAATGTCATTGCATCGAATGATCTCAGCGGCAATCCAGGCGAAGGTGCTAAACGATGGAGCAAGTATTGTCGCCTTAACTTATATAGGCGCCCAAAGAATCTTTTCAAAATACTCAGACATGGCTGATGCGAAAGCTTTGCTTGAAAGTATAGCCAGAAACTTTGGCTCCAGGTTAGGCAATCGAGGAATTCGTGTGAATACCATCTCACAAAGCCCAACAAAAACCACCGCCGGTAGCGGCATTGAAGGATTTAACCACTTGTACGACTTTGCGGAAAAACTATCCCCTCTCGGAAATGCCAGCGCAGAGGAATGCGCTGATTTGGTTGTTGTTTTACTCTCCGATTTAACCAGGAAAATCACCATGCAAAACATTTATAATGATGGCGGTTTTAGTTCTATGGGAATTAGTGATGCACTAATAGAATCTGTGTATGGGGAGAAGGAATAGTTGATCGTTTCTTAGCTTGGAGAGTCTGATCAAAGGTTCTTCAAAATGTTAGAAACAAGAAGAATCTCGATTTTGCCCTAAACAATTTTATTTAATCTCAGCCAACACTTCTTGCGCATAGTTAATATCTGTTTCCCTGTGATCAGCATTTATTTGAAATCGAATCGTCTCTTCACCAAGCGGTACAACCGGGAACTTTAAACCAGTTGCTAAAATATCCTTTTCAAACAATTGTCTCACCATTTCCTGCATCTTTGTAACGTCCCTTATTAATACAGCTATAATCGGATGAGGGCCGGGAATTGATTCCATATCCAAGTCGTTTATGCAATCACGGAATTGCCTAGTCCGAACGTCTAAATGATGAAGAAGTTCTATTCCTTCCGGGCTATCAATTATATCAATTGCCTTCTCGGCAGCAGCACAGTCAGCTACACTGAGGGGATTGGTATAATTATAAGTATCAGCCTTTTGTCGGACTTTTTCAATAAGTTCTTTGCTACCAGCTATAAAACCACCATTCACACCAAAGGCTTTCCCGAAAGTTCCCACGATTATATCAGGAGTAGCACCAGTGTACTCTGCGGTACCACGACCAGAAACGCCGTATGCACCAATACCATGGGAATCATCGACAACAGTAATCACACCATCCTTGAATTTTTCATTCCAATCCTCAGCTAATTTGACTATTTTATCGAGCGGAGCATTATCGCCACGCATACTAAAAATGCCATCAAAAATAATAACAACACGTTGTATCCCTGGTGGTATGCTATCAATTATCCTTTGTAACTCATTAATATCATTATGATTATAAGTTGATCTATTTTCACTGGGGACATTGGCAATTCTCATGGAACGAATAATGCTATTATGGTTTAAAATATCTCCGATCCAAAAGGTTTGTTCGTTGTTAATTATTGAAGCTAAAGCAAGGTTGGCTGTGTAGGCCGAATTGAAAATCTTCGCAGCAGGTTTACTAAGATATTTTGCAATTCGATCCTCCAGTCTAATATGATGATCAAAAGTACCATCAATAAAACGGACGGCTCCAGGTCCAACTCCAAACTTGTTTGTCGCAATATCTGCTGCCTCAATTAATTTTCGATGAGACGAAATTGACAAATAATTATTTGAATTCATTCGAATAAATTCTTTGTCAGAGCCTTTCAACTTATAGCGTGACCCTTTGACGCCCCTTGGCGGAAGATACTCAACGATCACACGTTCAGGAGGCTTTGCTTCACCTTTTTCTTTTAAGTCTGCTACTTCTTTTTCTAAAGCAATGTTCAATTTCTCAAGTGGCACTCTCTTATTCCCTATGTTATTAAGATGTTTATGGATATTCTTTATTTAATGCCGGAATTAATTCCTTCTCGAAAAACGCATTTGCCGAATTATACTCCGGTTTCCAATCCCAGTCATTCCTGGCTGCGGAGTCATTACAATCCGCTGGCCAACTGTCAACAATCCTTTGTCTGTTTTTGACTGATCTAAAAGTTATATTTGTATTTTTTTTACCATATTGTTCCACAACCGATTTTTTTGAGTTTAAGGCGCTTAGACTAAAACCCTGGACGTTATATACACGACGCTGATTTAATAAAGCTTCATCAGCGTTGCACAGTTTTAGCAACGCATCAACACCGTCAGACATTGCCATGAAAGCAATACAGGTATTTGCTTTCACAAAGCATTTATAATTTTTTCTATCCGGATCCGCAGTATAGTGCCACATTTGCGGTACAAAGTCACTTGTCCCAGCATCATCGCCAGGTACTGTATCAGCACTTATTAAGCCGGGGAAGCGTAGAGCGCGAAAATCTATGTTGAATGATTTGTTGAAAAGTTCGCCCAGAGCTTCGCAAAAAAGTTTATGGGCGCCGTAAATCGTAATAGGATCATTGAATTTTTCTTCAGTAACTTCAACCTTTTCTTTCCCTTTAGGTAATCCATAAACTGCAATTGAGCTAGGAAACATAAACCTTATTCTATTATGATATTTCTTAGCATTTTCATTAATTATTCTTAGTAGATTAAAAGTCCCTTGAACATTTACACTATGTGCCAAAAGCGGTTGTTTTTCTGCTTTAGTTGACAGAAGAGATGCCAGGTGATAAACTGTCGATATCTTATAATCCGCAAGTTGTCCCATCATTTCCTGATATTTGCGTACATCACCTTTTATTTCAATAAGCTCGGCATTGGCGTTCCTGCACAGGTTTTCTAATTTAGGATCTAATGATTTTATATCAAAAGCTATAATTATTAATTTAGAATCCCTATTCGTTTCCCACTCATTTACTAGTCTTTGAATCAAAGAATGGCCTATTTCGCCATTCGCACCTGTAATCAAAATAGTTTCTTCCTCCATACTACAAACCTCCTTTTTTGTTATATGTGTAGTTTATTCTTTATTTTGAGATAGAATGAATGAATTAAGTTCTAAGTCAGATTGAAAAATATGTGTTGACGCCCTTCTGAGACGATCCATCACTGAAACGCCAAATTCTTTTGAAGGTACAGCGTCAACAAACATAAACGCAACAGACTTATCGTCTAGTTCTCTGAGATATCTATAAATGAGTCGTCCAAATTCGTCAGTTCGATCCTTATCTATCTCTTTTACGACGCAATTACTATAATTAGAAAAAACTGTACGCCAACCGATGTAACCGAATTTCGTGTTTTGATGACTATGGTTGAGCAAACTCCTTATCGATTTATTTAATATGGTGTCACTGACGTTTTGCCCCACAACAAAGACGGGTGAACTGGGACTGTAATGACGATATCGAGTTCCAGGCGAGCGTGGTAAACTACGTAATGTATCATTGTTGGCTAAGAGAACTTCTTGGTCAAGAACATGCTCTAATTCTTCTTTAGTAACCCTGCCAGGTCGCAAGATAAGAGGTTTTGGTGTTGTGAGGTCAAGCACAGTAGATTCGATTCCTATTTGGCATTCTCCACCATCTATTATGAGTGGTATCCTTCCTTTCAGATCTTCGAAAACATGTTCGGCTGTTGTTGGACTTGGGCGCCCTGATAGATTTGCACTTGGTGCCGCAACGGGAAGTTCAGATAAACGTATTAAGGCGCGTGCAACAGGATGTGAAGGCATGCGAACCGCAACAGTATCTAATCCCCTAGATGCTGCATTTTTTAAAGGGTCCTTTGCTGGTAATATCAAAGTTAAGGGACCTGGCCAAAATCCAACTGATAGGAGCCTGATTCTTGGATCTTCGCACACGCTAATACTTTTTAGTTGGTTTATGTCTTCAATGTGCACTATCAAAGGATTGTCAGCTGGACGGTTTTTTACTTTATAAATCAGTTCAACCGCATCTTTTGAGGTAGCATCAGCCCCGAGTCCATAAACTGTTTCTGTAGGAAAGGCAACTACTTGACCTGCCCGTAGTAGCATGGCTGCCTCTGAAATAGCTGGCTCGTTGATTAAATCCTGACTAACCTTTATTATTTTGGTTTTTACTTCTAACATTCTTAGAACTTACCATTCTTTTGTATGACGACGTGAATTGATTTCACCTACCACATCATCAATGAATTGACGAAACTTAAATGTACGTTGTTCTTTGATTCCATATCGTCTAACTGTTACAGATTCGTCGCTTTGTTCCTTTTCTCCGATAATCAAAAGAATAGGAATTTTATTAATTGACCCTACGCGAATTTTTTTTGAAAGTGTTTCATCAGATTCATCAACCTCAGACCTAATCATTAGATTACGTAGTTCATTGTCTAAACGCTTTGAGTATTCAAGAAATTTAATACTCAGCGGTAGGATTCTAATTTGTACAGGAGCTAACCATGTTGGAAAAGCGCCACCATAATGTTCAATTAGAAGTGCGATAAATCTCTCGTGGGTACCTAAAGGGGCGCGATGTATAACAAAGGGTGTTTGTTCGGTATCGTCACGATCCACATAACTTAGGTTGAACCTAGGCGGTATAGCAAAATCAAGTTGATTAGTCGAAACAGTGAACTCTCGTTCAATTACAGTATGAAACTGGATGTCAACTTTTGGGCCATAAAAGGCTGCTTCACCTATGGCTATCTCATAAGGTATCTCTAACTCATCCATAGCTTCCTTAGTCAGTTTTTCTGTGTAAATCCAGGCTTCTGGATTGTCCACATATTTCCCCTTCTGGTCCTCACGATCTCCTAGACTTAGCCGCATATAATAGTCAGAGAATTCGAAAAGGTCATAAATTTGTTTATGAAGGGCCATAACAGCCTTGAATTCTTCCTTGACTTGTTCTTTGGTGCAATAAATATGTGCATCGTTCATCGTCATTCCTCTAACGCGAGCAAGGCCTTGCAATTCTCCTCCCTTCTCATATCGATATACAGCTCCATATTCAGCTAATCTAAGTGGAAGTTCTCTATAAGAACGCTTTTTTGAAGCATAAATCTTGTGGTGGTGTGGGCAATTCATAGGTTTAAGATAGTATAGTTCTTGTCTAGAACGACTGCCGGCTGTTCCCTCGTCTTTGCTGCTTTCACTTGCAACGTCCTCTGTAAGCACCATCGGTGGATACATAGAGTCTTGATAGTAAGGAAGATGACCAGAAGTACGGTAGAGATTATCCTTTGTAATGTGTGGAGTTGCTACACGCTTATATCCTGCTTTAAACTCCAATTCATGTGCTAATTTTTCTAACTCTTGGCGGATCACTGTACCATTTGGTAACCAAAGCGGCAAACCCTTGCCGACTTCATCATCTATGATGAAAATTTCCAGCTCCTTTCCTAGTTTTCGGTGGTCACGCTGGAGCGCAATTTCACGTTTGGTAATATAATCCTCTAAATCCTTTCTCTTTAAGAAAGCTAGTGTATAAATGCGACTCATCATTACATTTCTTTCGTCACCACGCCAATATGCTCCCGCAATACTATCCAATTTGAAACAATCCAAAGGAATGTCACCTGTGTTGCTCATATGCGGTCCCTCACACATATCAACGAATGGCCCATTAGTATAAAAACTAAGTGAAGACAAATTATTTTTCTCTATTAATTCCTTTGCGTATTCTATTTTATGAGGCTCCTGCATTTTTTGGAGCCTTGAAATCGCATCTTTTGCCGGAAGATCTTCCCTGGTGAATTTTTGACCCTCTTTAATTATATCTTTTATCAGTTTTTCAAGTTCAGGGAAGTCGTCTTCCGAAATGGGTTCTGGCAAAATGAAGTCATAATAAAACCCGTTGTCAATAGGCGGTCCAAATCCCAGTTTGGTACCCGGCCGTATTTTTTGAACAGCTTGGGCTAAGATATGTGATAACGAATGTCGAGTTTTGTAAATTTGGCTTTCACGATTTTTTTGTTTTTTTAACATCTTTGATACCTATACTTATAAAATGATTAATGAGAAGTAGTTGTTGCAAATGATATATATTTTATTAAACAAACTTGTTGCAAATGAAACAGTTCCTATTCTTTTCTGTTTGAAGACTTTTCTCAACAAGAATCCGCCGTCACTAGAGGATATGATAAATTCGGATCTTTCCAAGCATCTTCGAATTGACTTTCTAAAATATGCCACAATTCAGTACTATTATTGGTTAGATAAAAAGTCAATCTTCTTCCAATACGCGTGTCAGGGTGAAGCGGATAAACTTGAACACTTAACCAACTCTTGCCATTTTCGCACTCTACCATGATTAAGCCATAAGGCAACAGGGTCTTGCATAGGTGAACTCTATCGGATATTTGACCATCTAAATTAATGATATTATTACCATGAAGAATTCCGATCATATAATTAAGGTGGGATTTTGCTGCATCTTTTAATAAATATTCCTTCGGCCATCCTAGACTTTCTCGTATCGATGGTTCCGAATGAGATAGCACACTGTCTAAAGCTCTAACCGAATCTGTTTCAGGATCCAGTATGAGGATTCGAAGGTTACCGCCCTTTTGGACAAATTCTCTAAGTCCATGTCGGTTATCGTCAATTGTTCTAACAAGTGACCAACCACAGATACTTATCTTGTGTGCAATTGGTATCATTTCCTTGAAAATTTTATGAGCATTGGACTTTTCTAAGGGGGTGAGCAATTGGTCAAGTGTGCCATACAAAGTTGATTTACCTCTGCGTTTTCTACGAAGATATAGTGGCAGTAGTCCTGCTGTAAGAGTCGATAATGCGCCTAGCAACCCTGTTATGAGTGTTGAATCCATGAATTTCTCATCTTAGATAAATCATTCAGTTATTAGGATTATAGAGTGTAGAACTCTTTTACTTTAGACCGAAGAAGATAAAGAATAATCTAAAGCCGCTTCAGCATGAAGCTTTAAGGTATCGATAAGTTTAATACTACAATCTTTTTGTTTTAATATCAAAGGTAATTCCGTACAACCTAAAACAACACCGTCAACATCATATTGACTAATTATTCGTAAGAGTCTATTTTTGCTTGTATCCTTAAAAATCCCGATAACCAATTCTTCAAAGATTATTTTATTAATTTCTTTCTGTTGATCAACCGAAGGCACGGTTAGTTTAATTTGGAATTGTTTAAATACTTTATGATAAAAAGTTGACTGCATTGTAAACTCTATTCCAAGCAGTAATAGTTTTTTTAAGTTATTTTGGCTTGCATTTTCTGCCGCTACTTTTACAATACTAATTAATGGCACATTCGCATGTTTTTCGATTTCATTGAATATGGAATGAGTCGAGTTTGCAGCAATTATTATGAATTGAGCACCTGCCTTTTCTAAAGCGTTAACCGCGCTCAACATTTCTTTAAAATATTCATCCTTATTGTTAGTATTTTCAAAATCAGTGATTTTCTGGAAGTTGAGGCTATAGATAATTATTTCCGGGAAATAGTAATTTTTCTTACGCTCAAAGTATTTCTTAATAATATAGTCATAATACTGGACAGTTGATTCTGGACTAATGCCTCCTATTATACCAATTCTTTTTGATTCTTTGATACGACTATTCTCTTGCTATTCTAGGTGAATTACCTAACACCTTGTCATCTAGTTTAAGACCTTCGTTAACTTCAAGGCTTTATGAAGATTGGTATTTATAATTTATATTTATTTTCCCAACATCAACTACAATCCCTACCCAAATGAAATTAAATACCTAATTGAAAAAAAGCAAATATTTTTTGCTTTTTAGAATATTCTATCCCACAACCAAATATTCACGGTTCAACCTTCATCAATATTGGATTAAATGCTTTTGAAACAACAACCACTTTATCCCCCACCTTAATTCCTGCTGCTTCTTCTTCCGAAGCAATCACTTTCACAACGTTATTCCCTATGGATATCGTTGCGATATAAACAACATCATTTTATTGCAACTTCAAAATCTTTCTTCAAACTTAAATTTACCGCTCAATTTTCTATCTATGAAAATATCAGCAGGATTTCCTATCTTGGTGATTTTCCCTTTATCAATCAAAAACACTCGATTCGATAGTTTAAATATTTCCGCGAAACTGTGGCTCACCAGGATCGTTGTGATGTTAAACTCGTGATGGATTTTTAATATCTCATCTTGCAGTTTAGAACGCATTTCTATATCCAGTGCAGATAAAGGTTCATCGAGAAGGAGAAGTTTTGGTTTGCGGACCAAGACACGCGCCAAAGCAACCCGTTGTTGTTGTCCCCCCGAAAGTGAATTGGGTTTACGGTTTGCCAGGTTTTCCAGGATCATTATTTCTAACAATGAATCGATAATCCGGAAATTCTTTTTTGAATCTAACGAATATTCAAGATTTTTTCGTACGGTCATATTAGGAAATAAAGCATAATCCTGGAAGACCAGGCCGATCCCTCTTTGCTGGGGAGTTAAGCTCACGCTACTTTCGCTGTCATACCAGACTTCATTATCGACATGGATGGTGCCATAATCGGGATTCATCAATCCCGCTAAAATTCGTAGTGTTGTGGTTTTACCTGCGCCGGATTACCATACAAGGTAATGAATTCATTACTATTAATCTCAAAATCTAAGTTCAGTTCAAATTTACCTTCGGGGTCTTGCAGAGTTTTTGTGGTTTTAATTTTAATCATAGATTTGTTACCCTAACAGTGTAATTGTGGATAAGAATTCTCCAACAATATTCTTTCTTTTTTTTCTTTTTTTTCTCAAAATTCTTCGTGTATCTGTTGAAAAATATTCAATTTAAAATGCCTTCAAATACCTGCGATTGAAAATATAAACTGTAAGCAAAATGACAAAAGTGATCGCAAATAAAATTAATGAATAATAATTTGCAATGTCATAATTGAGTGCTTCCACTTCGTCATAAATGGCTATTGAAGCAACCCTGGTTTTACCGGGAATACTCCCTCCGATCATCAAGATCACGCCAAATTCGCCAACTGTATGTGCAAAACTAATAATGATTCCGGTTAACAAGGATGGCTTAATATTTGGGATCAGCACATACATAAATGTTTTAAATTTAGATTTTCCCAGTGTGTAGGATGCCTCCATTATAGAAGATGGTAAACTCTGCAACCCTGCTTGAATAGGATTAACCATAAATGGTAAACTGTAAATCATGGAAGCGACCACGAGTCCTTCGAATGAAAACACCAATTGAATATCAAAAACCGATAGCAAGATTTTGCCAAAGAAATTTTCCGGATTAAAGGCGATAAGCAAATAGAATCCAATGACAGTTGGAGGTAGAACGAGCGGCATACTCACCAAGGTTTGCAGCAAATATTTACTTTTATTCTTCCAATATGTTAACAAATATGCCAGAGGTAATCCGATTAACAAAAGAAAAAAAGTTGTAATGATAGCAAGTTTGAATGTCAGAAATAGTGGTGACAGACTGAAATTCAATTCACTCACCCTCTAAAATAGAAACTTCATTCGCTTTAATTAATCCGACGACTTCATCACCATTTTCCAATTTCATACGATTTGCCGAACGAGTTGTGATGATTGATCCAATTTCGATTCCTTCATAATCTAAGACTAACCTGGTTAAGACTTCACCCTTTTCAATATGTTTAATAGTTGATTTAACCCGGTTCCGTAAACTGATTTCGCCGGAAAGATTCTTACCGATAGAAACCTCAGCTTCTTTAAATAAAATAGTCACCTGATTTCCAATTTTTAGATAATTAGCTGTCTGAGGAGTCTCGATAACCACACAAGAAAAAATATCATTTTTGACTTTTAAATCAACCAGTGAGATATCTTCTGAAGAATCGATCCGAACAATTTTAGCCTTAAGCTTATTCATGGCAATTGATAACCGTTCTTTTTGAAAATATTCTTGGCACTCTCTGAGAAAAGGAAATCATAAAATAACCTGCTCTCTTCAGGATAGTTTTGTAACCCGTGCTTTAAAACAACCACACCCTGTTCGATTGGATTATAATCGGCTGGATCAATTTCCAACCATGTACCTTTGCCAAGCAATTTCTTGGACAACACCGCAGATTTTGCTGTAAAGCCGATATCCACCACTTTGGAATCCACGTATAGATTAACTTGTGCAATACTTCCGGCATACACCAGCTTGTCTTTGATTGCATCATAAACTTTGTGGAGATGTAATACTCTCAGAGATTCCCGGCCATAGGGAGCGGTTTTCGGATTGGCTATTGCGATTTTCTGCACTTTTTCATCATTTAAAGCCGAGACCAGATCCGTCAACGCAAGATCTTTTTGTGTCCACAAGACTAAGCTGCCATATACATAGATTACAGGTTTAATAGCAGCTTTTTTATTTGCAAACAAGGTTTCAGGATATTTCATGTCTGCTGATAAAAACACATCGAATGGAGCGCCATTAATAATTTGAGCCGTTAATTTTCCGGATGAACCAATCACTATGTTTATTGGAATGCCTGTTTTTTGGCTAAACTTTTTTTGGATTTCTTCCATGGTAAACTGAACATTTGCGGCAACCGCAATAGTTAGTTCTTGCCCATTGAACCGGATCGGAAAACTCAGGAAGAAATTAATAAGTATTATTATTTTAGTAATCGATCTCATAAAATAATGTTGCTTTTAAGTCTTGCAATTTAAACAAATGCGTACTATTATTCAAACGTTTATTGGCTTAAATCATGCAGATATACAAAACTAATGGATTTGGTTATTCATGCAAGATTCCATAAATAAACTAAAAAATTCAAATTAAATTATCTATTATTGTAAATCTTCAATTGGAGAATCCGATATGATTTCAATACAGGAAGCATCTAAAATCATTCAAGATCAATTACCACTTAAAGAAATAACTACGGTAAAATTGCAAGATGCGTTAGGGTTAGTATCTGTAGAAGATATTTTTGCACCCGAGCCTTCACCGCGATATACCAATAGCGCCATGGATGGTTTTGCACTGCGGTGGGAGGATGTCAAATCCACTTCTTCCACAAACCCGGTGTCTCTCAAAATCGTTGGAGAAAGCCAGGCGGGAATACCATTTCAGGGCAGATTAGTATCGGGTGAAGCTGTGAGAATCAGTACAGGCGCCATGGTGGCTGAAGGAGCAGATACGGTTGTCCCAATTGAAGAAGCAGAAGCAACCGACTCAATAGTTAAAATTTTGCAGGTTAAAACACAGGGACAAAATCTTCGTTATGAAGGTGAGGAATTTAAAGCAGGAGATCTTCTAATCCCCAAGGGCATGGAAATCCATCCGCCTCAGATTGCTTTATTGGCCTCAGTAGGCTTATCTCAATTGTCCATCTATGCAAGACCAAAAGCAGCTGTTATTGTTACCGGAACTGAACTTGTGCAATTTGATCAGCCTGTACAATCCTGGCAAATTCGCGATTCAAATGGAATTATGTTGTCCACAGCACTGCAACAATCGGGCGGTTTGGTGAAAACCGTGGAAAAAGTTCCGGATAGCCTGGATCAAACAGTCGAATTACTTGAGCGGATTATGGAAAATTGCAACCTCATCATTTTGTCTGGCGGTGTTTCAGTGGGCCCTCATGATCATATCAAAGAAGCCGTCCGGAAAGTGGGATTCGAAACATTATTTTGGCGAGTTCGGATAAAACCCGGCAAGCCGATTCTGTTCGCTAAAAAAGAGAATACTCTTTTGTTTGGATTACCGGGAAACCCGGTATCGGCGTTTATGTGCTATTCCTATTTTATCCATCCGATGATTCATCAACTGTGTGGAAAAAAGCAGGTTGCTAACCCTCTACTAATAGAATTACAAGATCCGATTGAAAACAAATTAAACAGAGCTCATCTTATGCGAGTTCAAATCATTACAAATTCACAAGGAAAGCCAATAGCTTATCCTTTGGAGAAACAAGGTTCACACATGATTTCGACTATAGTCAATGCGAATGGGTTCATACTCATTGATGCAGGTGCATCATTGAACAAGGGCGAACTCATTGGCGCTTTTTTATTTCCCTGGGCTGCTGTTCATTAGAGAGGATTCTTTTTAACCTATCAAAAAGTAGTTTGGGAAAATAACTTTGTTATTCGTTAGATATAATTAATGTGGCTCAGCAAAATAGGGGAAGTTATTGCATAACAAATTATACCACCTCGTTTCAAATTTATAAACGGTAATCCGCCATTTTATGGTGTGTCGTTTTATATTGATTTTATGGGATATCTGAATATATTAAAGCAAGTTCGCC
>CAYXGW010000102.1:0-22276 GCA_964464595.1 uncultured Deferribacteres bacterium
GCCGCGCCGGGCGAAGATTTCGGCGTCCTCCCTAAGTTCGCTTACTATTTTTTCAATGTCCTCCATTACTTCCACAATTTTCTCTTCCAGGTCGCCGGGCTTTATGCTGAATTGGCTTAACAGGATCAGGGCCGATGCAGTACTGACCTGGTCATCTTGGAGCACGCCCTTCGATGCTTGGGAGCCCTGTGTAACTTTAATGCAATTCGTTTTGCGAGAAGCCGTGCATTTGAGCTTGTCAAGCCCTTTCGTGTTAACGTAGGCGAAGTGTCCCGAATTGTTGTACACGAAGATGGGGCGTGTTGTACTGGCTGAGTCGAGCGATTTGGTATTGAACTGCACGCGATGCCCCTGGCGCGAAGGGTCATAGGCATAAAAACTCAGCCAGGTTGTGTCGTCGGAAGCTTTTGCTGTCGTTTTGATAATATGCATGGCCGCACTGTCTGTTCGGACGGGTTCCCAGTCAGGCCAAAAGAAGTTGTTGACCGCCGAGATGTCTTGCCACTGCCGCTGCAATATATAAGGGAAAAAGTGAGAGTGACTTGAGACGAAGCCGGGGAGCAAGGCTTGGCCATTCAGGTTAATTACCGAATTGGCTTTTGATCCCCATTTGCCAAAGACTTCGCTCGAATCGCCCACAGCGACGATTATGCTACCTTTTACAGCGAGAGCTTCGGCTGTGTTGTCCGCTGCCATGGTAATGATAGTGCCGCCATGGTAAATTGTGACAAAGTCGCGGTGGGGCGTACAAGCCGCTCCACCGATGTATATAATCATGATAACCACCGCAAAGCGATACAATATTTGAAGTTTATCTTTCATTTCTGATTTCCTTTCGTTTTGGGAAGAGGTTTCGTCTTCTGGCATATAAATCCGGCCAGCCATGTTAGGTCTTCCATTGGGTAAGACACCAGTTATTTTAAATAGAATCTCAGTAGCGGATGATGAAAAACAATTTCGTAGAGAAGAGTGCTCCCAATCGAATTCGATTTTTTCGATTTAGTTTCCAACAGTATAGATAGCGACTTCCAAAAAGTCAAGAGAAAAATTTTATTATTAGTCCTGTTCTGCACCACCCCTTGCTCTGAAAATCGCTCACATTGCATCTGTTAATTCATTGAGTATTCTAATTATACCCTAACTATTTACCGGGTTTGATTATTTGAAAATGTTTAAGATTAGTGTTACTTTTTCAAAGAGTTATAAATATCCACAATAAATCCGGAATTTAGGCGGCAGGATAAACCAAAAGAATAGTGAAAATATGGATAAGTTTGCAGTCATAGCAGATATACATAGCAACGATTTTGCACTTGAAGCTATTTTAGAAGATATAAGATCGAGAGAGATTCAAACAGTAATTAATTTAGGCGATATCTTCTATGGCCCAATAGACCCAAAGAGAACTTTTGAAATTGTGAAAGAGAATGATTTCATTACAATCCAGGGAAACCAGGATCGCTATTTGTATGAAGCAACTTCGGAAAAAATTCAATCAAATCCAACGCTAGAATTTGTTCTCGATGCTATAGGTAATGAGGGGCTAAAATGGTTGCAGGATAAACCATTCACATTTACAATGGATAATAAGATATTCTGTTGTCATGGTTCGCCCCGGAGTGATACTATTTACCTTCTCGAAGATGTTTCATCAGGTGGCCCTGTATTAAAATCCGATACCGATATTCGGAAAGAATTGAAAAAAATAGAAGCCGGAATGATCCTATGTGCCCATACCCACATCCCTCGTACAATCACCGTTTCAACTAAACAAATGGTATTGAATCCCGGCAGCGTCGGCATGCCGGCATATGAAGATGATGTGCCCAATTTGCATAAAATGGAGACAGGAAGCCCACATTCGCGCTATGCGATATTCTCAGAAGAAAACGGTAAATGGAAAACAGAGCATATCCAAATCCCATATAAAGTTGAAGCAGCGGCAGTGAAAGCAGAAAAAAATAATCGTTATGATTGGGCGAATATACTAAGAACGGGTCGAGCCTAAAATCAAAGCTCGTTTTATTCAGGCTTCTCACCCCATGCCTGTTTTGGCAGGGCCTTTAGCACTTCACGGGTCAAATCCCATTGTGAAAATCGATGCTGCGATGAAAGCCAATCCAGGCCACGACGGACGATAACCAGATCTTGCGAAGGCACCACAACGGCATATTGTCCGCGGTGGCCTGCGGTCGAATAGGCATCTTGAGGTACATCGGTTTGGTTATCCGGCACCAGCCACCATTGTGCACCGTAGAACCTGCCGCTATTCAAGGTGGAAAGGGCAGGGGTTCGCACAAACGTCACCCAACTTTCAGGCAGGATCCGTTCACTCTTCCACATACCGTTATTTAAATGGAGTAATCCCAGTCGGGCCAGATCCCGTGCGTTGGTAAAGACCTGGCTGCTCAGGATAAAATCACCAAAACGGTCGACGCCGGGGATTGTATTTCGCATACCGATTTTATCGAAAAGCGCTTTCCTGGGAAACTCGAGATATTCCTTCTGGTTGGCGAGGGCAGTTTTAAGAGCATAAACTGCCAGGATAGTGTCAAAATTTTCATAATCCCACTGTGTGCCGGGTTCTATCACCAGGCCGCGATCGAGAGCGCCTTTCACAGCGCTGGCACCGGCAAAATAACTGAGAAAAGAACCTACACTATGACTTTTTCTGTTATCTACAGGATACAAGCCGCTTGACATTTGAAGTACATTTCGCAGAGTAATTTTTGCGCGTGGATCTTTAGCCGGCGAACCGTTTGTCTTCTTATTCCATTCCTCAAAAGGAAGTGGTCCATCAAGTTCAAGTTTGCCTTGACCAACTATAATCCCGATGAGTGTGGCGGCTATACTTTTGGCCGTCGACCATGTGCGGGTCTTTGTCGTAAAGTCGACGCCGGGAGCGTAGCGTTCATAGATGATATCTCCTTTGTAAACCACCAGAAGGCTGAGTGTGATCTGGGAAAAATGACCGTATTTGACTCTATCGAAAGCCCACTCACCGGCCGCATCCAAAGCTTTTTTCGATATGTTTTTTGATAGGGGTTTAACCGCTACCAAATCACCATCCGGCCATGGGATCATTTCCGGATTGCCGGGTAATGAGGGGGTCTTCAGAACTGGCAGGTATTCGATATCACCAAAATCTTGATCTGGAGCCAGGACAATTGCGCCCAGTCCTTCCTGGTAAATCGCGCGCATGGCAGGGACAGAACTATTTCCGCCACCGCCAACCGTAACTGTTTTTTGTTCCATGTCAATAAATACCATTTCCGGCGGCAAAACCGGTGAACGGTGGAGTTTCAATTCCTGCTCATAAATTTGATCCAGAGTACGGTTTGAAACGAACAATCCATTACAAATGATCTGGGCTTGCCTGCCATTTAATATCAACCTCTCAGTGGCTTCATGATAATCATATTTTTCTACTTGCTGTGCATAAACAGGAGCCAAATTGATGGTTAGTAAAATAGACAGCGACATTACATATCCGGATACAAATAAAAGAGATGAGATCAACATTTTGCTTAATAAGCGAATCATAATACCTTCTCCCGGATTTGATAATTTTTTTCGTTGAAATATCATTAAATTTTAATTAAACCTATTACTATAAGTAGATTTTTCTTCGCTCTAATATAATCTCCAAAATTTGATTTGTAAAGAATAATAAGGGAATGTGACTTTTGAATTTAAGTTTGAATTATACAACTCCTGCGGGTTGTCAATTGTGGCAATTTATCATTAAAAGTGTTTTCCCTTGACATTGGAAAGCAATTGCGATAGCTTTCTCTTAAATAATTCTGGAAACAGGGTCTATGAAACAGTTTTATTTTAATTCATTATTTCTAAAAATGACTTCGATTGGTTTATTGAATTTTATTGTCTATAAATCATTTATAGAAAGGAGAAAATCATGAAAAAAGGTTTGTTGTTCCTGGCTGGCATTATTCTGCTGATTAGCATTCCCGCCTTATTAGCTGCGCAAGATTATAAACCCGGGGATGTAGTGCGGTTGAAAGTACGAAGAATTCATATCCCGGCTCACCCGGCGCCCAGGGATGCAAGCGTTCCATTCCGCTTTGAAAGCGGATCAAAAGGTACGGTCCGAGCGGTTGATCCTGAATCCGGTTGGATTGAATTGAAAGGGAAGCCAGTTTCTGGCAGCCAGAACACAGGTTGGATTGTTCGTTCTTACATTAAGGAGCTGACCGGGGAATTTGATCCGTCAGTATTAGAATTGGATTGGTGTCTTCCGAAGAGTTCGCCTACACCTCGTCATGATGGCAGAATACGGATTGCGACATGGAATTTGGGAAATTTACATGCTGAAGATGGGGAATCTATTTATGGGGGGAATCGACCGTCCGTGAAGCGGTCTGCCAAAGACTATGAAAGGATCAAATGCTATATTCGCTTATTCGATCCGGATATTTTGGCGGTGCAGGAGGTGGATGGCGAAGAGGCGCTTCTGCGTATCGTTGATGCTGATGTATATGATGTTCATGTATCCGATCGACCGCAGGGCACTTTGAATGGCATGCAAAATACCGGCTTTGCTTATAAACGTGGACTTAATGTCACTAAACAGCCGGATTTTGAGGAGCTCGATGTTACCGGGAATGATCGGCTGCGTTATGGCGCTCGCATCGATCTGAACTATAATGGGCATGTTTTCCGGTTGATGTCAGTACATTTGAAATCCGGATGCTTTGAGGGTGTTTCATCGAGCTCGTCTTGCAGGGCATTCTTTCAGCAGCTCCCTGTCCTTGAAGAGTGGATCGACGATGCCGCTCAAAGACCAGAGTCATTTATTGTGCTTGGTGATTTTAATCGTCGTTTTAATGTCCCCAATGATAGCGCCTGGCTTGAAATTGATGATAGCGAACCACAGAATTCAGATCTGACTTCTGTAACATTCGGAATGCCAATTACCTGTCGGGATAATCGATTTACAAGGTTCATCGATCATATTATATCTGGCAAGCGAGCCACGGAATTGGTAGACCTTACTTCATTCCGTCATGTCTCATACCGACAACAAGATATAGAAGATTGGGATAAAATTTCAGATCATTGTGCTGTGGTTGTCGAACTTTGGCAATAAGCTGGTAGAAATATCGTAGTGGTTATATCCAAACCGTAACACAAATTAGTTCTGGTGATTAAAATGTAATTGACAATTTTGTGCTTAGGAGCTGTCAAACTGGCTTGTTGGATAAGAACCTCGGGGTAACCTTTAGAAACCACCAGGCTGGTTGCATAAATCACATTGTTCTTTTTGAGAAACTAAACCCCGAGCACATTTTGTACTGCGCTTATTGTAGGTGCGAAGAAGTAGCCCCCGCCTGTAGGAATCACCCATTCCCTTTTGAACTTAAGACGAATCGTGCCTCCACCCGCTTTTGGGAAGTCGATGAATCTTGTCCGTCCTGCAACTTCCCCGTTTTGACCTATGATAGGGTCGTGACCGCCAAAATTTGGCTGCGACGGTGAATTCGCCCATCTACGCTGTAAGAATTCAAATTGATCTTCAATACTGCCGGCATAACAGAGGAACATGAGCCCTCGTTCGCGGGGAATTGCTTTGTTCGATAGCCTTTTCGTACCTACTACGGGTGGTCCATATGGAATGCCACGCCTGAGGATCATTCGGGCCAGGTTATCTTCCGGCTTACCCAAATCCGTAACACTTTCCCTGGGGTTCACTTTACGGATGTGCGCGAAGTGAGGACATACGGTAGCCAGAAAATCGGCTATGGCAGGAGGGAAAGTATCTCCGGGATATCCCGGGATGGGCTTTAGATTGGACGAGCGCGTATCGTCATCAAAGAGGAAATGGTTGTTGGCAAACTCATCCGCCCCAAGTGCCGGATTGTCGGCCACGGGCTCTCGCATGAGCGGAGCGCCGCTTGGCCATCGGCCAACAAGCATAGAAGCCAGCTTAGTCGTATCAATACCCATACGATTCGCTGCTTTGGTAGCAAACGTCCAAAAGGCCAATACATCCTGATGCAGCCTGCGCACTACGAGGTATGATCCTCTGACGGCCCACTTAGGAAAGTTGCTGGCCTCAGCGACAGAATTGTATAGGTGTTCAGTAGATTGTCGCGCCTCGCCCAACAAGAACTGTCCCGGCCATGCCAAGAGTTGACCCGGCTTGGCAAAGTACAAGCGCCTGTCATCGGTGTTTTCGATGTAGCGGGGAGTGATGTAGTCTCCGGGGGCGGCAGAAAGCTTTCCACGTACCGCGGGTTGCGAAATGCCGTCCCGAAATCCAAAATGTTCATGCCCGCGGAGCCTTCCCGGCAATGTATCTCCACGTTGCTCATAGATCAGTTTCATTTTGGCTGACTTTGCCTTTTCATTGATTAGTTTCACCATGTCTTCCAGCATAGCAGGGCTATCTGAAGCCACAATGACAATGATGTCCGCCTCGTTCTTCATACCGCCCACGACCCACTTCGAAGCATGTCCCCTTGCCTTTGAATTGGTGGGGTCACCGACATAAGTTGAACGCTCTGCCAGACCCTGACAGAAGCTTTGATCTCCGAAAGCATTCGCTTGATTTTTGCCCACCAATTTAGCAATACCGGAGTGCGAAAATGCAATGTTTACCCAGGTAGAACATAAGAATATATGCTCTTTACCCAATCTGAATCTTCGGGCACGATACAAACGCCGGAATGCTATAACTTCATCCATGGAGGAAAGATAGGGTACCAGCCAACGTAAAAAGCCCTTAACGAGCTTTATTCCCCTGAACTTCTCAAAACTATAGAAAAGGAAGTGCTGGTGATCTTTGTTGAATCCGGGAATGATATTCCCCTGTATGTCATCCTGCTCCTTGGGGTCGTACACCTTCTCAGGCGGTGAGCCGGGAACGTCTTGTGCTAGAGGCAAAGTGATTACCGGGATTTTGATGTCTTTTATGATCGGCTTTTCGAGGGTCGCAAGACCCTTGATTACGTCCTGCAGCTGATCCATCGTGAAGGAGGTTGCTTCAGTGAGGTCAATTTCCTCGATCAGCTGGCTGCCATCTGTTGTAGTGGCAGTTTGTTTATTATTCATGATTATCTCCTTCCAATGGTTCCTGCTGTACCGTGAATGACTACTGTAATTTGCTCGGCGAGCTGGCCGCCATACTCGATCCGGCGACCACCAAGTTTCAGGTCTCCAACGACAAATCCGCGCCCGGGAGGCACCTCGTACTCCAATCGCAATACCATTCCTGGCTTTCCTCGCTTAATTTTCCACCAACTGGCCGGAGCCGGACGACCGTCGGGTTTAGCAATGCCGCTGTTGTTCCAGTCGGCAATGTAGAATCCAACCGGATTCCTGAGTGTGACATACAAGCCTTTCCGCACGAGCATATGCACATCATAAGATACGCGGGGATCCACAGAAGTGGGCGCACCTGCCAGCCCGGGGCGAGCTTCATAATTATTCTGATTAGGCGCGGGGGAAGTGACGGCCCCCTGGCAAAGTCCGATGGCTGCGGGCAGTGTGTTGATATTTTGAATGTAGTGGACGATGCCTTTCGTTGTGTTCCAGTCGTTGAAGATATCATAGGCGCCACCGATGTGTAAATCCGCTTCTTGAACAGCTGGGCTAACCAAGTTGCGATAGATATTGACCACAGCAGTGCGGTCTACAGCCCAAAGTTCGAGAAAGTATTGGCGGAACTCTGTCACAAAGGTCACTTTTGTTATTTTACCCTTGGCATTCTTGTCTACTCGCCATTCGAAGTATTCGTTTTGAGGGGACCTCCCTGTAACATCTGAATCCCCTATAGCAAAAGCAGCTGGTTTATCATCCCTGTTAGCAGGCAGAAACACA
Source organism: uncultured Deferribacteres bacterium (assembly GCA_964464595.1). Lineage (GTDB taxonomy): Bacteria > Zhuqueibacterota > JdFR-76 > JdFR-76 > DREG01 > JADFJB01. Next base: position 7,840 of record CAYXGW010000102.1, read on the forward strand.
TCTCGTGGAAAGCCCATCCAGACCAGAGCTTTTTCACCGGCCACATTCACGTTTGTGGCAGTAGGGTCGTAAAATGCGCCACCGTTGTCGCCAGGTGTAGCATCGTTCATTAGTCCTTTGATGTAATTGCTCCAGTTGCTGTAGAAAGGTGATCCTGCTGTCACATCACGTAGGGATGCAGGTGTGTCAAAGCTAGGTAATAGAGGCATAACTTTTTCCTCCCACAATAATAAGTTCTAGGGCTTTCACCGCCATAGTGATCTTCTGCTTTTATTTACAACTCTACTGAAAAATAGCATTAGTACTCAAGCTTGGGTAATTCTCATACCCAGCTTTTTAGTTTCTAAAATTGTATGCTTCAAATTTACCATGTAACCCCAGAGTTTGCTCAAGTTTTTAATTAATAGAAAGTACTTGTTAGATTCGCAGATGTCAAGTAAAAATTAAATAAAAATAAATTTTATTCCTGCGCCAATTTAGACTGAAAGTTTATACTAATCCTGTCGGCGCCTGCAGGTAGTAGATTCGCGTATAAGTAAACTATATTACCTTCTGTGCACTTGGAAAAACATGCCCATTATAGTTCAAATGTAATTGACAATTTTGTCTCTGGAGCCGTTAAACTGACATGTTGGGTAACAATCTGGGGTAGCCTTCAAAAGACCAGCGAAGATCTGTTAGGCACCAACGCGATTTTCATTGCTGTGCCTTTCACTTTATATCGATTCGACCTGGGTTATCGGCGACGGATATTGTTGGCCAATTGACGATCCAAGAGGAAAGTTTCGACGAACCAAATAGGGATTCTCAGATATTTCAAAGTCATACCATCCTCTCCAACAGGAATGTCTACGACACCGAAGTCGTCCGAAAAAGCTACTTCAGGATAAGCTTTTCTAAGGTCGTTTAGCAGTTCGGGATCGCTTTTAACACTACGAACTTCAAGTGGCTTCCGTTGATATTTCCACATCCATTTAACAGAAAGAAGAAGACCTCCCATGAGTAAAGCGACTATTAGTACAAGTGCAACGCCGGTAACCGTAAGCAACCCAAACATCTTAACATCACCTGTACCAGATAAAATATCATGTCGAAAAGATTCGCCAAATATGGTTGCACCCAAGATAGCAATCAATAGTGCAGCACAAACAAATGTTGGAATTGATTCTATTCTCATTGCTTCCTCTCTCTCATAAGGCCACAAACCTACTCCTTGCCGATCAAATATCCGATTCCTATGCCTCCTGCAATGGCCGTCCAATGCGGCAGCCCGAAATTGGGCTTCTTCAATTCTTTGATATAATTTTCATTCAATTTTGTATACTCAGCGTAAGAGTCATCGTAGCCTTTCTTATATGCACTGGATTTCTCTTCTTCCAGACGAAGTACTGAGTCTTGCAGGGCGATAACATTAAGGCGGAGTGAATCGACAGTTTGCAGTAGTCCGGTTTGTTCCTTGTAGCTTTTCGAATTTTGGTGATCGATTATGAACGTTTCACTGAACCATAATGGGACGAGCAAGTATTCTATATCCAAATCAACTTCATCGTTATGAACCTCTTGAACACCCCAATCCGAACCTGCGATTTCGGGGAATGTTTTGATGAACTTATTCTGCAAATCCTCATCTTTGCGTAGATTTCGTACAGACAATTGTGCTTCTTTTCTTTCTTCCTCGAGTTGACCAACTTTGTCTTTTAGAGAATCTGCCTCCACTTGGCGATCGTTTATTATGTCTTGAATAACTCTTTGCATTGAATCTCTGATTGCAACCACAACTTTTATTGAATCCCTCTGTGATCGTAGCTGCTGCATCTTAAGTTGAGCCTGTAGGATCTTAGTATCGTTATTGCCGAAAAAATAGGATAACAACACCATAAGAATTACAGCGAACAGACCCACAGCAAGTAAGGGTTTGTTCGTCATGACCTAACCTCCAATTTTGATTCAGTATGTGTTTTGAATCCCAGGGCTGTTGCTACCCTTTGCACCAAGCCTTTGTCACCGGCCACGAAATCATAGAAAACAATATGACCATCTTGCACTGCATCACGAAGCTTGATATATGTATTCCGATTCTTCCGGTCCAGCTCCTGGATTAGGCCTTTTACCATACTTCCGGCAGCAACGGCCATCTTGTTAAGTTCTTCAATATTATGGCTGAACAAATCGTCTATTTCCTGTTGTGTTAAATTATTCATTTTGGCACCTCCTTTAGGTTGATTTATCATAATTCATAAAAACAGATTTTACATGTATTTTACGTTATTCCTTCCGGTGTAGGTGAGTGATCTAAACCGGTCTGGTAGCCACAATTGATTATAATTGTGGTCTGCCGGGAAATTCTTATACCCAATTTTTTAGTTTCAGAAACTGTATTCTCAAACTTACCATATGACCCCAGATTTGTTCAAGTTTAATATTCAAATCGAAAAGTACCAACTAGATTCGAAGATGTCAAGTAAAAATAAATAAAAAGTAAATTTTATTCCTGCGTTAATTTAGACTGAAAGCTTATAGCTAATCCTATCGGAGCCTGCAGGTAGGAGGTGCGCATATAGGTAAATCATTTTACCTCCGAGCATTTGAAAATCGTCATTTATTTACCTTATCGTCAAAGAAGATCGGCTAAATGTTAAGCATGTCAAAATAGGGAAACAACAATCATATAGAAAGAGAATTGGGGAGGCTTATGTATTTAATATGCCTATCTAGAAAATCGAAATTGACACTTTCACCATAACCATTTTGGTGTTTTATTTGCTATAGAAGAATTTGCTGAATTTGATTTGATCTTAATAAGTCAAAGAAGATAATTTTTTCTTTCCTTATGGAATAAATTGTTTTGAAAATTAGGATAAAAATATGAATCTTAACTTGCTAATTAAAAGATAGTTGAGTGAAGAGCTTTTAAAAATGAATGTAGTAAGCAAATCGTATGGAAATTCTTGTAAATTCTTTATCATCAAAATATTTCTATGGATATTTTTATGTGACATAGCCTTACCTGGCTCAATAAATGCCCAGGATGTAAATGAGTTGAACCTAAATATCCAGGCTCGCAGGATAAATACTGAGATCCAATTAGACGGACTTTTGAACGAGACTGTCTGGCAAAATGCATCTATAGCTTCAGACTTTCGTCAGATTCAACCTTTGGAGGGTCAACCCGCCACCGAGAAAACTGAAGTGAGAGTACTTTATGATGCAGACAATTTATACATCGGGGTGATGTGTTTTGATTCTGAACCTGGTAAAATTGTGGCTCAAAAATTACAAAGAGACAGCGGTCTTGAAGATGATGATCAATTTGTAATTGTACTCGATACTTATCATGACCGCCGCAATGCATACTTGTTTTCGACCAATCCGAATGGAGTTGAAGAGGATGGTCAAACGAAGGATGGAGCTTTTTTTCTTAACCTGGACTGGGATGGGGTTTGGCAAGTTGAAGCTAAAATCCATGAAAAAGGCTGGTCAGCTGAATTTAAGATACCCTTTTGGAACCTCAGATTTGCATCATTACCGGATCAAACCTGGGGCATCAATTTTAGCCGGGTTATTAAGCGAAAGACCGAAGTGGTTAACTGGACTTCCTGGTGGAGAGAGAATGGCGGAATTTTCCGGATTTCTAAAGCAGGTAATTTAACCGGATTAACCGGCCTTAAGCAGCGGTTCAATTTCCAGGTAAAGCCATATATGTTGGGAAAATTATCTCGACAGAATTTACTGGAAAATCCCTCTGGAGATGAAAGTTTCGATGCCGGTTTTGATATTAAGTACGGGCTAACTTCAAACCTCACTCTGGATGCTACCATCAACACAGATTTTGCCCAGGTTGAAGCTGATGTCGAGCAGATTAATTTAACTCGATTTCCCCTTTTTTTTCCTGAGAAACGAGAGTTCTTTTTAGAGAGCGCTAACACATTCGAATTTGGAGAACCGGGTTTTTTCGGGCCGCCAGGTCTTCTATTGTTTTTTAGTCGTAGGATTGGAATCGAGGGCAATCCTTCAAATCCGGCATTAGTACCCCTGTTGGCAGGTGGACGTGTTACCGGAAAAGTTGGTAGGTATACTGTCGGGCTGATCGATATTCTAACGGATGAAGAAAGTAGTATTCCAAAGGCTCATTTTTCTGTCTTGAGGTTAAGCCGCGATATTTTTCAACGATCAAGAATTGGTTTCATGTTTACAAACCGGGCAAACATCGGTGAAGAGCAGAATCGAGCCTATGGTTTGGATGCAAATATCTGGCTGAGTAACGTTCTCGAATTTCAGTCCTTTTACGCCCAAACACATTGGAGTGGAAGTGGAATCAACGGACGTGCATGGAAACTAGGACTCGATTTTACTAAAAGCCACTGGGGTTGGTTTGCCTCCCATGTCCTAATCGATAAAAACTTTGACCCGGGTGTGGGTTTCGTTTTGCGCAAAGATATTCGTCGTACAAACCTGGCGTTCAGGGTAAGTCCACAACCTAATGGACGGTTGCTCCGGCGTACGGATATTCGACAAAATTTTAATCACTTGACAACCAAAGGCGGCCGCCTGCAAGACTGGGATTATGGCATTGTATTTATGAACGAGCTATCAAATGGCGACAGGGTGAATATTGGCTACAACCATTTTTTTGAAAGACTGGACCAGGAATTCAATTTTAGATCAGAAATTCAAATTCCAATTGGTGATTACCATAATAACCAACTGAGTGCTTCATTCAACAGTAGCGCCAAACGCAAGTTGACTGCCTCTGGCAACCTGCTTTGGCGTGAATTCTATTCCGGTAATTTGATAAATTGGGGCGGTGGATTTGGTTTTTCCCCCAACAGGAATCTTTCATTTTCATTGCGCTATGATCGTAACGAAATTGATTTGCCCCAGGGAAATCTAAATACCAATCTTTTGGGAATGAGATTGAATGTAGCGTTTTCAACAGATTTGTTTTTGAATTCGCTAGTGCAATATAATAGTCAAACCAATGAATTTACTACAAATATGCGTCTTAACTTTATCCATAGTCCGGGAAGCGACCTATTTATCGTTTTCAATGAAAGCAGGGGAAGAGAGGGCGAAAAATTCTTCGATGGTCTGCCGGCAATAAATCGTGAAATTATATTAAAGTTTACACGGTTGTTTCGAATTTAAATGGGCTCAACAAACAAAATCAAATCTTTAAATCGTATTAACAGACGGATGAATCTTTAAGGGATAACCGGCTTCTATTGTTTTCACGATAGATCTCGGAGTTAAGACAAATATTTCATCTTTGGATTTTGCTGGTTTTTTCGATATGTAACCAAAAGGTGACCATTCGTAGAGATTTTCTTCAAATACAAGATGAGTTTTATGCTTTCCTTTAAACTGAACGAATACCCCGTTTGGAATGTCTTTTAGTTGACCCCTAAATCTAACCTTTTCCTGGTTCCTATTAATCCTTTGACTATGTATAACGGTATCGATTTCAGCAATAGCAGGGTTATTATTTGTAAGTTGCTCCCGATTTGATTGAAGCCAAAGTGTCTTGAAAATCTTATGTTTTTCCCGGCGGCATTCGCTACAAGGCCTGTGACCTGCAGCCAAAGCAGTCGCTTCGTCAAGGAAAAATAACTCGGTATACCTGCCTGGCATTAGAATTTGCCGTTTTCTTGCTTTAAATTCAAGTTCACAGGTGATCCAGGCTTTTAGTTTCCAATTTCTTTGAATGTCACCATTTTGGTCATGAAGAACACCACGGTTGCCCATAAATAATCCCCGACTTGAACTGGTGATTATTTCACCAAAGGGAGTAACTCGATTTTGTTTGGGCATAAAATTGCAAGAAATTGTGGTATTTGGAGTACAATAAGTGTCTTAAATATGAAACTAAAGTAGATTAAATTCAGACATTAAATCGGCAAAAAATATGAACTACGTCAAAAGACCAGGTTCTTTTATTCCTAAAACCTACCTAACCTAAAACTCAATCCTGTAACCGCTTATACTTATTACAGCACCAACCAATAGCCCATAGAAAAAATGCCCGGCAATATGGGCAATTGCAACCTGGAAATCGGTTTCCCGGAATTGCTCCACAGGGTGGTATTCCGCCAAGGCAAGAAGAATAAAACTAAATGCAAATCCGTGCGCAAACCCGATAACTCCGCCAATGAGTATGGTTCCAATCCATCCGGAAATTGGCACTAAGCTTAAAAACACTGTATACAATATGGCAATAGGAATACCGACCAGAAAATGTATGATGTAGCCCTGGGTTTTTGATTTTTCATAAGATCCGGTTATCGCGCTTCCTAAGGCACGTACCATATCTGCATTGGCCCAGCCTGCTTTTGTAATAAAATGTAAAACCCAGGTCATCCCAGCTGTCCCGACTAGCCCTGCCAATACGGTAATAAAAATGAACTTCATAATATTTCCTCAATTTGATTTTTTAAAAATGTAGAATTAAAACTGGAATAGTCAAGTAAAATATCTTGGAATGTTTTTTTGAAACAGGTAGAGATGCAGTAATTTATCATGACATAGTTTATAATCACAATCGGTACAACATCCAATAAATAATTACCCCGGTAATTGAGACGTAAATCCAGATTGGCAGGGTCCAGCGGGCAATTTTGACATGTTTGGTGAAATTTTCTTTCCAGGCCCGATATAAGGTAATTGGTGCAAGAACCGGTACGGTCGCTGCTAAAATTGTATGGCTGATGAGAATGGTAAAATAAACCGGGCGGATCCAACCTTCTTGTATAAAGCGCACAGAACCGACATTATAATGATAGATTAGATAAGAGATTAGAAATACAGAAGAAACAATCAAGGCCGAAATCATACAGCTTTTGTGAGCTGTGATTTTTTTTTGCCTGATAAAATAGTACCCGCTCAGGAGCAGGATAAAACTTATGAAGTTTAGGATTGCGTTAAGTGTGGGTAGAGAATTTATTGAAATCATCATCAATCCTTTGAGTAAATAACCAATACTATGAATCCCAAATTAATCTGTTGGATTCTCTGATTATTTATTGAGCAAGCTTCAACCGCTTCTCACCCAACAGAATTCGAACATCCGAGATGAGCCTTTTCATAAAGCCATCTTCATTTGAATCATAATAACCTCTTAGAGCCGCTGTTTCATCGATAAGAACAAACCGGGTACTGTGAATGATTGGGGCGGTTTCTGTTTCGCCTTCTACACTTAATTTCAAACTGGATCTGGCGATATCAAAAATAACTTCTCTTTCGCCGGTTAGAAAAAACCACTTATCTTTCTCGGCGCTAAAAGTAGAAGCGTACTTGGCAAGTACTTCCGGTGTATCGTACTCAGGATCTACTGAAAAGGATACCAGGACAACCTTCGGAACATGAGAGAGCAACCCTTGCAATCTTTGCATGTGTGCGGATAAAATCGGGCATGGACCGGCACATCTGGTGAAAATGAAATCAGCAATCCATATTTTCTCACTAAATTTTTTTAGGCTTATCGGATCATTATTTTGATCAACCAGGGAGAAATCCGATAGTGTTGCATAGACTGGAAGCGATTTACTGTTTCCCGATTGATTCGATTTTAACCAAATCCACAGCCAAATTCCGGATGATATTAAAATCAATAAAAACACGCTAAATATTAATTTTGGAACAGGTTTCATATTTTTCTATAATCCATTTTATATTGCAAATGATTGGTTTCTCTTTTTCATGGCCCACAATGTCAAAACAATACTATTTGCGAGAATCAATGCACCAATAACCACATGTGGAACAGTGACGTACACTGATTTTGCAGTCCAAATATTGGATGCCCCTAAAATGATTTGGATGATTGTCAAAACCATTAGATATTGCACCAGTTTGCCGGTGTGTTCGGAGGCCCGGAACTTTGCAAACAGGGTTATAACCAATCCAAGAATAACAAACGCAATTACCCTGTGGGAAAAATGAACGATTACCTTTGTTAATAATTCGGTATCAGTAATCGGAAATGGCGCATTGAGATTGTTGGGTAAATCACCAAATGGTGGAATAACCCGGCCAAAGGATAGCGGAAAATCCGGTATAATTAGACCAGCCTCTGTATGGCGGACTACTGCGCCAAGAATGAGTTGCAGAAAGATCAAACATACCAATCCGATACCAAGATCCGTTAATTTTTTACCGGACTTCTCATGGGTCGAAGCAGGTTTTGCAAATAGCCAGGATTTGGATGTAAATACACCAATTGCAAATACCAGGCAAAGAATGGATTGAGCTAAAAAAGCATGGGTTATGGCAATGGCAATTCTAGTTTGATCAAGTTGGGATGAACCTGTTAATTGAATGGCAGTTTCTTGCACAGCATCGGTTGAAACGATTAATACACGCAAACCACCCAGAATGGCTTGGATGACTACTGCCAAAAGCGCTATAAATCCTAATCTTTTCAACCAAATTCTTTGATCTTTTTTCCACAGCCAAATTGCCAGTATTGCAATACATATTCCTGTCAATCCCGCTATGAGCCTATGGCTGTGCTCATAAAGAATTCCACCCAGCATCGGCGGATTTAGGGATCCGTAAGATAACGGCCAATCCGGAACAGCATCGCCGGAACCGGTGCTGGTAACTGTTGATCCTGCTACTATGAGAATTACTGCGACTACGCCTGTTACAATTGCGAATCGATGCAGCCATTTATTATACGAAATGTTTTGGTGGAGATTGGAATTCATGAGGATCAAACAGCTGTCATTCTAGTAGAATCTCGTCAAAAAACAGCATTTTATAGATATTCAAATAGATTCTTCCTGAATGACAATAATTCGCTTTTAATAATTAATTGGAAATAATTTTGATTTTTTTATACAGTCTCTGATTTCAAACGCTTGATTTAATGCAGGAATTAACTCTTTGTTTTACAACTCTCTAAGAATTATTCGTGGAGAAAAGAAAATAAAAAACCTTTGAATTATTCTTCGATTAGAAAGATACTAACAAGAAGTGAGGAATAATTCAAAGGTTTTAGCAGGTTAGCCTGGAGAGCTAAAAAAACCCAATCATCAATTGATCTAATTCATCGCAAATTCTTCTTTTTCTTGCAATGCCTCTTGTAACCACTCTTGGAATTCTTCCTCGGTTTCCACTATTAACCATCCGTGCATTCTATAATGGCCGAGGCCGCAGAGCTGGGCGCAACCGAGATCGGATTTTCCAGTCTTAATAGGTGTAAAACGAACCGGAATACTAAGCCCTGGAATTACATCTTGTTTTACTCTCATTATTGGTAAAGAAAAACAATGGATCACATCTTTGGAGCTTAAATGTATAGTCACAGGTTTGTTTAACGGAATACGTAACTCGTTGAGTGAGACGATGTCATCTTTTGCATTGGGGTCGCTTTCATCGATGCCAAGTGGGTTGGTTGCCGCGTCCATCAGGTTAATATCTTTTCTGCCAAAAACACCGTCGGGGCCCGGGTAATGAATATTCCAGGCGAACTGCTCGCCTACTACATGCACCACAAAAACATCCTCTGGTACGGGATGTTCTTCTCTCAGCTCCGCCCAAATCGGGATCGCGAATGCGGCTAGCAGTACTACTTCTACGACGATAATCGCATATTCCAGGTAGGAAGAGATATGGCTTTTGGTGCCGTGATAGTTTGCTTTCGGATTTTTAGATGCCCGGAACCGAATGAGTACATAGGTAAAAAAGGGCACCCAAATTAATAGAAGAAAAAGCATTATCAAATGAATAATACCTGTCCAATAATCCAATTCAGCGCCATGCGCTGAGGCATTTTCCGGAAATCCCAAGTATTGACTGATATCAAACATAGTAATTAAACTCCTTTTCCATCATAAAAACCTGACTTAATTTTACTTGCATTTTCCAACGTCGCTTTTTCTTGCAGTGTTAAACTGCTGTAACCGGTTAAATTAATCTTATCCAACAATTTGTCTACTATGGAATCTAATTCATGAGGATCAAGTTTTGGCCCAGGGTTCTCATAGTTAACCAGAAGCCCTTGCTCAGAGACCGCAAGTTGTCCTGATTCATACAGTCTTATGCGTTTTCGCAATTTCAAAAAGAATAAAATGATACCAGCCATCACACTTCCGGTAAACAAAACCAGAGTGAACATTGCCATACTTATACCCTGTGTAATGGGAGAATCAACACCAGCACCAAAACAGCGAGGACAAGCGGCAACGACGTTCGGAAGTAATTGAATAACCGTAACAATTAAAACCAAATATAAAAAATGTATTATTCTATTTAGCATATAGACTAATTATCGTAAAGTTGTCAAATAACTCCATTAATAACTAAGTGCTAAAGTGCTTCACTTTTCGCCAAAATAAGACGGCATAAATAATTAGAGCAATTCCTAGCAGTATTGAAAACACACCCAAAAATAAATAAGTGGTGTTGCTGTCATTAAAATGTTCATTTGAAGCCCAATAGCCAAATACAAATGAAATAACACAGGAAACTATAATAAAAAAAAGATGGATAGCTTTAAGGGACAATTTCACCTCCATACTGATCGTGATAGGAACCAAGCGTTAGGACGAAAAGTGCAATTAAAAAAGCAACTGTAGTAATTAACACAGCATAGATTATTTTTTTCTCTGAGATTAAGTGCATAAAATAGCAGGCAACCAATGAACCTTTAATGGTCGCAATAAACAATGCTACAATCAAGGCCGGTACGATAGTAAGCTTTAGATAAGCGACAGCCACAGTAACGACAGTCAGTACCGCTAAAGCAGCAAAAACGGTGATATAAACTTTTACATGTTTTTTAATATCTTCAACAGAAGTTGCATCGCTCATATATCATCCTCTATAGTAAATAGATTGTGGGAAATAGAAATATCCAAACCAAATCTACAAAGTGCCAATACAAACCGGCTATTTCGATACGATTGGTAAATCGTTCACCATCCGTTTTCCACATCTTGCTGCCCGGTCCCAATAAATAGGAATTTACTATAATACCGCCGATAACATGCAAGCCATGAAGTCCGGTTAAAGTAAAATAGATGGCAAGGAAAGAGCTTTCAGCCGGGTAAAATTCATGCGAGAATTTATCGCCATATTCAAATGATTTAACAACGAGGAAGATCACGGCACACAAAATTGTCAGGCTCATGTAAAGTTTGTATTTGCCGAAGTTATTCATCTTTAAAGAAGCCCAGGACATAACCATAGTAACGCTTGATGCGATTAAAACAAGCGTGTTGAAAAAACCAATTGGAATATTTAGAATATCAGAAGAGCGGGCAAATTGATGATCACCGATCATACCTGGCCATTCCGGTGCGCCAACACGCAAGAAAACATATGCGGAGAACAGACCGCCAAAAAGCATTACTTCGGATGCAAGAAAGAGCCAAACGCCCAGCTTGGCGTTATTAACGCCAGTATCCGGCCGTGCTGCAACTGTGTAAGGAATTTCCATAAGTTCTTATCCCTCCTCAGGTTGATTTTGTGGTGTGAAATCTTTTGAACTGCCGGGTACGCTGTATTCATACGGTCCACGGTAAACCGTCGGAACTGTGACAAAATTTCCATGAGCTATGGGCGGAGTAGGTGTTGCCGACCACTCGAGCGTGGTTGCCTCCCAGGGATTATCCGAAACTTTTTTTCCTTTACGCTTGCTTATAAAGAAATTGATAATAAATGGAATTTGTGCGAGTCCTAACAACCAGGCTGATACAGACATAAAGACATTCCATTCGATCACTGGTTGAGCAATATCATATAACTGTCCGCCATCATAAAGCCGTCTTGAAACGCCTGCCATTCCCTGGATGAACATGGGCATAAATACACCATTCATAAAGGTAATCGTACCCCAGAAATGAATTTTGCCAAGCATATCGTTCATTTTCCGACCGGTAATTTTCGGATACCAATAATAGATGCCGGCAAATAACGCTAAGATCGTTCCTGGAGCGACAATATAATGGAAGTGCCCAATGATATAATAGGTATCATGTAAGTGAATATCCGACGGTGCAAGTCCCAGGGGTAAGCCGGTTAATCCGCCGATTCCGAACATAGGCAAAAAACCAAGTGCAAACAGCATGGGCACAGTAAAACGAATCGATCCTCCCCAAAGCGTTATGAATAAGCAAGAAAGTATGACAACCGACGGGATGGAAATAATCATAGTGGTGATCTGAAAAAACGTACTCATCACAGTTCCCATACCAGTCAGAAACATATGATGTGCCCATACGACAAATGACATAAATCCAAGGAAAACAAGAGAGTAAACTATGGATTTGTAGCCCCACAAGGGTTTGCGGGTGTTGTTCGTAATTACTTCTGCTACAATACCCATTGCCGGCAGGATTAATACATAGACTTCGGGATGAGCCAGAAACCAAAACAGATGCTGCCATAATAGTGGGCTGCCTCCCCCGGATATATTCATGATTTCACCACTTATAACCAGACCGCTGGGGAGGAAAAAACTAGTACCTGCCAAACGATCCATCAGTTGCATCACACTGGCTGCTTCCAGCGGAGGGAATGCCAAAAGGAGTAGGAAAGCGGTGACAAACTGGGTCCAGACGAAAAATGGAAAGCGCATAAACGTAAGGCCTTTTGCGCGTAATTGAATGATGGTAGTAATAAAATTGATTGCGCCCAACAGGGAGGATGTGATCAATAACACCATACCAAACAGCCAGAAGGTTTGTCCGGTGGTTTCGATATCCGCTAAGGGTGGATAAGATGTCCAGCCGGATTTTGCAGCGCCGCCAGGGATAAAAAAACTAATCAGCATCACAATGCCGCCAAGAAGGAAAGCCTGGTAACTGACCATATTGATTTTTGGAAACGCCATGTCGGGAGCGCCAATTTGCAATGGTACAATTAAGTTGCCAAACGCACCCACAGCTAATGGAACGATGCCCATGAAAACCATAATGGTTCCGTGCATTGCGCCAAGCTGGTTATAAAATTGGGGATCCATCACGCCACCGGGCATGTTATCTTCGCCGAGTAAAGTGCCGATCAGGGGTAAAGCCTCACCTGGAAATGCCAACTGCCATCGCATCAGCATCATCAAGCTGAATCCGAACAATAAAAAGATGAGAGCCGTAATACCGTATTGAATTCCAATTGTTTTGTGATCGGTGGAAAATACGTATTTGCGCCAGAAACTTTCCTCATGATGTCCAACATGAGTTTCTTCGTGTTTTTCTACACGAACGTCACCATTTTGTTCGATTTGTTCGGATTGATCTTTGGCGTCTTTAGCCATCGTTCTGCTTCCTCCACTTTTAATGGGTCAGTTAATTCAGAATAAATGTTTTGTATGGCAATAGTAGCTTTATTGGATAAATCAATAGATTCCGGAACCTGTTTATCGGATGGCACAAAAGAATATTTTATTCAGAGTCCAGCAATCAGGAACCAGTATCAATTTCTCCTGTCAAATTTAATCTGCAGATTCCTTACCAAAAGTAAAATCGACGGTTTTGCTTTCACCATCACCGATAGTTACTGTTTGGGTTGATGTTCCATATTCTTCTTGCCAGGCTTCGATTACATATTCACCAGCGGGTAGATTTTTCAGGGTAAATGTGCCGTCATCGCCGGATACACTAAAATAGGGATGGTCTACAACACCGCAATAAGCGCTCATCCAGGGATGAACGTCACATTTAATTTTTACCATCACTTCTGCTTTCTTGAAACTGCGTTCTCTGACGTCACCTTGCTTGGGCATGCCAAAATTAAACGATCTATTTATTTTTGGTAATGCATGAATATTATGCAAGAGTGGGTCGCTGTTGAGTATTTTTAGGTTTTGACCGGTTTGGACACCAAAAACATGCGGGCTATAACGGCAGCCTTTTTGATCGATAACCGCTGGTTCTGATGGCGGATCATATGAACCGCTGATACCTTCTTTAACATAAACAAATACATATTTGAGGGTGTTATTGTCATTAACGACGACGTTCTGGGCATAGACTCTTTCATCGTGAAAAGTTGCACATTCCGCATCTTGTTTAATGGGTCTCATCTTGGGTGCTTCACCGGTAAAATTAATGGTTCCGGAAACGGTTGCAGTTCCGGCGGGACCCATAGATGCGGTTTTTGTTTCACCTGCAGCTTTTTCTCCGGAAGCGGAATCGCCACCACCGCCACAACCTAACGTTACGGCCAATAAGGAAACAAATATCGAAAATGTAAATAACTTGATGATTTTCATTGATTAACTCTCCTATACTTTTGATTAATGGAATTAATAGATTTCATTTTTGTACTGAATATAAATAAGGTTAGAGGATAAAGACGATATTGCCTAATTGTGCTCTGAGTGTAGAATAGGTTCAAAATTAACAACCAGACTTATTAATTTCTATCGAAATAATAAGATTGGAAAGTGTAAAGAAAAAAAAATAAAATGTCAAGTGAAAATGAGGTATTAAAATAGTTT
>CAYXGW010000103.1:0-22236 GCA_964464595.1 uncultured Deferribacteres bacterium
GGAAACAAGTAAATTCCAGTCTGCAATCGCTAAAATCAGTAATCGATTATTTACACAAAAAACGCGACTTTAATCTCTATAAAACAGAAACAGACGACACTGCAACCAAAGAATCTTTAGCCTTAACCGCTACTTCCAGCGCTTCTGTGGGGAGCCATTCTGTTATTATTAAGGCTTTATCGAGTGCCCAGAAATATGGCTCATCTGCTTTTACAAGTAAAACCACAGCCTTGAATCTTTCAGGTGATTTTTTGGTCAATCAAAAAGCAATTTCGATCAGCTCAACTGATGACCTTATTGATATAGTTGATAAAATCAACAATGCAAATGCAAATGCTTCTGCTTCGATTATTCAGGTAGATTCCACTGATTTCCGCTTAATTATCAACGGCGATAATGATGGCCCAGATTCTCTTGACTTACGGGATGCAAGCACGGCGAATGTTTTACAAAGTTTAGGTTTCCATGTTTCGTCATCCGTTTCGATTAAACACTTAATATCCAATGGCGCCGAATCTGCCACATTCAGTGATAATTCTTCAGCGATCGGCGGAATTTATAATCTTTCCTCACCGCCATCGGGAACGGTTACCATCAATGACCAAACTGTTGCTATAGATTTATCAACAGATTCCTTAAGTGATATTCGGGACAGCATAAATGCTGCGGCTCCAACCGGGGTTACTGCTTCGATTGAAACTACAACTGAAAATGGATCGACTGTCTATAAGTTAAAAATAGACGGAACCACCACATTTATAGACGCTAATAATGTATTGCAAACTATTGGTGTACTAAAAGGAGACAGCACCACTGCTCAACAGCTTACTGGCAGTGTGGCTAATACGGAGATTTCTTCAAGTAATAATATAATAGCTTCTACGACTTTTGATGATATAACCGGGGCAAATGTCGTAAATGGAGATACAATTACAATTTCCGGAACAGATCATTCGGGAGATTCGGTTTCATCAACATTTACGATTACAAATGAAAGCACCCAATCAGTTCAAGACCTATTAACTGCAATTGAAGACGCCTATAATGGTGAGATTACAGCATCAATAGATGTTAATGGTAAAATTGTTGTTACTAACAATACTTCAGGTACTAGTAATTTCGCTTTAACCTTAACGGAAAACAATGAGGGTGCGGGATCACTGGATTTTGGCACATTTTCCACTACTGTTACGGGAGGTGTGGGAGAATCGGGTGAACTTGGAGCTGGTAGCAATGCATCCCTCATAATTGATGGGATAAAAGTAACTCGGAATACAAACAGCATTTCCGATATTCTGAGTGGCACCACGCTTGATTTAAAAGAAGCCGATTCAACAAAGACGATCAACATTGCAGTTACAAGAGACTATGATGCAATAGTTGCCAATGTAGAAAAGTTTGTAACTGAGTACAATAAATTAGTCGAATTTGTCAGTGAGCAATTTTCCTACGATGAAGAAACTGATGAGGCTGGCGTGCTGTTTGGTGATATCGGATTAACTTCCGTACAAAATGGCATAAGAGCAATCATAAGTGATCGTAATACTGCTTTGCCATCTAACTTGAGATCCTTTTCCCAAGTCGGAATAGATACGGATCGAAATGGGAAATTATCTTTGGATTCAAATAAATTTCTTGAAGAACTCAAGGATGATTTTGATGGCGTCATGAAAATATTTTCCGCATTCGGTTCAACGACAGACGGAGATGTTACATTTGTTTCACATACAAAAAACACCAATGATGGGACCTATGCAGTAAATATTACGCAAGCATCATTACAGGGCACATTAGCCGGAACTACAGATTTGACTTCAGGTATATCCGGTGCTGAGGTCCTTACGATTACCGATAAAGCGACAAGCCAGATTGCTTCCGTATCCATTGCAAGTGGTGCTGATATCGATGAAATTGTCAGTCAAATCAATACCGAATTGGCCAAAGAATATAAGCAAATAAAGACTTCTACGGGAACGATATTAGAAAGCGCTGCTGCCGCTACTTCACTTACTGTTTGGACGGATACCGATCATAGCGTTACCGTTGGAGATACCATCAGCATTTCAGGAACGACACATTTAGGTCAAGCTGTATCTGGCACATATACAATCGGTACAGGGGATACGGTGCAAAAACTTTTGAACGAAATTCAGGACATTTATCAGGACACTGTAACCGCATCGATAGATAATAACGGTGCTATTGTCATAACAAATACGGAAACAGGTACCAGTAACCTGGACATCACATTAACCGCAAATAACGAGGGTGCAGGCAGTTTAAATTTTAGTACCATGAGTTTAACACAGACAGGGCGGTTTTCTATTTTTATGACTGCTAGTGATAGTAGCGGAAACCTAAAGCTGACTCATAACGATTACGGAGTTGATAACGGATTTACAATTAGCCAGAGTGTAAATAATTTGGGAATGGTAGATGGAGAATATCTTGGCCAGGATGTAGCAGGAACCATAAATGGAGAATCAGCTACCGGTTCGGGACAATTTTTAACCGGGGATACTGATGAATCAAATATAGACAGTCTTGTGCTGAAAATTTCTATTACGCCGAGCCAATTAACAACACAAGGCGCTTCTCAAGGTAATATTACTTTAACATTGGGTGTCGCAGAACAATTGTTTAATCACATAGAAAATATTACTGATTCATTCACGGGTTTTGTTTCTACAAAACAAGATTCTTTAAAAGATACAGTTGAGAGTATACAAAAACAGATTGATGCCATGGAAAAAAGGGTCAATCAAAAAATATCCACTTTGGAATTACGTTTCCAAAACCTGGAAATAGTGATAGCACAATTAAACAGCCTTTCTAATTTTTTAACTTCCCAACTTCCGTTATTGTAAGTGGTTAAAAGAAAATCATTCTAACGAGGAAATATTACTGAACATGGAATACCAGAGCCAGATATCTCACTACAAAAAAGTTCAACTGTCTACTGCAAATCCCGGGAAATTAGTTTCAATGTTATTTGCCAGGCTTGAAAAAGAGCTTACCAATTCCAAGGAATTTATCATATTGAGTAAATTTGAAGACAAATGTAATGCAATATTATTAAGCCAAGAAATTCTTATTGAATTGAATAGCTCTTTAAATTTTGAGGCAGGTGAGATTGCAAATAATCTGCAGTCACTTTATTTATACATGTACCGTGAACTCAACATGATCAATCTTAATAATGATATAGAAGCGATGGATGTTGTCATACAAATCAGCAATGATCTGAATTCTACATGGAATGAAATGTTGCAGAATAATCCTGAAGTATCAAAAGAATTAAAATCAAGCCAACTAAATTATCAGAATATGTCGATAGTAGGATAAGATGAAGAAAAGAAACTCAACTGACATTATTTGGCAACAATACATTAGCGCTTTAAAACGCCTGGAAACATTAATTGAACATCAGACTAATACTTTAAGTGAAGAAGACTGGGATAATTTAACCTCAATTATGGGGAAATTGGAAAACTCCCAATTGCACTTAAAAAATAGCTGGAAACATCTTAGCTCTTCAAAAGGGAGCCATTCAAAAGAAGGTTCAAAAGACAATTTGGCTGAAAACTATAAGCATGAAGCGAAAGCCATTTTGACGAAAGTTCTAAGTATGAATAAGGAAAATGAAAAATTACTTCGAAACGAAATGGAACAGCTAAAAATAAATATGTCAGTTTTGAAAAAGACCAGGAAGAGTCACAAAAAGTATATCACGCAAAAACAAATTGAAGAATTTTCCCCTTTGGATGTAAATGGATAAGACTCTTTAAGTGAATTTGTAACGATATTTAAGAATAGCTGAAAACGGGCTGAGAACCAAGGAAATGAAATAATGAATAACCATAATGGAATGATGTTAATAAATGCCCTTAATTCACATAAGAGTTCAATAAGTTCATTGTTTAAAATGTCAAAAAAACAGAATGATTGCATTAAAAAACAAAACTACACCAAATTATTTTCAAGTAGAGATGATAAGGAAAGTTTACTTCAGCGATTAAAGAAATGGGGTAACGATATTAGGTACTATTATGAAAATTGGTCGGAGTTAGAGGAACACTTGTCCGAGGAGGAAAGGATAAGAATATTAACATTGGTTGAGTCGATTTCTAAGGTGATAGAGGAAGTTCTGATTATTGAAAGTGAAAATAGAAATTTATTGGAAAAACGTAAAACAGAACTAACTCATGAGCTTGGAACAATTGACTTTTTTCAAGAATGCTTAATCTCGGTTTATACAAATCGGAATTAGGAATAATAGCTTGTATTTTGATTGCACAATGATTAAATTAAAACAAATTGTTACAAGATCGATTTTGATTCTAATTAAAAAGGATTGGCCAAAATGAAGATTAACGGAATACCAAATAGCTTGATTCCTAACAATCAACCGCTAGATGGTAACGATAAAGCAAAAGCGAAGGATAGCGCCAATACCAAACCAAAGAGTGACAAACTGGATATTTCTCTCCGGGCGCTTAAATTACACGATCAGGAAGAACTTTTGCAAATTGCCAAAACCAAACTAAATTCGATTTCCGACATTCGTCAGGAGCGAATTGAAGATGTCAATGGGAAAATAACATCAAAATACTATGATCAAGACCGGGTTATTTCAGACATTGCAGGTAAAATGGCAAAGTCCGAAGAACTTGCCGATCTATTGGCTTCGGAGAATAAACAAGCATCTCAAATCGATGAAAAAGATGTTAAAAAACTAGCGATTATTTTTAACCGGATCGATAGAGGTTTTTACGATAGAGAAGCTGTTTTAAAGAGCGTAGCAGATAAATTAAGAAAGACCTACCTGTCTAACGATTCTCAAGAATAAGATTGATAATTAATTTTATTTTAATATATTCACTCGTGGCCTTGGGGCTATAGTTCAGTTGGGAGAACGCTTGACTGGCAGTCAAGAGGTCGCCGGTTCGAGTCCGGCTAGCTCCACTAGTTGTATTTGATTTATGTGAATTGCCCTGCCTTTTAAAATTTCATTTTAACGAAATGTACAGTAATCACAAAGAAGTACTTTTCAGGAGATTTTCTATATCGATCTAAAACTTATACTAATAATGATTTTTGTTGTAATATTAGTAATTTCAATCAAAATGATGCGTTCAGTAAGAACCGAAATTCGCCAAAAAAGGAGAAAAATATTGGATCGGTTACAAAACAGGGACGAGAATTCAAACTCAAAATAATTCTTTATTTGGCATTGCAAAGACATGGAAATTTTCTTGCAAAAAGATGAAATATGTTTTATATTTCTGACGCAATTTTAGCACTATTGCGGGAGTAGCTCAGCGGTAGAGCTTCTCGTTGCCAACGAGAAGGTCGCGGGTTCAATTCCCGTCTCCCGCTCTACAGAATAGCGGGGCATTTAATGAGTAAATAATGCTCCTTCATTTTTTAGATTAAATTGGCGGAGTAGCCAAGTGGTAAGGCGACGGTCTGCAAAACCGTTATTCAGCGGTTCGAATCCGCTCGCCGCCTCTAATGTTTAATATTTTGCCGAGGTGGCGGAATAGGTAGACGCTCAGGACTTAAAATCCTGTGTCCTTTTGGACGTGCCGGTTCGATTCCGGCCCTCGGTACTGTTGCAAGGGCGATTAGCTCAGGTGGTTAGAGTGCTTGCTTGACATGCAAGAGGTCACTGGTTCAAGTCCAGTATCGCCCACTTAAAAGCTACCCTAACCGGGTGGCTTTTTGTTTAATGCATTAGATTGTATGAGTATATTTATCAACAGGTTAATTACTTATTTTGCTTGAAATTCTTTTAAAAATTAATTACTATTTATCTCAAATTTATTCAGGAAAAAGCAAAGAGAATTTTGTTCTGAAACGATGAGTCTTCAAATTATTTTACCTAATAAAAACACTGTTGAAGTTGAAAATGGTTCAACTCCTTATGAAGTGTTAAAAGAGCATGATCCGGCTTTAATGAAGGACGCATTAGTTGCTAAATTCAATGACCGGTTGATAGATATTCACAGCCCACTCATTGTTGATGGAAAATTGGAAATCATCAATTTTTCTCATGAACAAGGTAAAGAAGTTTATTGGCACAGCACCGCCCATTTGATGGCTCAAGCATTAAAAGAATTATACCCGGATATACAACTAGCAATTGGGCCTCCAATTTCCGATGGATTCTATTATGATATAGATCTAGACAAATCATTAAGCAGCGATGACCTTCCTTTGTTAGAAGAAAAAATGAGTGAGTTAGGAAAACAAAAACTTACGATTAAACGAGAAGTGATTCCAAAAGAAGAAGCGATCAAGCTTTTTTCAGATACACATGAAACTTATAAAATTGAACTTTTGAATGAAATGAACTCGGATGAGACCATTTCAATTTACAGGCAAGGCAGCTTTGTTGATCTTTGCCGTGGCCCTCATTTGCCGAATACGGGTTATATTAAATATTTTAAGCTTCTTAATATTGCAGGTGCATATTGGCATGGTGATGAAAACAATAAAATGCTCCAGCGAATTTATGGAACCTCCTATCCCAAAAAGGATCAACTGGAAGAGCACATAAAACTACTGGAAGAAGCTAAAAAACGGGATCATCGAAAGTTGGGAAAGAAATTGGAATTATTCTCAATTAGCGAAGAAATAGGTCCTGGATTAATTATTTGGCAACCAAAAGGGGCAAGAATCCGGAATGAAATTGAGCACTTTTGGAAGGATGAACATTTTAAATCAGGGTATGAGTTGCTCTACACGCCCCATATAGCCAAATTAGATTTATGGCGTAAAAGCGGTCACGTTGATTATTACAGCGAAAACATGTTTGCTCCTATGATTGTTGAGGACGTTGAATATCAAATTAAACCCATGAATTGTCCCTTTCATATCGAGGTCTATAAAACCAAAATTCGTAGTTATAGAGACTTGCCGATTCGTTATGCAGAGCTTGGAACGGTTTATCGATATGAAAGATCCGGCGTTCTACATGGAACATTAAGGGTCCGGGGGTTTACCCAAGATGATGCCCATGTTTTCTGCGAACCTGACAAAATTCAAGAAGAAATACTAAACATTCTTGATTTCACTATGTTCTTTTAATTCGAAGTCTTTTTGAGTACAAGACCGGAAAAATATGTTGGTTCTATTGAAAACTGGGATAACGCAACTAATGCCCTTGAGGAAGCGCTAAAAATAAGAGAGATTGATTACAAAGTTGATCCTGGTGAGGGTGTTTTTTATGGACCAAAGATTGATATCAAAATTCGCGATATTTTAAAAAGATACTGGCAATGTACTACTATTCAAATAGATTTTAATAATCCGGAGCGTTTTGAATTAAAATATGTCGGTTATGATGGACAATCTCATAGACCAATAATGATTCATCGGGCATTGTTGGGTTCCTTGGAAAGGTTTTTCGGAATTTTAATCGAGCATTATGGAGGAGCGTTTCCAATTTGGCTGGCTTCAATACAAGTTGTAATATTACCGATTGCAGATCGCCATTTTGAATTTGCACAAGAATGCAGAAATGAAATTTCGAAAATTGCAGATCGGATATTTTTGGATGATCGGAATGAGAAAATTGGTTATAAAATAAGAGAGGCTGAAACTCAAAAAATACCCTATATGATTATCGTTGGTGATAAAGAATCAGAAGGTAAATTCCTATCGGTCAGAAGGAGACAGGAAGGTGATCTCGGGCAGTTTGAAGTGGATAAATTTGTTTCTATGATTGGTAAAGAAATTGGTGAAAAATCAATTATTCACTAAAAAAGGAGTACTCATATCAAAGAAGGTGAACTAAGAATAAACGAACAAATAAAAGTTCCAAAAATTCGACTTATTGACCCGACGGGGAAACAATTAGGTGTTGTAGGAATAGAACAAGGATTACGATTAGCTGATGATACAGGTCTTGACCTGGTAGAAGTAGCAGCTAATGCTGATCCCCCGGTTTGCAGAGTAATGGATTTTGGTAAGTACAGATATGAGCTTGCTAAGAAAGAAAAAGATCAAAAGAAGAAGCAACATGTCATTCATAAAAAGGAAATTAGATTACGACCAAAGACTGAAGAACATGATTTAATGCACAAAATTAAACATGCTCGAAAATTCTTAGAAGAAGGTAACCGTTTGAAAATTACAATAATGTTTCGAGGAAGAGAGTTGGTTTACAAGGAGTTTGGGTACACAATATTAAATCGAGTTCAGGAAGAGCTTGCGGATTTGGCCAAAATCGACAAAGGGCCAATCGAAGAAGGCCGGAACTTGGTTCTTTTTTTAGCAAAGAAATGAGGTAAAAGAATGCCAAAAATGAAATCAAACCGTGGAGCAAGTAAGAGATTCCACTTAACTGGTTCAGGAAAAGTGAAGCGCCAAAAGTCGTGTAAAAGTCATATTTTAACCAAGAAAACAACTAAAAGAAAAAGAAATTTGCGCAAAGGTGGTTATGTTGCCGAGCAAGATAACCCTAGAGTTAAACGAATGATAGCTGTTTAAGGAGAATGGATGTCCAGATCAACTAATAATGTAGCATCCCGTCGGAGAAGAAAAAGAATTCTAAAAAAGGCCAAGGGATATTGGGGAAGGCGTAAGAATATTTTTAGAACTGCAAAATTAGCAGTTGAAAAAGGATTGCTGTATGCATATCGTGATCGAAAAGCAAGGAAGCGGAATTTCAGAAGGCTTTGGATTACACGGATCAATGCCGCAGCGAGGCTTAACGGGCTATCCTATTCCAGGCTAATGAATGGTTTAAAAATCAAACAAATTGAAATAGACCGAAAAATCCTGGCGGAATTAGCTGTGAATGACCCTGCTGCGTTTTCCGAAATTGTAGCGCTGGTTAAGTGAACAAAGGGATGCAATGTCGGAAACTCTTATTGATGATCATGTTGATAAACTACGGGATCTGAGGAATGAATTCTTTTCAGAGATTAAAAATTGTGATAATGCAAAGAAATTAGAACAACTCCGTATTAAATTCCTTAGTAAAAAGGGATTACTACAAAAGCAATTTTCTCTCCTAGGAAGCATATCACAGGATATTCGACCTCGATTTGGTAAAGAACTTAATCTTCTTCGAAACGATTTTACTCGAATCCTTCAAGAAGAAACTGAAAAATTCAACGTTCGTGAAAAGAAAAAAGAAGGCTTAGATATTTCATTACCGGGTTTTCGGAAGTGTTACGGTAAAAAGCATCCTTTAACACAAACGTTTGATGAGATAAAATCTATTTTTACCTCAATGGGATTTTCAATCGAAGAAGGCCCGGAAATCGAATCTGATTACTATAATTTTGAAGCGTTAAACATTCCTGAAGGCCATCCGGCTAGAGATATGCAGGACACATTCTATCTTGAAAACGGTTGGCTTCTTCGAACACACACTTCCCCCGTACAAATTAGAGTGATGCAATCTCAAGATCCGCCAATTAGAATGATTGCTCCGGGCAGATGCTATCGAAAAGATACTCCAGATGCCAGTCATTCTCCTTTCTTTCATCAATGCGAAGGGTTAGTAGTCGGCACGAATATAACATTCGCCGATTTAAAAGGAGTTATCTCCGCATTTGCCAAAAAAATGTTTGGCTCGGAAATCAAGATCAGGTTTCGGCCCAGCTATTTTCCATTTACCGAACCAAGCGCTGAATATGATTTTACCTGTGTAATTTGCAAAGGACATGGTTGCAAGACATGCAAAGGTTCGGGATGGTTGGAAATTAGTGGCTCCGGTATGGTGGATCCGGAAGTATTCAAAGCTGTTGGTTATGATCCAGAGAAATATACCGGGTTTGCTTGGGGTATGGGCGTTGAACGGATTGCAATGTTAAAATATGGGATAAAGGATATTCGGTATTTTTATGATAATGATATCAGGTTTCTCACCCAATTCTAATCAAATTTCAAATGAAGTGTACTTACCACTGGCTAAAAGAATTTGTCGATTTTGATTTTACTCCTGATGAACTGGGTGAACAGCTTACCATGCTTGGGATGGAAGTTGAAAGTGTTGAATCAGTTTCCAGGGAAATAACCGGAGTTATTGTTGGTGAAATAGTAGGAGAACTGACTGATAATCAATGTAGAACAAAGGTTGGTCAAGAGACTCCTTTAATAAGTTTAGGCTTATCAAGCTTACCGAAATTTAATAAGGTAGCCCTACAAACCGATCCATCCGGGGATTCTTACAAATTGGCTACATATAAGTCCCTGGGGATATTTGAGGATGATTCTCCTGTTTTTGTTGGGGATGACTGTAAAGCAGGAGAAGCCATTGATAAAATGATCCCGGTAACCGATTCAATTTATGATTTGGATATTACACCAAATCGTCCGGATTGCCTAAGTATATTTGGAATCGCTAGAGAAATTGCAACGCTAACCGGAAACCCGTTAAAAGCCCCCTCAATAAAGCTTCATGAAATCGGTATTCCGACAAGCGATTTTGTCAAAGTTAAAATAGAAAATCCAGAAGGATGTCCGAGATATTCAGCAAGAGTGATTCGGAATGTATCAATCGGACCATCTCCTCTCTGGATGTATGATAGATTGGCGAAGGTGGGTTTGCGCACATTAAATAACATTGTGGATATTACAAATTACGTTCTGATTGAATATGGTTTTCCACTGCATGCTTTTGATTACGGTTTAATCGAAAAGAATGAAATTATTGTCCGATTCTCGAAAGACGGTGAAAGCTTTAGAACCCTTGATGATAAGACCCATAAATTGAAATCTGATACTGTTTTGATTTGTGATGGTAATAAACCTGTTGCACTTGGTGGGATCATGGGTGGCATAAACAGCGAGGTTAACGATAAAACCAAAGATGTATTGCTCGAATGTGCCTATTTCGATCCTCAATATATACGAAACGGATCAACTGAATTAGGAGTTGCCACAGAAGCAAGTATACGTTTCAGAGGAGGGGTTGATCCAAATGGAATTTTAGTAGGTTCAGACCGAGCGACAGAGTTAATTAGTGAGATTGCTCATGCAGAGGTATTAAAAGGCATCGTTGACGAGTATGTCGCAAAAATAGATGAAAACAACATCGAATTGAGATTGAAAAGAATCGATCGGGTGCTTGGAGTCCATGTACAAGGTAAAGAAGTTGAGAGAATATTAACCAGGCTGGGATGCAAAGTTATTGAAGGAAATAATAAACCTCTTAATTTTAACGTAATAATTCCAACCTATCGCCCTGATTTATATCGTGAAATTGATTTAATTGAAGAAATTTCCCGGTTTGTTGGTTTTGATAAAATACCTGAAAATGACTCATCATTTATCTCATTGTCCGGAAAAATAAATAATAAAAATCAACTTATTAATCAAATAAAAGAAATGATGTGTGGATATGGTTTTTATGAAACCGTGACAAACAGTATGATCCCTTCTTCAGATTTAACGCTGAAATATTATGCGGGTGAAACGGCTAATTTAATCAATCCATTAAGTGAGGATATGGCGATTCTTAGACCATCGCTTCTTCCTTCCATGATTCAGGTTGCACAATTTAATCTATTTAGGCAACAAGAGAATATATGTATTTATGAAATCGGCTCTGTTTTTTATCCAAATGGAACCGGTTATGATGAAAGTCTTCATCTTACGGGATTACTGATTGGCAAAAAAAATCTGGATCATTGGAAGCATGGAAATCGAAAATTTGATTTTTACGATTTAAAAGGACTTGTGGAGGATCTTTGTGATAATTTAAAATTCAGCAGTGTACAGTTTGATTCAAATGACGAAAACTGGGCAGTTGTTGACCCTTTTTTAAACCTTAATTTTAAAAACAAAAAAGTAGGGTTTTTTGGGAAACTCAATCAAAATATTTTGGAGGAGCACGACATATCAGAAGAAAGTTTTATTTTTGAATTGACATTAGATAATATAATTCCTAGTTTAAAGTTGGATAAAGTATTTCACGCAATACCAAAATATCCTTGGGTTAAGCGTGATTTAGCATTTATTATGGATTATGACTTACCAGGAGGTCATTTAATTAAAAAAATTCGAGAGTGGGGTGGAGAATATTTGAAAGAATTAAGCATTTTTGATGTTTATGATGGTCAACAAGTTCCAGTCGGTAAAAAAAGTCTCGCATTTGCTATGACGTTTCAGGCAGACGAGAGGACTTTAATCGAAGATGACGTCAATAAAATTATTGATGGGATCATCTTAAAAGCAAAAGGGGAATTTAACGCAGAGTTACGCAGCTAGGGTTCAGATATCGTGAATTCTAATATAGAAAATTTAGAGGCCAAAATAATCCAATTAATTGAAAAACTAAATTCAATGAAGAATAAGACAAAAAACCTGGAAAATGAGAAATTAGAGCTTAAATCTCTTTTACAGGAAAAAGACCGGATTATTGGCGATCTGGAACAACGCTGCGAACAGATTGAAGAACAAGTAAGTGAGAGCGATAGTTATAATAAATATGATAAGAGGATAAAGACCAAAATAACCAACGCACTGGTTAAATTAGATCAGATAGAATCTATGCTGTAACCATAAAATTGAAAATTATTATGGAACCTGAAAAGAAGACATTTAAGGTCAATATATATGGTACAGAATATCCGATTCGAGGCGTTGCTGATGAAGATTATATTTTGAAAGTCGCAAATTAT
Source organism: uncultured Deferribacteres bacterium (assembly GCA_964464595.1). Taxonomy (GTDB): domain Bacteria; phylum Zhuqueibacterota; class JdFR-76; order JdFR-76; family DREG01; genus JADFJB01. Next base: position 12,642 of record CAYXGW010000103.1, read on the forward strand.
GTTGACGAAAAAATGCGAGAAATCGATCAGAAGGTCGCTGTCAAATCCGCTCTCAAAGTCGCAATTCTAGCTGCGCTAAATATTACCGACGAACTTTTTAGGAAACGAATTGAGTCACAAGAAGTAGTTGAACGATACGAAAATAAAATAAGTGAAATTATTACACGTATAGAAGAAATACCGTTTCCTTAAAAAAACTTTATAATACATTTTATTTCTCCATTCTCCCCACTCCGTAGGTTAGATAGTATTTGAATTATCTGAAACCGGAATTGGGGATTTTTTTTTGGAGGATGAATAAATATGGATATGATGATTGTAGAAATAATTGTTGTTGCGGTTGTTTTTTTCTTTCTCGGTAGATTTATTAATTTACGTATTCTTAATGCCAAAATTGTTACCGACAAGAAGAATGCCGAAAAAACATTAAGCGATGCCAAAATAGAAGCAGAGCGCTTAAAAAAAGCTAAAATCTTAGAAGGTAAAGACAGGGTTTATAGACTTAAAAGGGATTCTGAAAGAGAAATTCGCCAAAAGAGAAACGAAATCAATCGCTTGTCGAAGCAGGTGGCAGAGCGGGAAGAGAATATGAATCGACATGCTGATTTGTTAGTCGAAAGAGAAAATGATCTAGATAAGCAAAAAGATCAATTAAGCCAAAATCAAATGGAATTAAAGGGAAAGATGGAAGAGCTTAATCGTTTGGTTCAGGAAAAAATCAAGCAATTGGAGTCGATATCCAGGTTAACTCAAGATGATGCTAAGAAACAGCTCTTTGCTAGTCTAGAAGAAGAAGTAAAACAAGAAGCTACGGTAACGATGAAAAATATTCGTGAGCAAGCACGGCTTAATGCTAACAAAGAAGCAAAAGAAATAGTTATCCAGGCAATCCAAAAAATATCTTGTTCACAGGCGGTTGAATCTACGACAAGCCTGGTTCGACTACCAAGTGATGATATGAAAGGCCGAATTATCGGCCGGGAAGGCAGAAATATTCGTTCTTTTGAAATGGCGACCGGAGTGGAAGTAATTGTAGACGATACCCCGGAAGTTGTTCTGCTTTCGTGCTTCGAGCCAATTCGGAGAGAAGTTGCAAAATTAGCCTTGTTAAAATTAATCGGCGATGGTCGCATACACCCAGGAAGAATTGAAGATGTGGTTGAAAAGGCGAGGGTAGAGTTAGAGGAAAAAATAGCAGATGAAGGGGAACATGCCATCCTTGATGTTGGAATCCATGGCCTTAGCTTGGAAATGATAAAAGCAATTGGAAAATTAAATTATCTCACAACATTTGGACAAAATATGCTGCAACATAGCATAGAAGTCGCTCAATTAGCAGGAAACATTGCATCTGAATTAGGTCTCGATGCAAATTTGACAAAACGGGCTGGTCTTTTACATGATATTGGTAAGGCTATAGAACGCCGTTCAGAACAGACCTTCGCGCAAATAGGAGCAGACTTTGCTAAAAAACATGGTGAAGGCCCTGTAGTACAAAATACCATTCTGTCATTTGATGAAGAAACGCAAGAAACGTCTGCAATAGCAGTTCTTGTCAATGCTGCAGATCAGATCTCATCAAGCAGGCCCGGGGCACAACGTGAGAACTTAGCGCAATACATAAAAAGATTGGAGAAACTGGAGAATGCGGTACGTGAATTTAATGGAATTCGAGAGACATTCGTTATTCAAGCTGGAAAAGAAATAAAAGTAGTAGTAGACCCAGGACAATTGGATGATGTACAATCCAACCAGTTGGGTATTGATATTGCAAAGAAGATAAAGAATGAATTGAAATTCCCGGGACAAATTAAGGTCAGTGTAATTCGAGAGTTTCGTGCGGTTAATATTGCCAAATAACCAAATTTAATGCTCATAATCGAGGATAGATGCCCAAAAAAGTTAAGATTCTGTTTATCGCTGATATCGTAGGTAACCCGGGATTCCAAATATTTGAAAAGCTATTTCCATTATTACAAAGAAAATATTCACCTGATTTTTGCATTGCAAATGGTGAAAATTTAACGGAGGGAAAAGGAGTTACCGATCAGGATGTAAGTAAACTGTTTTTAATGGGGATTGATATAATTACAAGCGGGAATCATGTTTGGGATACCTTCAAATCCGTAAAAGTACTAAAAAATGATACGAGGGTGTTAAGGCCGGCAAATTATCCCAAAGGCAACCCGGGTATAGGTTCATCCGTTATCAGCGGAAAAAATGAAATCAAACTTGGTGTATTAAATCTGCAAGGCAGAACATTTATGCAAGCCATAGATAACCCTTTTCAAGTTGCACTGGAAGAAATAAGGAAGCTTAAGCAGTCGACACCGCTAATTTTTGTAGATTTTCACGCCGAGGCGACAGCGGAAAAAATTGCTATGGGCTGGCATTTAGATGGGAGAGTAAGTGCCGTTGTTGGTACGCATACAAATGTACAGACCGCTGATGAACGCATACTTCCAAAAGGAACTGCTTGTATCACAGATGCCGGCATGACCGGTCCGTACGACTCTGTTATTGGTATGAAAAAAGAAGTTGCCTTGCACAGGTTTATCTATTCAACCAATAGAAAATACGAATTGGCTTCCGCAAATCTTCGTTTATGTGGAGTATCTATCATAATTGACATGGAAGCCAACAAAGCGGAAAGTATCGAAAGAATCAATTTACCTTGACCGCGAAAATAATCGACGGAAAATTAATTGCTGCGAAGATAAGGGAAAACCTTAGTGAGAGAATTAAATCACTTAGGAAAAATAATGTAGTCCCAGGACTAACTGTTGTCCAGGTTGGAGACAATCCGGCATCGACTGTTTATGTTTCAAGAAAAGAAAAAACAGCAAAAGAATTAGGATTGAATTCCGAAAGTATTCATTTGCCGGATTCAGTTTCGCAGCGGGAATTATTGAATATCGTAAATAGGCTCAATAATAAACCTTCCGTTCATGGCATATTGGTGCAAATGCCGTTGCCGGGCCAAATCGATCCGAACTTGGTCATTCGGTGTATTTCTCCGGAAAAGGATGTCGATGGATTCCATCCGGAAAATGTTGGACTATTGGTCTTGGGTAAACCACGATTCATTCCATGCACTCCAGCAGGTATTATGGAAATGCTTTTAAAGGAAGAAATCGATCCGGCTGGAAAGAATGTCGTTGTTTTAGGGCGAAGCAATATTGTCGGTAAACCCATGGCTAACCTCCTGCTGCAAAAAGCAAACGGTGCAAATGCAACAGTCACAATATGCCATACGGGAACAGAAGATTTAATGCAACACACAAAGAATGCGGATATCTTGATTGTTGCACTTGGCAAGCCACATGCCATTAATGGAAGATTTTTAAAACAAGGGGCTGTAGTAATCGACGTCGGTGTAAATCGAATTGAAGATACTTCCAGAAAATCAGGTTATCGTTTAGTGGGTGATGTCGAATTCGAATCTGCTAAAGAGATTGCTTCTGCAATATCTCCGGTTCCGGGAGGTGTGGGGCCTATGACCATTATTATGCTAATGGTTAATACGGTGAAGGCTGCTGAATTAAATAGGGGACAGGACGAATAAAAAAGATTATTACAAATCATCAGGTCTCAAATTAGTTTAGTCTCTATAAAGTAGCCTCAATTTAAACGTCAGCAATCATTTTTAGCTTGACTTTAAAAAATATCGCGGGCACATTTATTCGATTTCAATTTAATTTTGAAACCCAAAATATTACTGAATTATATATGGTCGAAGTTTTATCTAATATCCAAAAATATTGGATGGTTTATCTTCTCTTAATTCTCTACACCATAATGCTTGCCTATCATGCCTGGAAAGGCAATCAACTGACAAAAGGTATCACTGATTATTACATTGGGGGTAGATCGTTGGGTGGAGCAGCCATTGGGCTCTCATTTTTTGCTACCTATTCGAGTACAAATAGCTTTGTAGGTTTTGCCGGCAAAGCTTACATCTGGGGGCTTCCATGGCTCTTAATTATTCCCTTTGTTGTTTTATTTTCATTTTTGGCTTGGATTGTTGTGGCTCCACGACTCCGGAAATTCACTGAGTCGCTTGATTCTCTTACTATCCCGGATTTCATTGGTATGCGCTTCGGCAGTAACCTGGCAAGAATATTTGCAGCATTCATCATTTTATTTGCAAGTTTTTTCTACATGACAGCTGTTTTTAAAGGAATTGGGAATCTCCTGGAAGCTTTTTTAGATATACCTTACAAAGTTGCAATTATTATTGTATTTTTCATTGTGGTTATTTACACAATGCTAGGTGGGTTTATCTCAGTCGTAAAAACAGATACAGTCCAGGGGGTTGTAATGATTTTTGCAGCTATCATTCTTTTCATAGGGATTGTGGATAACGCAGGTGGAATTGGCTCTTTCCTTGAAGTGAAAGACCAGAGCGGGGGAGCGGAACTCTTTTCCTGGAATGGTATTATTGCTTTCCCGTTTCTTCTTGGAGTCATATTTGCCAGTACAGTTAAATTCCTGGTAGAACCAAGGCAATTATCTCGTTTTTATGCCCTAAAAGGGAGAAAAGCTGTAAAAACCGGAATATGGGTATCCACTTTAAGTTTTGCTTTGGTCTATAGTGTTTTAGTGCCCATTGGTATCTATGCAAGGCGAATATTTCCGGAAGGCATTAGTGACAGTGATCGTATAGTTCCTTTGCTCATTACCAGCGGGGAAGTTTTCTCGGATGGAGTGAGCGCTTTTCTTCTGGTGGCAATGGTTGCTGCTGCCATGTCCTCAATTGATAGTGTACTCCTTGTCATGGCTTCTACTGCTGAGCGGGATATCATAGGTATGCTCAAAAAGTCAATCTCGGAAAAATCAGTGGTAAAATCCACGCGTTTCTATGTGGCTCTTTTTGCGCTGATTACGATGCTCCTCGCTTTAAATCCCCCGGGAGGTATTGTTACACTTACAGCCCTTTCGGGAACTCTCTATGCTGCTTGCTTCTTTCCCACTATCATCTTGGGTCTTTATTGGCGTAAAGGAAGCGGTTCTGCTGTAATTAGTTCATTTTCAACAGGATTAGCTGTTCTTCTTGTATGGAAATATACATCTTACGGTACGATCATTCATCAAATATTTCCAGCCATGTTATTCTCATTTTTTGCCTATGTATTGGTTTCATTGAGAACTCCAGAATTCCGGGATAAAAAAATTAATCAATTATTTTCTAAAAGTGAAGTGAATAGTTAGTTTTGTATTTAGCTTCATGTTCTTTTTTTCTTGGATTTATTAATTCTAATCCCTAAAATTAGTATTATCATTTTATAATTTGGATGTGTTAATGGAAATATCAGATCTGGGTTTTGATTATCAATTTTGGGAACAGTCGATAGATTTTGATTCGAATATCTTTTGCCTGGCAAGGGTAACTGCCGTCAACAGAAATAATTTTCTAGTTAGCAACGAAAAGGGTGAAATCGAGGCTGAACTAACGGGTAAATTGTTGTATGAAGCTAACTCTTCTCTTGAATTTCCAACTGTTGGTGATTGGGTGTTAACCCAGTATCACAATGAAAACACCTTCGCCATAATCCACAGTATATTACCGAGAAAATCGATTTTGAAAAGAAAGGAATCAGGAAAAAAAATCGAATATCAACTGATCGCTGCCAATATTGATACGGCTTTTATTATGCAAGGAGTGGATCAAAATTTTAACCTGAGTAGACTGGAACGCTATTTGGTAATGGTGTGCGAAAGCAACATTCGCCCGCTTATTTTGTTAAGTAAATCGGACCTCGTAACAAAAGACGAACTAGAACTTAGAATTACTGAGAGCAGTAGACTGGATTGGGATTATGATTTAATCACCTTTAGCAATAAAACCGGGCACGGATTAGATGAAATCCGAAAAAGAATAAATGAGAAAAACACTTATTGCTTATTGGGATCATCCGGGGTTGGCAAGACAACGTTGTTAAACAATTTAATTGGCAAGGATCAATTTACGGTAAATACTGTCAGAGATAAAGATGGAAGAGGAAAACATACAACTGCAAAGCGTCAATTAATCAAACTGGAGGACGGTGGGCTCATTATCGATACCCCGGGGATGAGGGAATTGGGTGTTTTTGGTGTTGAAACAGGGATTTCCGAAACATTCGAAGATATAACTGCATTTGTGAGCCAATGTCGCTTCTCTGACTGTACCCACACTCATGAAAAAGACTGTGCGGTTCTAAAAGCTGTCAATGATGGCATCATCGATAAAAATAGGTTTCAAAACTTTATGAAAATCCAAAGAGAATCCGATTTCTATGAAAGGTCGTATGTCCAAAAACGACAGAGGGACAAGAAGTTCAGTAAACTTTATAAACAAGTTATTAAGGATAAAAAAAGTAGTCGCAGATAAATACCTCTTAATTACTTTTGAAGATTGAATAACACTATTCCATATGGAAAATCTCTCATGAATCTTTTACGCATATTAATCATTCATGTCCTCTTTTTTACATTCTATTTTTCTTGCTCAAATCCGAATATCGAACTTCAGGTGTACGATGCAGATAAAAGCAGACCGATAGAAGGAGCCCTGGTTTATTTAAAAGAGCGACATTTTACTTTTCGCACAAATGTTAGAGGTGCTGTTTCTATTCCCGCCAAATATCGGAATGAGACAATCAGCATTCACGCCAAGGATTACCAAACACTGGACATAAATTTATCAAATATTGTAGAAAACAAAATATTACTTCAATTTGATGACAACCTGGTAAACCCGCTTGAGCAGATGCTGGTTTTTAACAAAGCTGATACGCTCAGGGGAGCTTATGGCAAGTATCGTGAAAACAACGATTTATTGTTTTACGATCTGAACATCAAATTGAATATTGAGGAAAAGTTTATTTCGGGGAGGAATAACATCAAATTCAAAATGTTAAGAGACGACAATAGAATTCAGATCGATCTATTTGAAAATATGAATATTGATAGTATCGTGTTTAAGGTTCAGAAATTGTCTTATACGCGGGATTTCAACGCGGTCTTTATCGATTTTCCAGAGGAATTAAAAGAAGGTTCAATTCATACTATTGATTTTTATTATTCCGGTTATCCAAAAGAAACCGGTCGTTTTGGCGGTATTGCTTTTAAAGAAGACTCATTAGGTAATCCGTGGGTTTATACTGCTTGTCAAGGGATTGGCGCCAGTCTTTGGTGGCCCAACAAAGACCAGCAACCGGATGAAGTAGACAGTATGAAGATCAGCGTTGCCGTTCCATCCGGGCTAATGGATATTTCCAATGGTAGATTTATGGGAAAAGAAGATATCGGAGATGGTTATACTCGATATGATTGGAAAGTACATTACCCGATCAATAATTACTCCGTTGCTTTGAATATAGGCAAATACAGCCATTTTTCAGATAAACTAGGTGATTTAACACTTGATTATTATGCCATGCCGTATCATCTAACCCAGGCAAAAAGGCAGTTTCAACAAGCCAAACCCATGCTTGTGTGTTTTCAAGAATATTTTGGTGAGTATCCCTTTATGAAGGATGGCTTCAAGTTAATTGAGGTACCATATTCGGGGATGGAGCATCAGAGTGCAGTCAGTTATGGCAATTTATTCAAGAATGGTTACTTGGGACGGGATTGGACAGGCGTTGGTGTGAGCACAAAATTTGACTTTATCATCATTCATGAAAGCGGACATGAATGGTTTGGCAACAGTGTTACCGCCAACGACGTTTCCGATGCTTGGATTCAAGAAGGATGGTGTACTTATACGGAGGGTATTTATGTAGAATGTATGTTTGGTTATGAAGATGCGATTAAATACTTCAATGGCTATAAGAGCAAAGTTAAGAATAAAGCTCCGATTATAGGGCCAACATCTGTGAACCACTGGCCAACACAAGACATGTATTTTAAAGGAGCATTATTCTTAAATACCTTGCGCCATGTGGTGGATGATGATGAAAAATGGTGGGCATTATTAAGGGCGTATGCTGATAATTTCAAATATAAAAACATATATACCGTAGAAATCATTAATTTTTTTAACCAATACTTAAATCGTGATTTTAAATCCATCTTCGAACAATACCTATACCATGCTGATCTACCTATACTCCAATTGAAATATCATGATGAGGAGGTTGAATACAGATGGAAAGCTGATGTGCTGGATTTCGATATGCCAGTAAAAGTTCGATCTAAAGGTGATATATATTTTATCTATCCGACATCAGAATGGCAATCTGACGATCTAAAAGAAACAGGCAGGGAAGATTGGAATATTGCTACGGATCTCTTTTATATTGAGGTTGAGGAAGTTATCGAAAAATCTCCAAAATTTTAGAAAATCATATTTAATTTGATGATGTCTAAACCATCTCCATGCGTTACTCATTTTTCCTGGGGACAAATTGAAATTGAAGGCTTTGATAAGGCTTTCAAAGATGCTAAAATCTATCCTGGTGGTGCCAGAGAATGGAACTGGAAGGAAACCGGCACACGTCACGAACCGGGGATTCAACCATCGGATGTGCTGGAATTGTTAGACAAAGGAGCAAACGTTGTTGTGCTTTCAAAAGGCGTGAATGAACGTTTACATGTTTGCCCCGCAACGTTGAAATTATTAAATAGCAACAAAGTCATTTTTCATGTTTTGCAGACAGAAAAAGCGGTTACACTATATAATCAATTATGTAGAAATAAGTCTGTGGGTGGATTATTTCATTCAACCTGTTAAATCATGTGAATGCCCATGTCTGGTCGTCAATTCAATAACCGTAGTTCTAATTTTGATTTTTTCCCACTGACTTCTGATCGCTGGGACGATTTCACCCATTTGTTTGGAGAACGCGGCGCTTGCGGCGGTTGTTGGTGCATGTGGATGCGTTTAACACGCTCTGTATTTGAACAACAAAAAGGTGAATTGAATAAAAATGCGATCAAAAATATTGTCGATTCAGGCAATATTCCAGGCTTACTGGCTTATCAGAATGATGAACCTGTAGGCTGGATATCTGTCGCTCCTCGGGAAGAATTTTCGGTTTTACAACGGTCGAGAATTCTAAAGCCGTTAGATGATAAACCGGTTTGGTCAGTGGCCTGTTTTTTTATCGATAAAAAGTATCGTGATCAAGGATTGAGTGTTCAACTTCTTCAAGCAGCAATTGAATATGTAAGGCAGGAGGGGGGTGAAATTGTTGAGGGTTATCCGGTAGAACCAAAAAAAGATCGTATGCCGGCTGCTTTTGCCTGGACTGGATTGGCATCAGCTTTTCTGGCAGCCGGTTTTTTAGAAAAAGCACGGCGATCTGAAACCAGGCCGATTATGAGATATTTGATAAATTAATTTTCTAACTTATTACTAATAACTTCCAATTTCCAAATCCGAAATTCCAAATAAATCACAATGCTCAATTTCTAATAATTAAAAACATACGGTTCAAAATTTAAGATTTTGAGCTTAGGTATTGGAATTTATTTCGCTATTTGTTGCTTGCTAATTGAAATTGTAAATCGCAACAAAATTCCCCTCTTGAGAGGGGAAGAAAATCCCATCCTACAGGCTGTCGCAGAATAGCCTTCAGCCCGATGAGTCATTCATGGAATCTCAATA
>CAYXGW010000104.1:0-21491 GCA_964464595.1 uncultured Deferribacteres bacterium
TCGCGTTGTAGAGGGGTATACGGTCAAAATATTACCCACGGATGCTGATGGCCCGGGAGTTGAACAACTTCCAGCAGATGAAACCGGGGTCATGTGGGTGAAAGGCGATAGCGTCGCTATGGGATATTTTCAAGATCGAGATAAAAGCTGGCAAACCTTCCATGGTCATTGGTGCAAAACTGGTGATTTATTCCGCCTGGATGCCGATGGTTACTTGTGGTTTTCCGGACGTGCAGACAGCCTGTTTAAAGTCGGCGGCATCTGGGTAGCGCCGATTGAAGTAGAAGAATGTTTGCAGGAACACACTTCGGTTGCGATGGCTGCTGTTATTCCGGCAAAAGGAGACGGATTAGACAAGCCCAAGGCATTTGTCGTGATTCGTGAAAACGAGTTACCCCGCATTTCCAATGAAGATGCCAAGAATAAACTTAGAATTGAACTTCAGGATTTTGTCAAAAACAAATTGTCGAAACACAAATATCCAAGATGGGTAATTTTTGTCGATGATCTTCCGAAAAACGACCGCGGTAAAGTTGATCGTAAAGTTCTAATTGAAAAAGAGAAGTCTGGTCAAAATCCATGGAAATGAAAGCCAACGACTACAGCCTGGCTGAACTTACTACGGAACAATTCGCCCAATTCATCGAGAGTGATAAACCAGTTGTGATTTTATTACCGGTTGGGGTAATGGAACCGCACGGTCCGCATCTGCCACTCATCACGGATACGGTAATCTCTCATCATGCTGCCATCCGCGCTGCGAATATTCTCGAGAAAAATCAAGTAATTCCGTTAATTGCTCCCCCGGTTCATTATGGCGTAACAGATTGCGCCAGTGCTTTCAAAGGAGCTGTTTCCATTCTTTCAGAAACGCTCACTTCCTATTTAAGAGATGTAATCAACGCCTTCTTAAAGAATGGTGTAGCGCATGTATGCGTAATCAATAATCATCTTGAGCCTGCCCAGTTTTCAGCCATAAATAATTCGATAAAAGGGATAGAAACCGGCAACGCATCCGTTGCATGCCCACTCACAAAACGCTGGGCAAGGACACTTTCCGATGAATTCAAGAGGGGAGAGTGCCATGCCGGTGAATATGAAACTTCCATAATGATGTCTGCTACTCCTGATTTAGTGGACGATCAAAAACGATTAGATTTGCCTGAAGTGCCTGTTAGTTTGTCGAAAAAAATAAATGCCGGCATCTCTGATTTCGCAGAAATGGGATTGAGCCGGGCTTATTCCGGTGCACCGGCAAATGCCACAGAAAGCCATGGCAGTGAAATGCTTGATAAACTTGCAGAAATGGTTGCTACCGAAGTTTTAGAGGCTATGGGGATGAAATGAAAATTCCAAGTGAATTAAAGTAAATACTATTCTTATCTGGATTTATGTTTATAATTTTGGGAATTCAGATTATTTGCACTGCTTAACTGTTTTAAAAAATTCCCTTAATTCCCAATTATTTTTATTGCTTTTTGTAAAATTGATACTTAATTTACCATTTTTATGTCAAAAACCTTTTGTTTGTATAAATGTTGATTGGTTTGAATCAAGCGCTTTGAGTAAGTTGTCGATAAATTTTTAAGGCAACTAATTATGTTTTATTTCATCGACGGAAAAACAACTAAGTGGATGTGTAAAGGAAAGTGACAGGGTTATGAAGGTTGGAATAATTATTGGTAGAATAGGCGATGTTGATGGCGTTGCCCTTGAAACTGAAAAATGGATCCATATTCTACAAAAAATGGGTCATGAGGTATTTATCCTGTGTGGTCGCTTTACAAAAACAGTAATCCAAAATGAACATGCTACTGTGCTTTCAAGTTTGTCTTTTTTTTCGCCCAATTGTGAATGGGAACAGAACCGATCTTTCTTTTTTCCTCCGGATGAACCTTCGGAATTATTTAGACACCTGCATGTGGCTTCCGATGATCTCGCCATCCAGATGTTTAAATGGGTTATGAAGAACCATATAGAAGTGATCATCTCCGAAAATGCGTCAGCATTGCCTGCACATTTATCCATGGGGATGGCCATCAAAAAACTGGTTGAGAATACCGGCATTAAAATTATCTGTCACGATCATGATTTTCATTGGGAAAGAGGCACACGATATTCCACCCCATTCCCGGAAGTGCAGAAGATTATCGAAGAAACCTTTCCCATGCAGATTCCACATGTCCGTCACGCTGTTATCAATACCTACAGCAAAAACTATCTCAAAAAGAACTTCAATATCGATTCAGTTCTTGTGCCTAATGTCATGGATTTTGACCAGCCATACGGTGAAAAAGATGCCTACAATAAGGACTTATTGCAGGCCTTGAATTTGGAAAAAGATGATATCCCGTTGTTCCAGGTAACCAGGATCGTAAAAAGGAAGGGGATAGAAACAGCTATTGATCTTGTGGAAAAGTTGGACAATAAAAAAATCAAGTTAGTCATTACCGGGAGCGCCGCCGATGACGATCGTAAGGGTTATTATAAAAAGTTAGTAGAATCGATTAATGAAAAGAAGTTAAATGGCAAAGTTGTTTTTGCGGACCATAGGATCCGCAACGATAGATCAAAGAACGGGAATGGAGAAAAAGTTTACTCACTTTCTGATGCTTATGCCTACGCAACTGCCTGTACCTACTTCAGCACTTACGAAGGATTCGGCAATGCGTTTGTGGAAGCCGTTTTGGCTAAAAAACCCATTTTTGTAAATAATTACAAACCGGTTTATTGGGATGACATTGGAAATAAGGGTTTCAAGACAGTAATGATTGAGGACTCCAAGTTAACAGATAAAACAATTTCTGAAATGGAGAACGTTCTCACCAATAAAAAACTGCAAAAAGAAATGGTAGATTACAATTATATTTTAGGAAAAACGAACTTTTCATATCATGTATTAAGAGAGAAACTTGAGGCTTTGTTTTACCACATATAAGCCAAACGAATATCCTTCCAACTTGCTTTTCCCGGTTAATATTGCATTAAAGCACAAATTATTTGTATAATTGAACTAGCATAAATACGAATAGTAGTTTCAGCGATAATAAATTTAATAGTATCCCTAATTTTTAGTTTCAAAGGCTACTTCAAAAATAAAGAAATTGATATGAATATCACAGCAATGCTGGATAAACTAAATGCTGAAAAGATTAATACCTGGTTTGATCTTGGCTTATTCATCGATCGACTCAAAGAAAACAGGGAGGTCCCAAGTGCCCAATTTACCGGATCTTTTGACGATTTCTTGAAATCGATATCAGATGGGGGTATTGCCTTTATCACGTTTTTTTATTCAATTGACGGCGCTACAATGGAAAGTGAAAAGTATGCACAGGTATTCAAAAAAATACTGGGGAGTATTAACTTGCACTATATTGCCGGAGAATTTCACGAAAATAGCAAACTTTTTCTCCAACCTGATGCGAAACTCTTGCAACTTGACGAGTTATCCAGTTTTGATGATTGGCCTTTGTACAATGATTTTTTCTATCACAAACTGGAACGTGGCGGCGATGTCTACAATAAACTGATTTTGAAATTTTGGCAGGAAGTCCTTGTCCTCTGCGAAAAGCTCGGCAATTACATCCGGGAAAACAATATCAAGTTGCTATATTTAATCAACACCAATTCAAATCCCGGCAATGTATCACTGGCATTGGCACTTGTTTTTATCTCCGAGTACATGGGTATACCTGTTATTTGTAATAATCATGACTTCTATTGGGAAGGTGGCCACAGTGAAATCGATACGACTTACCATAATATCAAACCTGGAGCACGAGACCACTTTTTCAAAAATTACCATTTAGGTGAAGTTTTTTCAATCCTGGAGATGATTTATCCTTGGGACTCGCGCTCCTGGTTATCCGTTAATATTAGTGCTTTTCAGACCGAAGAGCTCATCCGTTGGCATGGTCTCAATCCTGCTAATGTAATTCATATTGACACTGCCATTGATTTTGAAAAATATCGTGAGATAGATGGTCACCGAAAAAGCGAAGTCTTTCGACAATTAGCCGCAGTGTTCACTAATAATAATGGAACAGTACAGGTGAATTCGGTAGCAACAACACTAGACTTATATAGTCAAAAAGAAAAATATTTGAATCCGGTTTTGATCGGGGCTGATGATGGTTCATTCAATGATTTTGAGCAGGATAACATTATATTACTGCAGCCAACAAGAATTCTAAGCAGAAAAGCCATCGAAATCAATTTTACGTTGATTAGAAAACTATTTGAGGACGATGAAGTAAACGAATATTTTGAGCAAAATGAACAATTGAAAATCACATTACTGGTTTCGGGGCCAATCGCAACCGGTCATTTCAAATACTTTCTACACGTCATCCAATCATTTGGGGAAACCATCTCAAGGCTTCAGGAAAAACACAAACACAAAATATTCTTGGGATTTATGTTGAGCCAATACGATAAACCTTCCTTCATTCAACATTTTGAGCATCCCATCAAAATTTCCGAATTATACAATATCGCTTCATTGGTGATGCTGCCAAGTGAAACCGAAGGACGTGGCCTGCCAATTATCGAAGCCGCTGCATGTGGCATCCCGATCTTCTGCCGTCGCTATGAACCTGAAGTTGTCTACTCCAATGTGATTGGCGAACATTTGCCAAAATCTGAACGCCTAACGGTTATCGAATTCACAGATCCTGAATTGAGCAATGATATTATTGAGTTGGTCAAACGCCAACTTTTCTCGCCAAAGGGATATGAGCAGTTTAAGAATCGAAACAAACAAATCGTTGGCAAACGTTATAGTTTCGATACCCTGGTTAGCGAATTTGAAAAAATATTGGAAAAGCTTTATTTGCAGCTTAGTCCTGAGCATATCTCAGCTAGAATAGCACAAAGATCTCTGGAGGAATATCAGCACCACCTAAACGAAAACAAAGAATATGCTTCAAATTTACTTAACACAAACCACCGCCAATACCTGCCTGGTTATGGCCAAATGGGATTTATGATTTTCCTTAAATCTCTGATCGATCCGAGTTACTTTAGGGTTGAAGAAAAGAAATTGCGCGGATGGGCTATGCAGTTTGCACAGGAATTGGTCGATTATACGCCAGACCCAACGCCGGTGCCAATGGATTTGATGCACGAATTTTTTAATAGCGTTGATGACATTTTTACATATCGAAAAGATGAATTCCAGATACGCCATGATCACTCGCTCGCTTATCGCCATCGCAACAAAAATTGTTATCCTTATCACGACCTAACGCCCCAGGAGCTAACAGGTGTAATCAATCTTCTTTATAATAAGATCATTGCTCCGCCTCCAATCATAAAAATTGAAAATTCTCTTATTAGTGACAATTGGAATACTAATTTAGCTGCACTCTATGACAATGCTGATTTGAAAATTGACAATGTTGAAGAACTTGAAGAGCATTTAGAACGAAATACACCCATTGCCCTGGTTCCCGGCCGCAATCTAGGACTCGAATTAGAACTATTTGCACTTGATCCGGTACGAAGGCGATTGGGATTGGAAAAAAATGAAAAAATACATGAAAGATTCTTTGATCGTGTCGATCTCGCTCCTATTTTCATCATTCAGCGTGAAAAATCATTAGGTAATTCTGTGACGGCGGAGGTTCTAAAATCCCATATTTATTATAGCGACAACAAAGAACTTAAGTTGCTTTTTGAGCGTGGAGTCTGCAAGATTATTCAAAGTAAACAATTTAGTGTTGGTATTCACTTCTATGAAATTGGCAGAAAAGCAGCAGAGGCCCTTGAAATAATCAGGGATAGAAACGGCATATTGATCACAGTTGGAGACAATGCAGCTATGATGACGGATATCGTAGATATCGACCGCATCCACATTGGCAAAGTCTCCCACATATTAGCCGAAAAAATTCTGGGTATACCCAGGGGAAGCGGTTATGTTCAGTGGGTTCCTGCAGGATTGAGGTTTAACCTGGCATTTCCGACATCGGTTCAGGATGGCAAAGGACTTAGCAAGATCCTTGACAGTTTCCGATTCCGAAAATTGTGTGATTCCATGGGGGAAGAGAATGTACTAAAAATTCTGAAAAATGACGCTGAGGAAAAAGGAACACCCATCAAGACTGTTCTGAAAAAATTGGATCAATCGGAACGACAAGATGATGAAGTTACACACAGTTCTATCAATGGCATCTACTCAGACGGCTTGCCATGGGCTGGAGTTTTGGCTCATCTTGCTATTAGCAAATCACAAAAAAAATGGCACTTTTCTGTTGTCTCAACTTCGGATAAACCTAAGACTGTCTTGGGGTTTGTTGAGGAATTTGGTCGGAAAATTGAAAAAGACGTAAGAGTAGCCTGGAATGGCGGCTACATCTTGAATCCGGAACTGGTTGGCAAATTAGGTATTCCTGAAATATTTATTGGCTCCCCGCTCGGTTTGATCATTTCCGAAGGAAAAGTTCTTGCGCCACCCTTGTTCAACAAACCGGCTTTCCTGGTTATGCCGAATGGCAAATTGGATATCCGGCTAGTCAACTGCTCCGGAGGCATCACTATTGATGGTCCGACGGGTCCGATCCATTTTTCAAAAGAATCTTACAACCTTATAGAACCTCTTGAAACATCCGGCTTTTATGACTTGTTATACGAGCCAAACATTCTGCCGGGAAATGGCAGGACATTGGTAAGAATGGCCGGCAATCGTATTAAAGAAATCATTCCAACCAAAAGAGGGGAGAACCTGCCCGTACTGCCGGTGGGATTGACTTTATCGTTTCCTCCAAATCTGCTGCCAAAGACCTGGCAACCCGGACAAGAGCTTAATATACAAATGAATGACTGGGAAGAAATTGAATCGGCTATTGAAGCCGGCCCGCAACTCCTGAAAGATGGTGAAGTGTGTATTAACATGGAAATGGAAGGGTGGAAGACGAGAAATTCGATTAGGACCCAGGCTGCCAGATTAGACTACACGGATATGAGGGGACCTAAAATCGCGATCGGAATAGACGGTAATAGCGATCTATCAATTTTAGCGATTAATGGCCGTATACGGGAATCCGTTGGGGCTACTCACATTGACATGGCCGAAATTCTCAAAACTCAAGGTATGGTGAATGCAATGGGCTTCGATCCCGGAGGCAGCAGCACCCTGGTTGTAGGAAACAAAATTCTCAATATTTCACCCTACAACCATGATTATGAAAAAGATGTTTACAGTCTGCCGCCGGAACCCAGGGCAGTGGCTAACGCTATTATGGTCTGGTAAGATTAAGCAATTTATTTTGTGAGTTATGGCAACCGCAACTTAACTAAAGAGATAAGCTATGAAATCCTGGCGCAAAGTTGTCCTATTTGGGTTTTTGGTTTGGTTGATACCTTTCGTCGTAGCTATGGCTATCTTTATTATTCATGATTCCAACAGAGCTTTGTTTGAATCGATTATGGCAGTCACAGTAACCTGTTCTGCAATGTTATTTGGACTAAAGTACATGAAAACCATTCAATCGGAATTCTTGAAAGTGGGGGCTGTTCTTGGGGTTGTTTGGTTTTTGATCTGTATTTTAATTGATGCCCCAATGATGTTACTGGGCGGGCCAATGTTGATGACATTTGGCGAGTATATGTCGGACATTGGAATTACATACCTGATCATACCAGTCGTGACGATCGGGATCGGGATGGCACAATCCAGGGGTTATGAGAATAAATGATATGATGAATAATTCAAAATACAAATGACGACATATACAACCGCCTGTCCCCGCAATTGTTACAGCACATGCTCCATGAAAGTCCAGGTGGAAAACGGCCGTATTCATCGCATTGAATCTCACCCGGATAATCAAGCGACTCCCGAAGGAGTCTGTTTAAAAGGCTTAAGTTATGTCGAAAGAGCCCATTCCCCGGATAGAATTCTGCATCCGCTACAGCGCAAACCGGGAACCTCTAAATTTGAGCAGATATCCTGGGAGCATGCCATAAATACAATTACAAAGCGATTGACCCATTATAAAAACACTTTTGGCCCGCAAAGCATACTCTATTACTCGGCGAGTGGAACAAAGGGATTGCTCAATCAAATTGGTATGAACTTTTGGCGACTCTATGGGGGTTGTACGACTACGTTTGGCGATCTTTGCTGGTCTGCCGGCCTTGAGGCAACTCGACTGGCCCTGGGAGAAAATAAGCATAATGTCCCTTGGGATATTGCAAATGCCAAGCTGATTATTTTATGGGGAAAAAATTCAGCCGAAACAAACATCCACCAGATTGTATATATAGAAAAAGCGATTGAAAATGGCGCAAAACTAATCGTAATCGATCCCCGGCGTACCGAAACCTCCGAAAGAGCAAATTTGTTCATTCAGCCACGACCTGGAACAGACGGCGCCCTTGCTCTTGCAATTGCCCATTTGCTAATCAGAAACAATGCTATAGATCAGGACTTTATTGAAAAACATGTAATGGGGTTTTTAGAATTTGAGACAATGGTGCATGAGTTTAATCCCAAAGAAGCTGCTGAAATTACTGACGTACCAGTCCATTTGATCGAACAGATTGCGGATTTAATCGGTGCGATTAAACCTGTAACGATCAATGCCGGCTTCGGTATGCAGCGTTACACCAATAGCGGCCAGTGTATACGGTCGATCATCGCGTTGCTTGAAATCACCGGTAACATCGGCAAACCCGGATCTGGTTGGATCTTCGCCAATTTACAAAGCAGTATTTTTGATGTTGTGAAAGACCCTATCGCTTTTTATCCACCCAAAGAATCTGATGACTCTGTTCGGGTATCCATTTCTACGACTAAATTAGGTCAGGATATGCTAGACACCGACGATCCACCTATAAAAATGATCTGGGTAGAGAGAGGGAATCCGGTAACTCAAAATCCTGAAACCAATACAGTATTAAAGGCTTTTCGTGCACTCGATTTTCGTGTGGTTATCGAGCAATTCTTAACGGATACCGCCCGGGAAGCTGATATCATTCTGCCGGCGAAAACCATGTTCGAACAGTCGGATGTCATAGGCGCATATTGGCATTCATATATTCAAATAAAACAAAAGATGATCGAGCCATTGGGGGAAGTAAAACCCGAATCGAAAATATATTATGAACTTGCTCGAAAACTGGGATTTTCAGAAGAAGAAATCACAAAAAATATTCCTAAATCTTCTGATAGAGGAATAGATTCATACCTCAATAAGAAATTGGAGCCTTTCCCCGGTTTGACTTTGGATGCGTTGAAAAAAGGACCTATTTTAGCGCCAGGATCGCAAGAAATTGCATTTTCCGACTTTAAATTTTCGACACTTTCCGGCAAAATTGAATTGTTCTCGAATGAGGCTCGAGAACGTTGGGGAACAGATCCGCTTCCGGTTTACACAGAATCGGAAGAATCGACTCATAGTAATTCACAAGCCGCTCAGAAATACCCGCTCTATTTCATGACGCCTAACACCAAAAACCGGATTCATTCGCAGTTCAACAACTTGCAAATGATCCGTAAATTAAGCCCAAAACCATTCGTTTCAATTAATCCGGAAGATGCTCAAAATAGAGAGATTAAGGAAGGGGATATTGTCAAAATTTATAATGATCGCGGCAACCTTCAGGTTGAGGTTAAATTTGATTTTGGCATAAAACCGGGCTGTATATCCGTTACAAATGGTTGGTGGATTTCTGAAGGAGGAACGGTTAATTTCTGTTCTCTAGGTCGGGAAACGGACATGGGCCATGGTGCGGCATTTCATGATAATCTTGTAGAAGTGGAGAAAGTATAATTTAGACAAGATCAGCAAGATGAACAGGATTCGATCAATCTGCGAGTAAAATACCAAATTATTTTATCTTTGCAATCCTGTAAATCCTGTCAAATTCTTTTTACAACGGCTTAAAAAATCAGATTATGCAAAACGCTTTTGTCTTCGATTCAAATAAGTGCACCGGTTGCCAGGCCTGCCAAATTGCATGCACCTTCGAAAATAACCTGGATCCCCAAATCGACTGGCGCCACGTCGGTACATTCAATGAGCAAAATCTACCGGGCATATCTTTGTCTCACATGTCATTGGCTTGTAATCACTGCTTGGATGCTCCCTGCATGGAATATTGTCCGGCGCTTGCTTATTCGAGAGATGCCGATACCGGCGCGGTTCTTATCAATCAGGATTCTTGTATTGGCTGCAAATATTGCACCTGGGTTTGCCCTTATGATGCACCAAAGTTTAACCAAGCTACAGGTGTGGTTGAAAAATGCACCTTCTGCAATCATCGCTTGAAAGAGGGACAAGCTCCTGCTTGTGTGACGGCTTGTCCGACCGGAGCATTACAGATTGAAGAATTGCAGAGTGGTGATCCTATTTACGGTATTCCGGGATTCTCGGAGGTGGGTATAAAGCCGGCAATTCGAGTTATACCCTTGCGCGAAAAGCAAAATCCTCTTGAAATGAAACCGTCAGTCAAAATGTACTCCGGACACTACGGAAGTTCAAACAATGGTCTTAACGGCAAAATAAACCTAAAATCCGAATGGACTCTTGTGGCCTTCACAATCATTTTTGCGCTGCTTACGGGTTTAATTGCTGCATCAATTTTTACTTCTATTACTATAAATCCATTTTATTTCCTGGGGCTTGGATTAACGGGAATGGGATTGAGCACGACCCATTTGGGTAAAATATCGCGAGTGTATCGAGCAGTATTTAACTGGCGCAGATCGTGGCTTAGCAGGGAAATAATCTTCATCTCAATATTCATGGGGTTGTCTACTTTGTATTTATTTCTACTACCGATAAATATCCTGTTAGGCTGGAGTACCGCTATTGCCGGATTCCTTGGATTGTTGTCCATGGATAATATATACAAGGTTGTGCAGCAGGTCCGGAGAGTGAATATCCACAGTGCACAAGCCGTGTTTACAGGATTTTTATTTGCTGCGATTTTCCTGGGTAATCCTTTTGTTCTAAGTCTAATTGTACTCGTGAAAGGAATTTTATATGGATACAGAAAGTTCAAATTCAAAAGTGAAAGGCTTTCAACCAGGCCGATGTTAAGTATATTCAGGCTTGGATTGGGGCTTTTTATTCCTGCGATTTTTTGGATATTAGAACCGGCAAATTTTCTCTTTTATGGTATCCTTTTTGTGCTTGCGGGTGAGATTATTGACCGCTGTGAATTTTACCTGGAGTTGGATATTTTGACGCCTGAAAAACAGATGGCAATTGATCTTAATAAGCAATTGAGTAATCGTTAATATTCCATTTGTTTAATTAAACTAGTGTCTGAACAAAAACTCCCTTTCTGTCATTCTCGAATGTTTGCCTGTTAAAAACACACGGGCACAAGTTTATCAGGAAACTTTAGGGATTTATTACGAATTTTATCCCTCTTTTTTATAGCCTTAACCCTGCAAAACGGTTATAATCACATTAATTTGAAAGTTTTGATGACCCTGGTTGTATAATAGTTGCGGCCGTTAGAAATGAATGAAGATAATCTAAATGAGCAAAACAAAAGTAGAACCAATCACACAAAATGAAAGGACAGTACTATGAAACGCATAACCATAATCATATTCGGTGTTTGCTTAATTTTTTGTGTGAGTTTAATCCAAGCACAACCGCGGCATCGTCAAGCGCAACAAGGTGAAATGAAACAAAGGGGAGCGCGACTCATGGAAGGGCTTGATCTCAGTAATGAGCAACAGGAACAAATCCGTCAGCTTCGCATGGACAACAAAAAAGAGAGTATCGAGACAAATGCCAAACTGAAAATAGCTAAGTTAGAACTGCGCGAGCTGGTAGCGGCTGATGAACCGGACAAGAATAGAATTAATGCAAAAATTTCTGTGATAGGCCAATTGCAAGAAGAACGAATGGCGCAAAAAATAAATACCACACTGGCCGTCAAAGAAGTCCTGACCCCGGAACAACGTGAAAAAGCAAAAGAGTTACGTCATTTCCAGGGAGAAAGAAGGAAACGCGGCGATGCCAGGATGAAGAATAACCGACAACGTAGATTTGGGAAACGCCAAGGAATGCGCCAGTCTCGTGAAGGAGCCGAATTGTAAGAAAGAATCTTATTGATATGTTCATAGTTATTTTTGAAATTGCTCCGTTTATTTAAGGTTGAACGGAGCATTTTTTTTGAAGATATATTGACCCTTTTGTGAACGTATTTTTATACACAAAAAAGTAGTCGAACCAAAATTAAATTCCTGGTACGATTTATTGAAATCGGAGGCAATCAAAGTCTTTTACTTTTTTTAAAAATAGAGGGGGAATATTAGATGAAAATTAACAAACCTTAATGCATAACCCCATTTCAAATTAATTAAAAAAGTCTTGCATTTTTAAGACAAACCCTTTAATTGCCTCTATTATGTTGAAGAGATATGTTGGGCCACAATTTATATTTACTTCATGATTAAATGAAAGGAATTAAGCCATGAACACAAAGAAACTTCTTCTCGCAACGGTTGCCGGTTTCGTCGGAAGCAATATCGCTTATTGGGTACTGGAGGGAATCATCTTCAAAAGCTATATGGCAAGTGCAGTCTATGGACCCACTGGAGGATCGGCGGAAGGCTCGATTATTTTGCCGCTGCTTGCCGTTTTGTTTATGAACGTCATCATGGAATACATCTATCCCAAAGGTTATAGTAGTGGAACACCAGCGGTTGAAGGGTAGCGTTTTGGTGTTTTAATGGGTCTTTTCGCCGGAATTCCGTTTGGTTTTTTCTTTGGTTCTATGTTTATGTTAAGCATGGGACCAATTTTGGTAATAGCCTTTGTGTATATGCTCGAAGTTGCTGCCGCCGGACTTTGTATTGGGCTTGTTTACGGAAAGAAAGAATAGATTAAGTAAGAACCAGCTTTAATCACTTTTACATAAATAATAGGGCATTAAGTAATACGGTTGTTTTTATTATAGAGCTTTAATAATCTTAATCTGCCTGGATCAAACTGTAATTTACAATCATTAATTGTATATTCCGGGCCTGAGAGTGGTGCGGAAGAAAGGAATCTTCTATGAAAACAAAAATTCTAATAATGCTATTAGTAGGTTCAACAATAATATTGAGCTGTACGTCAGATAATGAGAACACAAAAGAAGTAAACAATGAATCCCAATCTGAAAAAATGGTTTTTGATCAAGAACTTGCTTCAAAATTGGGAGCCGATGAATATGGCATGAGGAAATATGTTTTAGCCTTTCTCAAAGCCGGTCCGAATCGCGACCAGGATTCCCTAACAGCTGCAAAATTACAGCAAGCTCATATGGAAAACATCCGGAGACTATCAGATTTAGGAAAACTGACTTTAGATGGACCATTTCTGGATGGCGGTGAATTACGTGGAATTTATATTTTCGATGTAGAGACTGTTGAGGAAGCGAAAAAACTGACTGAGACCGATCCGGCCATAAAGGCTGGCAGATTAATCATGGAATTGCATCCCTGGTATGGATCGCCAGCTTTAAAGCAGGTAAAGGAGATTCATAATAAAGTAGCAAAAACAAAATTTTGACGAAATGATCAGGTTCGTCAACAACATACAACAAAACTAATCGCAACGCGCCATACATCAATTATTTGCAGAGATAAGGAGAACCTAATGACAACTGAAGAAATATTAAAAGAATTAAAAGGTTATGGAGATGAAGGAACAAAAAACATATACCTTAAACATGGCGCCAAAGAACCGTATTATGGAGTTAAAGTTCAAGATCTGAAAAAAATTCAAAAAAGAGAAAAAAAGCAACATGAATTATCCATGGAATTATTCGCTACGGGAAATTCAGATGCCATGTATCTAGCGGGTCTTATAGCCGATGAAAACAAAATCTCAAAAAGTGACCTCAATAAATGGGTCAAAGAAGCCTATTGGTATATGATTAGTGAATATACTGTTGCATGGATCGCTGCAGAAAGCAAGTATGGTATGGAACTAGGCCTGGAATGGATTGAATCTGAGAAAGAGGGGATCGCATCCGCGGGTTGGTCGACACTGTCAAATTTGGTTTCCATAAAGCCGGATAGCGATTTGGATATCAAAATATTCGAAGGATTATTGGATAGGGTAGGCAGAGATATTTATAACTCGCAGAACCGGGTCAGGTATACGATGAATGGCTTTGTTATCGCTGCCGGAACTTTTATTTCATCGTTGACGGACACAGCCACTGCCGTTGCTGAACAGATCGGAAAAATTAAAGTAGACATGGGAGGTACAGCCTGCAAAGTACCCTATGCACCAGACTATATCCAGAAAATTAAGGACAAAGATCGAATAGGCAAAAAACGAAAAATGGCGAGATGTTGAGAACAGAGAATAGAGGTTAGAGGTTAGCCCTTGTTCATGAAGGAGTGTAGCTCATTTTTTATTAAATTGGAGATAATAGCGAAATGCCTATTGAGTATCAGAATGATAGAAACACTGCAGAACTGAATAACTCACCACACAGTAAATCCATCGACAAAGAAACCGGCTTCGAGATTTCAGATTCATTTCAACGATTCAATCAACGTGATGATATTTTTTGCCGGGCTCAATGGGATGATACGATCCGATCAAAAAAGTCGGATGCATTTTTCCAGAGTCATGATATGCCCTTTGCCCGGGTTCGCAAGGTTGATGGTTTCGGACACAAGGATTACGCTCTTAGGAATGCTGGCTGGCACATCAGTAATTTGATTCGCGATTTGAAGAGAAAATCCGAAGATCGTAAAGAAGGCTTTCTGGATGGATTTACTTCCTTTGCAGACGGTTGGCCAAGTCCCTATGAATTTGAATCCCCACAGGATGCCACAAAAAATATAAAGAAAGTCGCTCGATTTTTTGGTGCGGATCTCGTTGGAATTTGTGAGTATGATGAGCGTTGGGTTTATACATCGCGGTTTAGTGAGAAAACACAAACCGAAAAGCCTATGGACATCCCGAACGATTTGCCTTATGTGATTGTCATCGGAGTAGAGATGAATAAAGAATTGACGAAAACTGTGCCCTCGGCGCTTTCAGGTTCTGCGACCGGTTTTGGTTACACAATGGACACGGTGATATTAGTTTCACTTGTACAATATATCCGGAATCTCGGCTACAGCGCTTATGCAACCATGAATGATTCTGCAATGGCAATTCCCCTGGCAGTGCAAGCTGGATTGGGAGAGGTTGGGCGCCATAGTTTGCTCATTACACCTGAATTTGGTCCTAGATTACGGCTGGGTAAAATATTTACCAATGTTCCTGTTATCCCGGATAAGCCGAAAAAATTTGGAGTCAAGGAATTTTGTAATATTTGCTCAAAGTGTGCAGATGATTGCCCGGTAAATGCCATTACGTTTGATAAACCCTCCGACAAAATCCACAACCAATCTAACCTCAAAGGCGTCCGAAAATGGACAACAGATGCTGAGAAGTGCTTTAATTTTTGGGTGTCTCAAAACTCGGATTGTTCAATCTGTATGCGTGTTTGCCCGTACAATAAAGATTTCAGTAAATGGTATTTCCGATTATGGCGAATGCTGGCGGATACGAATTTACGGCGATTGATGCTCTGGCTGGATGATTTGCTTAAATTTGGAGCACGAAAGAAAGCGTCGTGGTGGTGGAATGAGGTTTAATCCAGTTACTAATTCCATCATCATAAAAACTGTATTAAAATGATATTAGATGTGAATTATAATGGATTTTTATTAGATACCCCACAAAAACCAAAACATGTCATTCTGAAAGAATCTTGTTAAATAAAGCACCTTACAGCTAAATTTAAATAGATTTCTCCTAAATGACATGATCGCATGTTATTGTATTTTTAGACGATTTGAGTTTTTACACAGTCTCTTAAGCGATGATTAGATAATTAATAAAGGAATATTGTGATTGTTCTCATTGTAAACCACAAAGAAGTCCGGGAATATCTGCCTATGCGAGAATGCATGGAGATTATGTCTGATACCCTCAAAACCCTCGCATTGGGGAATGCAGTAAATCCATTACGCTGGGGGATTCAGTTGCCGGATCGCAGTGGTATTCTGGGGATGATGCCCTGTTATTTAAGCGAACCCGAAGTTATGGGACTGAAAGCGGTAAGTGTATTCCCTGGTAACCATGAAACAGAATATGATTCGCACCAGGGTTCGGTGATGATCTTTGAAACGAAACATGGTCGACTTCTGGCTATACTGGATGCAAGCGAAATCACGGCCATACGCACCGCTGCAGTGAGTGGTGTGGCAAGCAAACTACTGGCAAAAGAATCTGCCAGCGATCTCGCTATCCTTGGCTCGGGTGTTCAAGCCCGTTCTCACTTAGAGGCGATGGTTCTTGCTCGTAAGATCACCCGGGTTCGAGTCTGGAGTAGAAACGAAGAAAATACAAATCGATTTATGAAAAGTGAGTCAGCAAAACATGAGATTGAGATAGAGCCAGTCCTTACTATAAAGGAAGCAGTTGATGGCGCAGATATCATTTGCACAACGACATCAGCAACAGAACCTATTTTAATGGGGGAGTGGCTGGCGCCTGGTGCCCATATCAACGCTGTTGGTTCCAGCGTCAAATTTGCTCGAGAATTGGACACCGCCGCTGTGGTCAAATCACGGCTGTTTGTGGATAGAAAAGAGTCTACAATCAATGAAGCAGGCGATTTTCTTTTTCCGAAAAAGGAAGGCGCTATTGATGACAGTCATATTCAGGGTGAAATCGGAGAAATACTTCTGGACAAAATTGAAGGGCGGAAATCTGAGGATGAAATTACTTTGTTTAAATCCCTGGGTTTAGCCGTGGAGGATATTGCATCTGCTTATCACATTTATCAAAAAATAGGTAACGACGGTAAAGGAACCTGGGTTGAATTTGGTGGGAAAAAATATGTTTGAAGCCACGGACTCACACAGATAAAAACAGCCACAGACTAACTTAAAACAAAGAAAATAACAAGATATTTATCATAAATTATGGGGGTAAAAATGAACAAAGAATTCCTTTATGAAAATCTAACAAAAAATATCATTAAATGTTTTTACATAGTGCATGATGAGTTGGGCGCAGGATTCCTGGAATCTGTTTATGAAAAAGTGCTAATGATTGAATTTAGAAATAAAAATTTTAAGGCCGAAACCCAGAAATTGTTAAATGTTAATTATAAAAATCAATTGATTGGCAAGTTCAAAGCAGATATTGTAGTGGAAGATAAAGTAATTATAGAAATTAAAGCGGTAAATAGTTTAATACCACAACACGAAGCACAATTGATTCATTATCTCAAGGCGACCGGAATACGCATAGGTCTATTGGTGAATTTTGGTGAGCACTTAGAATTTAAAAGACGAATTGTATAGCGCCACAGACCCTCATAAGACTAGTCTGTGAAAGTCTGTGGCTTTTCTTTGTTGTAGTCAGTGCAAGTCAGTGGCCGTTTTGTTTGTTGTTGTCAGTGTAAGTCAGTGGCTCTATTCATAATGCAATGCATTCACCGGATTGGTTAATGCAATTTTCGTTGCCTGGTAACTCACAGTCAGCCATGCAATTAATATGGAAATAAGACCTGCCAGGAAAAAAGTCCCCATCCCTAATGGGACATGATAAGCAAATGCCTGCAGCCATTGGTCCATAACATACCAGGCAAAGGGGGCTGCCACAATGAAAGCAAATAAAACAAGCCAGGTAAATTCTTTAGACATCAGCAGGATGATATTACTGACCGTAGCGCCGAGCACTTTACGGATCCCCACTTCTTTGGTTCTCTGCTCGGCTGTGAAAGACGCCAAACCTACCAAACCCAGGCAGGCCACGAATATTGCCAGGATCGCAAATACACCGAATATTTTTCCCTGCTGCTCCTCGGCACGGTATAGACTTTCGAAATTATCATCGACGAAAGTGTGTAAGAATGGCAGATCCGGATTTAATGCCAGCCATTTCTGTTCAATGAAATCCAACGTTGCCTGGATATCTCCAGGCTGAATACGAATCACATAATTCCATGCCATGTACGGCGATATAAAATAGACTGTCGGGATAATTTCCTGCCGCAATGATTCGAAGTAAAAGTCCCTCAACACACCAATAACATAACCATCCTTGCGCTCCCACTGGCCGCTGTCCCAGTCTCTTATTTCCGAACTGCCGAAACTTTTACCGATTGCAGTTTCATTGGTCCAACCGATACTTTTAACAGCAGCTTCATTGAGAATAAAAGCGCTGCTTGAATCTGTGGTGAATTCGCGTGAGAAGCTACGGCCGGATGCAAGCTCAAACCCCATAGATTCGATAAAGTCAAAGTCGGTCCACACGGTCTGCATACCTCGACGCTGATCTTCGGGAACGCCTTCCGGTCTTGTACCCAGACTACTTCGGAGCCTGCCCGGAGGCACACGGGACGATGCCGCTGCGTTAATGATTTTTGGATTGCTGAGCAGGTCTGTCCTGAATTGATCGTAATGCTCCCGCATGGATTGTGGTACGCTATTCAAGAGAACCAGGTGTTCCTTATCGAAGCCTATTTTTAGGTTGCGAGCATATTGCAATTGGTTGTAGACAATTGCGGTCACTACAATCAAAAAGATCGAAATCGCAAACTGAAAAGTAACCAGAAACTTCCGCAACTTACCGCCTTTCATACCTTTCTTAACGGCTCCCGAAAGAACGCTGACCGGTTTAAATGCTGATAAAAACAAAGCCGGATAGCTGCCTGAAACAACTCCGACAAAAAGTGTAATCACGATCAACCCCAGCAGCATTGGGCCATTTTGCAGGATATTAAAAGCCAACTCCCTGCCTGCCAGGCTATTGAATGCCGGTAAGCACAGATAGGCGAGCCCAACAGCTATTAGCAAAGACAAAATTGAAAGTAAGATACTTTCACTCAAAAATTGCCAGATCAATTGCGAACGATGGGCGCCGACAACTTTTCGCAAACCTACCTCCTTGGCTCGATTTGCCGAGCGGGCGGTCGCCAAGTTCATGAAATTGATACAAGCAATGATGAGAATAAAAACTGCAATAGCCGTAAAAGCATAAACATACGTACTGTCACTACCAGTTGTAAATGCCGCAATATTTTGTGAGTGCAAATATATATCGGAAAGCGGCTGCAGTACGATACGCGGGGATGCTTGCCTAAAGGCTTGTATTTTTACATCAACAAATGCAGCCAGTCGTGTTTCAAATGCTTCAGGCCGTTTATTTTTAGGCAACATGATAAATGTTTCGGCAGAGCCCTCGCCCCAGTTTTCCAGTACAATTCGCTGAAATACCTGTTCGGCTGAATTCATAGATGCGAACATGTCGAATTGAAATTGTGTATTGCCCGGCATCTTATCCATTATGCCGGTCACTTTGAAATCATTGCTTCTAAAATTAAGAATTTTACCAATCGGTTCTTCATCACCATAATATTTTTGGGCGATTTCTTCTGAAATAACCACCGAAAACGGTTCATCTAAAACCGATAACGGGTTTCCTTCAAGCAATGGAAAAGTGAAAACCCGGAAGACTTCCGGATCCACAAATGCCAAACCTAGCTCATAAAAAGATTTGTCTTCATAACTTACAAGAGATCGCCCTTGTGGATTGAATCGGATAACTGTGAAGTCTTGAAAGTCAGGTTTTAATTCTTTTGCCAGCCGGTAAGGACCAACAGCTCTTAGCTGGGTAACACCGGTTTGGGGATTTGTGAAAGAAATATTGGCCCTGTAGATCTGATCTTTGTTGGTGTGAAACTGGTCATAGCTCAGTTCTTCTTGCACGAACATCATGATCAGAATCACGCAAGCCATCCCGATTGCCAGACCCAGAATGTTGATGATCGAATATTCTTTGTGCTTCAGTAAACTACGCAGTGCAGTTTTGAAATAATTTTTTAGCATATAAGCTCCACTTTTTTTAAGACTTAAATCTCAATACCCATAAAGCTACAACTTTTTTTATCAATATGTAAGGAAAATTTATGAAAAAGTAGACGGTTGAGATTGGAAAAGGTTACAGTTTAGCCACAGACTTACACAGACAGCCACGGACTTTAACAGACTAAAAACGGCCACTGACTTACACAGACGAACAGAAGGTAAATAATCTGGATAATTCAAGAATCAGCTCTTAAGATTAAAATTTCCAAATTGTCATTCAGGAGGAATCTATTTCAAGAAAAGGAAATAGTAAAATCGTTCGTATAAATTAGCTGTAAAAATAGATCCCCTTCGTCAAGCTCAGGGCGCTGCCTCTGGGATGACAGTGCTTGCAAGGTTCCCGCAAAATAATTAAATAAAACAGATACTCAAATGATCGATTGTCTGTCCCGAATTTCTTAATGTTTTATAATAATCAAATTCGGGATACTCAGCGAACTGCTCGAACGTAGGAAACGCTGGTGAAGATTGGAGAGACGTTGCACGAGCCACCGTAAAAAAAAACTAACCATATATCCGAGGTGGATAGTTTATCCGAAGTCCAAATCAAACGCTGCTTTTGGTCAAAAATAGCATCAATATATAATTTTGTTTTATCCTTTTTTGGCTCCATGAGAGACATGGCTTCCTCTAGAGTAGGCAGGCGCCAATCATCAAAGTCTGCATATTTAACTTTGTTGAGTTTCTGAATATGGGCCTGAGTCTCCTCAAATGTTAATTGGTCTTGAGATCCGGACTTTTGCCAGGTTAAGCCTGTCGTATGATCTAAAACAAGTTTCTCGCCATTTTGCTCTATTTCTTCATATTGATGTTGCAGACCCTTGCTTTTATCATTCCAACCGCTGTCAAAGAACCCTTTTTCCTTTAGCATTCTTTTTACTTCGACTTTGAAGAAGTTCTCAATCGGCTGAGAACGAAGGGTTAGTACTACTGTTGTTTTTGTGCCTGAGAATTCAGTTTTCTGTTTTGCTAATCCATCTTTTAGATTTTGTAGTTTATTGTCCAAAGATGAAATTTCATTTTGTTTACTTTTTAATTCATTCTGTAAATCAGTTAATTCTGTCTTTGGAATGAATTTATTTAGAAGCGTTTCCTTTTTGCGTAACTCACTTTGAAGTTTCAGAAAGTCAGATTTTGAAACTGACGATTTCAACAATGCTTCGCTCTGTTTTAATTTACTTTTGATCTCTTCGTGTTCGCTTTTGGCAATAAAGGCGTCGCGGGGACCGTATTCCTGCACAGGATTCGAGGGATGTTTGCGCCATTCTTTGATTGTATTAAGAGCCGACACAATTCGATCAGTAAGCATTTTTAAGCCATCTTCAGTTTGTTTATAAATAATACAGCTATATGAATGAACATCGAATGGCAGCGGGTCTTTTTTTTGAATGATCATGATAGTCTTGTTGTCGATGGCATGGGTAACCCCCATTTCATAAAATACGTTGGGTTTCCAATCGGTTAAATCTGCTATAACGGCAGCACTTCTGAATATATGTTCGATAATCTTTCTATTTATGTTGAAGACCCCTTCAAGTTCATCGACACGCAGCGATTCAAACCCTGCCGATTGGCATGCAGGTTT
>CAYXGW010000105.1:0-21478 GCA_964464595.1 uncultured Deferribacteres bacterium
GGGACTAAGTAAGCTAAGGGCCAGCAGCTAAAAGCCAATGGCTGAGTAGCTACGACCATCAATAAAATGTTTGCTAAAAAAACAAACTTTTACGGTGTAATACATAACATATTTATTTATTAACCCAATATTTCTATTATTTGGTGATTCCATGAGTTTAAACATTGATTGGGTTCGACAAAATTTCCCGGCACTCTCGGGAGATTGGGTATTCTTTGATAATGCCGGCGGCTCGCAAATCCTGCAGCCTGTGGTAGATCGAATCAATGAATATTTGTTAACTTCGAATGTCCAGCATGGAGCATCATATTCCATATCTCAATTGGCGCGAGAGCGTCTTACTGAAGCAAACCAGACAATGGCAGCTTTCATTAATGCCGGAAATCCGTCTGAAGTAATAATGGGTTCGTCAACCTCTATGTTGATCCGGATTCTATCTATATGTTTGGGTAAATGGTTCAAGCGCGGAGATGAAATAATCGTCACGAATTGTGATCACGAAGCCAATATCGGACCCTGGGTAGATCTGGAAAAACAAGGAATAAAAATCAAATTTTGGCAAATCAATCCTGAAACCCTGGAGTTTCACCTGGATGATCTGGCACCCTTAATGAATAAGCGCACCCGCCTG
Organism: uncultured Deferribacteres bacterium; assembly: GCA_964464595.1. GTDB lineage: Bacteria > Zhuqueibacterota > JdFR-76 > JdFR-76 > DREG01 > JADFJB01. The sequence continues at coordinate 632 of CAYXGW010000105.1, forward strand.
GTTGCCATTACCCATGTTTCAAATATTCTCGGCACCATTAATCCTATCAAAAAAATCGCAGAATTTGTTCATGATCATGAAGCACTCATCTGTGTCGATGGTGTAGCTTATGCGCCACACCGAAAAATTGATGTGCAGGAGCTCAATGTCGATTTTTATGTCTTCAGTTGCTATAAGGTTTTTGGCCCCCATCATGCGGTGATGTTTGGAAAGCAGCAGCTTCTTCTGGAACTTCCCGGACTTAACCACTATTTTGTTGATTCCACCAATATCCCTTATAAATTTCAACCGGGAAACGTAAATTATGAGCTCAGTTATGGCATGTTGGGGTTGATAGATTATTTAAGCGAATTAGCTGTAGTGCAGAGTAACCACCAAATCTCGAATGACTTGAGTAAACGAATTACTTACACATTTGAACGAATATGCGAACATGAAGAAATCATAGGCGCTCGTCTTCTCGATTATTTAAACTCCAAACCCAATGTTCATTTAGTTGGCCAACAAACAGCTAAAAGCCAGGTACGGGTAGCGACGATTTCATTCATTGTAGATAAAATGAATAGTGCCTCAATACCACCTGAAGTAGACAAACACAAAATCGGAATTCGTTATGGTGATTTTCATTCCAAGCGTTTCATTAAGGATTTGGGGTTAGCTGAAAATGGCGGCATCGTGCGTGTAAGCATGGCACATTACAACACCATGGAAGAGGTCGACCATTTGATTGATGTTTTTGATAAAATATTTTGACCGAAAAAATAGTCAATCATGATTGAAATATTCCTCAAGATATTAGCTGATTTCGATAAAATTCTTTGGGGACCCTGGACAATGATATTTATTGCTGCTGTGGCAATTTATCTAACCATCAAGTCACGTTTCTTCCAATTTTTCCAATTCTCATATATCGTTCGGAATACCTTTGGCAAAATGTTTAAAAAACCGGATGATGAATCTCAGCAAAAGATGACTCCATTCCAGGCAACGGCTACCTCATTGGCCGGTACGGTTGGCATGGGAAATATGGCCGGGGTTGCGACTGCGCTATCCGTTGGCGGCCCTGGTGCCATTTTTTGGATGTGGGCTCTTGCAATTTTTGGTATGATGTCTAAAACCGTAGAGATAACTCTCGCCGTACATTACAGAGACATTGACAAAGACGGACGTCCATTTGGCGGTCCGACACACTACATTAATAAGGGCCTCGGTTGGAAATTTCTTGCATATACTTTCAGTGTCGGAATGTTGATCAATGCTGTTTTTAGTTCATCTCTTCTACAAGCTCACACCGTTGGCAGAGCCTTTCTCTCAAGTTATCAATTCAATCCTTACATCGTAACGTCTCTGATGGCCATAACCACGGCATATGTGGTTATCGGCGGGATCAAAAGGATCGGGCAATTTTCCGAAAGAATGGTGCCATTCATGTCGGTCATTTATATCCTTGCCGGATTGACCATATTTGTGGTCAATTACCAAGAAATTCCCTCCGTCTTTTCTATGATATTTAAATATGCGTTTTCCCCGGCTCCGGCCATCGGTGGAGCCAGTGGTATCGCTGTTGCTGCGGCCATTAAACAAGGTATGGCCCGGGGTATGTTATCCAACGAAGCCGGCCTGGGTACCGCACCCATGGTGCATGCAACTGCCGATACAAGCCATCCGTTTCAGCAGGGAATCTGGGGGGCATTTGAGGTTTTCGTCGATACCATCATCATCTGCACGATCACATCGTTTGCTATTTTGTCAACAGGAGCGCTTGCAGGTGGAGAAACCGGCATCGACCTGATCCTGGCTGCTTTTGCATCGGTTTTTCCGGATAGCCTGGCCAGCTTGATCGTTTCAATTGTGATCCTGACTTTTTGTTTATCCACCCAGATTGGTTTCTTTATTTATTACGAAACCTCGATTAATAACCTGTTTGGTAAGAATGCGATCAAGTATTTAAAATGGTTCTATTTTATACCGGCAGTTCTTTTTGCGGGAGTTGAAAATGTCGATCAACTCTGGGTTTTGGCGAATATTTCTGTTGGAGTAATCGCAATTCCAAACCTGGTGGCTATTTTAGTACTGAGCGGTGTTTTTTTCAAATTGATGAAAGATTATTTATCCGGCAAAAATGAATATGCTACTGCAATCATTGACAAATCAAAAAACTACATCAAGATGCCGAAATGAGTTTAATATTTAGCTTAATTGAGGGAAAAGGAAACGCAACATCTTCCTGGATCTAGCTCCTAAATTTCCGGAATTGTCTGTGTTACGGCCGAAAAGATACAATAGGAGTATTAACTAACTTTATGATTAACTTCAATACATAGCTATTCTGCAAAATCGATCTTTGTTTACAATAAAATCCATACTCATCCGTATACAACAGTAATGAAAGAAAAATCACCTGAGTTCGAATATATGCTCATCAAGAAAATCAAACATGGCGATAAGTCAGCATTTGGCCAATTGCTGCATCTCTACAATTCCAGGGTTTACGGATATTTTTACCGTACTTTCGGCAAACGGGAAATTGTCCAGGATTTATTTCAGGAAACTTTCTTACGTGTCTGGCAATCATTTCATAAATTTGATGCCAATCGCAGTTTTGCAGCCTGGGTCTTTACAATTGCAGATAGGGTTCGTATCGATGCCTTACGGTCGGGATCGGTTCGAATGGCTGTTGTATCAGTAGAGCATTTGGAATATCCAGCTGAGGACAATCCGGAGGAGCAATTACAAACCAATGAACTTCGTAACCAAATCGAAGAAGCTGTGAAATCATTACCGGAAAAACAACGCAGGGTTTTCCTTCTGCGGCAACAAGCCGAACTGCCATACAAAGAAATCGCCGGAATCATGAATGAACCGCTAAATTCGGTTTTAAGCCATATGCATTATGCAGTTAAAAAACTAAGGACGATATTAAAGGTGAATTATGAAGCCTGAAGATCAAGACAAAGATTTACACCGAGGCCGTCAAATCCTTCAAATTCTGGAAGGATCAATTCCGGAAAATGAGGAAGCAAAATTAGAACTCAAGTCTAAAATATCGTCGGAAGAAATGCAGGAAATTTCGAAAGTTCTGGAATTATCCGGCCCAAAACTAGGGTTGCGTTTGCCTGATAAAGATGTTGAGCAAATTGCAGAAGCAATAACAAAGACTGCAGGTAATCCACCGCGCAGAAAACTGTCAGTTACCAGGCGACTTGGATTCGGAATATTGGCGGCCGCAGTATTGGTTATTGCTTTATTCCAGCTCTACGAACCTAAGCAGCCCACAAATCTTGACTGGGAAGCTACAGAATTTCACACCATAAGCCACGAAATTGAGCTAGCCTCAGTCATACTTGCAGGAAACTCTTGGTTCGAAGAATCACAGAGCAGCGCATTATTTTTCCAAAATACTAAAAATGCTTTGCTCGATGCGCAATTACAACTGATAAAGCTAGAAAGTTCGTTATTTGACTCTCTATTCATTCTTAATCAATGAAAGGATTATAAAATGAGAAGAATAATTATTTTTATTGTGATTAGTATCTTAACTGTATGGGTTCCGATGCTTCATGGCCAGGAAGAAAAGGAAAAACAGACTGAAGAAGCAAAAAAGCAGTTCGAGCTAAAAGTAGCATCACAAATTCGAAAAGCTCTAATTTCGGATGACATCAAAAAGAGACGCATACTAGAAATGCAACAACTGGAGTTAGCAGCCAAATTGCAACAAAATTTAAATTCCGAAGAAGCCTTTCGTCAAAAAGCGAAGTTGATGCAACTGCAAGAAGAGCTTATGCAATATGAACAAACCAGAGCATTATATGCGGAATTTGGAGAAAAAACCGAACAGGATGGCCTGGAGTTTTTAAAAGAACATTCATCACCAGACTATTATGAAAAAGTACTCGCATTGAAATCTGATGATCCTGATGGTTATAAAAAACAGCTCGTTTTTGCAATCCAAAAAAAGTGGTCGATTCAAAGAAGAGCAGGATCTGATAAAGAGTATTTTAACCTGCTGTTTGAGACATATGAACTAGAAGTGCAGGTTAAAGAATTGATCAGGGAATATAAATCTAACCCTGGAAACAAAAACAATTCCGACTTAAAAAAGGAATTGAGAAACAATCTCGCACAACTTTTTGATTTTCGTGAAAAAGAACGTGAACGGGAGGTTGCAAAGCTGGAAGAGAAATTATCAGCGCTGCACGAGAATCTCCGACTGCGGAAAAAGAACAAAGATTTGATCGTGGATAACAGGCTGAAACAGTTGATTGGAGAGGCGAGCACCTTGGAGTGGTAAATTGGATGATATTTCGTTTTAGAAATTTGGACCCCGGAAAACTTCATTGAACCGGGGTCTTTTTTTTCAAGTGGGCAAATAGTCATTTTGAACTAATTATGAAATCGGCATCCAGGGATATTCGATATATCGTGCAGTTTCCAAAGCTTGCTCTTCTCCCAATAATTTGGAAATAACGTAAAAGGACATATCGATTCCGGCGGCGACACCGGCCGACAATATAATCCTGCCATTATCCACAATACGTTCTCCCCTCTTTACTTTAGTATTGGGTGCAATTTACTCTAACAAATAAAACGCGCCATGATGTGTGGTGGCGGACAATCCTTCCAGGAGCCCGGATTTGGCTAATAGAAGGGCGCCCGTACAAACCGAAAGGATCAACTCTGCCTTTTCGTTACATTTTTCTATCCATTCAACCAGGTTTTGATTATTCATTTCACGCCGGGTACCAAATCCGCCCGGTATAACCAGAATATCCGGCTGAGGACAGTCTGTAATCGAATATTTCGGATTGACACTCAATTGATTTCTGGCTAAAACCGGACCTGACTTTTCAGCAACGGTGTATACATTAAATGGATTGGATTGGTCGCGCCTGCCACAAACCGAAAAGACCTCGAAAGGTCCGCAAAAATCGAGAACTTCAACTTCGTCAAAAATTAGAATTGCTACGTTTTTAGGAATATCCATTACTTCCTCTTATATTTGTTAAAATCCTTATTCATTAAAACACATCGAACTGATAGCAGAAATTAAGCGTTTAAATTATTATAATGCAATTTGTAATGTTTATTTGTTTCTTTTAAGAAAGTTTCATAATCTAACCGAACCCTAGATCTGCAGTCCGGATTCAATTAAAAACTAACTATTCAATTATTAATTTTGGAGGTGTTTATGAAAAGACCGATGTTCATTTTTACCATGAGTTTGTTGACCGGGATTTTACTTGAAAGCACAGTAATAGCCCAGTTAAGAACACCTGCTTTGAGTCCCGGGCAGACTATTAGCCAAGTTGTTGGAATAGCAGAAGTGGCAATCGACTATTCCCGTCCTAGTATCCGAGGAAGAAAAATAATGGGAGGGTTGGTACCGTTTAATGAGGTGTGGAGAACTGGTGCAAACGCTTCTACGAAAATTTCATTTTCTTTAGACGCAATGTTGAACGGCAATAAAGTAGCTGCCGGTGAATATGCAATTTACACGATCCCTACTGAAAATGAGTGGACCATCATACTCAGCAAAAATTTAACAGCTGGTGGAAATTATCCTGGTGAAACTGACGATGTCCTTCGTTTTAATGTTAGCTCTAAAACTAACTCGGAGACGGTTGAATCATTTACTATTAGTATTACCGATCTCAAATCAAATTCTGCAAATGTTCGAATAGCCTGGGAAAACACTGTTGTAGAATTCAAAATGGAGTTTGACATTGATACCAAGATTATGGCTGATATTGATCAAGCAATGAAAGATATGCAATCGAGAAATGCTCAAGTTTATCAACAAGCTGCAGGATATTATTTCAGTAATGATAAAGATTTGAGTAAAGCTTTGGGGTGGATAAATAAGGCAATAGAATTGAATGGCGGTCCGTTTTTTGTTTTGCGAACAAAATCACAAATCCAAGCTGCTTTAAAAGACTACAAAGGTGCAATAAAAACGGCAGAATTGTCTATGAAAAAATCCAGGGAAGCTGAAAATGAGCAATTCGTCACATTCAATGAAGAAGCCATAGCGAAATGGAAAAAGATGATGGAATAATTCTTAACCAAAAGTTTTCGTACATAAAAAAGCTGACAAGCATTCAACTTGTCAGCTTTTTTTGTTTGAAATAGGTTCGAATAAAAACGGCAGTGATTCTAATTGTATTATTGAGTGCAAGGGCAATCAAAAGTTAAAGAGATATTAGATCCTTTACTTTGGATACTGTTGAAGGACCAATGTGAATCTTTGCGTCTTTGAATGACTCTTCGTATTTCGTCTTTTAAATCAGTTACAGAACTGAATTTGTTGATTGAGATTTTGTCTTCTTTTATCTTTTTCATTTTTCCATTACTTTCTAAAAATTCTGTGTTCTTTAATAGATAAGACGCCTTGATCTTCAGAAAGGTTACTATTTTTTTCCAATTGTAGTTTTTTTACATTGGGTCCTTTTGGGGATTGAACTTAGCCAACCAAAATTCCATTCTTTTTTAATTTTATAAAACAATATTGAATACATAATCGTAACTTAGTTCATAAAAAAAGAACATTATGACTAATGCAAAACTAAAGAAGGTGACCAAATGAGTGGACTTAAAACTTTTCCGAGAAAACGATTTTTAGTAAAAAAATTTATTTCTCCAATGACCTCATTAAAAACTCCGGTAAGAGAAATAAACAGAAATTATCGAAAAAGCCTGGAATTGACTTTTATGATCAGTCTCCTGGTTTTTGTGGTCCTTTTTCAAGTTATTCCAAAAAAAATGCACCTTGGCTCCGGAGTGCCGGATGCCCAAGATATCGACTTAATTGCTGAAGATATTACGCCCCGTACGCAGCAGTTAACCCAAGTGCAACCACCGCCGCGTCCGGCAATGCCAATTCCCATTGACGATGATGAAATTCCCGAAGATCTTACAATTGCAGAAACTGATCTTGTTTTTGATGAATTACCACCGGCTCCCCCACCTCCTAGTGAATCAACTGAAGATGGTTATCGTTTCATTCCGTTCGATAGTGGACCAGAACCTATTGGTGGTCTAGCTAGTTTACAAAAATATATTCAATATCCTGAAATTGCACGCCAGGCAGGTGTAGAAAGCCGGGTTGTTGTTGGTGTACTTGTCGATGAAAAAGGGAATTGCGTTAAAACAGTCATTTTGAAAGATTCGGAAACGAAGGTTGGCTTCGAAGATGCGGCTCAAGATGCGGTAGGTAAACTAAAATGGATTCCTGCAATGCAGAGAGATGTACCCGTCCAGGTGTGGACTTCCGTGGTCGTTCGATTTAGATTGACGAAAACTTAATGGGATAACTTATAGTTTTATTAGATTATTTATGCTTTTCAGTGTGGCTTCAGGCGACTGAAATTGAGCTTTCGACTATAAAAAATCAAATTACGGGAAAAGAGGGGAAGTTTAATTAATTGCACTATGTTTACAATTCATAATCCTGGGAATAGTAACATTATCCGGATAATAATGTCCTTCTTTTCACCTTGATTTTATCTTTAAAAATTATAGATTTCGGATGAACCACAATTCTGTAGCTGGAGTAAATTTTCAGGAGAAATGATGGAAGATTGTATTTTTTGTAAAATCATCGCCGGTGAAATTCCCGGAAACATTATACACAGGGACGATGAAGTAGTCGCTTTTCACGATGTCAACCCGGTCGCACCAGTCCATGTTCTAATCATTCCTCGAAAGCATATGTCTTCAATCAACGAAGCTGTCGAGGAAGATCGCCAGGTTTTGGGTGAACTTATGCTCAGAGCTAAAGCAATTGCCAAGGAATTAAATATTGCTGAAAGCGGTTATCGGTTAGTCATCAACACGGGTAAAAGTGTCGGACAAACAGTGTTTCATATTCACTTACATCTATTAGGAGGGCGGCCGATGAGTTGGCCACCGGGGTAATCTTCCAACGGAGGTTGAAGAACTTTTTTACTCCTTTTATTACTTCAGAATATTATTATCATACATCTATTCAAGTTTGGTGATTTACAAAATCGAAAAATTTCCGATAATATCCTAGACGGAGTAATTTGTTTTCATGTGATAGAAGGGATGCTGAGGAGTTGGAAGAATTCATAATAGAATATGCCTATGTGTTATTATTTCTTGGGGTAATCATCGAAGGAGAAACTCCTCTGGTCATTGCAAGTGTAATGGCTAATCAAAGTTATTTGAACCTTACACCCGTAATCCTCATCGGATTTTTTTCTGCATTAATCGGAGATCAATTGTGTTTCTTGCTTGCAAGAACCAAGGGAAAACTTTGGTTGCAAAAATCGACCTTCCTTTCGAAACGAATGGAAAAAATCATCATTATGATTCAAAACAATGATGTTTATGTGATTCTAATTATGCGATTTCTATATGGATTGAGAGTTCTTGTTCCATTCTTTTTAGGATTAACAAATATTAGCTGGAAAAGATACTTCGTTTTTAATTTGATAGGCGTAACAATTTGGATAATTGTATTTACAACGGTTGGACATACGTTAGCTAAGGGAACGGATTTTTTGTTTGAAGGTCAAATCAATTTTGAGCTTATTCTTTTTGTTTCTCTTTTCTCCATCTTAATTGTCTTTTTATTTTTAAAAGTCTTTAACCGGATTTGGAATAAAATTCATAGAACATCATCTTCTAGTATCTCAAATACTAATGAATAGAGAATGAAACAGGATTTAATTAAAATCCGTTATTTCATTTAATAAACTCTTGATTTCATAATAATAATCCGTTATCTTTAGAGTTTGATAAAAAATTAGACCATGAAAGGAGGTTGGACAATTTAATGCCAGCAGTAGTAGTTCGTGATGGAGAAAACTTCGAGAGAGCATTCAGAAGATTTAAAAAGGCCTGTGAAAAATCCGGGTTAATGTCCGACATTAAGAAACATCAGCATTTTGAAAAACCCAGCGACCGGCGTAAGAGAAAACTGAATGCTGCAATTCGTCGTCAACGAAAAATTTTGTTGTACGGTGAATAATATATTGGGGTAGAAAAAAATGTCCTTACCGGACCAAATCAACCAGGATCTGGTTAGCGCTCTTAAAGCTGGGAATAAGCCTAAGGTTGGGGTCCTAAGAATGTTAAAATCTCAATTCAAATATAAAGAGATTGAAACAGGGGATCCCCTTAGTGAAGAAAATGCTATTCAGATTTTAAATTCCTACTTAAAAAAACTTCGTGAATCAATGGTGCTATTCAAAAAAGGCGGTAGGGATGATCTTTTTGAGAAAGAAGCCAAAGAAGTAGAAATCATCAAGGAATATTTACCGGAACCACTCTCCGATCTTGAACTTGTAGAAGCAGTTAACCAGGCCATTTCAAAACTAAATGCCTCATCCGTTAGGGATATGGGATTCATTATGAAATCAATAATGGATGAATACCGGGGACGTGTGGATGGTAAAGAAGTTCAAAACCTTGTTAGAGAAAAATTATCTTAGGGATGGTGCATTATCTTCATTCAATAAGATTCTAAATTTTTTATATCAAACATAAAAAAACATTTTGAGTGAATGAGGCAAATCGCCAATTTCACTTTTTTTATTTGTAATTGATCATAAATTGAAATACAAATTAAAAGCAATGTTGTTTTAAATAAAGATTGGTAGCTGTTTAGCTATGGGCAATTGGCTATTAGCTATTAACATTTTTTCAAAAACTGATAAAATTAAGTGAGAAATTTTAGTACTCTGAATATTTGGCAAAAAGGTATTGCCATCGTTAAACAAGTATACCGATTGGCAGAAAGGCTTCCTGTCGAAGAGAAATACGGGCTAAGAAGTCAAATCTGTCGTTCGGCTGTATCTACACCATCAAATATTGCCGAGGGTTGTAGCCGAAACAGTCAAATAGATTTCAAACGGTTTTTAGAAATTGCTTCAGGTTCATCATTTGAATTGGAAACTCAATTAGTCATCATTGAAGAACTATTTTAATCCCAGCAAAAGATGGTTAAGTGATTGTGGATCAGTTAAGCATAGAACAAGAAATGATAACAATCTCATCAGTAAACTGAAAGCCAACAGCAAAGAGCTTAATGGCTGAATAGTTACAAAGATTAAATATACCAAATGAACTTAGTCGACTTAATCATCATCATTATATTATTATTTTTTATTATGAGGGGGTTTGGTCGTGGATTCTTACGAGGAATTGCAGGACTTATTGGCCTTATCGTAGCTTTTATTTTGGCTGTTCAATTTATGGACGATTTATCCGGAATTCTTCTACGCTTTTTTGCACTCTCCCCTCAAATTGCAGTATTATTGACTGCTGTGATTATTTTCTTTGTAGTATTTTTGGGATTTATCCTGGCTGCGAAGCTCCTACGCTCAGTATTAAGTATGGTAGCCCTGGGCTGGGTCGATCGCATAGCCGGCGGTATTCTTGGCTTGTTAAAAGGATCGGTAATTGTAAGTATTATAGTCCTAATGATCTCTTTGTTTCCCTTTCGCGGCCAGTTCCGAACTGAACTTAATGACTCTTTATTGTTTAAACCGGCGATGAAGATAGCGCCTGCCGTATTCGATCTATTGACAAAATCATTACCAATTGCAGGAAACTTTTACGAAGAATTAAGACAAAGTTTTACCACGATTTCAGGTGATATCAGTGTTGAAGCGTTGAAATGGTTGGAAACTTTGAGAAAACAATCTCCCGATCCAAACCAGTTATAGCAACAACCATTCTATGGCTCCTGATTTAAATTATCTAAGCACATCTTTGGAATTCGACGTTATCCTTGAAAAGGTCGCATCATATGCTACTTCTAATTTGGGGCAAGAATGCGTAATAGCTATTGAACCGAACAATGATGAGCAAGTCATTAACGAGAAATTAAACCTGGTACAAGAAATGATGGGGCTTATCAAGTTCGATGATCCTTTTCCAATCGACGGGTTGAAGGATATACGCAAAGAATTGGAGCAAGCGACTCTGGCAGGCAGTTCGCTTTCAATCGAACAATTAGTTGCTGTCGGACAAACATTGGAAGTTTCACACAAGATTAACCGCTACTTCAATTCCCGCAAGGAGAAATATTCCAAATTATGTGAATTTTTTTCTGCAATTGTTTCTTTGCCGAACTTGATAAAACCGATTAAGGATGGAATTGATTGGGAGCTTAAAGTAATTAAGGATAACGCTTCTCCGGAACTTAACCGGCTGCGAAAAGCGATTCGAAGAGAGCAAGAAAAGGTTCGGGGAAAATTATCTGATATTATAGCGAAGAACAAAGATTATCTTCGTGAATCCTTAATCACCTTTAGAGAAGGCCGGTTGGTTATTCCGTTACGAGACGATTGCAAAGGCAGAATCAAAGGATTTATCCATGACCGGTCTGCATCCGGCGCCACTTTGTTCATCGAGCCTACAGCAATTTTTGACATGAATAACCAAATTCGCGAGCTTCAAATAGACGAAAGACGTGAGGTTGAAAGACTTCTGCTACAAATGACAAACATGTTGAGAGAACATCTGCCGGTTATTCAAGATAGTTTAGCTGCACTATCTGAACTTGATGCCTTCTACGCTATTTCAAGGTTTGGCGTTACCTGGAATGCCGTTGTCCCTAAAATAAATGCAAATGAGTTAAAGATTTTTGATGGGTATCACCCTATACTTCTTATTAAACATGGCAAAAAAGAGCAAGTCGTACCTTTTAATTTGGAGTTGGATTCTAACAAAAAAATATTGGTTATTTCCGGTCCCAATGCAGGTGGGAAAACGGTCGCCTTGAAAACCATTGGATTGTCATCTATGATGTTCCAAAGCGGTATTCCCGTTTTTGTTGATGGAAAATCCGAATTTCCTGTGTTTGACCGAATTTTTGTGGATATTGGCGATTCACAATCCATTGAACAAGATTTGTCCACATTTTCCGCCCACGTGGAAAGATTGACGGATATTATTAATCATTCATCTTCCCGCTCCCTGGTTTTAATCGATGAAATAGGCTCTGGTACAGACCCTGCTGAAGGATCTGCTCTGGCGATGGCATTTCTCGAACTGATGAAGGAAATTGGTGTAACGATCGTTGTAACGACTCACCAGGGCGCCCTGAAATCGTTTGCATTTGAAATGGAAGGCGCGGAAAATGGTTCAATGACATTTGACGACAAAAGCCTAACACCTACCTACCAGTTTCAGATGGGAATTCCGGGAAGTAGTTACGCATTCGAAATTGCATCGCGATTTGGTATCCCGGAAACCACAATCAGCCGGGCTCGAGATTTGGTTGGCAAAGAACATGGCAAACTGGAGAAATTTATCCTGGATCTTGAACATAAGTTGAATCATTCTCACAAAGTGTTGTCTGAAAATAAATTGAAGCAAACTGAACTTGAGGGATTGATTAAACTGTATAAAGAACGCTTTTCTAATTTAAAGAATGAAGAGAAAAAGTTTAAAAAAGAAGCTTTGAATGAATCAAAGGCTATATTGGCCCGGGCTAATTCTGCCATTGAAGAGGCTGTGAAGGAAATCCGGACAAAACAGGCGGAGAAAGAAAGCATAAAAAAGGCTCGTTCGAGTATTGCTGATATCAAAAAAGAAATCGATGTGCAGTTAGTGAAAATGGCCGATTCCGACAGCAAAAGTATAGAACTGCCGCAAAAAGGTGACGAAGCCGAATGGCTTGAGATGAAAGTCAAAGGATCTGTCCTGTCGGAAATTGATGCCAAAGGACTGGTATTATTTGAAGCCGGAGATATCAAACTCCGTTTACCACAAAAATCACTAAAAAAAATCACCGGAAAAAAGGACAATCGAAAGAAAAGTTTGTATATTTCATCAACAGAATTTGTTGAGAGCCTTAGTACGGAAGTAGACCTGCGCGGTATGACAATGGACGAAGCGCAACCGGTTTTGGAAAAATACCTGGACCAGGCATACCTGGCGGGTTTGGAACAGGCCCGGATCATTCATGGCAAAGGAACCGGCGCTTTAAGAAAAAAAGTAACAGCCTATCTCAAAACGCACCCTAAAATTAATCATCATCATGCTGGCGCATGGAACGAAGGTGATATTGGTGTGACTATTGTTCATTTTAAGAAATAGGATTGAGAATCACAAACGAAAATAATTATGTTGTTAAGGATAATTTATCAAAATTTTCATTATAATTTGGATGCTTCATAAAACCATACAAAACTGTTGTTAAACTATTAACAATTCCTACATTATTGTGTTATGGGTAAAAGAGCTCCATGGAAGGTTGAATATGTTGAAATAGGCGATAATAAGCCATTTGAGAATTTTATTTATAATTTGACGGTTAAAGAAAGAGCGAGAATCTTTGAAACAATCAATTATTTCATAGAACTTAAAAATCAAAATTTAACAATAAAAGAAAGTTTATCAAAGTATTTGGAAAATGGCATTTTTGAACTTAGAGCTTCGTTTGCAAATAAGATTGCAAGAATATTGTATTTCTATGAAAAAGGAACTACAATTGTAATAACTCATGGGTTTATTAAGAAAACCCAAAAAACTCCTCGAAGGGAGATTGAAAAAGCTAAGGATTTGAAAAACCAATATAAAACGGGTATGAAATGACTAATTTTGATAAATTATTTAACGAGCAAAAGAAAGATCCGGAATTTGTTAAGGCATATCACGAAGCACGCATTGAAAGGATTTTAAACGATTTTTTAGAAAATTTGAAAGAAAGAATTTCAAAAGGTGAGCCTAAAGAAGTTTTATTAAAGTCTATAAATTCAATGCAAAGGCAAATTGGTTTGTTATAAAATTAATTGGCAGGATTCTAAAAAATTAATGTAAAACTCAAAGTAACATTTATTATTTCACTAAACTTGACACTGTTCAAGGGGAATTATCCTAAATTAATGAGTTCTTACTGAACTAATTCATTTATTAATCAGATGCTAGAATGACTACTCCACAAATTGATATAATACGATTAATTTTAAATTAATAATCTATTCTAAGAACTAATAAATGCGTATCCCAGCCAACATCATAGAAGACATCCGAAATTCCGCCGACATCGCTGAAATTGTATCTGGATATGTCAGCTTAAAGAAGAGGGGTCAAAATCACTTTGGTATTTGTCCTTTTCACACAGAAAAAACGCCTTCCTTTTCAATTAACCAGCAAAAACAGATCTTCCACTGTTTCGGCTTCGGCGAAGGCGGCAACGCCATTTCGTTCATTATGAAGATTGAAAATATCTCCTTCACCGATTCTGTGCGATTCTTGGCGCAAAAAATGAATATCGAAATTCCTGAAAGTAACGAAGACGAGACCAGCAAAAAAGTAATACTGGAATTATACGATTTGACTAAATTCGCGGCAAAATATTACCACGATCAACTTTGGGGTGAGATTGGCAATGATGCCAAAAATTATCTGTTAGAGCGAAGTTTCAGCGATACGGTTTTGCACCAATTTGAAGTCGGGTATGCGCCTGAAGGCTGGGACAACTTGATTAAGGCGGCTTTGAAATTCGGGTTCACCAACAACCAGCTCAAAACTGTCGGCTTAATCGTTCCGAACAATCGCGGCGGCTATTATGATCGCTTCCGTGATAGAATCATGTTCCCTATCCACAATTTGTCCGGTCTGGTTGTTGGTTTCGGCGGACGGATTTTTAAAGATGTACCGGATGCGCCAAAATATATTAATTCACCGGAAACTGCAATTTATCGGAAAAGTAAAATTCTATTTGGCCTGTTCCAAAGCCGGGAAGCGATCAGGAAAGATGAAAATGCAATTTTAGTAGAGGGTTATGCCGATGTGCTGGGTCTTGTTCAGTCGGGAGTCCAAAACGTGGTGGCGACATCGGGAACGGCGTTGACACAGGAACAAGCTCAATTGCTTTTACGGCATACTCCAAATGTAAATATTCTTTATGATGGCGATTTAGCCGGTGCCAACGCCGCCTTGCGTGGCATAGATATTTTAATGCACCAGGGCTTGCATGTCAAAGTTGCAGAGTTACCGGAAGGCACCGATCCGGATAGTTTTGTTAAGACCAGAGGCGCTGATTCACTCAGAAAAAAAATAGACGATGCAAAAGAGCTCATTGATTTTAAGATTTATGCGTTTACTTCTAATAAACCAGCCAATACGCCGCAAAGAAAAGCGGAACTGGTTTATATATTGGCCGAAAGTATTGCTGAGATTAGAGATGAAGTGGCCAAAAATTTATACATTCAAGATGTTGCCAAACGATTGGGAGTTGCCGAAAACATTATCTTTAAAGCGGTTGCCAAGAAAAGACGCCAGGTCCGCAAATTGGAAAGCGACGAGCCTCAACCCAAAGAACCCATCAGTGGCCGAATGCATGCCGAAAGGGATTTACTTGAGATCCTACTTCGCTATCCCCATATTATTCCTTCTGTTTATAAAAGCCTGGAAGTGACCGAAATTCGAGATCAAAAAAATCGGGTTATTTTAGAACAGATTTATGAACAATTTGTGAAGACCGGTAAGATCAACCAGCAGCATGTCCTTGATTTTGTTGAGGCACCCGGTATGCAGAATTTTATCGTGAATGTAATGATGAAAGAGGCAGACGATGAACCCAATGAGTCTCTGAAGCAGTGGACATCGGACTGCATTCGCTTGATTAAAATTGGCAATTTACAGCAAAAAATTCAAACAGCGCGCGAAGCAATTCGACAGCATCTTGGCGATGGCACGAAACTTCGCGAACTGAATGAGCAATACCATCATCTAAAACAGATCGAATTGGAGTTGAAACGCAAAGAATTTATTGTTACCGAAAATGAATGATTATCGGCGATTGAATCCCGCAAAAAACCATTGCAAATCCATGTGAAATGTCATATTATTGAGGGTTCAAAATTTACAATGACCAATGACCAATGACCAATGACCAATGAACAATGAACAATGAACAATTTATAATTAATAAACGTCCAATCTGTCATTCCCGCATGCTACCCATTAAGAACGTATGGGCACAAGTTCAGCGGAAATCATCATTTTTATGGGCCCTTAGCTCAGTTGGTTAGAGCAGCTGACTCATAATCAGCGGGTCGCAGGTTCGAGTCCTGCAGGGCCCACATTTAAAAACAATAACTTAAGCCTGATTTATTCAGGCTTTTGTTTTTGTAGCAGAAAAATGTTACCAAAACGTTACCTCTTTTTCATAAAACCCCCTTGATAATTGAAATTATGCTCCTTCCTAAAATAATTCCGATTCTGAGACTCCATACACCTTAAATATGAGGGGTAGGTGTTTGCACTCGATCCAATGAAAAATTGTCTATCCATCCTAATATCCAATAATCTCAAGAAAATCATTGACTTTGGACTTATCAATTTGTAAAATTCAAATATCATAGAACTCTAAATATTTCCCGATTAAATCAAAAACTATATTGTGATACCATTATCATGAACGATGAAAATAAAAAGTCACTGGATGAGCGTATTAAAGAAGCAGATCTTGCAAAACTCAAAGCTGAAACAGCAGATGTTGAAAAGCACAGCAAGCAATTTCGGGTTATGGGGGTTCCGCTCGTGCAAATCATTTTTGGTGGTATCGTAGTGGGATTCATTTTATTAAGCTATATTCAGCCAATTGTAACTCTAGATACCGACCTTGCTAGTAAAAAAAGTGAATATGATAAAATTATAAGTTGGATCAGACAGGGCAGACTCGACTCCGTAAATACCACTTTAATTAAAGAACGGACCAGTTTAATTAAAGAGCGAATCAGACAGGACTCCACCAATATCGCTTTAAACAAAAAGACTGCAGATTTAGAACTTAAAAATCAAAATGCCAAAAATAAATTGGTGGACATGCAATGGGAGCAGAGAAAACGCCAAAGTGAGATTGATTCCCTCAACAAAAGGCTAAATGAGGCCAAGATTTCTATCAGGACCTTGGATGCATCTAAAGAGCTTGAAAGAAAGTTTAATAACACGTTTCCAGAATTTAAACAGGCAGTTAAGTTTGCGGAAGTTCCGGTCCCAGGACTTCCAAATTTTAGTATAAAATACATATTAATTCCAATTAGGTTTCTCGAATTATTCTATATTAATAAACAAAATGCAGATACATATATGAAGCAGAGAGATAGATTAATTATGCTAGATTCGCTTCAAACTGAATACATTAATTTGCAGATGGAAAACATTGCCTTACAGGATTCAATCCTTTCTCTAAGAGGCCAGAATAGATAAGGATATAAAATCAAAATTGCCAGATAGTTCGCAATCGCTAAATGCGCAGTCTCACAACTCATCTCGTTCGGGAGGCCTAATTCACCCCTATCTTTTACACAGGGATTCAAGTCTATGAAAAAAATGTTACCAAAACGTTACCACTTTTCGATTCAACTAGATCAAAGTCAATCAAAACTAATAGACAATATTTACAGATTTTAAGCTTAATTTGGTGATTTAGGAAAGTTTTTCAAGCTGGATAAAACTTACTCATAATCAGCGGGTCGCAGGTTCGAGTTCTGCAAAGCTCCTATGTTAGGCGCTGAACTGTGCAGTACTTTTTAAAGATAAGAATGATTTTTTTGACCTTTTCACGACTACCCCACTTGATAGAATTGTCAGAAAATATCCAAGTATGAACGGAGATACAGGTATATGCCTGCAAAAACAGTTGACCCTGTGACAGAAAACGATGTTAAGGATTATCAGGATAACGGCGTTGTTGTGTTACGTGGAGTATTCAGTGATTGGATCCCAACTCTTTGCAAAGGGGCCGATTATAACGTTGAAAATCCCAGCCGGAACGCTCTGATTCACAGAAAAGATAGCCATCAAGGCCGATTTTTAGAAGATTTTTGCAGTTGGCAGCGTATCCCCGAATACAAGGATTTTATCTATAACTCCCCGATGGGAGCCATTGCCGCTAACCTCATGAAATCTCGATCTGCACAATTTTTTCATGACCACTATCTGGATAAGGAGGCAAGTACAGGCGTAGCCACACCCTGGCATCAGGATATGCCCTATTATTGCGTTGACGGTGAGCAGACGGTGAGCTTTTGGATTCCGCTCGACCCAAGAGAGAAAGACGTCTCATTAAAGTGCGTTGCAGGCTCTCATAAATTACCGAAAGAAATACGCCCGACCAGTTGGTCGACTATGGAAAGTTTTTATGAGGATGATTCCAACTTTATGGATTTGCCGGATATTGATAATGGCAACTTCGACATTAAAGGTTGGTCTATGGAACCTGGTGATGTCGTTGCCTTCAATTTTAAAACGATTCACGGAGCAAACGCCAACGTCGGGAATACTGCAAACCGGACGCTTTCTTTTCGAGTAGTAGGTGATGACGCGCATTTTATTCAACGTCCAGGTAGAACGTCACCTAATTTTCCTGACATTAACCAAAATAATGGTGAGCGGCTGCGTGAGGATTGGTTTCCAGTGATCTGGAGAGCCTAGGTTTTTAATTAGTATATGAGACTCAATTAAACTATGTTAGGCGGCAAGGGAAATAGAATAAAATCTGATCAATAAAATAGTGAGGATCCATATGATAAAATTCAATCGATTAATGATAGCAGTTGAACTTTTTTGCTACTGGTTATTTCTTGCAAAAGGAATCGAGCCAATAGAAGGAAAGTTCGCTCATATGATCGGTAGTGTGGCTTGTGCTTGGTCTGTTTACAACGGCATCAAATGGCACTATAGCAAAAAGGACGGCGAGGGACTGTCTTGGGAGGTGATTGGTTCTATGGTATTCATAGGGTTAAGTGCCAGATGGCTGGTCGCTGTTTCTTGAAATTGTTGCTGTTGTAAATATTCATTGACTATTCATCTCAAACAATTTATCTTAGAATTATAAGATGGATTTAAGGAAAAACCACGGAGTATACGAGTCGCATAAAGTCCCAACCCAAGCTTAAATTGGCTTCTAAAGCGACAAAATTTGTCGTCAATAGGGAGTATTTGAGACTCGGATAAACCTTTGTTATGTGCTACGCAGCGTCAACGTTACCATGAAACCTTTCAAAGGAGGTCAAAATGTCCGCACCAATCGTTTTTTTCGATATAGCCGGACCGGATAATGAAGTTTTGATCGAGTTCTATTCAGGTTTATTTGAGTGGAAGATTGGTCAAGACGGAAGATTTTCAACAGCTGTTGCGTCACCCACCGTTACGCCGACTACATTGATGGGAGCTATTCGAAAAGATCCCACTGAGAAGATATTTTATATAGGTGTGGAAGATATAACCTCAAAATTGGCTGAAGTTGTAGAGAAAGGTGGTTCTATTGACCAACCACGGTTTGAGGTTCCGGGAGTTGTCGTTTTGGGGTTATTCAAAGACCCGGCAGGTAATCGCATTGGTTTAGTGGAAATGGAAAATGGCAAAGCAAAGACGCCATAAATCGAATCAGCGCACATTATAATAACAGTCAAGCGACGCCAAAAAGCGCCACGCCTGCAGTAAGCGTTAGGCGAACAGGAATCTGTAACGAACTATGAAACAAACTTATTTGTGAGGGTTACAGTGGCCAATAACAAAGAAGATCTAATTAAGGTTGCCAATCGTGAGCTTATTGAAAAAGGTAATTTAAGCATCGTAGATGAAGTCTTTTCTACTGATTACGTTGCCCACGCCGGAGGGAAAGAATATAATGGGCATTCATTCATAAAACGTTTCGCGGGTCAGATTCGTTCGGCTATTCCGGATATACGAATCGTAGAAATTAAATTTCTAGCACAGGATGGAAATACGATCGCCTGGCAGCGTACGTTAAGTGGTACGAACAAAGAAGATATGATGGGTATACCTTCTTCGGGGAAAAAGGTGAAATGGGTTGAAATGGTTGTCAGCCGTTTTAATAATGAAAAAATAGCTGAGGAGTGGGTTGTATCAGAGCTTATGGGTGAACTGCTCTTAAGGGTTCCCCAAGTGAAAAAATGACTCGGGGTATAACCCTATCAGGCCCTGTTTTTATTGGGTTTGTTGTGAATGAATAAATATTCATTGACATTTCATAGCCAACCATTATCTTTTAATTCAATAGCTGGATTTAAGGAAAAATCACGGATTATATACGAGTCGCGTAATGTCCCAACCCAAGTTTGAATTGGCTTCTAAAGCGACAAAATTTGCTGTTTATAGGGAAAATATGAGATTGGATAAACCTATGTTAGGCGTAATGAGAAATTGAGCTTAGCGCAAAAGATGAAAAGATGAAAAGATGATTAGAATATATAGGTAAAAATATGTGGTGCGTTGGAAATTTATCATGCCCAAGATGAAATTTGAAGTTGAAGTAGATGCAGAAGTTATATCGCCGAATTTACAATTAATATATACTGCTTCAAATACTTTAAAATTGTTTTCTCATTGGAGTATCGTTTTCGGTACCTTACTAATAATTGGAATAATAGTTTTTTCTCAACAAGATACTTTTCAATTAATATTTGCTGGTGTGTGGTTATTAATAATCGGCTTGATATTTTATATACTTTCTAGATTTATTAGAATGCAATCCTTTGCAGCATTAGTTATTGCAAGTATTATCTTGACAATTAGTATGATTTATGATTTAATAATGGTTCTACAATTAGAATATTATATGCATGCCGACGCATTAGTCATAAAAATTACTTTTTTAGTTCCGTTAATAATGGCTTTTAAAGGAATGTATCGAATTAGGAAGCACAATTACTAATAATAGCAAGAGATTGCGTTAAGCGGCTAACACTGGCTGGAGTTGTCGGCAGGGCTCCGCCTAGTTGGCTGGTTTTGTGCTTATAGAAAGTTATGTGCCTTGTCACCTGCCGCAACTCAGCCTTGCCGTTATCAGCAATGAGCCAAAAAAATTAAATGACAAATATACCCGAAATATTATCT
>CAYXGW010000106.1:0-21395 GCA_964464595.1 uncultured Deferribacteres bacterium
CCAGCCAATTCGCTTCACGCTGAGTACTGCGTTGCGCTTCCTCGCCGTGCTCCAATACCCATTCATATTTGTTATCTCCCTGCCAGCCCGATCTCGAAGGAAGAAACATCGCAGTATCGTAAGCAGCGATTCGATCAGCCAGCTCAGGATCAATAAGGTCTAGGATGTCATGGAGCACCGCCGGGCGTTCTTCGGAGTCAAACCCCTGGGCCTGAATATCTATCCCCGCGAGAACGAGTGGATGATCGGAGTTACGACTCGCTCGAATGAGATCGAAAAGGGGAAGAAGTTCAGCATGCTGAAGTTGGTATCTAAGACTCTGTAGCAAAGCGTCTCTGGAGGATAATGACTCGATGCGATTCCAAACGTTGCCACATTCGAAAAATCCGCTTTCGAAGGCGACGATGTCAAAATCGTGTTTTTCGTGGAGCCATCTGATGAGTTCAACTTTTGCCTTGGTGAACTCCCCGACCCCATGACCATTTTCACCCAGAAGGACAATGCGACTATCGCCAAGTGAGCGACCAAGGACTTCGAACTGCTCATCGAGCGATGTGGAGTCTAAGATCAACGGCTGGAGGTTGTTGTCACTTTTCGTACAACCAAAGATCACAACGTACACTAGCAGTGTGACTGTAGAAAGATATTCCCTTACACGTACAAACATAGTTTTACTCCTCTTTCCATCCGTTAAGGCGGTGTTTAACATAGTTTATCAAACCTAATTATTTAAAATAAACCAGACATTATATTGCCAATAAAACAAGTTCACGTTACTCAAATACTTAAAATTAATCAATCTACCGTAAATATCAAAATATTTATTGGGCAGAAATATGTCCGATAAAATTAAATTAAAAGTTATCTAACATCTAATACAATATTGAAAGCGATTGTTAAGATATTTATATGGATCATTACTTTTACGATTTTGGCTAAGAAATTATTTCATCCACCCAATAATTCTTGGATATTTCAAAAAAGGATAGCCAATTTATGGTGATCAAATTAAGGTTTTACATATTGAAAAAATTGCTAGTAACAATTTTGGCAGTATTCTGGCCGTTGGCTGGATTGGCACAATTAGACAATGGCGGTTCTAATCCTAGCCAAAACTGGCCGCAATGGCGCGGCCCCCTGGCCACAGGCGTGGCGCCCAACGCCAACCCGCCATTGGAGTGGAGCGAAGAAAAGAATATCCGCTGGAAAACGCAATTGCCGGGCAGCGGGATCTCGACGCCCATTGTTTGGAACGATCACATCTTCATCACCACGGCAGTTCCTTATGGGGATGCCGTTGAACCCAATTCCACTTCTGCTCCCGGAGCGCATGACAATCTGCCGATTGCCAGCCGCTATAAGTTTGTAGTTCTTGCTGTCAACCGCCGGGATGGCAAGATTATCTGGGAGAGTACTGTGCACCAGGAATTGCCCCACCAGGATTTTCATTACACCGGCAGCCTGGTGTCCAACTCGCCGGTCACAGATGGCAAGCGGGTGTATGCATTTTTTGGTTCTCGCGGGCTTTATTGCCTGAATTTTGATGGCAAGCTGCTGTGGAAAAAAGACCTGGGTAAAATGCAAGTCAAGCATGCCCATGGCGAGGGCAGTTCGCCGGCGCTCCATGGCGAAACTTTGGTGATCAACTGGGATCACGAAGGCCAGTCGTTTGTGATTGCCCTGGACAAACGAACCGGCAGACAGCTTTGGAAGGTGGCTCGTGATGAAGTCACATCATGGTCAACGCCTATCATTGTGGAGCATAGAGGTAAAGCCCAGGTGATCGTCAATGGTACGAATCGTATACGTGGCTACGACCTGGAGACCGGCGCTGTGATCTGGGAGTGCGGCGGATTGTCACAAAATATTGTCGCTTCACCAGTGGCGGCAAACGGGATGGTCTTTGCCGGCAGCAGCTACGAGATTCAGGCTATAATGGGCATCCGCCTGGAAGGCGCCAGGGGCGACATTACCGGAACCGGCCAGGTCGTCTGGTCGCGCCGCCGGGGCACACCGTACGTGCCCTCCCCGCTCCTTTACGGAGACGCGTTGTATTTTCTGCGCCACTTCCAGGGTATCCTCTCACGTTTGAATGCCAGGACCGGCGAGGATCAGAATGGCATGTTCCGGCTTAACGGCATTCGTAATATATATGCCTCCCCGGTTGGGGCTGCCGGTCGCGTTTACATTACCGACCTGGATGGCACAACCCTGGTGATCAGTCACGAAAACCAGCCCAACGTCCTGGCGCTCAACCGCCTCGATGACAGCTTCAGCGCGTCGGCCGCAATTGCCGGAAATGAGTTGTTTCTACGTGGGCAGCAAACTCTTTATTGCATTTCGGAAGAGTAGGAGCCTTTTTGATAAATTAGATTTAGCCACGGATTTACACTGATTAACACAGACAAATTTCGTTTAAAAATAGAATTAAAAGCATCGCATGCAGCTTGAAATCTAACGCTCCATTTTTTATATCCGTGTTTTATCCGTGCGAATCCGTGGCTATATTATTGTTTAATATTCAACGCAGAGAAAGCACAGATTTAAATAAAAATAGACAGATTTTTCTTTTTGACCGGATTGACAAAATTTACTGGATTTTAATCCTAGTAATCCTGTTTATCCTGTCTAAAAATGAGCATCCTTAATGCAAAAATCCCAAACACCCACAACCGTTGAATTGCGCAAAGCAAAAATACCCATCGCCGGCGCCATAGCCGATCACTATTGGTTTGTACTACATTTTGATGACAAAACCATGGAAAGATGGGAAGTTTGGCACAAAAAAAATGCCGGTCCAAAATGCTGGGGACATGTCCATCTGAACTTAAAGCTTTACGACTCCGGAGTTGGGAATGGCCCCAGCCGAATCGTAAAAAGTTGGCAGGGGGAAAACACACAAAAGATTGCAGATATTCTCCAGGATCCGGAAGTTTATCCCTGGTACAATAAGTACCTGGTATGGCCGGGACCGAATAGCAATACTTATGTCAATTGGGTATTGTTAAAATCTGGTGTGAAATACAAGTTGGGTTTCAGGGCATGGGGGAAGAGGTTTGCGTTGTTAATGCCATCCTGAGTGTTCTATTGCAGTAGAAAAGACAAGAAAAAGATACGACATTTGCAAGAGCTATGAATTAAAAACAGAAATGAAATTGATTGAATATAAGTTGGAGCATTTATTGGTTTGAAATATGATAAATATTGATTCAAATTATTTAAAGATTTGATTATCAGTTTAGTTTTCTTATTAAATAATTGTATCTTATCTTCTGAACCAAATCAAAGATTTGAATTAAAAAATTAGTAAATAAATATTGCCATAATTATGAATTTGTTCAGCTCAATAACTCACCGAAATGACTGGGAAATGCTATTAGAACAGTTGAAAAAGTTACGAGAAGAACAAGAATGCACAATTATCATATATGGCTGTGGGAGTTGTGGTAAGACTAGTATTGTTAAAAATAAAGAATTTACAAATTCGTCTAGTTATATTAATACTTACAGAAAAATAATGAAGGAAAAAAAAGTCAATCATGCCTTTGCTCCAAAAGGCATGACGAATTTAGAAAAACAACTTGATAGAGAAAAAGCCCTAGATGCTTTATTCTCGCGTATGATTAGTGCAAATACTAAAGAAAAGTTTAGATATCTATATTATTCCTTTAAAGGATTTCGTGATACTTTAAAAGAAATAAGTTTAGATGATTCCACGTTGGCAAAACTTGCTATTCTTGAGTCCAAGATAGAAAAAGGTCTTGATTATTACAAACTCCTTGTGCTGCCGCTGATTTTTTTCATAGAGCGTTTCGCAGTGCTCATAAGTGTACTGACTCTTATAGGCAAGAAAAAAACAGAAAATTTCCTAAAATCCCTCACATCCAGTATGAGGAGTGTGCCCGCTTTTTTAGGGTAATGTAGTATTTTTGCATAAAACCACAGAGGCACAGAGGGGAAATTGGGTATTGATTTAAACGATGAGAATGAAACGACTCGAATTATGCTTATTAGGGAAACACAATAGAAAGAGGTTAGATAGAAAAGCCGGTGAATATAACTGAAGCAAAAGCCTCTAATTATTATCGTGATGTAATTTCACATCATGAGGCGTGGTTAAGATTACTATTAACAATAGCCACTGCCGGAATTGGTGGTACAATAGCACTCATTTCTAAACTTGTAGACAACGTTCTATCTGTTTGTTCCTTATCAATTGCAATGATTTTTTGGATTATCCTATTTTATATTATTATTAGGTCACACACAAATTTAAAAAAAATTTATGAGCATTCGAACACAATGGATTTAAATGAATTTCTTCTTAATGAAACTGCAAAAAAAGTAAAATCATATATTGAAGCAGATCTTAAGGAAATGATAGAGAAATATGAGAAAAAATTCACAAATTCTAAAGAAGGGATAATAGATTTACTCAATGCTGGATCAACACTTATTGATTCAATTTATAAAAGTCATGGTTATATAAAATATTTGTTATTACTCCCTCTTATTTTTATGTTCTTGTCTCTTATTATTCCAGTTCTTCAAAAACTATGACAATTACGGTTCAATATGTTGTGGGGACTAAATTTAATTTAAAACGGTGCTTATATTTCAGGTAAAAATTAGAGGATGGGCAGTTGTTGCTGGTTAGGGATTTCAGTTGAAGGAGGTTTAGCTGTGGATCAGAATGATCATATAGTATTTGTAATTGGGGCGGGCGCTAGTGAAGAAGCGGGATTACCAATTGGTTCTGAACTTAAAGAAAAAATAGCTAGGCTACTTGACTACCACATGTTAGATCATTCAGAAAGTCTAAAAAACGGTGACCGCCTAATTTTGAGCGCACTACGTTTATCTGAACGAGGACGACCTGATGTTAATTATATAGATATAAATATATATCTTCATGCGGCTTGGAAAATTAGAGACGCAATGCCCCTGGCCGCTTCAATCGACAACTATATTGATCAACATTATACTAACAAAGCGATTGCTCTATGTGGAAAGTTGGCAATTGTCCGAGCAATATTGGCTGAAGAGAAAGGAAGTAATCTTTATTTTGATAAATCATATATAAAATCGAGCATTGATTTTGTCGATCTAGAAAAAAAAGGTACTTGGTATATCCCCTTTTTCCAGATGCTTACTAAACATTGTAGAGTGAATGAACTTAAAGAAAGGTTTAAACACATTACATTGATCATTTTTAATTATGATCGCTGTGTAGAACATTTCATTTATCACGCGTTGCGAAAATACTACGACGAGCTTTCCGACACCGAAGCAGCCGAACTCGTTAAAATTATTAATATCCACCACACCTATGGCCATGTTGGCACTCTGCCGTGGTGGAATCTGAATAATTCTATGGAATTTGGAGCAGAACCGAATGCAGCTCAATTATTACAACTTGCTTTGGGGATCAATACATTCTCTGAAGGTTCTAACCGAAGAATAGAAACTCGCACATCTATGAGCAAAGCAACTAAAGTGGTTTTCCTAGGTTTCGCTTTTGATGAGTCAAACATGGAGGAAATCTCCCCCAAAAGGATATCTAGAAAGAGTAAACCTTCATGCTTCGCCACTACTCATGGTTTTTCTGATTATGATAAAATGATCATTGAAGAACAAATCCAAGGGTTATATTCTGGTTCTTGTGGGCAAGTGAATATGCAGGATTTAGAATGTAGTGAGTTTTTTAATGAATTCAAAAAAAGCCTAGCCTTCTAAAAAGCATTAACACCCCTAAATATAAATTTTCATGCTTTTGGCAACAAAACAGTGAAAATATATCATTTATTGCATTGTTTTCACTGTTATAATCTTTCAATTGACAGTTGAAAGCTGATAATTATCCATTATCCAACCCTACCCCTGGCGCAATAGCTACCTGCCGTGGCCGGGACCCAATAGCGAAAATCGTAGTGTGGAATACAGGTTTGGTTTCAGGGTTTGCGGGAAGGCTTTTGCGTGGTTAAAAATAGCTTGAATCTCAATTTTACTGATTATATGGCAGGATATAATCAAAGAGGACAAACAAGTAAATTGCCATGGAAACAGGGGGAGTTCACAAGGGTGTTTGCTTATTCTCAAGAGAAATTAATAGTCATGTTTCTTATGTCAAGAACAATCTGACCTAACATCAGAAATTTATTTTAACGCAACAAAGTCATTCTTTAAATCACGATCTATTTTATCAAACTCAGTTTCCTTGTTTCTACAAAATCACCAGCTTGAATCCGGTAAAAATAAATTCCACTTGCAAAACTAGTTCCATCCCAAACAGTTTTGTATTTACCCATTGGTAAAGTATCATCAACAAGACTTGCTATTTCTATACCAGACAAATTATAGATTCTTAAAATTACCTCTGTCTGTATCGGAAGTGCAAACTCTATTGTTGTTGATGGATTAAAGGGATTTGGGTAGTTCTGACTAAGTCTAAACTCACTGGGTATGTCACTACCGATTTGCTCTACTGAAGTAGCTCCAGTCGTAAAACTCCAATATTTCGACCACTCGCTTGTGTCGATCTCATTTACTGCATTAACACGCCAAGAATAGGTGGTCTCGTTTGAAAGAGCACTAAGTGTAAATGTCGTATCGGAAATGCCTCTTTGATCTATGGTAGGTACCGAAAGGGTATCAGCAGTTAAAACCTGTAGACCGTAGGAAACTGCACCATCTGAATGATTCCAAACGAACACAGTATCTGTTGAAACGCCTGTTGCACTATCGAAAGGAAATACTAGGAACGGTGCTTCTAAGCTATCTGGAGAAATAATCTGGATAATTTCAGCTACGGAGGGCACGCCATCAACATTTAGAATAAACATCATATAATGACCAGGCGGGCACACCTCTGCACTTAAAGGCGCTGTTACATTTATACCACCTGATGCCTTCGAAAAGTCCAATTTATTCATTCGCTGATTTTCGTCAAACGAATGCGTCACTGAGGGCAAGCGGATCCAGTTGACGTTCGTGATGCTTGGTACATCGGGTGTTTGTAGAGAGAACGTCTGGCCATAGGTTACACTTGCAGGGGCAGAGGTGATCGTCGGCTGTGCACCCCTATGCAGGTAAGGCGGCGAGTAAATTTCGACATCTCTACGGTTCTCGTGCCCAGCCGGCTCCGGTTCCCCCCCACCGCCAACGAACACACGACCGTCCGGCAGTAGTAACGCAGTCGAATGGTAGACTCGTGGAAATTGCATGGCGGCCATGGTTGACCATTTTTTTGTCTCAGGATCCCACATTTCCGCAACCCGCACTGCGTTGGTTGCATTATTGAAGTCACTCGAAGCCGTACCACTGGTCACCAGTACTTTGCCGTCCGGCAACAGTGTGGCATTGAGATGGCGTCGAGCATACGCCATGGAGTCTACAGGTTGCCAAGCAGGTGCCGGAACGTTCAGATCAATGATCTCAGCAGTGCTAGTGGGCGGATCACCGCCGCCTGTAATCAGTATCTTTCCCTCGTCGTACATCACCGCCGAACCGTAATCACGCCAGCCAAAACTGCTAGACGGTCCCGGACTCCAGGCTCCGGAACCGGAAGTGTCAAGATACCAGGTCTCCTTATCCCCACCTACCTTGAAGACTGTGCCGTCGGCTGTCAGGAACATCCTCGGATAGAGGTCATAAATGGTGCCAAGTGGCGTCGCGTTTTTGGCGTTCGTGAGGTCCCGCCAGGTACCGCTTTTCGCTTGCCACACCTGGGGCAAAGTGTTTTTTGTGAGGGAGTCTATCGTCGTTCCGGATATTACGAGGACATCCCCATTCGCAAGGGTAGTGTTGGTGGGGTACCAGCGACCGGCGTTCATCGCCGGCAAGGGGGTCCAGGTGTCGGAATGTGCGTCGTATATGCTGGCATTGGACAGTCCGACGAAGACGTCGATGTGGCCACCAGAAACGAGCAGCCTACCGTCTGACAGGAAGGCATGACCGCTGCAGAAGATGTCGTAGCCGGGCTGCGCCGGCGTGCTGAGTTTCTCCGTTGCCGGGTCCCACAAACGGCTTTCTCCACCGGTTGACCAGAACAGGACCTTGCCAGTCGGTAGCAGGTTCATATGAATGGAGACAATCTGCACATCTATCAGGTCACTCCAACTACCATAGACGGCAGGGTCTGGACTTCCAGAAAACTGCACATTGATGTTATCGAAATCGTGTTCAGCGGACAACCCCCCTGAACGGGCACCAAAGAATACGCGGCCCTCATACCGATTGAAGCCTGGGACCGGAAAGCTGTTGAGCACCGTAACCGGTGCTCCGCCGAGCGGAGTTAAGATAACGCTGACGTCTGAAAAGCCGCCACCGGGTCTCATGATAATCTTCGCATGGATCCATTGCGCCCCAGCCAAATCGACCGCTGTCATATCGAATTGTTCCACGAGCACTGAGTCAAAATGGATAGAGAGGTGGTTATCATTGTTATCGGTGAAGCCGGTATTCTGAAAGATATCGAACCCGACACCCAGCGAACCGGTGAAATTTGGTTCTTCAGAAGCATTGGGCTTAAGGGTGGGGCAGACACCGCCACTGTTACCGTAATTTGCAGTGTTCAACAGGGCGAATCCGAAACCGTCTGCTTTACCAAAGGGTCCGGGTGTCATACGGAAATCGAATTCCGCTACTATTTGGCTAAAAAGGCCAGGGTCGGTAACATCGAAAGCGATGCTGTTATGAATAGCTTTTTCATCATCCCCCAAAATCGTCGCGAGTCGGAGAAAGTTTCCTATCCCGGTCGGCCCGCCGAGGAACTCTACCGGTACTGGAGCGCCCGGATTTTCAGAGAAGTTACAATTCGCAGAAACATACAGTGTACCGTCAGTCGTATCAGCGGGAGTGTCGAAATTTTCAACGGTCTGTGCCGACGCAGCGATGGTGTACCAGCATACCAGGACCATAGCGATAAGGTTTTTGGCGATTGTGCAGATATTCTTCACGACGTGCCTCCTATTTTAGGCTTTCTTACGAAAAAGTTGCACTCATACTTCCTCACATTTGAATTCATGCCATTCGCCTTCTGATCGCGACGTATTTGCATAATATTCCTTTTTGAATAAAGATATGATAAATCACATAGTATTATCCCTAATAAAATTTATTAGGCTACAATATAATTATTGAATGGAATTTACGCAATCAGGGAAACCCTGAAATTAGGCTCGAAAAACCTTAGGAGACAGTAAGGGAATGGATTGATATTACATTTGGTGAATCATAGTCATCTCATAAAATTGAACAAACAAACTATCTTGAATCATTTCAAACTGAACTTATTACACACACTTTTGTAATAACATTTTCTCAACTTAAGTAAGAATAATGCCTATAACATTGGCAGTCTTTTTCTTCAACCCAAATCTCCTAAATGTTGAGCTAAAATGTTAAGTTCAACCTAACTCAAAATGGGATCGTTAGATCTATTTATATAGTTTAACTACGACACATCAAAATCGTTATAGGCATTTTTGGGTTTGATAGGATCTGTTGATTTTAAGATATGGCCTTCTTTGCTGCGGACAATCAATATTTTGTGCAGGATGAATGCAGCCGCAAATGAAAGATTCATGAATATATTGGCGGGAGCGTGTAATGCCCAAATCGTATTTTTTTGCTCCTGAGTGAATGAACTAAGATAATAAATATACCAAATTGGAAGATTACCCAGGAAATAAAAAAATAATCCGGAAAGTATGACAGTCATAACATAGCTTTTAGTTTTAATTGCCTTTCCAAGCAAGATTATTACTGCCGTTGTAATAATCAAAGAGGAGGCAATCCTTGAATAGGGTTCATAAGAGTAAATGCCACCCACTAGCACTTTATAGGGAATGTATACTGTCAAAAAAGTAAAGCCAACATATTTGTAAATGCGCCGGTTTGACCAGCTATAAAAAATGAAAAACAGAAAAACAGTTTCTATCCCAATCCAGGCAGTGTAGTATATAAACTTTATATTTGCCGGCAGCAGCAACTCTGTTTTATAGCTCATCCATTCGGTAATAAGAGCAAGAATACACAAGATAAACAAAAGCTTAAGCTCTTTGTTTAAATATTTTAGGGCTAGGACCCCGCAAAAAACCGGCAGAATAATTGACAGAGATGAAGCAGTATTCACTCTTTCAGGTTCTCATTCCAATCTTAATCGCCAGGTGGTTTACCCGTTTCGCCAGAACCCAAAATATTTTCTTTTGTAATATTGCTGTCTGCATCCACGGAATGAATGATGACTTCCGGTTTACCATTTTTAATACCGTACCTGATCCAAAATCCTTTGACTTCATCACCATAATCATACAAAAGCTTATGGATGATATCCTTTGAAAAAAAACGACCGCATTCTAAATCAGTTAAAAATTGTTTGAATTCACCCGCCCACTTCAGGGCATCTTTTTCACTGACTATCTTACCTGCTTGTGCCATTGGTACCTCCTGATTGGTTTAACCCTTACCAATTTTATCCACTCAATTTAAGTCGTGGACTCCTGTTTCATTTCTTTTTCGATAATTCGTCTAATATTTGATTTAGATTGATGTTAGTCAATTTGACGATACTTTCCAGCCGTTGATATATCATGCGCAGCCCCCTGTCCTTTTTACGGTTTGCCGCAGTATCCCGGGCTCTAACAAGTTTTACTGCCTCTAAAACCTGGCCTTTTTCTCAGGGTTTAAAGATGTGCGCTTTAACATCCTGTTTTTCCAGTTTTGCAGCTTCTTCGTAAAGTTCAAACGCAGCTTCCTCACTGCCGAACAGAGTGGCAATAATTCGCTCATAGTATTTTTTTTTACGATAAAAAATAATCAACAAAACTAACAGGAACAGTGTTGCCAGAGGCCAGATGACTCCGGTTAAATAAGGATGCTCTGTTAAAATGTCTACCATAATATTCTCCCGCGTTCGCGTCTTTGCCAGCACGCTCCACGCGTACTTATTTGATTATTTCATTCGTTAACCCAACGAATACCAACCCAAGTCTAAAAGAGTCTTATTCATAATTTTTCTGACAATTCAAGCGATAGTTAAGAATACCTTTTTCTTGATTCTAAGTTGTAGTATTTTTATAATACAAATGCTGGCCGCAAGGTTGGAGCCATAACAGCCAGCATCTGGGAAAATGGCCTTAATTTTTAGGCCAAAGGGAAAACCTTTTTTGATAAGCTCTTTAGGCAATAGTCTTAAAATGTTTTGATTGTTCGAATTCTTTCCTTTTCCAAATCCCATATGTTTGGCTCCTGAAGTTACTTTTCTACAAGTAAAGATAACAGAATATATAATAGTATTCTATTTTTGTCAATAGTTATTTAATATAATAATGTGATTGTTATGTCAACTTTTGGTGAAAGATTAAAATCCTCTCGTGATAAATCAAAATTAAACCAGCGGGAATTAGCTGAAAAAACAAAATCACATTATAATACAATCGGCGCTTATGAGAATGATAAAATAGAACCCAGCCTTAGCAAAATCCAGTCAGTAGCAAAGGCTTTGAATGAAGATTTTGTATGGTTGGCTACCGGCGAAACTTTAGCTGAATATATTTTGAAGAGGCAAGGTAAGTATAATAAAAATGCCCAGGCGGAGAAGCGCAGGGCCACGGATCATATACCGAATATGCAACCTATTGTGGCAGGTCTATTGAAGCTGGGCGATGGAGACCGGGAGATTATAAAAGGAATTGTAGATTTGTATGTAAAACGGGGAAAAGAAAAATAGTATCTTTGGGTGAAGGGGTTATTCATTTAAATTCTATTTAAAACTTGCAAGAGGCTTTCTCTGCGAAATTTTTCGGATTAACAACCTTGGTTCCACATAATATTTATCTCAACTTTACAAAGTCCTTTGTTTTATGCTGATGATGTTTAGTGAAAATTCCTTACTGCACCCTCAAGTGTATGAAAAGTTTTGAATACTGAATCAAGTTTAGTTATTACCATGACATCCTTAGCTGATTCTTTCAGCCTGGCGAGTCTTAAGTCGCCGCCGTTATCTCTAACGGAAATAAACCCTTTGATTAGAATTCCCAATCCTGTACTGTTCATGCGTTTGACATTATCCAGATCTATAACAACTTTTTTGATCTTTGAATTGATTAAGTTGTTAATTTCCATGGGGAATATTTCCGAAACCGGAGGGCCACCGACTAATGAACCATTTACATGCAAAATGGCGACATCCCCTTTCATTTCTTTTTGTATCTTAAATCGCATAACTAACTCCATTTCTTTATATATATAAGCATTACGATACTAAACAAAAACTGTTTCTCCCAAATAAATAATCTTTGTCAAAACTTTTTTGCAGAATTTTCACTTTGTGAATTT
Source organism: uncultured Deferribacteres bacterium (assembly GCA_964464595.1). Lineage (GTDB taxonomy): Bacteria > Zhuqueibacterota > JdFR-76 > JdFR-76 > DREG01 > JADFJB01. Next base: position 12,340 of record CAYXGW010000106.1, read on the forward strand.
TAAATAAAAAGACAGTTGGATGCAGCTAATTCGTCAAAATAGAATTTTATTGGAGCATTTGTAGCCTGTTTAATTATCAGAAATCTGAAACCCCTATCAAATTTCTGATAAAATATTTTGAATTAAGAGAATTTTCAATGATAGATTTACATTCAAATTAGTTAACTGAGATTTGGAATGTTTTTTGCTTTTTGATTACTGAGGTTAAACAAATACCAGGAGAAAAATAATGAAATCACAGTTAATTATATTCTTAGCATTAGCAATCATTTCGGGGTCATGCAATACTGAAAAGACGCCACTTCAGTTTGCAACTGACAACCTGGCACTTCAATATGAAATAATCAGGTCAGACGGTTTTCATGTTGATAGTACAGGGACTCAAATTTATAGAGATCAGGGAGAATGGAATTTACTCTGGGAAAATTATTGGAGTATTCTTAATAGTTCGGGAGAAAAAACATTACCGCCATCAATTGACTTCTCCGGGAATATGGTCATAGCAATTTTCTACGGAGAACAATCCTCTGCTTGCCAGAACCTTGATGACGTTATTAAATCAGTTATCAAAAAATCAGATCGATTAGAGGTAGAACTGGGTGCAGTTAATCTTGAAGGACCCTGTGATTTTTTTTCCTGGCCGTCGATCATGCTGAAAGTGGAGAAGTTGAATTTACCCGTAGTGTTTATAGGCGAGGTTCCGGATTGATGCGATCCCCGGCAACAACAACTGCCAACGCAATATCCGGTCGATAGCAGAAGCCTTGAATGAGATTTGTATGCTTGGCAGGTTTATTGAAGTTGGGTGATGAAGACCGGGAGATTATAAAAGGAATTGTGGATTTGTATCTAAAGCAGGGAAAAGAAAAATAGTATTTACGGGATCTTGTGATTTGTGCACGTTTTATTTGCTTACCAAAATATACTATTTTAAACAAGAGTTAAATTTGGTAAACTTGGTGAATGTAAAAAATCAAACATTTCAGAAGCGAAATTTCTAACATCGTCTTTATTATTGCTTGTAAATATATGATTATCTGGATTTGATGTTATTCTGAATTCATGGAGTCTATTTTTTTGAGCTTCTTTTATTATGTTGTTTTCTATAAGTCCATTAATCAAATTTTCGAGACTACTGTTGTCAATATTATTATCTGATATTTGTTTAATAAATATTCTATTTAATTGATTTTCAAAGTATGGGCGTATCTCTGATTTAATATCGTCATCATGTTTTCTATTAATGAAATCATATAAATTTAAAAATTTCTTATTATGTTCATCTAAAATAAACTGATGAGCTTCAAGTTCATTAATTTTACAAGTTGTACTTTCTTTTTTTATTTCAAGCAATTTAAACGCAATTTGTTGACTTTTGGTAATTTCTAAAAATCGACTAATAAAATTTTGGTAATGAGTTAAGACAATTATTTGACTTACTTTCGATAATGTTTCCTTAAGCAAGTTTATTGTTTTTGTTACACGTTGGTCATCAAAACTTGTAATAGGATCATCAAAAATGATAATAGTGTTTTTTCGTTCTTCATCGCTTTTTATATTAATTTTAGTCCAAAATATAGCTAAAGCTAAAGCACGACGATCTGACTCACTAAAGATCACAGGAAGTTGTTCATAAGTAATTTTTTGATTTTTAAACTTAACTGACAGACCATAAACCTTTTTAATTCCACGATCATCAGTTTCCATTTCAAGAGTAAAATCTTTGCTGCCGAACTGATTAAAAAGTTGATCTATTCCCCTAAAGTATCTTGCCAGATAAACAGATTGAGATTGAACAAGACTACTTTTTAATACTTCTTGCTCTCCCTCAAGTTGCTTAATTGTGTCTTTTAATTCACTGTATTTTTCACATTGACAATTTTGTTCTAATCTGTATTTTTTTCTTTCTAAATCTTTAATTTCTTGTGTCAGATTAACAATTAATAAAGATTTTTCATCAGATATATAGCTATCTTTAAACTCTTTTATAATTTTGATAAAGACGGCATTAAGAGTTTCAATTTCTTTTCCTTTTTGTTCAAATTCTTCTATAAGCTGTTTAACAACCGAATAATCGGCAATATTACCTTTTTTATGGGGCGTTCTTTTTTTTGCTTCAATAAGAATTGTAAGCTCCAAAATAATGTTTTCAAGAGCAACAATAAGTTTTTGTTCAGACTGAATCACAGCATCTTTTTGTCTTTCAAAAAAAGAAATATTTTCATGAAAAGAATCATCTGTAATAAGAGAGTTATAATCTTTTATTATCAGCAATGAATCGGATAAATTTTTGCTATATTCTATTTTCTTGCTTCGGAATTTTTGTAAAGAATTATCTAAAGAAGTTTCAATTTGAATAATAAAGCGTGTATATTCTTCATTAAAATATTCTTGATATGCATCGATCAAATCAACAACATTTTTTAAGTCCTGCCCACAAAATGGACAATTAGCATCATCTTCACAATGTTTACGAATCTCTAATCCCTGTTTAATCCAGCTTTCTGCATTTTCTAAATTTGTGAAATTAGAATTAATATGATTCTGCAATTTCGATACAGCATCTTCTTTTAAAGAATCAAAACTTTTCAATAAAAGGCTATTGATGAACTTGATACAAGTAATAATTTCCTGAAGATCGATTTTTCTCAATTGAACAGGATTCTTTTTTGACAAAATATTATTTACATTATCAAGTTTTTGTTGCTCAGTAACTAATTCACCCATTTTATCCGTAAATTCCTTTTTTATTACATCAATGTTTTTTAAGACTCTCAAATCTATAAAAGATTCTATCTCATTTTCCGTTTTATCCTTTACATAAAGTGGTATGGATTCTTTCAATTGATTTCTTATATCTCTTAAATCTTGATTTACTTCTTCCAATTTATTTGCAAATTCAACACCTTCTTTACCTAAAATAAAATCAGTAAATTTCTCCTTATTTCTACGTTCAATGGTTAAACCAGTAAATACATTTTCATGAATAAATTCAGTCCCAAAAACTTCAACATATTTACCTATCTCATTAGCATCCCATTTACTATTTTAAAAATTGATTGGTCTTTCCTGCATTTCTATTTTAACAGATAATTCGACCATTTGACTTTTCTGCTCGCATGGGATTGTTTTTCGTTTTTCCAATATTTTACTATCATCATTTGCTAATGACTGAAATATATCGCAAAGTGTTGTTTTGCCATGGGCATTTAAACCATACAATATTGTCAGTTTTTCAAAACGCTTTGAAGCGCCGTTTGAAAAATCAGAAAAAGCACCAATCTGTTTAATAATTTTTATACTTTTAATTTCCATTATTCTTCTAAGCCAAACTCATTGTGTCTGTTGGATTGTACTATTAGTGGTATAGGAAGTCAAGATAAGTTCTTGTAACAATTCGCATTCTTCTATTCCCGGTCCGAACTGTTAATAAGCCTACACCCAGGTAGCATCCAGGAATGCCATAATATTGGTGGCTCAGATTAGAAAAACATCCCCAAAAGTATCAAATGATCGAATGATTGTCTTCAGCGAACCGCACGAACGTAGCACCTGAAGTTGACGTGAGTGCCGTCACAGTAGCCACTAGTGAAAAGGACTACCCATGCAGGCGTGGGGTGTTTAGATTTGTCGGATGTCCAAATCCAAGGCTGTTTATTATCAAATTCCCTGGCGATATACAAACCGTTATCTGCCTTTTGTGATTCCATCAGTGACATTGCTTCCTCGAGAGTTGGCAGACGCCAATTACTGTAATTCGCAAAATTATTTTCGTTTAAACTGTCAATGTAGGTCTTTGTTTGATCGTAAGACATCAATTTGACCGAGCCGGATCGCTGCCACATTAACCCGCTGGTATTGTCAACGATGACCGAATCGTTTTTCTGCAGTTCAAACCAATTGGAAAAGCCACCGCCAGAAGGATTCTTACGTATATCAAAAAATCCTTTTTCGACAATCATAGTATCCACCGCCTCGTGAGAAAGTCTGTCAGGATCAGCGCGTAGGTCACTTAAGTTCCTTTTCAAAGCGTTAAGTTGAGTGGAGCTAACTTCGAATGTAATATTACCACCACCGAGATCAGCACTGTCAAGATCGGCAAAGCGAAGGTCTACATCGCGAAGGACGGCTCCGCGTAGGTTTACCCCTTGAAGGTTGGCTCCTCTAAGTTTGGCGCCTTCTAAATTTACCCTTCGAAGATCGAGACCAGAGAGATTTGTAGTATCGAGTATGGCCAAGCGTAGGTTGGCACCCTCAAGATTCGCACTGTCAAGATGGGCAAAACGAAGGTCTGCATCGCGGAGGACGGTTCCGCGTAGGTCTACCCTCTGAAGATTGGCTCCTTTAAGTTTGGCGCCCTCTAAATTCACCTGTCGCAGATCAAGACCAGAGAGATTTGCAGTATCGAGTATGGCCAAGTGAAGGTTGGCACCCTCAAGATTTGCACCACTCAGATCAGCACGTGTGAGTGTAGCTCCTTCGAGATTCACATGCCTTAAATCAGCTCCACGCAAATCAGCCCGTTTTAGAATCGCATCCCTAAGATCTGCACCCGCTAATCGAGCACCCTTGAGATTAATACCTTCGGTGAACTTGTAGCCCCTCAAATCAATTTCGAGAAATGTACCATTCAATGTTCTAGGAATGACTACGACTAATAAAAAGATCTCGAACAGCAAAACAGTGAAAGCCAAAACTACTTTACTCTTAGATTTAAAGATATCTTGGCTAGGTTCGTAATGGTTCCAAAATGTAATCACGATGAAAGTGCCAATGATCGGCAGAAATCCCAACAGATAGGACAAAACAGGATCCTGTTTTTTGACATTCCAGAATGCAAGGAGCATTAATATACCTGGAAGAAACCACCAGAGAGTAAAGTTCACAATGAATCGCTGAGACTTTCCAATCAAACCGGATTCAAGTTCATCGGCAAAATTGATCATCCATGGGTAAACTCGCATTTCTTCGGGAGCATAATCGGATTTAAGTTTGTCGACTAATCTTTTTAGCTTGTTGAGATATAATTGGAAATAAATAAATAAAAAGATTATTAAGAGCGGCGCCAGAATAACAAAGCCATTAAAAGAAACATCTAAGTTGATAATTGGTAATCGAGCGGGTTGATTAAAAAAAATCCTTTCGTCTGGAGTGGTAAACACAGTCAATACGCAATATGCTAAAGAGCCAACATATAGTATGAAGATACTGCGGGCATTTTTTGATGCTTCGGTTATGTTTTCAAATAGCCAATCCGGGGCATTTTGCTTTTTTTGTTTAGAGACCACCATAGTGTTTTTTCTAAATCTCCCGCGGCTGTTTCATACTAAATTTACTTTTATGCTGCTGCCTATGGATGATTAACTTTATCGAAATATCCATACTGCAATCCCGAATCAAAGTCACTATCGAAATTATCAATTTCAATAATATCTGCCAAAACATTTAGAGATAACGCATCCCAGGAATATTCATAATAATCAGAGAAATTTTCTTGAGATTCTATCTTGGATAGTGCTGTTGTCCACTCTTTAATAACTTTAAGATCGTATTTCTTCAGTAATAAAATATTGGCGCCACAAATGGATAGATAAGCTTTAGCATGTGCGGGTTCATTTTTTACCCATTTTTCAAGATTCTCTCCTTCTTCTAACAGTTTTTTAATCTTCGTCTGGGTAATGCGTCCTTTTTCACTTAAGATATATTTTGAATACGGAAAAATAAACAGAAACTTTTTTGTTTCTTTTTGGAAATATCCATCAGCAAAGAGAGGTTCACGGACAAAATTTTTCTTGTATTTAGAAAAACTAAAATGTACACTTCTGTATAGTTCTTTAGCAAATATACTCAATTTTAGACTCCCCTGGGAGAATAGCTTAATCCTGGTAAATACATCTTCATGGGGTTTGAGTTTTATTTTCGAAAAATATTCTCCTTCACTAATATGCGTATTGTTTACTGTACTTTCTAATATGTAACCCGTGGATTCTTGACGAACCTCCGCTTTAAACACTTTCTTTAATAGAAGGTCTATTAATGTGAATTTCATCATTTCTTTCACATTACATCCTTCCGGATCTCGAATCATTAACGACTCCGCCGGAGTTAGATTTAACGATTCCATAGTTTTCATTATTTTACCTTCAAACAATTTGACACATAACATAGGTTTATACGAGTCTCACTATAGTATACAAGTTTCATATACTCTCTTTATACATATATTATCTGATTTTAAAATATGACATTAAATACAATATTTGACTACGAATGTCAAGATAATTTTGGGGATTATTAATATATTTCTCCCGAAAAGCCGGCGGCTTCATCGAACAGCGGCGGATTGCCATATTGTGGAGTTACGAAACCCAATTGCCTCATCTGTTCGGATTCTGTAATGACGGCGGTATATCATATCGCTTATTTTAGTTAGTAATTTTTGATCATGTTAATTATTCTCTTGCTATTACATAAAAATATTTTATCCTGTTAATATTCTTCATACCCATTTTTATCATGTAGCGTAAGAATTATGAAAACCTGAAAGGAAAAATTATGAAAATTAATGCAATCTTTTCGTTTGTCCTGGCCATCGGTGTGTCCGGACTTTCAGTTCCATCCTTTTCTCAAGATACCACATACGTGCCGGATAAATCAACATATGACCTGTATTATGATTTTACGGGAGTTCATCCAGCGAACCCCGATAGCGCAAAGACCATCGGCCTGAAGGTAGCGGAATATGCATCACAAAGTGATGAAGTGAAGGGAGGGAAACTCGTTCTTCTGACTTCAGATGCCCTTCACATTTTTAGTGAAGACCGTACGCGAGATGCCAAGATCGATACACGAACGGCCGATTATACGGGCTTTTATGAAGTAACCAGCCTATCACACGTGGGGCCCGCCCTGGCATATCTAGCTTATATAAAAGAACAAGCTGATATAAAAGGACAAGAGGACGTATGGGAATCTTCTGCCGACAGCTTACTCGTACATATCCGCAAATTAAAGAAACTCAATGAAGTGCCCTTACTCGAAGCAGGAGAGACTGTTTCTGAGACCTCTAATTGGTTGGATAGACTCAACAATCCTGCCTGGAATCCTCATAAAGAGAGCATCAGGAATTTATTTAATTACGCGTATTCGTTCAGTGGAAATTATCTCCATCAAATACTGAATGGAGAGCAAGAATTGACGAGTAATAATGTACGCGAGGTCTTTTTGAGATGCACGACCCCAATGAGTGATGATTACAATATCCCGTTTAATTACGTAATGATCGCAACGTTCCAGTTAGAAGGTCTTAGCGAATTTCATCGCTTGCATAGAAAACTAGATTCAGTGAACATTGATTGGAAGACGGCTCGAATCATTGTGCGGACTCCCGTAGGCAATAATTTTGGCGGAGGTTTGTCCACATGGACGAACTGGACGATAGAGGCCCTGAATATAATTGCCGGAGTAGATGAGGATACCATACCCAACATTGACCCTGATAGATTGTTGATAGCGGCCTATTCAGCCCCGCAAGACCTTACTTTAGATGATGAAGGCATGCTGTCGGACTCTGTTTATAACTACTACACGGAAACAGTTTTTGGAGCACTTTATGCACAAACCTACATCACGAATCTTGTATTTTCAGATGTAAAATCACTTGCCCGCCCCAAACGTACGGCCATGCCGGGAGATCATAGTTATACCCCAGCGGACTCAATAGATCATTTCGTACAAAGGTTGAAGTATTCCTTTGGTGTGAAAACGGAACTTCTGAGCAATACGATTGGATTTTGGATGCCTCAGGAACTTGCTAATTGCGGATATGACCCTGCATTAGTTAAAATCCCCGGGCTTAATGCGGGTGAGGGTCTTCCAGCGCTTGGTTACCCTAGCCAGTCACCGGATATTGAACAATAACCAAACCAGAGGATTAATAAATAGTTTATTAGAAAAATAAAGAGAATTAGATAGTAAAAAACGCAGTATGCTTTTTTACGAATGATTGTATTTTAATTTTAGGATTTTCATGTAATATTACTAATTCTCGTTCGGAAAGCCTTTCGGGGAAAAGAAAAATAGTAATAATGGGTGAAGGGGTTATTCGTTCAAATTCTATTTGAAGCTTGCGAGAAGACTTCTCTGTGAAATTTAAGCATTGCTTAGGTCACGGATGCAACAATTCTGCAACATTAAAATCCAACTTTTGTCTATTTCTATTGGAAACCAAAACAAATAAACTTTAGTTTCGTAACTACTCAATATTTGTCTTGTTAACCATAACAAATAGGAGTTTGTCTTTTGAAAGTCTTATCCAGTCAAGATGAAATATTAATGCTGGCCATTCTTGCGATTGGAAAGGATGCTTATGGAGTATCGATCCGGCGGCATGTTTCCCAGGTAACAGAAAAAGAATGGTCCATTGGCGCCATTTACGATCCGTTGTATCGCCTGGAGCGGAAAGGATTTGTCAAATCTCTGTTAACAGGTTCAACCAATGAAAGAGGCGGCAGATCCAAGCGCATGTTTCAGGTTACACGAAATGGGCAGAAAGCGCTGGCGGAGCATAAAAGGGTTCGGGACGAATTATGGAATGGGTTGTCTGATTTAGCACCACAAGAGTAATAACAATGAACAGTGAACAATGAACAATGAAAAATGAAAAATGAAACAATGAAAAATAATCCTCCCAGGTTTCCCAGATGGTTTCTGGAAAAGATTGTTGCTGAATATAACCAAAACGCTATGGATGATCTGGAAGAAGAGTTTAATTCTATTTTTGAAGAAACCAATTTGAAATCCGCCAGGATGTGGTACAGACTTCAGGTTATTAAATCGATCCCATATTGTGTTAACCATATGATTTATTGGAGCTTTGCTATGTTTAAAAATTATTTGAAAATCGCATTGAGAAATTTAAACAAACAAAAGGTATATTCGGTTATTACTCTATCCGGATTGGTGCTGGGGCTTGGAACATTTATCCTTTTTGCATTAATGTCTGATTTCGTTTCCAATTTCGACACGTTTCATAGCAAGGGCGACAGGATCTATAG
>CAYXGW010000107.1:0-21204 GCA_964464595.1 uncultured Deferribacteres bacterium
CGGAAAAAGGCGATAGTTTATCGCCAAAATAGGCGCCGGCAACAATCGCTCCGGCTGCTTGCGGCAGCGGTATATTCAATCCATGCGCAATTCCGATAAACGCAACGCCAATGGTACCGACAGTTCCGTAAGATGTGCCTGTCACAACCGAAATTACACTGGATACGATACAGGCTGTTACCAGGAAAAATTTAGGATTAATAATTTGCAGCCCATAGTAAATCAACATGGGAATGGTACCGGCGGCAATCCACGAGCCGATGAGAGCGCCCACAACAATCACGATGAGCATGGCCGGCATACCTTTCATCATACTTTCAAGAATGCCTTTCTCGATTTCTTTGTAATTGTAGCCAAGACGCAGCGCAATGATTCCCGCAACGGTCGCAGCGGCGATTAAAAGGATTTCAGCATTTAAACGCAATACTCCGTAACCGAAACCCAAAAAGACCGCAATGGCTATTAGTGGCGTAAGAGATTGCAGGAATGTGGGCGTTTTCTTGTTATTGGTACCCATGGGATTGAAATCTCCGCTTTGGTTTATAATTGTTGAATTAGAAAACTAAGACAACGATAAAGTACTGGAGAAAGAAGATCAAGGGAAAAAGGGTGGGTCAAAGCCGGATTAAAATTAAATAGTTTTATTATTGTAGTTTTGCTATATGCTTTTAAATTTTCACATAAGACACTTTTATGTAACCTAGCAAATATATAAACGTATTTAACTAAATTAAAAGCTCTTTTAAATCCTTAACTAACAGAAGGAGGTAGTGCTATGAAACGCGTCATACCATGCCTAACCATTCTAGCTTTAAGTATTGTACTTATAGGGGCAAATCCTGTTTATTCCCAGGATGATGATGCCAAGTGGGTCACATTCAGCAAAAACCTCGCTGCAAATTTAGCGTCGGACAACAGTGGTGTCAAGCAATCGGCGATGAAGCTCATCATCATATATGGCGATAAGCTGAAGCTTGATGATCAAGCCATTTTCGAGCTGATCGAAATCTACAATAGAGAAAAAGATGTTAGATACCGTCAAATGGCTTTAGTCACGCTTTATAGTTTAAAGAACAAATGGGCCATGGAATTTATTAAACAAAGCTATGAATTTGAAAAGAACCCGGTTCTTAAACACACCATAGCGGCGATGGTTCTGGAATATCAATCCTCGAACAAATCAGGTACCTGATTCTTTTTGAAGATGCCATTTTAGAGACAAATAAAGCCGCCAAGTTTTTACACCCAGCGGCTTTAAGCAATTTACCATTGCTATGAAACGCGTAGCAAAAGTATACAACCTTGATTCCTGTTTGTCAAGATAAAAAATGAAAATATATAAGAAAAGAAATCACTGAGTGAACCTCCCATTTATTTTGGTGATTGATTTCCTTCTGAGGGCAGAGCTGTAGCGACTCTGCCCTTTTTTTGTAATTAACGCGTCGATGAATATTTTAAGCGGCGGGATTAGCAGTCTTTTAGATATGTAAAATATTTGTCTCGTGACATGCCGGCTGTGCGCATATTACTTTAATAATATCTTTGTCAATATCTCTATATTTCGGGACTATAACCGGTCTGGATACCCCCTGTTTTGAAAGCACTAAATGGGAGCTATTTTCTCTTTCAAATCTAAAACCATCTTTTTCAAAAATACACTTAAGAGTTTGCCAGCTAACCGGGGAAAGCCTTGGCATCGTAGACCCCTTTGTTCACTTCAAATGGAATTGGAACATCAATATATTTATCGAAATCACTTTTTCTTGGTTTTGTAGAAGCAGGAGTAAATCCACATTCCTTTAACGCCTCGTCTAATGTTCCTCTTTCGAAGCACGATATAAAAAATAATGATAATGCCTCTTTTAGATTGTTTAGAGCTATTTTTTCAGTTTTACCCTGAGACATTACATCTAATAATTGACAGCATGAAATGTAATACACCCCTTTTTTCTTAACGGTTGCCGGTAGTGTTACGCTAAATTTAACAAAGGAAGGCTGTTTGTTTCTCATAGCGCTCCTTCCAATTAATAGAGTTTGTTTTTTATGACTTTGATTGTGTAATTAAACTAATTTAGTAAAGTAAGAAAGTCAAGTACGTTATTTGTAAAATGCATTTTGATAATTTGTGTTTTTTGAATTTCGGAACTTGAAGAATAGATCGGAGTCTTTGAAGAGTTGAGGAGATGGAGAAGCAGGATAACTAGGCGTAATATGGGCTACAAATTGTTAAAATAATATTTCTATTTAAAAATGCAAGGTTTTTTGTAATAAACATGATAAGAAATAACCAGGTATTTATTGCCGTTTACGGCAATTTATTCCGTAAGATGTGAGTCCACAAATTAGAAGCTAATATCGAAACTAGAGTCCAAACTTGATTCGTTTGCTGGTTATAAAAGAAAATTACAGCAGTCATAGCATAAAGGAATGTAATACAACTAAACAAAAGTAACGACAATATCAAAATTTCATTTAGTGGTCTGAAATTTGCTTTCTTTTTGATCATTGGAAAATACTCCATATATTTTCTAATTAAGAGCATTGCCCATTCCTTGACAAACGGGCAATGCTCAATTTAATTGGGAGTTAATTAAAGTATCGTCCAATTTATCAATTTTGTTTATTTTTCTAAAACTCAAGATCTAAAACTTTAAAGCGTTCTTCACTCCGCTCACGTGCCATACAGGAATTGCAAGCTAAATTAGGGTAAGGGTAAAATTGCGAAAGTAGATAGGTAACAATAACAAATTCAAATATTTTTATTGAATTATTTTATCACTTCAAAAAAACTCCTTGACATTTCAAAAATAATACGTTACCTTAAAGTAACATGAACAATAATAACAAATACCTAAGTTGGAAAGCATTTTCAGACTCTACCCGAAGAACGATTCTCGATCTCCTAAAAGAGCAGCCTCGGACAACGAGTTATTTGTGTGAATATTTTATAGGTCTGTCACGCTTTGCGGTGATGAAGCATCTTGGCATTCTTCATGATGCGGATTTAGTCATTGTCAAACGTGAGGGGAAATTCCGTTGGAATTTTATCAATACAGCGCCAATTCAGGAAATTTATGAACGCTGGATGAGCAAGTATACAATCCCCCTTGCCGCATCGGTTTCTAATTTAAAACAACTTATCGAACAAGAAAAGAAAGGAGAAATTATGTCAACAAAAGAACAAAGTCTTACACAGGTAAGTTCAACACAAGTTGAACTTAAAATCGATATCCAGGCTTCAAGGCAAAGGGTATGGCAAGCCATCACCGAGGAAATCGGGACCTGGTGGCGCAAGGATTTTTTTGTGTATGAAAATGCAAAGCTGGTTTTCGAAGCCTATCCCGGCGGCCGTTTGTATGAAGATGCCGGAGAAGAAGGTGGGGGAGTGTGGTATACAGTCATGAATATTTCACCTCCAAACCAATTGCAGTTGGTTGGACATTTGGCGCCACAATATGGCGGACCCGCCACAACGATTTTGCAGCTCACCTTGGAAGAATCCAATGGTTCAACCATACTACGTGTATCGGATGCTATATTTGGCCGGCTATCGGAACAGACCCAATCCCAGGTATCTGAAGGGTGGAAAATGCTTTTTGCAGAAGGCCTGAAACCGTATGTGGAAGGAAGTAAGGAATTATAAAACAGTGATAAAGATATAAATTTAATTTCCAATATTTGATATAGCTTAATTCATCTTATTCTGAATTAATTGAACCCTCTCTTGACCAATTATGATATAAAATGAATTAAGAATGATAAGATCGATAACTAAAATGCATCCCATTTAGAAACCGCAAAAGCGGTTGAAACCATTCATAATCCTATTAAGACCTGGCTTAAAGCCAGGTCTTAATGATAGATAAACAACTGTGCATAACCGTTTCAACGGTTTTTTAATAGCTAAAGATTATTTTACAAACACCATCGACTTGCTCTGAAGTTGGTCGCCGATTTTAATTCTGTAAAAATAAATCCCGCTTTGGACGGGCAATAAATTATTGTCAGTGCCATCCCAGACAATTTGATGCCGTCCTTTGGGCTGTGATTCATTAGTTAGATTCTTTACGATTTGACCTAGCATGTTGTAAATGACTAATTCTACATTTTGAGCTTCCCTGAGATTGTACTGAATGATTGTGCCTCTATTAAAAGGATTAGGGTAGTTTTGCGAGAGTTTGAAATCCGGTATAGAGGATCCAGTTGGGTTGTATGTTGTGCTGTCACTTATCACGAGTAAACCATGCGCTCCTTCGATATACAAACTACCTGACTGGTAAACCAGTCCGCCATATCGTTTAGGTGCTATGGGTAATTCCCATAGAACAACACCTGTATTTTGATTAACAGCTAGAAGTTGGTTGTCATTGATAAAATAAATTGACTCCCCTACGCCAATCATACCACTAATTTTGTTAAGTTCTGAATTTTTCCAGATTTGATGGCCATCTGTCTTTTCCAATGCGTACAATCCTCTTGAAGAACTCGCAAAAACTTTATCTCCAGAGACTATAAGATTGCCCATACCACCAGCTCTTATTAAATCACCAGATTCTTGAAATGTCCATTCAGTAATGCCTGTTTCCAGGTTTATAGATACTCCGGATCCAGATACAAATGAATATACATGATTGTCATGAATGACTATATTATACGAATTTCTTGGACTTTCACTTTTCCAAAGCATGGTACCATCTTGTGGATTAAAAGCGACCAATTTTGATGGAAATTCATTATTGGTTGTGACTAATGCTATTTCGTTTACTGCAAGTGGACCTCTGTGTCCACTAAAAAATTGATTCGAGCCTAGGTTTTTTTGCCAAAGCTTTTTACCCGTTAGAGCATCAAGGCAAACGAGAAAGCTATCTGAAAAAACATCGTACAACTTATTCTTAAAATATAATGGGGATTGTCTTGCATGAACTGTATCAATTCTGGTCCAAACTAAATCTTTAGATTTTAGGTTATAACATTTCAAAGTTGTTCCCCTGGGAAATGAACGACTGAATAAACCTGTTCCATCTTTTATATATAGTTTATCATTACCCAATATCATGAAATCGTAGTTAATATCCAAAGACCAAAGGGTTTTTTGAGAAACCCCATCAAGCGCTATAATATCTTTATCTGAATCCCGTGATCTGCTAATAAGATCAAGATTAAGGTCTCCGTCCAAATCAAAAAACCTTAATTCACGACCATCCAGATTTGGTACAATAACCGAAATCATCGGATTCTCAATCCCAGGCCCCTCAAATACTGGGTTATTCTGTGCGTTTGCAAGCGCCATATTCCAACCAGGCTCGTCCAGTACATTGCTTACTAAAGGTCCGTTGGATAGGGGTGTAAGGTGTTCAGAAAGCAACCAGCCAACTGTCCCATCCAGCAAACGGACTTTTGTGAATTGTGTGCTATCTTTGGATACAAAAAATTGATTTGTATATAGGGTAATAACTTTAGTCCCTTTAACTACTGTTTGTAAAATTGAATATTTATCTTCATATCCAAATTTCAATTGGGTTTCAGGGGAAATGATTTCGCTATTTTGTTGGGGATATTCAGATATTTTAGCAATTCTATCCGAAGCTCCATATTTCCCATAATTCAGAAATGTAATAGGATCGTAGAAATTAAAGTCAGGCATTGTGAGCATATCTTGATAGTATTTAATGACAACTTCAACATCAGTGTTCGTTTTGTCAGCGATGTCGGCTAAAAAATAAGCTGAAAACAAACCTACCGGGTAGTCTTTAAATTGATTCTTTAGCCTGTCCGCTGTGGGAAATAGCTTATCAAATAATAATTCTTCTGTAAGGAATGGCAACAATGTAGAAGCAATAGCTACAGAAAAATCCAGGTTAAATGTAAAAAAGAATCTACTATTGATGGGTGATTTTTGCAAAATCTCAAAAGTTGTATCAATCATAGCTTGGTACAAGCCCTGGATCCCTAAACTTCTTATTTTACCTCGATACCCGATCAGTTGAACTGTTGAATCTTGACTTTCGGAGATTATGGTTTGCGATTCATCGTAAAGTCGCTCTGGTGAATCATGTAATATTGATATGATCTTTTCAGCAGCCCTAATGTCAGCCCAATCATTCCACTCATACCCAAACATCTCAATTCCAGGAAACTCTCTAACCGTAAATTGATAGTTGGTAATAGCATTATCGATATCATTCAATTTGGAATAATATATGTCTCCAATTTTTAACGAAGAGTAGCCACCGGCATTCATCGACTTTAGCAATTGATCAGAATAAAGTTCTACAATCTTTTTTAAAGATTGAATCGCGTTTTGAAATTGTTCCAGTTTCAAGTAAGCCTGATGCAAAGTATATGAAGCAAATGCGCCTGTCCCGGATTTATTAAAATACCCTTTTTCACCAGATGTGAAAACTGTATCTAAGGGTGAAATAATGTGCTCTAGTTTTAGTGCAACCTGAAGAGCCTTAGCATAATCTTTCTTTGGTGTTAGATTATAAAAATAGGAGTCATAAGTATACCAAAAGTTTTGAACCAGGTTATAATAAACATCTTCAACCTGGTATTGACCAGGTCTCGTTTTAACCCACAATACTTTTTTAGTTTGATAATATTGATAATATAATTTTAACCAGGTCTCGTTATTAATAATACTTCTTTCCAAAATATTGATAGGACTCGTATTTGTCAAAAATTCAAAATTAGAGTGCATATTAGGAGATTCATAAAGAGTATCAGTAGGTGTCGCGATATATAATAAATATCGTGAAATGGCAAGATCGGAAAACCGCACCCAGCCGTTTTGATTAATATCGGTCTCAATCAAAGCCCAATTGTTCCAATTGAAATCCCTGGGTGAAGCATCATATTTACCAATAACCAGGACATGATCTGCAAAATCTAAAGTGTCAATTACATTGGAATGTGCAGTAGAATCTGAATATACAAGGGTATTTTTTTCGAGAGATAGACCAAGAGTGATGGGTTGCGCCCCCAGGTTTAAAGCCGAAAAAAATAATAAAGCTGCACAATTCAAAACTATTTGTTTCAATCTAATCAAGGCTCCGCCCTATGAATGAATAATTCAAAGAAAATCGAGTAAAAAGCTTTTTTAACAATCGCAGATATGTTAAATGTATGGGTTTTCATAAACTCCATTTTCTATTTTATGATTTTACTTAAAAGTACTCTGCATGTTTGGTTGAGTCAAGTTAAAAAGGTTTTTCTTACCACTATAAATTTTAATCAAATCTCTTCACTTTACAAAAAGTTAAACAAACTTGCATTGACTTCGTCACCAGAATTTACGAATTTCGTCATTTTGCCGATAAGTCTAACAAACTTAGGTGGCAAAATGAAATCCAGACGAAATTATTATAGAGTTTTACAAGTCCAACCTGATGCGCCCTTCGAAATTATCCGAGCCAGCTATCGCACGCTGATGAAGGAGCTGCGGCAGCATCCGGATTTGGGTGGGGAGCATTGGAATGCTGAGGTTTTAAATGAAGCGTATGAAAATTTACGCGATCCGATTCAACGTGCGGTTTATGATATAAAGCTTTATGAATTTTATACAAAACAGCCATTTTCTTCAAAGGAACCCGATAAGACGCCATTAATCCGGGTATTTTGTCCATTTTGCAAAAGGCCAATGTCTCGTAAGGCGAATCCAGGCGATACCTGTTTCACTTGCAGTTGTCCGCTGGAATCCGGCGATGAGGAAGAGTTAGAACAGAAATGCCGCAGATTTGTAGCACGAATCAAAAAATCCGGGCAAATTCGCTATTATCCATACTGGCCGCAAAAGGGCTATGAAGCTGAGATTATTGATCTGTCACCCAAGGGGATGCGATTCCGAGGTAAAAAAGCCCTGCCGAAAGACTTCACCATTAAAATAAGCGGTCCCCTGTTAAAGGCAATTGCCGAAGTCGTCGATTGCCATCCTAAGAAAATCAATGGAAAAACAATCTACTCCATTGGTGTGAAATTTCAAACAGTTACTTTTGCCGCAAAATCCGGTTCGTTTATTTCTGCTTCTGCTTAACAAGCCACAGACTGCCACAGACTAAAAAAATAGAAAACGACGTTATAAAAGAGTCCGTGCAAGTCTTCAGCTTTAGTCTTGTGTTAGTCTGTGGCTAATTGTCAGTGGCATTACCTGCCGTTTGATCCCACAACAATCTGCGGAATATTTTCTACCATTTTATTGATCGCTTCAATCTCTGTGGTAATCAATTGCTCGTAAGCACGGACAGCGGCGGTTGTTTCTTCCTGTAGTTGTGCTAGACGCATCAACTGGGGTTTCGTTGGCCGTGCCGTAGCGCCATCAATGGCTCTGGATAAAGACCGAATTTCTTCGCGCAAGCGTGGCCGCTGGCGATAAGACATGCTGGGCGGCGGACGCTGCAGTTCATTCCGCATCTCTTTAATATTCTTGAGTGTATTTTTAATCGCTTCGGCTATTTCACCAGACCCACCTTTTGCATCATGGCCGGATCCATTGTGGCCATTGGTCGCAGTAGGCATTTGTTTAACTTTTTTACTTAGCTCTTTCAATTGGTCAGTTAATAATTTTGTATCATTGAGCAATTTATTGGCCTGGGACTGTAAATCCCGCAATGCCAGTGTGGCTTCCGCTTGCGTCTGGTAATCGCCGGGAGTCATCTCAATACGAAAATCAGGACGAACAAAAATGGACGATGTTAGTGTTTTTCCGCCGGCTTCCAAAATAGCTGCAAAAGTTCCGGGAGCAACCCTTGGCCCGCCGCCACCAAATCGTCGGCGTCTGGTGGTAGTTGGCGCGTTTAGCCTGGTTCCTTGACCGTAACGTAAATCCCAGACTATTCGATTAACACCTGCTTTAGCTGTAGAATCCGTTATGGTCCTCACCAAATTGCCGTCAGAATCGTTAATGGTTAACTTTACGGGTTCATCGGCTTTTTTCGCCAGGTAAAAGTTCACATAAGCGCCATAAGCAGGATTTCTTGCGACGTATGTGCGCTGGCCCAGGTTTTCGATACGACCATACAAATGCCATCGAGTATCCGGACGTGATTCAAAGAGATGAACGTCTTGCTTTTGTGCTTCGGCCAATTCCTGCAGAGGCCGAATATCATCCAGAATCCAAACGCCGCGTCCGTGAGTGGCTACCACGAGATCACGCTCACGAGCCTGAATACGTAAATCACGCACCGAGGCTGGTGGTAAATTATTATTGATTTTCGTCCAGGTTAGCCCCTTGTCCCAGGAAGCAAAAATACCGTGCTCCATGCCGGCATACAACAGGTTTGCATTGTGTGGATCCTGGCGGATCACCTTGACATAATCATCTTGCGGCAATCCCTTGCTTACCATAGTCCAGGAGCTGCCATAATTAGTCGTCATGAACGCATAGGGTCGGAAGTCATCACTGCGGTGATGATCGACCGCGACGAAGGCCGTACCGGCATCATGTTCGGATGCATGAATCTTAGCAACCCAGGAAAAATCCGGCAGACCTTTTATTTTATCTTTTATATTTGTCCAATTCTTACCGCCATCGCGAGTGATTTGGATGTTGCCATCATCAGTTCCCACCCAAATAACACCCTTTTCCACAGGTGATTCTGCTATGGTTAAAATCGTGCAGTGAAATTCTGCAGCGGTATTGTCCTGGTAAATTTCGCCACCCGAAGTTTGCTGCTTACTTTTGTCATTGGTGGTTAAATCCGGACTAATGATTTCCCATGAATAGCCTTTGTCGGTTGTTTTAAATAGTACATTTCCGCCAAAATAAACCGTATTAGGATCATGAGGTGAAATAAGAATAGGTGAGTCCCAATTAAAGCGATATTTGTGATCGAAAATGGCATCGCCGGCGGAGCCGGTTATTTTCGGATAAGGATGGATATTACGAACATTACCCATTCGCGAGTCGACGTGAAAAATTACACCACCTTGCAAATTGGCATAGATTTCGTGCTCTGTTCCTGGTATCGGAACTGCGTAGTAACCATCACCGCCGGCAAGGGCTTTCCAATCCCGCTTTAAAATACCCACACTTCGCAATGAATTACTCGGCCCGATCCAGGTACCATTATCCTGCAATCCGCCGTAGACATTATATGGATCGAGATTATCGAGGTTTAATTGATAGAATTGGGATAGTTCGACATTATTAATGATGTCGAAGGTTTTACCGGCGTCATATGAAACCTGAAAACCACCATCACTGCCGCTTAGCAAACGGTTGGAATTCATCGGATCGATCCAGAAAGCCTGGTGGTCGCCATGAACCCCCCGGGCTATTCGGGTCCAATTTTTACCGCCATCGGTGGATTTACTTAACCCGCCGGAGAGGGCGTAAATATGATCCGGATTGTTAGGATCGACACGGATATCGCTGTAATAAAATGGACGAAAATTGATATTGGGATTGTCATACACTTTCCGCCATGTATCGCCGCGATTATCAGACCTGAAAAAGGTACCGTCATTTTTGAATTCTGTAATCATGTAAACAGTATTGGGTGAACTTTGGGCAACTGCTACGCCGATGCGTGTCATTGAACCTTTTGGCAAACCCCGGGTTAATTTTTTCCAATTGGCACCGCCATCCATCGAGCGATAAAGCGCGGTTTCTTTACCTCCATCATCAAAACGCCAGGGCCGGCGGCGGAATGTCCACATACCTGCATACAGAATACGTGGATTGTTATTTTCCATGGCAATATCCGAGCAGCCGGTATCCTCGTTTATGTAAAGAACTTTTTCCCAGGATTTTCCGCCATCGCCGGTTTTAAATACACCGCGCTCTTTATTGGGGCCCCACTCACGGCCCAATGCTGCAACGTAAGCAATGTCAGGATTATTCGGATGAATGACAATCCGTTTGATGCGTTCAGTGCCTTCCAGGCCCAGATGCGTCCAGGTTTTACCACCATCCAGGGAACGGTAGACACCGTGTCCGTAGCCAACGCTATTGCGAGGATCTCCTTCTCCGGAGCCCAACCAGATAACATTTTGGTCAGATGGCGCAATAGCGATAGCGCCCACGGAATAGGAGCGTTGGTCGGTAAACAGATCTTCGAATGTGACCCCGCCATTTGTGGTCTTAAACAAACCGCCATCTGCGCCGGAAACATAATATGTGCTTGGATCACCCGGAATACCCGCTATGTCTGTCACACGGCCACCCATATTCGCTGGACCAATTGCACGCCATTTAAGTGATTTGAGCGCTTTATCCGGTGGCATAAGTTGACCATGGGCTGGCAAAGTGGTGAACAATACAGCCAGCATTATGAAGCATAAAGATAATCGTTTCATAACGACCTCCTTGGTTTTGTTAAATGGTAAGATGGTTACCTATTGTGTGGATCATTTTAATTTAAATGGGACATACAGAAGTTGGATATTCAATTTTAGAAAGCTCAAATTCCTGATCAATATCCTGCCAAACTGAAACAATATAAAGGAAAACAATAAAAAATGAAACAAAATAAATTTATTGTCGAATGTTTACAAATCTAATTCTTTGCATCCTTGGTCTGGCTAATCCGCATCATTAAAATTACTAGCATTGGAATTAATTTAACAATATTTGTAAAGTTAAACATGCAGCCATAGCTAGAATATAATGTGTGTCAGTTGAGGTTTTAAGTATAGGTTTAATGAATATGTGGATTATCGTTTTATCCTTTGGAGCCTTGCAGGGATTTTTCCTTGCCTTCGTTTTATTCATTCATAAACTGGGCAATAGAAGAGCAAATCGGATATTAGCTATGTTGCTGCTTCTACTTTCCTTTAATGTTGTTAGGTATTTATCAGTAGAATACTACAACCTAACGATTTCATTCCCGCTATATATCGGGTTACAAACAATCCCTTTTCTTTATGGACCTTTGTTATATCTTTATGCAGAAGTTTCATTTAAAAGAAACATTACCTCGATAAATTATTTTGTTCATTTCATCCCTTCGTTGTTATTATTACTTTTCACTTTTTCATTTTTAGCAGAGAGCGTTTCGGATAAAATTGAATTTATACTATCCAATTATCCCAAAAACTTGCGAATTGCTATTTATTTGCTGTTTTGTGTTCGGCTTTTACACATGCTTTTTTATAATATAATTATCCTGAAATCAATCAAGAACATGGCTCAAGTACTAAAAGAAACACGTTCAAATCTGAAGGAAATCAGTAACCTGTGGTTTAAATATTTATTAAGGGGATATACAATTTTTCTTTCGCTGATGCTTCTCTATTTTTTACTTTTAATTTCAGGTGTTTATTACTCTTATGGTGAACAGATAAGATTAGTCTTTGCACTTATTATAACTTTTTTTATTCATGCCATTGCTTTCAAAACGCTAATTAATCCTGAGATAATTTCAGAAAATATTCTTCTACACTTTTCCAATGACAGATATAAAAATTCACACTTAACAACTGAAAACGGAATTAAATACAAAACCCTTCTTGCAGATTATATGGCCGGATCTAAACCCTATCACAATAGCGAACTAAAATTGAATGACTTGGCTAACAACTTGTCAATTCAGCCATACAATCTTTCTCAAGTGATAAATGAACAATACAAAATGAATTTTTTTGATTTTATTAACACTTATCGAGTTGAAGAAGCAAAACATAGGCTGTGTAATTCTGCAACAAATGAAACCATTCTTTCTATCGCTTTTTCCGTAGGTTTTAATAGTAAAACAGCATTTAACAGGGCATTTAAGAAATATACACAAATGACACCTTCTCAATTCAAAAAGGTTAATCAATAAATTGTTTTGCCCGTCAATTTCATCGTCCTACCAGTTAGCAAAATAAAACTTAAACTTCATAAAAAATAAATAATTTAGTGCCACTTTAGAAAGTGGAGCGACTGAGGTAATTTAATTTGTTATTTTATTGAAAATTATTTCAAAATTAATTACAGGAATGTTCAATGAAAAACAAAAAATTGAAAACGATCTTATTATGGATACTTCAAATTCTTTTTGCTTTGTTATTTTTGGCTGCAGGAAGTGGAAAATTTTTAGCAGGAGAAGTATGGCAGCAAAAATTTCATGATTGGGGCTATCCAAACAATTCCTATCTTGTTATTGGCGCCGTTGAAACAATTGCAGCCATTTTATTGTTAATTTCGAAATTCACAAAATATGCTGCTATGGTTTTAGTCGTAATTATGCTTGGAGCTGCCACGACTCATCTTTTAAATCAGGAAGCGGCAGAACTTCTTCGTCCCGGTATTTTCCTTGTTTTTCTTTCAATTTTAATCTATTTCAGAAAATTTAAAGCAGCTTAGCTGACAAAAAATACGAGCAATATCATCTTTAAAATAAAAAAAATCTTATCATTAACGATTGGAATTAACTTCACAATATTGATTGTTAAAAGTCGCTAATTGATTTTGTATTCAAATTACAAAGGAAAGGAGTTTTTCATGATAAAGTCTGAAATAATCGAAACACAAACATGGAGGAAAGTCCTGGCATTTGTTTTATTGGTCTTATTATTCGGCGCAGCTAATGTTCATGCCCAGTTCCCGCCAAAAGAATTGAAAAACTTGAAGGTGTTTCCAAAAGACATAGCCACCAATGAACTTATCGAAAATATGAAAGGATTTACAAGGGCGCTCGGTGTGCGATGCCAGCATTGCCACGTGGGTGAAGAAGGGATGCCGCTTTCGGAATTTGATTTTCCTGCAGATGAAAAAGAGACCAAAGAAATTGCCCGGTTCATGCTCAAGATGACCAATGAAATTAACAGCCAATATATGACCAAATTGGGCAGAGAGAAAACCATTGAAGTCAATTGTACAACTTGTCACCATGGC
Source organism: uncultured Deferribacteres bacterium (assembly GCA_964464595.1). Classification (GTDB taxonomy): domain Bacteria; phylum Zhuqueibacterota; class JdFR-76; order JdFR-76; family DREG01; genus JADFJB01. The sequence goes on from CAYXGW010000107.1 coordinate 13,817, forward strand.
CAGAATCTGCCGCAAACGCTTGAAGAGGTGCTGACGGTAACCGTTTCTGAAGAGGGTATACAAGCTGCTGTTACAAAATATCATGCATTGCGGGTGCGCTATTACGGCAGCTTTGTTTATGATTTTCGGGAAAATGTATTAACCCGGCTTGCCGGTCAACTGGCAATGCAAAATCAAAATGAAGAAGCAATCGAAATACTTAAATTGAATATTGATCATTATCCCAAATCTTTCATGAGTTACTTTACGTTAGCGGAGCTCTATGCGACGAAAGGTGATAAAGCATTGGCGAAGCAAAACTATGAAAAAGTAATGGAATTGCAGCCAAATCCTTTTGTGAAAAAGAAACTCGAGGCGCTGGAAAAAGAATAATTATTTAGATTAAGTTTAGGATAATTTATTCAAGAAAGTTGTTCATAAAGTGTTAATAGACCCTGGGCAAATTGTGGCCAGGAATACCGTTCTTTTTGTTTTGCAATCTCTTTAGCGAATTTTGATTTACAATTCTTTTGAAAATAATAGTCGATTAAACGGGCTAATTCTTCGGCATCCTCGTTTTCAAGAATGAGTCCGGTTTTCTCGTGTTGAATCATTTCCGGTAATCCGCCTTTTTGGGTCACGATAAGTGGCAATTCATAATGCATTGCAATCTGCGCAATGCCACTCTGTGTTGCTGATTTATAAGGGAGAACAGTCACATCCGCCGCCGAGAAAAATAATGGAACTTCATCATCATTAATATAACGAATATGCAAGCTGACTTTCCCGGCGATTTCTTCTTCATCAATTATTTTTTGGTATTCATCAAAACTGCCATAGATCTCACCGGCAACAAGCAGAAGATAATCATCACTTAAATGGCGCATAGATCTGAGTAGAATATCCAATCCTTTATATTTTCGAATGAATCCGAAAAAGAGTATGATCTTTTTGTTTTGTGGAAGGTTCAGTTGATTTGACGCTTTTTCTTTTTCAACCTTCTTTGCAAAATGATCATAAATCGGGTGTGGATGCAGAACATATTTTGCATTGGGTGAAAATCGCAATAAATCCCGTTCGACTTCTTTGCTCATCACAACAAAGGCATCAAAACGATTGATAAAATATTTGACCAGGTTTATGTCGCCGATTCTCCTTTCATGGGGAATCAGATTATCTATAATGGCAATCGATTTTGTCCCTTGTCTTTGCAATTTGTGTGAGACATAGCCAAGTGATGGTGCAAAAAAAGGCATCCAAAATTTCGCAATTAAAAGTCTCGGTCGATATAAATTTATTTTTCTTGCAGTTAAAAAATAAGACAATGGATTAATTGAATCTAACACCTCCTCAGAGTCGATCACTTCAGCATTATCAGATTCAGTCACATATTGTGTTTGCCCCGGGAACAAAAAATTGGGATACTGCCTTGTGAAAGTATAGGCTTTGACTGTATGTTTTTTTTTGAATTCATTAAATAGAGCCGCATTAAATTGAGCAATGCCGCCGCGAAAAGGGTAGAGGGTGGAGAGTAATGCTATTTTCATCGGTCCATTAATTCATCAATAGCATTGTGTACTGAATTCACTGGAAGATCATACATGCAGTGCCGGTTACGCTGACATGTATTGCCATAATAACAATCGCAACCGGTATCCGGTTGTAAAATGATGCCGTTATCATAAAGTTCAAATTCATTCGGATTGAAGATATTGTTAAACAAAACCAGCGGGATTTTTAGTCCGATTGCTATATGCATCATCATGGTCACGGCAGAAACAATTAAATCACAATGCGAGGTTAAAGAGATAAATTCCAGCAGTGAAAAAGTCCCCGGGTAAAATGCCTTGGTTTTTTCGGAAAACTCCTTATTCTTTTCATCTTCATCTTTTCCGCCTAGCAGAATCGGATAGTATTGTGCATTTTGTAAATGACGAATTAATTCAAACCAATAATCATCCGGCCATAAACGGGTGAGCCATCTCGTGCCGCAACCGATATTTAATCCGATTATTTTTTTCGAACCAGCTTGCTCTCTTAAGCCGGCCCACTTAGCCTTGTACCTGGGATCTGCTTCCAGAACATAAGGTTCCTGGTTGAATTCAAAGCCACATAGCTCAAAGATTTCTTGTAGATAATTCTTCTTATTTTCTTTTGATAAATGATCGAATATACCTGTCAGATATTTATGTTCTGCCAGAGGATTTACCGGAAAAACTGCCCCGGCTTTTAAGCCGAAGCCGAATTTTTGTGAAGCCTGGATTTTATCCAATAATGTACATGCATCGAGATCTTTGTCTAAATTAATGGCAATATCGAATTTCGCATTTGAGAGAATGAACGTTGATTTAAAATTGAATTTGTAAATTTGATCAACATGCTTGGGCGACAGCATTTCCGTGCTATCTGTAACCCATGAAATATGGCAATCCTGGTAAGTCTCCCTTAACTTTTTAAGTAAGGGTGTGGTGCGAATAACATCACCGATTGCTGCTAGTTTAATAATCAAAACCCTGGTTTGGATGGATTTATAGTGACTACACGAGTCACATGTCACATTGTATTTTTTGTTTGGCCAGCAAGGGATGTGGCCCCTGTAATGGAAACAATCCGTCTTGACCGATTCAGCTTTCATTCATAGTCCCGTGCTAGTATAATTTTCAATTTGAATTGACTTCAACAGGATTAAGTAATCTATCAACAATAATTTTGCATTCATCCGTTGAAAATTCACTCCCATAAAATCTCATAAACAAACTGGCACGTAATTCTGCTGGAGAAAGATTTGGCTTTTCTGATAGTATTCCTGCTGCAGCCAGCTTTTTTGCAGAGTCGAACATCGAGCTTACCATTCTCAATCTATCCTGAGGAGAACGAGCCAATATCATATCTTTGTATAGATTTGCGATATTCTTTCGTGTGTCATCCATTATTTTTTCAATTTCTAATAATTTATCGAAATCAAAATTAACAGCCCATAAATCAAAATTTATGGTCGAAATCAAAAATACTATTTATTTTATTTGTTTTTGGTCTTGTGAAAGTCAGTGGCACTCATTAATCCATAATTGCTTCAGCATCGATAACAATGTGAACATCATTACCCACCACAATCCCGCCTTTGTCCATCGCACCACTCCAGCTTACACCAAAATCATGGCGGTTGATCTTTGTGGTTGCTTCAAAACCAGCCCGGGCTTTGGGTCCTTTATCAACCCCATCTTCCCAGAATGGAGTTGGCCATTGGCCTAAATAATGGACATCCAACTGCACTTCGCGGGTAACTCCGCGTAGGGTAAGATCACCCATAACCGCGTAGTCATTGTCGCCGGTTTGCTCTACTTTACTACTCTTAAAGGTTATTTCAGGATGGTTTTCACAGTCTAAAAAATCTTCGCCTCGCAAATGGCCGTCCCTGTTCTCATCGCCGGTCCAGATTTTGCTTGCGTCGATTGTTATTTCCACGGAAGATTTTCGCGGATCATCCGGATCAAACTCAAGAGAACCGTGAATATCCACAAAGTGACCGCGTACCCAGGTTACCATCATATGTCTGGCGCGAAATTCCGCTGCAGTATGACCCGGTTCCAATGTCCATTTTGCCATGATTTTACTCCTTTTCTGATTATGAAATGATATAATTTAGATTTCTATAATTTCTTGTTTACCGGCTTTTTTTTCAAATATTTTGGTCAGGTCCAGACCAAAATACCTGAAACACATCAACAACAAGGTTGCTGCCCCGCCTTCATCCAAATTACCAACAAATGGGATGTTATCCGGAATAAGTTCGATGATCCCAACGCCAATATTTAGCATGTACAATAAAGCTATGATTCCCATGAAAAAAACAATAATTCCCTTCATAGACTTTTCCTTTATGCGGTTTTTCTTTTCATTTTTTATAAAGAATCAGGATTTGCCAAATTCCACTCATCAGCAAAATAAAGAGAAATTATGCGCGGTTTGACCAGGTAATCTTTAAACATCACATTTACAATCCAGTTTTCAAGGAATTTTCTGGTTTCCGCTCTTGCAATTTCACGAACCAGGTTCACCTTTTCTTTAGCTCGTTCATTGCAGATTGCAGTGATCTCTTTTTGCAGCTCATTTCTCATTTTGTCTTCATCGATTCCGATGCTTTTGTTTTCCCAAACCTTCATTTCGGAAACATCGATAGCCGGTTTATTCCATTGAATACCGGGGGCTCGAACGACTATCTCAGGAACCTCAAATAGATTTTCTTCCTGATTTTTAAGTATCGCTTTTTCATTCTGAAATTCAAATTTCCAGGCTTCTTTTTCAAGAAGATCCAGGTAAAATGTATATTCTACCGGCGCCCTGATCTCAACTTCAGCGCTAAACTTAATCAAGTCCCATGCATGTTTTGTCGTTTCACTTTTCGAGAATGATTCTACGGTCTCCAATTGAGCGACCTGGAGATAATTGTTTGCCCGAATTTTAGTCGCGTAGCTGGTAAATTCCGTAATTACCGATCCCGTTTTAAAAGCGGATGCAATATTTGAGATCTCGTCCATCCGATCTGAAATGGCTTTGTCCGTTGCCTTAAAAGCTTTTCCCGTAAAATTAAGAAAATAAATAATGATAAAAACCAATCCCAGAACGATAATGGCTGTAACCCCAATCCTGGATATCGCTTTCGCCCATGTTGTCTTAACAACTATTGGTTGATTTTGAGGTTGTTCCGGATTGGTTTTTTCAGAATTTTCCATTCAGGACTTTCAATTCATAGGTTTTAAACAAGCAACTTGATCAATGTATGGATCGGACAGATGATCTTCAAGGATTTTCTATCTACTTTTCGATTTCAACCAATGTGACCCGTAAAAGAACAGTTAAATCAAACTAATTATAAATTTTGGATTAGGAACTTGGCAACATTGAGGATAGTAAACAGTAAATCAATTATTCGAAATATTTAGCTACCTGAATCTTGTGCAGAAACCAAAAGGTAAAATGATGATTAATCCATCCGGAATTTTATTCTAACTGTTAAATATAATTGTGAGTGTGAACATTTTATCGGCCCAGATAAACAACAATGAAATCCAAAATGGTGTTGAGCTATTCAAAGCCAGGGAAATGGAACAAGCGAAAACCTTTTTCCAGGACTATGTGGATTCAAATTCGGAAGACCCGGAAGGTTACTTTTATTTAGGCAGAATCTTTTTTCGTCAAGTTGATTACAAGCAGGCAGAGAAGAATTTTAAAAAGGCGATCGAATTGGAGCCGAATAGTTCAAAATATCACAACTGGTTAGGCAATACCTATGGTAGAAAGATCAATACCGTTATTTTTTTTAAAAAGATGGGTATGGCTAAAAAAATAAAAAAGCACTTTACTGCTGCAATCGAATTGGACGCCAATAATATGGATGCCAGAGAAGGATTGATCCAGTATTATACTGAGGCGCCGGGTATTGCCGGCGGCAGCAAAGAAAAAGCAATGGAACATGCCGCAATTTTAAAAAACCAGGATAAGTACCGTGGAACCAATTTCTTGGCGCAAATTTATGAAAAGCAAAAAAAGTACGATCTTGCTGAACAAGAATTCGTTTCTGCGGTAAAGGAATTTCCGGATAGCCTTAGAGGCCATTATCGCTTGGGATATTTCTACCAGCGTATGGAGAGTGGGACAATGCGTTTGAAGTTTTTGAGCAGATTATTACTGACAGCACAGAGAACTGGGGCGCCTAGTACCAATTGGGACGAACCGGGGCGTTATCCGGCCAAAACCTGGATCGTTCTGAACTGGCTTTTAAAAATATCTATTGTGGCAGCCGGATGAAAACAATCCGTCTCATGCAGCGGCCCACTGGCGTCTTGGTTTGATTTATGAACATAAAGGAGAGAAAAATCTGGCTCGCCGGGAATACCAGGCATCTTTGCAATTAAATCCCAAATTTGAACTGGCGAAGAAGGCTTTGAAGAAGTTGAAGTAGACAGGATTTAAGATCTGATTTCTGTGCATGCCAAGGAATAATCAGGCTGTCCGGGAACCCCAAAATTGTCACCCCCGAGTGCTTTTATCGGGGGTCTGTTTTCATCAGTTAAGCACAAAATGGACTCCTGCTTAAAGCAGGCAGGAGTGACAAAACCGGTTCTCGGACAGCCTGATAATATTATGGCAGCAGGTTATTCCTTTTGATTCTCAGCCATGTTTTTCTCTAACTCCTCTACAATTTGCAGATAGGCTTTTCCCTTTCTTATGCTTTCCAGGCTGTCATCTGTTGTTATCCAATCCAGATCATCATAACCCAGATCGATGGCCTTTTGCAGATTAGCGAGGGCTTTTTCTTTATCACCTTTTAAAGCATAAAACATAGCCCAATTGCGATAGGTGCGCCCACTGTTGGGAAAAAGCTTTTGATTCTCTTGGAAAGCCTGTTCAGCATCATCCAATTGACCATAATTAGCGTAGGCCATACCGATATTGTTGTAAAAATAGACGGTTTTAATTTGCGGATCTAGTTCGGCTGCCTCTTGGTAATGTTCGATTGCTTTTGTATAATTTTTCAGATTGTAATGACACAGCCCTGAATAATTCCAAATATAGCTTTCATTGATGTGCATTTTTAAAGTATCAAAATCAACCAATGCCTTTTCATATTCTTTTTTGCCAAAAGCATCTAATCCCCTTTCGGAATGGATTTTCAGCAAGATGTTGTATGCTATCTGCTGATAGGGATGAGTTTTCGGTAATGCTTCTTTAAAAATATTTATTGCTTTTTTTTGAAAATCGAGCGCATTGGGAAAATCTTTCTTTTCCATATAGGTCTTGGCAATATTATTGTAATTAACTGCCAAAGAAGGATGTTTGGGGTCGAGAATTTCTTCCCTAATAGCGATGGCTTTTTGTTGGAATTGCAGGGCTTTTTGGGTTTCGCCTAAGGCCTTATAGGTGGTGGCAATATTATTGTACGAAGTTGCCAAATGGGGATGTTTGGGGTCTAAAACTTCCTCAGCAATTGCGATGACTCTTTGTTGGAACTGCAGGGCTTTTTGGGTTTCTCCTAAGGCATTAAAAATGGTGGCAATGTTATTGTATGAACCTGCCAAATCAGGATGTTTGGGGTCGAGAATTTCTTCCTTAATGGCGATAGCTTTTTGTAGGAATTCAAGGGCCTGTTGGGTTTCGCCCGGGGCTTTATGGGTGAGGGCAATATTATTGTAGGAAGTAGCCAAAGAAGGATGTTTGGGGTCGAGAATTTCTTCCTTAATGGCAATGGCTTTTTGATGGAATTCCAGCGCCTTTTGATAGTCTCCCAGGGCTTTATAGGTGAGGGCAATATTATTGTACGAAGCTGCTAAATCATGATGTTTGGGGTCAAGAATTTCTTCCCGAATGGCGATGGCTTTTTGATGGAATTGCAGGGCTTTTTGGGTTTC
>CAYXGW010000108.1:0-21134 GCA_964464595.1 uncultured Deferribacteres bacterium
AAAACTGCTAAGTCTTTGTCTTTGTCAACTTTTTGAAAAACCTGTGCTTTCATTCGCAAGGCAGGAGCTTCGGGGAATTCTACAAAAATGCTGTCTGCTTTATCGATAACATGATATGCTGTTAATATGAATAGTACTTCACTCAATTTGGAAAGGACAATTCCTGCTCCCACCTCGGTAACCTCATCCTGGTGTACTGTCAATTTTACTACTCCCTTCTTTACTTCCTCTTGTTCTTGAAACGCTAGAACCGAATGTACTTGAACAATACAAAAGGTTAGAATTGTTACAACGATGGTTGCTTTTTTCAGGCCTTTCATTCACATCACCTTAAAGTTCATCTATTATTTTCAATCGAAAAAAAATGATAACGAGCATCGAAAAAACGGGAATTAAAGACGCCACAACAAGCCCTAAGAATTGATTGGTATAGATCCATTCCAGCATGGATGGGAGTCTGTTGTATAAAAATGACTGAGAGCCGCTTTCGAATTTATTGACCCTGCCTTTTAGAACAGCATTCAAATGACCATCAAAATACAGCCTTTTTATCTGAAAATCGTTCAATCCCCTAACGACTAAAAAATCTCCTTCTTTAATATCGATTTTCTTCCCATCAAGCTCCGAAAAATAGGCTATACCATCCTCAATTATTGTGGATTGTCTTGAATTTCCTTCAAGTCTGCTAAAATCGATTGACATGGTGAAAATACTCTTACCAAGCAGATAAGGATGCATTTCTGTTTTGTGTTCAGGTATTTTAGAAATAATGTCAATTGATCCCTTCAGGTCGCTAAATGGTACCTCTCTATCGAAACTGGTAACACGTAAATGTTTGTTTTCAGATGATTCTATATCAACTTGATCTTCAATTTGACAACTTATACAAGTAAGGGAAAAAATATCGTCCGTGTCTATTGAACCTTGTACCGCTCCACTACTGACAGTGATGCGGAATTGATCCTTTGGATCTTCATAAGTCGTTATCGTAATGGTTGATCCAGAGTCAATCAATGCATATGCTAACCTTAAATATGAACTTTCAATGGAAACACCCCAATCATCATGTGTGCGGATGATCTTTAAAGGAATACTACCTCCAGATTTTTTCCATTTTAAGGGCATACCAGTTTCAAAATTATACTCAACGACTTCTTCAAATTGCAAAGGATCTAATCGTAAATTTCTCAGGTGCGATATGCCAATTGACTGTAGCTCTAATGAGTTTATAGACCAACTTTCATTAAGTTCAAAGGTTAGTTCATTCACACGAATTTTAAGCTCCACTTCAGTAGAACCAACTTTTTGCAAGGCCAAGAATAGAATTAATCCCAAAGTAAGACTGAATACTGAAATCAAAATTAAACGAGACTTTCTAATTCGCTGAAGACGATTTAGCTGTGTATAAAGTAATTTTGTATCAACAAATAATGCCTTTATTCCCATTTGCTCCTTTTCGATTTCCATAATTTCTTGGAGCAATTTAACTGCATCTTTATGATTATTCCCCTTAATCAACTTCTTTACTGCATTCAATTTTTTCCTAATTTCGTTTGAGTCAAGAGTTGACATTTGTTTTTCTTTATCCCTGATATTCAAATTATGTCATCATTCGACAAATTTGTTATGATAAAAAGTGAATTTGCGTTTGGGTCCACCGATTTTGCTCTCAAATTCACAATCTATGACGAGATTGAAATAACCGGACTTTTGATCGGCCAAATCAAGTTTTATTGGAAATGCTACTCCCCCATAAAATTTGCTAAATACTGTATTCTCTTTTATAGGAATAGTGCTGCCAAGTCGGTAAAGAGTATATTGAACTTTATCTAAATTTTCTTTCGATTTTAAATGAATAGTATACCCCTCTATTTTTGAGATCAACTTAGAATGATATATATACAAAGGTATTACCGTACCCGATCCGGGCCAATCTTTCCTTAACCGCGCTACGATTCCGAGTTCGTCAATGGTTATCTTCAATGGCTTTAGAACCTCACTTGTCGGCCAAGGTCCAAACTCCTGCCAACCTTTAAGCCATTCTGTTTTGTTGGGGTGCATTAAATAGGATTTTTGTGGCATAAGCTCTTTTGCGCTAATAAAAATATTCGTGTCTTCATCCGCAAAAAATCTTATTCTCAGATCAACGTCGAGATTCAACTCTGTTGGTTCAATATAGCTGACAAAGGATAACAGTTCAAGATCGTAGACACTAACATCTATTGGTTTTATTCCTTCCATTCTATTTCCCCGTTCTTCGTAGTTGTATCTTTGCTGTGAATGCGAAGGGTGTTGAATTACTGTTATGAGCAAGAAAAAGACTAAGAAATAGTATAATCTCATTTCTATACCTCCGAGAAAAATATTAACTCGTCTAAGTATGAATTTGTAAGAAGATCAGCAAATTCAAACGAGTGAAAGTCATTTTGAAATAATAAACAGTAAACTTTATTAACGCAATCATTAGCAATTGGACCTTATAATCGAAATAACTCACAACTATTATATAATTAGAAACATTAAACAAATTATTGAATTATTTTGTCAAAATATTTCTTGGGTGATTTCAACTTTATTCTCTAACAAATTAAATTACAATTACCTTGCTATTTATGAGAGTAAACAAAATAGAATTTAAATTTCTTTGTAAATGTTATTTATTTTCAAAGTTGATGAAGCTAACAATTTTAACTATCACAGCTAGCAATCAAGCGCTACACAATGCGTATACAACCATGATTTTTGCCCTTGCACCAGATACATTCTATTGCTTTAGAATAAATGTTTTAATAATTTCACCCTGTTCTTTATTATGTAACCGAAAATTGTTCCTGATTTGATGGTTATCTATGAATTTTTGTATAGAGAAACAGTGATTAGAAAAGCAGCCACTTACTTATGTTACTAAATATTAACATAAATTTTAGGATATTGCAATCGGGGAAACCCTTATTTTTGGATTCGAAATACCTTAGAATCCATCAGGGAAACCCCTATTTTGGAGTCGAAACCTGAAAAATCCATCATGAAAAAGAATTAAAAATAATGACCCTATATTACTTTACCCCTCTCTGCTTTTTTTCCAACTGATAAATAATAAAGCAGCAATAAAGATAAGTGTGAAAACAGTAATTCCGAGTCCTGCCTTAAAAGCCGTTGGGCGGAAAACAAACCGAATATCATGTTGGCCTGGTTTTAGGAAAATGGACCTTAGGATACTGTTTGTGCGGTAAATCCTGGTTTCTTCTCCATCCACGATTGCATGCCAACCGGCAGGGTAGTAAACTTCGCTTAAAACCAGAAGAGAGGGTTGTGCCACACTGGTTTTGAGTTTAATCTCATGAATGTCATAGGAGATAATTTCTACAGTATTTTCGTTGGCGGGTACAATCTCGAACTCCGGTTGTTCGAATAGCACAGCCTCTTGGGCAGGATCGAAATCGCCGCTCAGCAGGTGTTCATAAAATTGATTTTCATCTGCCATTATACGAATCTTGTCGACAAAAAATGCTCTCGCTAAAACTTTGGTGTTTTCATAGACCATGGGTTGAGCTTGCACTACCGTTTTAAACCGCTCGTCTTCGAATGGATAAAATGATAGCAGGTATTTCACATTCAGCATATCAAGAACGGCATTGTCTACGAGAAATTTCCTGGGTGAGATCTGTTCCCTGGGAACTGCCTGCAAACCAGGCTGTCCATTGTTTATAACCACTGTGAGATACTTTGATATGAATGATGACAGTCCGAATCGGTTTTTATTGTTTAGCCCGGTTTGTTCGAGAAATTGCTGATAAATTTTGATCTTGGCCGCATGGTAACCAAGAACGCTTTGAATCTTATGATACATATACCAATTTTCTCGTTTATCGTCGGCAATAGGTAAAATTCTAAATGGAGCGGTTTGCTGGTTCAAGTATTTTACTGCTTGAGTCTCAGCAAAATAGCGCTGCTCATCTGCTTTTGGCCTGGGATTTGCAATTTTGAAATCTACTGACCATAGATCGATGATGAGTAATAGAATCATTCCTGACAGGAACATATTTGACTTGATTTTTTCTTTGAGGAACATCAAAAGCAATACAGCAATTGACCCAACAATTAAAATCATTTTAACGGCGTCAGAAACTGTGTTTTCGTAAGCAGCTTGTTGTATAGGCGGGGCTAAACTTTTGGCAGACGCGGCCGCCCAATCCATATAAGTACTTTCTCCCAAAAGTGTAAATAGAAAGAGTGCACCGCAAATTCCTGTGAATATGTAAATATATTTCCGGATTTTGTCTATTATTAACTCCTTCTCCAAAGTTAATACTGATTTTAAACCTAATCCCGCAAGCACGACGATTGAGAACTGCGTTAGGATTAAAATCATAGAAGGGACTCTAAACTTATTGAAAAAAGGCAGAGCATAAAAGAGTGGGTCGTACAAGATTGGAAAGTTTTGACCGAATGAAATAATTATGGAGAAGACCGTTATTATCGCGAAAAATATAGAGTATTTATCACGCCTGATAATTAAACAAAGTCCGGCAAGGAAAAGTGCCACTATTCCCATGTAAAGGGGATAATCCGTAAAAGGCATATCTCCCCAATAAGTTTGACCACCAAAACCAACAAACGAAGGAATAAGGAACGTAACCATTTCCATTGGGGAAAAGGACCAGCTGGTTGCGTATCCATAGTCCAATCCTGAGCCCCCGCCTCTGATAGAAAAATCGGCATATTCGAACACGGAAAGATAAAGCCAGGATGACATTAAAACACCAATCAGAAGAGATAGAAGTACAAGTCCGATAGATTTCGTGATATGGTTGAGTTGAATTTTTTTTATCTTCGAATAGATGACCCAATAAATCAAATACAGACCGATCATCATAAAGCAATAGTAAGCCATTTGAGTATGCGCTCCCATGAGTTGAGTGCCAATGGCGAGAGCCAATAATGCAAAATAATGCAATTGTCTTTTTTCTAAAAGTGAATCCAGCAATAAAAATATGATGGGAATTAAAGCAACTGTGGCTAGTTTTGTACCATGCCCAAAAGCAGCAAATGAGATTACATGGGGTTGGAAAACCATAGCAACCGCACAGAAAAGTGCAATCATTCTGTAATTGGTTTTCTTGAACATAAGAAAATACATGAATAACCCGAAGACGAAATATTTTAGAAATGGCCGAACAAAATCGGGATTGGGTAAAATCCATTTTAAAGGAAGGGAAATCAAACGAATTATATTGCCGAGCAAATCGATATATGGAGCGCTCTGAAGGCTCGCAAACGAGGGCATACCGCCAAAAATATAAGGATTCCAAAGAGGATACGTTCCTCTTGCCAATGACTCAGAAATAAAAGGAGCGATACTCTTAGAAGTTAGTTTATCAGGAGGTTGAAAAGTTTGGTTATTTAGAAGGACATCATAGAAGAAGATTACTAATAAAATACACAAAACAATGATCGGTAGAAGGTTAGGATTTTTTTCAAAATATGAAGAAACTGAATCCGGTACAGATTTAACAGGTTCTGTTGCTGCTTTTTTATGATGTTTAGTAGACCCTTTGTTTTTTCCCATTCAATAACCTATTAATAAAATTCTATTGTAATTGTACTAGGTAATATGTTCTGTTTTCAAGATGTGTTGAAACCTTAACAGCTTAAGGTTATTCATTTTTTTGATATTAATCCTCGCTTGCCTACCAGCCGCTTAAGATAGGATAACAACAAAATAAAAGTTCTATTAAGCTGCAAGTAATTTTGTGCTGGAATTTGTTTTTGGATATGTAAAAAAATATTTTCTGCCGTTTTCGCATAATTTGAAACTATGTATTATTTTCTTGATTTCAATTTTTAAATTTTGGTTATCATACTGTCTAAAATTGCGGATAAATTTCTTGTCTGTTCTTTCCGTTCAAATTTTATTTTTATGTTCTCTGATATTGAATGAGGTAAAGAACCGGCCTCTTTTTTAGAAATTAACTTTAATAAACATTTTTTAATTTGATCTACATTATTGGGTGAAGCTACCAAACCCAAATTATTGTTTCGGATTAAATCTGTTGCCTCGCCTTCGGGAGCAAGTGCCAGGATGAGTTTTCCGGCTCCAATATATTCAAACAGTTTTCCTGTTAAGATTCCACTATTTAGCGGAGAGTCATCAATGATAAGGAGTGAAACATCTGTAGAAAGTAAATAAGATAAACATTCACGATGTGTTACGTAAGGTATGATTTCAAAAAGATCTTTTACTGAAGATGAATGGATCCGTTGCAAAACCGATTCACCAATCCGACCCACAATTTTGAAGTCAAAATTATTAAGTTTTGGATGTTGTTCTTGTTTTAACAATTCTAAAGCACGTAACAGAAATTCAGGATTTCGCAGTCCGTACATGGAGCCGGTATAAGTGATTGTAATCTTATGAGTTTTAGTTGTGGGAATTATATCATGGAAATCTTCAGCATCATATCCATTTGGGAAAAATTGCCACTTGTTATCGGCCAATTTTGGCTGACGGCTAAGCAGATCTTCTTTAACGCCAAAGGATACAGTTAAGATCTTATCTGCATTTTTAAGTACTGAGAGTTCCATTTTATTCTCTAATTCTCTTGAGATTGCAGGTCGCCATTGAGGAGTAGACAACCAACCAATCCATGAATCGCGAAAATCTGCAACCCACGGTAATTGGCTCACTTTTTTTAATTTCAAGCCAATCAAGTGGGTTGTATAAGGCGGGGCTGAAGAAAAAATGACATCGATTTTTTCCTGCTTAATGATTTTTTTACCAAGAGGAACAGCAAAAAACCACCAAAAAATTCTTGCATCCGGCACAAAAAAGACGGATCGAATCCATTCGGAAATTCGCTCACTAAGTTTTTGCTTTCCAATTTTGTCTAGACTCAGGGTCGCTATGTCTGTGGCTTCTTTTTCCCTTCGTCCGGTGAATTTTCGGTAAAATCGGTAAGGTTCAAAAATTCTGGATTTGTATATTTTTATATCTTCAGGAATTTGAGATTGCAAAGATTCATCTATTGCCGGGTAGTCTGCGTTCTTGGCAGTGAGGACAACCGGTTCCCACCCGAAGTGTCTTAAATATTTGACAAATTTTAATGTCCTTTGCACACCAGCTCCCCCGGATGGAGGGAAATAATATGAGATGATAAGAACTTTTTTTTTGTGTGGCGGCATAAATTAATCTTAGCCGGAAATGTCTCTGTGTTAAAGACTCAAAATTATTTTTAATTCCATGAAACGAAACAAACGAATAGAAGCAGCAGACGGACACCGACTAACTATTTTAGTTATAGTTTGTGCAAGTCGGAAGCTTTTTAGTCTGTGTAAGTCAGTGGCCTTCATTCCGGGAAACCCGACTGATCAATTCCGGGAATAATCTTCAGGGCATTTTTATAGTAGAGTTTTTTCAACACCTCATCGGGTAAATTCAACCCGTACATTTTCCAGAAAGCATGCCGTTTTCGATAATAATCGAAATATTCGTCGGCGGATTCCAACACACGGAAGTAGACATAATATTCTTTCGGATTCCAGGAATCCTTGCCAAACATAACCCGATCCTGGTATTTGATGAACCATTTCCGTGCAAACCGTGGCTGGCGGCCCAGCTCAGCCAAAACCGCACCGATTTCGGTGTACATGTTGGGTAGCTCGTCCATCAATTTACCCAAGCGGCCAAGATCGTTGCCCATCCAGCCCAAATGAGCCATGATAAAAATAGTGTTGGGATGTTTGCGAAAAATATTGTGCTGCTCACTCATCATCTGTTCCCATGATGGATAAATCGCAGGATCTCGATAACGCCCGGGTCTTTGTTTTAACTCCAACCAACGTTCGTTGTTTTTGTCCTTCGGCAGCCAAAAAGCTGCCGGCTCTCCGGAATGGATGAGTACCGGAATTCCCAATTCTCCACATTTCGCCCAAACCGGATCAATGCGAGGATCGTCTACAGCAATAAGTTTTCCGCTTTTGTCTTTATTGCTTAATCCGAGACTCTTATAAATTTTTAAGCCGTTAGCGCCATTTCGAACATCAATTTCAAGCTGCTTGGTTGTGTTTTCCGCCCAATCTGGCTCATCAATGTCATTAAAATCGATATTGGTGAAGACAATGAATCGCCCGGGTTTTTGCTTTTTAGCATTTTCAACTGCTTGCTTTAGATAATCACTTTCATTTAAACCAAAACTAAAAGTGCCATCTTTATTCTGGGTTCGTCTAAATCCTCTGCCACTGAGGTTTACCATAACCGCCATATTAAGTTTGTCCATTTCTGTAGTCACTTCATTTAAATCCATTGAACCCATTCTAGATTGATGATTGTGCACATCAATAAATGGAAACTTGGCACGTGTTAGCGGGTGCTCCGGGACCACCAGGGTGGAAGGCGGGTTGTAATCCTCAAAAGACATTGTTTGACCAAAAACAACAAATGGAAAAAACGTAACAAGAAAATTTATCAAAATTCTTTTCATAGCTGGTTTTCCTTCATTTTATTTCATAAGTTTGATAACGGATTTCAAAATAAAAATTAATACGATCTTTTGCAATGCTAGATTCAAAAAAAAGAAATCGTTGACAACAAACTAGTATTCCGGAAAACTTATTGGTGGTTTAATGTCTGTTACAGTTCTTATTCCAACTCCGTTAAGATCATATACGGATCATCAACAATCTGTTGAAATTGATGGCCGCAGTGTTGATGAGATTTTAAAAAAATTGATGAATCAATATCCATTATTACGCAAACAAATATGCACAGAAGATGGTACAATTCGCAGGTTTGTAAATATTTTCTTAAACGACGAAGACGTTCGTTTTTTAGAAAACGATAGAACTCCGGTTAAAGAACTGGATGTCATCAGTATCATACCATCGATTGCCGGAGGTTAATAATAATCGCTATTAAAGGTAAATCCATATGTCCAACATCCAAGTCATTTCTCCGGTAGAATTAAAAGCAAAACTTGACAACGGCGAAGATATTTTTATCCTCGATGTTAGAGAACCAAATGAATATGAGATCTGTAATTTGACCCCTCATTTAATCCCTCTGAACACATTGCAATCTCGAATTCATGAACTAGATTCTAACAAAGAAATCGTCGTCTATTGTCACACGGGTGTCCGGAGCGCTTATGCAGTTAATTTTTTACTGCAGCACGGATTTAACAATGTAAAGAATCTAACTGGTGGAATCGAGGCATGGGCAAACAAAATTGATAAAAACATGGCAAGATATTGAGCGTAAATTTTCATTAATGGCTCATTATCGGACAGTAGTGTAAAATGTTACAGTTTTTTAATATAAACCACACGAGATAGCAGATAAAAATCCATTTTTAACGTATGATTTTTTCTAGATTTTACTTGACAAGCTCAATAAGTAAACTTATATTGAAGGCATTAATTTTAATCAGTAACTACTTATCTGGTTATTAACCTATTTATTAATAATAACTTATATGATTAATTATAGTTGGGGTCAGAGAAATTGGTTTTGTTAATTTCGGAAATTGCAGTCGCTTTATCAGGGTTAATAGTAAAAATAATAGTTGACCTCCATAGACATCGTCTCCCTGGAATGCTTTATGCTGCAACCAATAGTGAAGGATTTGGCAAAAGGTATGACGATAGAGTCTACTGCCTTGTTTTTTGTCCTTTGTCAATTGGAATCCTTTTTATTAATCCTTCTGAATGGAGCCTGAAAATCGGAAACGACATTTATTTTGGATTATTCTTTTTGTCTTTTTTGTTATGGTACATGTCGATAAATATCGTTATGAATTGGTCATTAAAGTACAATAGTTCAAGTTCTTATAATATATCAATCAATATTTTCACAGCAGGATTTTCAATTTTTTTAGGATTTGTTTATTTCACTTCTTGATAAAACTTATGGGTGTGACTATGAGTAAGCTTACTGTTTTTTTCTTGTTTCTTTTATTTCTTACTATTTTTTTCTGGTTAATTGATTTTATGATATTAAAATTAAAAAAATTGGAAAAGACTGATGATATAAGTATTTTTAACCGAATATTTAGCCCTAAATATTTGTTATATCCTATTTTTTTAATACTTATGGCTTTTTTTATTATTCCACAATTAGGCGGAATTAAGCCACAATTAAGCGGAATTAAGCCACAATTAGACGAAGAGAAATATTATGAAATATTATTAAATAAATTAGTAGAGGCTAATCAAATAGCTGAGGATGTCTCTAAGATATTATTAGGTGATTTAAGTTTAGTAGAGTTGGATACTTTAAAAAATCATTATATTTCTAAAATTACAAATATATATTTGGAAGTTATTCATGACGGAAGAGCTCACCTACTTCACCAACCTCTTTGGGAAACTTTTACGAATATTAAGGAAAGTTTTGTAAAAAAAATCCTTTTAACAGATAAAAAATTTGTTAAAAACGCTAATGAAAATTTCAGAGTCACGAAGTGGTTTTCTAGAAGATTTATCGAAGGACGATATTATGAAGCAATTACAAAAATAACAATTGTAAAAAATAATCCTCTTGCTCATAATTTTAATATTTATTTAGGAGCTGGCCCATTTGATTCACAAAAGTATTGGCAAAAGTTTTATGTTAAATCACAAGATTCTAATATTGAGGAGAAAAATTATGGGCGGGAAATTACAAATTATACTATCGCAGATTCTTCAAATTATAGTGGAATGAAAAACTTTGTAATCACAATACCACTAAATAAGAATGATTTTAAAAATAACTCAACAATAATTACAAGAGTCTCTAAATATGAGCAACTTTTTCCATTTTCTATACATTCTTCTGAGACGTACCGATATATGAGTGGTGTTGATCAATATACTATTGAAACTTATTTTAAAAATAAAATAGACGATTATGATATTGGCTACATTTATCCTGAAAAAGGTGAAATTATTTGGCGTGGGAATAAAAACTTTGACAAGTTTTTAACACATAGTGAATCCGTGGAGATGGTTGATTGGGGAATAGACACTACCGGTCAAACAATTTCTGCTTATAAATATATATGTGATTTTCAATTAGATCCTGATAAAGCCCCTATATTTAAGTATAGACAGAATTGGAAAGATTGGGGGTATAATAGAGATTAAAGCATTATTGATTGTTTGTAACTCAAAAATGTATTTCCCTTCAAATTTTTGATATCTCAATTTGTTTACAGGGATGTAATTCTATAGTCCAATCTCTTATATACTTCTTCACTCCTCGGTGTAATTAAGTACATTAATTGACTGATTCTACAAACCCTCTAATCATCAGCCCTACTTTGCAATATGACTTGGAATAATGCTTTTGGATGTATTAGCTATAATTACTTTTTCAATTAAAATATTAATAAAAGTCTTTGTTTTGTAAATATCACAACTGTATTATACCATACTAAATTTGGTGTTTCTAATGTTGCTTAAGATCCTAAAATTTATATCACAGATGATTATTTATTGTTAACTTTTATCTCTATCAGTCTGTTTTTTTAATTCATTTCTAATTATGCCCTACGAAGATCAACATATCCTGGAAGAAAACCGACGGCTTAAAAGAGCCATCGACGAACTTACAACGCTTAATGAATTAACCAAGACAATTGCCGCTCTCCGGGACTCACAGGAGATCATGAATACAATTATTCGCGGGTCTCTTAATTCTATTAATGCACAGCAAGGAGTTATTACCTTAATTGATCACAAAGAAAATCAAGAGATGAAGACTCTCATAAGGGCAAATGTAAGCTCTGGCATGCATGATAAATTTCACCCGGATCAGAATTTGCTTGGTTGGATGTATATTAATAAAAAACCGCTTATTATGAATGACCCATCAGAAGATGAGAGGTTTAAAGGTGTGAAATGGGACGAGTCCATTCATTCGTTGCTTTGTGTGCCAATGCAGGTTAAATCGGAGCTAATCGGTTTACTTACACTTTACAATAAAAAGGGGGAACAAGGATTTACTAAGGAAGACCAACGGTTTCTTGCGATCATTGCGGGACAATCTACACAGGTTGTTGAGAATGCAAGATTGTACGAAGAAGAAAAAGAATATTTTAAGATGCAGGATGAAGTTAAGGTTGCCTCTCAAATTCAAAGCGGCCTGCTGCCAAAATTCGCTCCTAAAATTGAAGGATATGATTTAGCAGGAATAAGCATCCCGGCTCAAGTTGTTGGCGGTGATTATTTTGATTTCATAGAAATTGAAGGCAATAAATTAGGTGTCTGTCTTGGAGATGTAACCGGTAAAGGAATGCCTGCAGCATTGCTAATGGCTAACCTCCAGGCTACAATTCGAGGTTTTGCTCTCACAACCTCATCCGCAAATGATTGTGTTTATCGTGCCAATAAACTCTTGATGAAAAGTACAGATCAGGGTAAATTTGTTACATTATTCTATGGTAATTTGGATATTGAAACCCACCGGTTATGTTTTTCAAATGCAGGACATAATAGTCCTTTTCTGGTTTCAAAAAGTGAAGGAGTTTCTCGTTTGAATACCGGTGGAACAGTTTTAGGATTTATGGAGGAATCGCAATACCAGGAACAAACCGTACCTTTCAATCCAGGTGATACTCTGGTCATTTATTCCGATGGTATTACGGAAGCGATGAACTCTTTTGAAAAAGAATTTGGCGAGGATAGAGTATTTCAAATAGTACAAAATAACAAGGATAAACCGGCGGCAGAACTAATCGAGCAAATTCTCGCCGCGGTAAATAGATTTACCGAAGGGGCGCCACGAATGGATGACATGACTTTAGTGGTAGTGAAACGAAATGATTAAATATTTGAATTACAATTTAAAATGGGTTAGTTGTTGATTTCAAAAATTCCTTATAAATATAATTCTCAATATTTATTGACTTTATATCTTCATTTTATACTAATCAACAAGAAACTCTTGACATTTTGGTTGGTATTGTTATTCTGTAACCAATTGGAAGTTGCAATCAAAATACTAAATTCACCGGCATAGTTTGGCAACTTTATCAATCGATGAATGTCTTTAAAAGAACCCAATAATCTGGAGGTTACATGAAATTCAAAACGGAAATGAGAGGGGATATTGCGATTATTTATGCAAGTGGAGACCTTCTTGGTGGTCCACCCACTTCTGAGGTTTTACCTGCAGAAACCAAAAAATTTATTGAAGAAGGAATTAAAAAAGTTATCATAGATTTGCAGAATGTTAAGCGTATGAACAGCACCGGGTTGGGAGTTCTAATCAGGTGCTACACTTCCCTTAAAAGCAATGATGGGGAATTAAAGCTTGTTTGTTTGAATGAATCACTTAATGCTATTTTGGTTATGACCAAACTGCTATCGGTTTTTGACACTTATAAAACTCTTGAAGGCGCGGTTCGTAATTTCTAAATAACACAGTTGATCAAACAGTATTAAGATGGTCAATAATTCCGGAAATGATCCAAGAGTAAAACAACTTGAAAATGAGGTCGAGCGGTTAAAATCTGCTATTCAGGAATTGGCGGTTCTTAATGATTTAGCAATTACAGCCAGCAGTTCATTAGATGTAAACCAGGTGCTGGATATCATAGTTGAAAAATCAATTAAAGCTACCAAGGGGGAACAAGGATCGATACTGCTCTTAACCGAGCAAGAAGACTCACCTCTAAAGACATTAATTCGCCAGCAGGATCGCAGTCGTCTACTGACCTATAGAATTGGTACCAACATAACAGGTTGGGTCCTTAAACATCAGAAGCCTCTCATTATCGATGATTTGTCAACCGATGAAAGGTTTAATACAACTGAACAAGAGCGCCAGGAAATCCGATCGGTATTATGTGTGCCCATTCGTTTTCGGGCCAGGTTACTTGGCATCCTCATGGTCACAAATAAAAAAACATTCGAGCCCTTTAGTAAAGATGATTTGAGGTTAATTTCCATCATTGCGGCACAATCCGGGCAATTGATTCGAAATTCACAACTGCAGCAAGAGACTCTTGAGAAGAAACGGATGGAACAGGAACTCGTAATGGCTCGCAACATTCAACGTGGGTTGCTGCCGTTTAAACAACCTGAAGTCGATGGCCTTGAGATAGCCAGCCATTTTATTGCTGCTGATGAGGTGAGCGGCGATTATTTTGATTATTTTGACCTGGGTAAAAATAGAATTGGAATTGTAATGGCTGATGTTTCAGGTCATGGAGCATCTTCGGCGTTAGTAATGACAATGATTAAAGGAATTCTACAGGCGCTTAAGCAAAGTTATGTCTCGACTGACGGCGTCCTGCGTGAGTTGAATTTGATTCTGGATCAAACCATTCCAAAAGATATGTTTGTGACGATGATGTATTTGGATTTCGACTCCAACAAAAAATTAATGCGTTATTCAAACGCTGGCCATAATCCATTGATACTGTACAAAAGTGATTCCAAGAGTTGTGAATTAGTCCATTTTAAATCTCCGGCACTAAGCTTATCAAAATTAGCAGTTTACCAGGAAAAAGAAATTTCTCTCAATCCTGGCGATGTTTTTGTCGTATACACTGATGGTGTAACCGAAGCATTTAATGATAATAAAGAGATGTTTGAAGAAACCAGGTTAGTCCAGGCAATTGAAGAAGCCGCTCAAAAAAAGGCGGGAGCCATTATTGAACACTTAAAGCAAAGGTTACAAGAATTTATCGGGAATGCCAAGCAAAGTGATGATATTGCCATCATAACGATCAAAATTAATTGATCAAACAAGATTGGAATAAATTAACTTTTATTGATGAAAAAAAGATTTAAAAGACAATTTTCTTCTTTGAATAAAGTATTTGATTTTGTAAATATATTTATTCAGAAAAACAGCGTTGACAAATCGGTTTCATTTACTCTTAATCTTGCCATTGAAGAATTATTTACAAATATGGTAAAATATAGCAAAGAAAGTACAAGCGATATTTCTATTGATCTTGCCAAAGAAAACAGCACTCTGATAGTCACATTAATTGATTTTGATGTTGAACCATTTGATTTGACCAAGTCCAAAGAAGTGGATATCAAAGCTCATTTGAAAGATCGAAGGGTTGGTGGATTGGGGATTCACCTGGTAAAGAAAATGGTTGACAAAATTGATTATGAGTATAAAAACAGGGAAAGTAAAATCACATTTATCATTGGTTTGGAGAATAAAATTGTTTGAGGTGAAAAAAAGTGATTCAGGTGAGATTATTCTTTCGGGAAGGTTCGATGCCTCTCAAGTAGAAGAAGCGGATAAAGTATTCGATACAATTATGGAATCTTGCATCGTTAACTTTGGTGACCTAGATTATATTTCCAGTGCTGGTCTTGGCATTTTACTTAAAACACAAAAGCGATTAAGCGATTCCGGTGGAAAACTAAAATTGACCCATATTAATAAACACATTGAAGATGTATTTCAATTTGCCGGATTCGATACGATTTTCGAAATTGAATAAGATGGCTCCGTTCTAAAGATTGTTGTTATACTCCTTATTTTTTTGTCCCTATGATTTTTTATTGGTTTTTATTTCCTTATTCCTTACAATAGTAGAATAATTTTCAGCTACATTTTCAAGCTCAACCGACTTTTTATTATTTCAATTGTAATTCACTATGAAAGAAACTTGGACCTTTCCTGAGTATCAAAAAAATACTAATTAAATGAAAGGATATGGAATGCGGAAAAATGCTAACCTTCGAGGAGTCATCGGTTTTTTTCTTTTTTCTTTTTTCTTTATTTCTTGTCAAAAACAGGAGCCGGAAGCAATTTCACTATTGGGACAATCGCTTTTTCCAATCGACTTTGTAGCCGAAACAAAGGAGGAATATGAGGGGAATTTAGTAATAGCGAAGGTAGATTTCGACAAAGATCCGGATAATCAAGAAAATATTATCTGGTTTGGCAGGCGAACCGCTTACCTGTGGCACTATCGTGACGCAATAAAGATTTATTCCGATGGTATCAAAAAATATCCTGAAAGTTATAAGCTGTATCGTCATCGGGGACATCGCTATATCAGCATTAGGGAATTTGACAAAGCCATTGAAGATTTGGAGATTGCGAGCCAACTTATAGAAGGTGTTCCGGATGAAATTGAAGCAGATGGCCAACCTAATAAATACGACATTCCTACCAGCACCTCGCACTTTAATATCTGGTATCACCTCGGATTGGCATACTATCTCAAAGGAGATTTTGAAAATGCCCTGCGGGCTTACCGGGAATGTATGAAATTCTCCAACAATAATGATGCGCTTTGTGCCACCAGTGATTGGTTGTATATGATTTACCGCAGGCTTGGAATGGAAAATGAAGCCAAAGATGTATTGCAGGCTATAACTTCTGAAATGGAGATATTGGAAAATCATTCATACCACAAACGGTTGCTGATGTATAAAGGGATCATCCCGCCGGATTCCGTACTTAACACAATAGACGCTGATGATTTGGATATCGCTACCCAGGGTTATGGCGTTGGAAATTGGTATTTCTATAATGGAGAAACCGAAAAAGCGATGGATATCTATAAGAAAGTGGTTGAGGGAACATATTGGGCTGCGTTTGGCTATATTGCTGCTGAAGCTGAACTTGCGAGAAAATAGTGCCTGAAATTCGTTAAAGCTCAAAAATTTATCAATCTCCAGACGGTACAAAAAAGGTTAAACTAAATCGTTCCTTGGCATCAAGCCACCTTTCTCTTGTGAGCAGTCCAGCCGATTGAGCAAGTTCATCAATATCTTGTAAGGAATATTTGTAAGAATTTTCGGTATGTATCGTTTCTCCTTTTTTTAAATGGATATCTAAACTTAAATCAGAAATGTGAACAGTTTGATCTTTTTTGCTGACCAAATGCATTTCGATACGGCCAATTTTTTCATTATAGATAGCAAGGTGTTCAAAATCATTTAAATTAAATTCTCCTCCTAGTTCCCGATTGATCCGTTCCAGGAGGTTTAGGTTAAACTTAGCCGTAACTCCCAACGAATCGTTGTAAGCCGCTTCCAATTCCTTTTTGTCTTTTTTTAGATCAATTCCGGCAAGCAGCCCGTCTGTTGGATCCATGAATTCTCGAATACAACGCAAGAATTCTTCCGCATCATGCCTTTGAAAATTACCGATATTAGATCCTAGGAATAAAATGAGCCTGGGTGATTTTGAGATGGAATGGAGTTTCCGCAAGCCTTTTTGATAAGTCGCATTTATGGCTTGAATATCAAGACCTGGAAAATCAGCCAATAAATTTAAAGAGCTTTCTTCCAATATGGAAAGCGAAATATCTATAGGAATGTAAAACAGATTCTCGAACCTTTTCAGGAAGGTCTTAATCAGTAATCGGGTTTTTTCCGAGCTGCCGCTTCCTAATTCAACCATTGAAATTTTATCAGAAAAAAGAGTGGATATTTCCCCGGATTTTGATTCCAGAATCTCACGTTCGGTTCTGGTGAGATAATATTCATCGAGATCACTAATCTGTTCGAATAGTTGAGAGCCTTTCTCATCATAGAAATATTTGCTCAACAGGAATTTTTCTTCGGCAGTCAGTCCTTTTTTCACATCGTTAGCAAAATTGTCGACCTTAATTTCCTCATTAGTAGAAATTAACTGAAATCGATCTTGTTTGGTGATTACTTCCATATAAACTCCCTATTGATTATTATTTTGCTGTGCTTTCAATTCTGAGACCTTTGGGAACCAACCACCGTTCTGCCAATTCAAACAAACCCTGGACAATTAAAGAAAGGATGGCAGCCGGTAGCGCTCCTTGTAATATCAAACCTGTATCATCCAGGCGAATGCCCGTGAGAATCGGTTGACCATACCCGGGTGCCCCAATTAAAGCACCCAACGTTACAAAACCTACTATCATCACAGCAGATATTTTAACACCGGCCAGGATTGCCCGAGATGCCATGGGCAGCTCCACAAGCCATAGCCTGCTTCGAGATGGTAACCCCAACGCAATTGCCGACTCATAAATATGCAGCGGGATGTCTTTCAAGCCTGTATAGGTATTGCGTACGATAGGCAATAAACTGTAGAGAACTGAAGCTGCGATTGTCGGCGCTGCTCCAATACCAAAGTCTTTCCTGATTGCAGCTAGGAGTGGGATCATAAATACAAGCAGTGCCAGCGCCGTAATAGTTTGAATGATTCCAACATTACCAAGAATAAATTGGCCTAATTTGCGATGTCGCGCTGCATAAATCCCCAACGGTATCGAGATTAAAATAGCAACCGTTAATGCCAGCAGGACTAAAAGAATATGTGATTTTGTGTTTTGCCAAAATCGATCCCAACGTGTTTGGATTTGTGTGTCGATTTGCAGATCAAATGTTTTTTCTAAAAACTCGATTGCAATTTTTTGTTCTGCAATCCGTTCAAGCTTTGCTTTTGCATTCATCCTGACCATTTCAGGTTCTGGGATTTTTCCTTCCAGCTTTAAGATTGCATCAATTACTTCCGGCGCTTTTTCAGATAAATCATTACGGTAAAGTAATACAGCATTGTAAATTGGAAACAGGTGTAAATCATCTTGAAGGATTCTGAGGTTATAGTACTTAATGTCTGCATCGGTAGAATAGAGATCAGTGACATGTATGGATTCACTATCCAGAGCACGATAAGCGAGATCATGATCGAGCCCGCGAACATCCTGGTGTTGCAATTGATATCTCTGCTGCAAACTTGGCCATCCATCTTCCCGATCCATAAACTCGTTGGTAAAGCCAAATTTTAGATTTATATGATTTTGCAAATCCGATATTGTGCGAATATTCTTTTCCGAAGCGATCTGCTCTTTCATGCCCAAAGCGTATGTGTTGTTAAAACCTAACGACCCGCTCATTCGGATACCCTGCTCGATTAATGCCAGCCGGATTTCTTCTTCGTTTTCCAATTCCTTACCAGCAAGTATTTCCTGGCTAATTGTGCCGGTATAATCCGGGTAAATATCGATTGTTCCTCTGAGAAGTGCATTCCAAAGGATTCTCGTCCCGCCAAGTTCCTGACGATGTATGACAGAAGCGCCGGTGTCTAAAACCAGACATTTAATAATTTCACCTAAAATTACGGATTCGGTAAATTTCTTGGAGCCAACTTGGATCTTAACGGATTGACTGTACAAGAAATTGCCAGGTAGAAAAATAAAAATAATAAGGATGACAATTGGTTTAATGAAATTCAAGAAGTCCCTCCTACTAGTGCATCAATCGGACTTCGTTGGGCGTTGATGAAACGGGTAACAAATTCGTTCGTCGGAGATTGAATTAATTCCGAAAGCGTTCCTCGTTGGATAATTTGGCCTTCCCGCATAAGCATAATCTCATCTCCAAAAAATCCGGCTTCACCGATATCATGCGTAACCATAACCACTGTTTTGCTTAATGTCTTAAAGATCTCGCGAAGGTCATTTTGTAATTCGATCCGAGTAATTGGGTCAAGGGCTCCCAGGGGTTCATCCATCAGTAATAAATCCGGGTTGAGCATTAACGCTCGCATCAGGCTAATCCGTTGTTGCTGTCCTCCGGAAAGTTCAGCGGGAAAGCGGTGAATTGCGGCTTTGGGAAATTGGGTCAAGTCGAGTAAATCGTCCAGGCGGCTCTTTACTTTTTCATCGGACCAACCCAGGTAATGAGCCATTATGGTAATATTTTTTTCGGCAGTTAAATGTGGAAATAAACCACCATCCTGGATTACATAACCCATTTTTTTTCTTAGATCCTGAGCAATTTCCGGAGTAAGTTTTGTCTTTCCGATATGAACCGTTCCGGTATCAGGTTGGACCAATCCATTCATAATTCGAAGCAGAGTTGATTTGCCACAGCCGCTTGGTCCGATAAGCACAGTAGTTTTATTCACATGGATGGTTAACTTCATTGTATCCAGTGCAAGAACGCCATTATATGATTTTGAAATATCAACTAGGGAAAGCATGAAATTGTGATTTGAAGGTTTTGAAATAAGAAGCTATTCCGGTAAGTTTTTACTTAATAATTAATTGGAACTAACATATTGAAATGTTTCAATAATGTCAAGGTGAGAATTCGTTTTAATTAATATTTTCCCCAAATAAAAAGTGTTATCACTTTTTGGGTAGGTACAATTTTAATTTCAGCCACTTTTCGACTCGCTCAAGTGGCTCTTGTCACCATGGGAAAAATTAGCAAGATGATATTCTTAACGAACTAATCTTCTCTGATAAAGATATTATTTTGCCTTTTCTACTTCAGCTTGCTGAACTTCAGCGGTTGGCTCTACTTTTGGTTCTTCATTTGGCTTTTCTTTTGTAGCGCTGATTATTATTTTTAAACCGATTGCAACTAAGATCAATGGCCAATAGTCGCTAATGATTTCATCAAAATAAACAATGCCAAGGTTATCTAATAAAAATAAAACGCCCAGTCCAATCAATAAAACACCCCAGAACAAACTTCCGGTTTTTTTGGAACCATTGCTCATGTTTTTTCTCCCAATTGAAATGTTAGTTAAAAATAAAATAGTGACATTATAGCAGACAGCTAATATTAAAAAATGTTTACGCTAAATTCTTAAAGTTGATTCACCAGTAATGGATTAAATTAAGAAATTCTTAATTGATTACCAAATGGTTTGTTTCTCTTCTAACGATGTTAAAAAAAAGCCCCGGTTGATAGCCAGGGCTTTTTTCATCATTAGGACGTTTTTAATTGTTATTTTAGCAGAGTCATCTTACCCGTTTTGATTTCCGTTTTATCTTTTAGTTTGGCTATCAATTGATAAAAATAAAGTCCGGAGCTCAACTCTGAGGCGTTGACTTCAATAGTAAGAGCGCTACCTGCTGACATATTTTCATTTTCCATACTAAGTACCTTCCGGCCTAATATATCAAAAATAACTATTTGAACATCCGCATTCGTGGGCAAATCGAATCGGATGGTTGTGGATGGATTGAACGGATTCGGATAATTGCCATGCAGAACAAAGCGATCCGGGATGACAATTGACAAATCTTCTACTCCAACGATTTTTCCCGGGGCATTAGGTGAGGGTGTACTGTTGTCCGTGAAAGTGTTGTTTAAATCCTCGCTTGTTTCGTCTGCACCGGTTACACCATTACCACCGGTCGGAGTTTGATTACCTTCAGTGAAGTCAATACGGTGTG
>CAYXGW010000109.1:0-20717 GCA_964464595.1 uncultured Deferribacteres bacterium
CGAATGGTGTTATCACTAGAGCCGGAAGCCAGGGTTTTGCCATCCCCACTGAAGGTTACACTGTAGATGCCAGATGTATGCATCGCTGCATTCGGTGCAAACCAGCGCTCGCTAAAGGCTGTTTTTACATAAAATGGATTTAGTAAATCACCCACCAAACCTGGGTTTAAGGCCTGTAGGTCTTCCGCGATCTCCGTTTCCAGGGCTGTCGTGGCATACATCAAGGCGCGTTGGCGTTCGGCAGTACTGTTGGTCTCCAGGGCATTATTTAACGCTGTCGCAGCCTTTTCTTCATAAAATTTGACCTGGTTGTAATTGGCTTGAAGTTCGTTTTTGCGAGCTAATCCTAACAACGACCATAAAATTATTAAGAATGCTGTAAAAACAAAAAGGCCTACGATAGAAACAATTGAAAACCATTGCTTTCTTAGAGCCTTTTTCTGGCTTTTCTTTAGAAACGCCATCGATTCGTAATAATTTTCATGATACCGGGCAGCCCAATCAACATTTGGTTTGTTTTCCTCTTTCCAATTTAAAGCAAATTGCAAGTCGGCCCCGCTAAAAAGCCCCGCCTTCTTATTTTGATATAACTCGGCAGTTTGTGCCAGCCGTTGATAGACTTTGGCTGAGTCTGCTTCCTCGTCTACCCATTTCCTAAGTCTACGCCACTGCCGGATAAAACTCTCGTGGGAGATCTCGACCAATGGATCGTCAGCAATATCTTCAGAAGAAAGCACCAGAAAGTTACGGTTATTCTCCCTGAATTTTTGAATAACCTGCATCACTTCCCAGGCATCAACTGCTGCGATGGCAGCAACCTGACTCAAATACGCAGGCCTGCGTATACGTCGATTACTGTCGTCAGTCTCTGTAATGGTCTGAAACAAGCGTTTTGCGATTCGTTTTTGCGCTTTGCCAAGCTCAACAAACGCCTCCTCGGCATGCACATGCAATGCATTTTGTATGGTCGCAATCTGTTCATAGTGTTCAACATCAATATCGCCCTTGCCATTTTCAAACCAAGAGGTCCAGGTGCGCATGAGCGCATGTTGTAAAACTGGCAGATCGTCCCGGGTATCGACATTTTCGTTTAACAGGCGGTCCAAAAGGCGAGGTGCTATTTTGGCGCCACTCAGCCGAATGGGGCCGTTAATAGCCTCGCGGCTCTGTTGGCGCGTTAAACGTGGTACCAGGTACTGGCTGCGATTCATAGCTTCCGGCAAGCCGTAAAAACGGTCACAATCGCCGAGGTAATCCGAGCGCATGGTTTGGCAAACATATATCGGGGCCTGTGATTGTTCTGCAAGTCCCAGCATCACATTCACGAAATCGGCGGTTTCTTCCTCCGCGGCCATTGTTTTCTGGTAATCGACAAAACGGAACAGCTCTTCGAACTGGTCGATGAGCAATAGCATGTTGGCGCTGCTCCTATCCAGAGCCGGTTTGATGCGTTTGAGCACCGCCTGCGCCCCGTATCGTTTAATTTCCTCTATAAAATCGGTAATGTCTTCATCTTGAACATCTAGCTTTGTGGCCGTCAAAATGGCCTTTGCAAGGTTAGAGAATGGGGCGGCGCCGGGCTTCATCACCGCAATGTGCCAGAGGTCACGTTCCTGCACCAAAAAACCAGCCTGCAGGTTTGGGATTAAGCCCGCACGGATGAGGGAGGATTTGCCTGAGCCGGAACTGCCTACCACGGCCAGAAAGCGAGTCTTGTATAATTGCTGAAGCAGCGACTTGACTTGTTCATCGCGACCAAAATAATATAAACTATCGTCCACATCAAACGGGCGCAAACCGACAAATGGATTTTTCATTATCTTGCTCATGCCTGGCTCCTGCCTGGCAACAATTGGCGCAAAATGTTCTCGTCGATTGTGTCCGTTTTGCTGTTGTCAAGAATGTTGATCTTAAACAGCGAAAATTCGGATAGGTCGATTGGTTTGCTGCCCGGCGTGCGAAATACCCAAATCGCTTCCAAGGCTGTCGTTTCATCTGAAGCCAGCGTTTTCATGATACTTTTAATTCTGGCTTTTATCCAATCAGGATCAACACGGCCAAAAACTAGGATCAGGTTTTTAACATTCTTCAGACCTGCTTGAAACATTTCCATACTTTTGATTGGTAGTCGCGACTCCAGGTTGAATTCGACCCGTACGCCTTTATTACTGAGGTTCTTGGCAAGCTCAAACGCCTGTAACTGATCTTTTTGGTGCGTATCAATCAGAAATGAAGTTGACAAACCGCCATTGGTCGAGGTTTTCTGAAGTTTGTCGATCTCCTGAGTTAAAATATCGATAAAGTCGAGTTTGGTGCTGTGTATAAATTCATACCGATTGACCGCACGGTCACCGTGCGCAATATTACCGAGAAAATCTTTTTGCTGTTTTTCTTCAATCGCCTGGATATTGAGCTCCGCCGGAACCCAAATAAGTTGTGGCGTCTTAACACTTAATGCGATTTCACATTGTGCAACCGGATAGGTCAATTCTTGATCAGGAATATTGGAACCAGGATATTGATCGAGCAGATGAACAGAAAAATCTGCACTGTTAAGTGCATCTTCGGTGTTTTTCTTGTACGCCTCAAAAGATAAGTCATCGGGGATGACCTCTAAAATAACTGCTTTTTTGGTTTTTGCTTCGGTAATAATCCGTCCCCGGAACTCGTCTAAAGAGGGCGCTACATCCGCAACGAATATCTTGACAGCATTGGTTTCGCGTGGTTCTGCATACTGCACGGGTTTCGGGAATATTTCTAAAATCTCTTCAACGGCATCTACAATTTTACTCAACAATTTTAGGTAGTTCGCGTCACTGCGGGCAATGGGGTCTTTACCGTTCTTAGCAAACATCTCAAAGCCACTTGTCTGCCCTAGCGTTTTAAGCCACTTCTCATGTGGGATGTCATTAATTCTAATGTTGAAAACGCGATTGCTGTTTTCCAACTGCAAAGGTCGGTTAATCTCGCGATTGTATTTATCAAATAAATCGCGCTCCGATTTACAGTATTTGGCCTTGATGTAATTGCGGGAGTTGAGTGCAAAAAGTAGTCTGGACTGTCTGACAGCATCCTCAATTGAGCCTTCAATGACGTCGTTCTCCTGCATGTTACTGGTGTCTCGCCAAATCTTTAGGTCAGATAAACCACGGCGTTTGACCAGCCAATTTTCGAGATCGGTATGGAAAGTCTCGACCCAACCGGACTCGTTCCCGATGGTTATATTGTCATTACGGCTGTAACTAATATAAATATCATATTTAAAATCTGGCTCATAGATTGGTTTGTCTTCAGGAACAAACACTGTCCATTGCGGATCAAAGGATGGTACATGATACAGCATTTGGGCGCCAGTCTTTGCCAGTCGTTTGATCCTCTCGATTAGCTTAGAGGACTGTGTCCTGTCCGTGAACGCCGAGGTATGAATGGGGAGGTCGCTCATATCGAAAAACTGCCTCTTAGCAACCCAGCTAGGCATCGTATCTCGTCCTCGTATAAAGAGAGGAATTATCAAGGGCAATTGGTCGTTAGTGATCTGTTCCCTAAGCTCGAATGTGGCCCATGTTCTCATGCACGTCCTAGACTCGAAGTATTGTGGTGTGAGAACTGCAAGCAGGAGTTTCGTTCGAAGAACACGTAACTTCGTTTGCTCAGCCCAAAGTTCTGAAATGCTCAACTCGCTATAATCGTCAAAGATTCTTGGTTCCTCCCCTGTTTCCCGCTGGATCGCATCCTTCAACTGAATTATGAAGGACTGTAACCATTCGTTAGAAACTGCGTTTTGTGCAAAGCTGACGTAAATTTCATACTCATAATCAGCTTCATGGCCAGACTTCACTTGGTGCGTATTAATCGGCTTGTCAGAGGGACGCTCAATGTTCAATATGGTCTCAACGTCCTGGAGATCATGCGAAAGCAGTTTAGCCACTGTATCATAAACAACCCCCATACCATCTGTATTACTTTTCTTCTCTTCCACCACAGCGAGCTTTTCACCAAACCCAAAAAAATCCACTTGGGGAATCTTCAGAACTTTAACAACATTGCGTGGTTCGATCCAGCGCGGGAGCCAATCCTGGTAGAACTCGCCGAGCACTTCGGCAAAGAGATTCAACCATTCCAAAGATTCGTGGGAATCCACCCGCGAACCGAATCTTGCTGGCAATGGCAAGACAGTAAGGTGCATGCGATCGTTGGCAAGGTCATTTCGGGCTATCTGTGCAAACCGCATGATGTCTCGCACCCCGTAAAGGCTCTGGTGGTTCGCAGTGAACATGGCGACTACAATATCTGGAAGCTGAATGGTGCAGATGCCGCCTGTATCACTTAGGCCCGTACGGCTATCAATAAGGGTAACATCATAAGCTTCTAGCCATTTCTCTCTCAGCAACTCGACGTAATCGCCACCTCCCTCTTCGAAGTAAGCATCCCAGTCGAAACGTTCTAACTTTGCTGCGTATTCAGTGTCAGTTTCCTTGCCGCTTGGTAGTAAGCTCAGGGAGAAGTTATGGCCTTCGATGTTGCCACTAATAAGCCAGAGATAATCGTTGAAGTCCGGCTCCTTCTTGTTGTACTGATCTATCAGCAGGTTCAACAATCCGTCACCAGAAGGCTTACTCTTGAAGTACGAGAAATATCTTTCTAGTCCTGGCGCTTCAAGATCCCAGTCAACTGCTAAAACCCGGAGACCTCGTTTGGCAAGTAGCAATGCGATATTTGCCATTGCCATACTGCGACCAACACCACCCTTGTAGGAATAAAAAGTAATAATGTTACTCATTTGCGTTGAAACCTCGGAACGCTCTGTTGTGAGACTTCCGATTCGTAGAAGTCCTTATATAATAGCTTCTCTGCAGCCTTCGTCGACCAGTTTTTCTTCCATTTTGGGGCATTAATTATCGACTGAACAAAGCCAATAGCATTTTCTGCGATTTTTTCACTAAGCTGTTCTGCCTTCGTACTCTCTTTGTGCATACGAGTGTTATAACATGTCTGAATATCCAACCTTTGGGTTCTGCAAAGTTGTTCTGGAATTGTATCTCCATCATGCACTACCACAGGCACGACAAGCCGGTGTTTGTTTAAAGGTGTCCCGTTTTTAGCTTTGGGCTCACGGGCATGCATAAGGCACAACTCCCTAACGCACCATTCGCTATTAAGATAATTCCCGCTCCAGAGAGCAATGAGTATACGCGATTTCCCGAGTCGCTCTCGAAGGTCTACTGGCCACGCGGTTCCCGCTTGGATCTGGTGGGTTATTTCGTGAACGTAGCACAACGGGTCCCTTCCTAACTCCAACCCCACGCGGAATTCTAGAAGAGGTAGAAAATGGTTTCGTATCCACCTGAGCGTCTCAGGGTGGCGCCTGTAGCTAACAAAAATATCGTATTTGTAGTCTAATATTTGATCCATATTAATAATGACTATGATTTAAAGGAAATATTCTCTGCCATCCGGAAAATCCAAAAACAGGCAAGAGCGACAATCATATTCCTTAGACGCTGAACACGACAGTCCTTTAACGTTTCACAAACTAATTCAAGTTTCTTGTAGAATAAACTCTTTTTCATAACACCTATAAGACTCTAAACTCAATTTTAAATAATTAAGCAGATGGTTTTGGAAAAAGCAAGCTTTTTAAAGATTATATTTAGTTATTCCCTGGCCTATAAAAATAATTAAAATATTGCTACTTGCATATGGGATTATCATCGCCAATATTGAGGCAGCCCAAAACCACTTGTCAGCCTAAGATCATTTGGGTCTACTTATTCCCCAAGAAAGGTTCCCCGGGTTGGGTTACTTTCAACTTACGCTCAGGATTTGAGTTAAGCAAAAATTTGAATATTCTTTTTTCTATTACAATCTTTTTGATAGAAAATACCGGGAGCACATGGGTGGGTTTAATGCTCCCGGTAGAACTTTTGCTTTGGGGTGTAGTGGGTTTGTGATTAAATACAAATCACAAGCAGTTTATTCCATCAGTTCACTTCATCAACACTAATTGTCTGGTCTGAATAAAACTGCCGGCACTCATTTTAAGCAGATAAGAGCCACTGGCCATTTGCAATCCATTGTCATTGCGGCCATCCCAATCAACCGTGTAAGACCCTGCAGGCAGAGATGTACTCACTAAATTTCGTACCAATTTACCTTGCAGGTTGTAAACGATTAAGCTGACTTCGGAAACTTCCGGTAATTCATATGTAATCGTCGTTTTTGGATTGAACGGGTTCGGATAATTTTGCAATAATTCGAAACCGGCCGGAACATGGGTCAGTTCGTCTTTTTCAACACCCGTTGTCGGAGACACTGAATCCAGCCTGGCAAATCCTGTGGCGTCGGTAAAATTCGGATCCGTATTGCCGTTCTGGCTTTGCGCCCTGGCAACAGTAAATAAATCTCTGGCTATCCACGAGTATTGAATGTAGGTATCTGTACTGGTAGAAAAGACGACGCCGTTCAGAATGGTTTGATTGATCACTTTAACGTCCTGGCGTAATCGCAAGCATTCGAAATCGCCCAATGGCAGACGAACAGTTCCCCATCCATCGACTGTGTTCTCAGTCGTATCAATGGAAATATTTGCGGTTAGCGGAAAAAGGCCGGTTGTATCGCGCTCGTAGGTCATCCAGGTATTGTTAAAGGCAATGGGCAACGGAGCCAAGGTATCATTTTTAGAGAAGACAAACGAAGTGTCAAATGGAGTAACTGTATGAGCACTATCACCAACACTTATAAATAAATTTGAAGTGACGTTATAAAAAACAAAAAACTCAAAGGTTGGGAGTGCAGGATCATAGATTTTTTGAACCAGGTTGGCCTGGGGAAACGAGTTCGGTATCGCTGCAGGTGATAAAAATTCATTAACTGAAAAAAGCGAATCGCCAATAACCTGTGCTCGAAAATCCCAAATCCGGTTGGGGCCAGGCAAACCCACATTCACGGGAATGCTGAAACTCCTATCATCGAGTACGACCTGGGTAGTGCCAATTTGACCTAGCAAATCACCTGCGGAAATGGGAGATTGGGCAAGCAAACTACCTGGAAAAGACAACAGGAGAATGAAAAGACCGATGTAAATTTTAGAAACTGTTAACAATTTTCCCATGATTCACTCCTTAATAATTTAAAATTTAATAATTGTAATATTTACCAGAAAGATTTGAAAGTATAAAATTTTTATTTTTATAAAGCAAATTTAATTGAGTCGTTTAAAGAATTTCCCGCCTTAAACATGACATTTGACGTTATTTCATCAACAGCATTTTCCTGGTTTGAACAACATACAGGCTATTAAAACTGAATCTTAAAAAACCGATTCCATCGCTTTTCTAAACAACAGAAAAACAGTACTTACGTGAGCGATGGAATCGGTATCCCACCTTTTTAGCATAAACTCAAAACTAAAATGAAAACAAAAAATCGGTCGCTGTTTTCATGCATTATTTCATCAGCATCATCTTCCGGGTTTTGATAAATGAACCAGCCTCAATTTTAAGCAGATAAGCGCCGCTGGACATTTGCATGCCTTTATCATTACGGCCATCCCAATCAACCGTGTAAGATCCGGCAGGTAGAGATGTACTCACTAAAGTTCGTACCGATTGTCCTTGCAAGTTGTAAATGATCAAGCTGATTTCGGTAGCTTCCGGCAACTCATACTTAATCGTAGTTGTTGGATTGAAGGGATTTGGGTAGTTTTCATAAAGTGCAAATTCAGTAGGCAATTCGATCCCACTACTAACCGAAACAGTAGTGGTAATCTCATAGCATGCAGAGAACTCCGAAGTATTGCCTGCCGCATCTGTAGCAGTCGCACTTACGGATTGCCCAATCTCTGCCGAGCCAGCTGCTGTAACCGAAAATGCTGCATCCCCATTACCGTCGGTGGCTACATCTGCTGAGCCTAATAAAGCTTCACCCTCGCCGTTTCCGGACGGATCACAGCTTCCATTTTTATAGAATTGCAACGAGAAGGATGCACTTGCTGTGCTATTGAGTGTACCTTCTATAAACGGGCCTCTACCCTGAAGTTGCAAACGAACATTTGTCAATACCGGATAATTCTGCAAGTTGTTAGCGCCGCTGTCCGAATCACCGGCGTCATTAGCCGTTATACCGTCTCCAGCTAAATCAATGGCGAGACCACCGTTGTTGGAAAAGGTGTTAAAAAGGATTGCATTTTCAGTGCCGGATTCCACAACGACACCCGGACCGCCATTGTTGGAGATTGAATTCGCATCTTCTTCAGTATCACCAACGCGGTTACCGTTGCCTATGATTTGCAAGCCACCCGCCCCGTTAGTATTAAATTCACTATTTGTAACGAAGTTACTGTCGCTCTCAAGCACTACGCCATAGTCCGGAAAATTTATGAAACGGATTCCATTGATGCCGCTATTGCCTCCCTGTAATATCAGACCGCTGCAGGGCGAGGGGCAATCGATTCCGTCTATCGTAACCGGCGGCTGGCCTGCGCTCTTTCTAAAGCTTTCGAATTCGTCGAAGAAATACTGTCCCCTGTGCGGCGGCAGCTGTTGCAGGACCCCGAAGCTATCCGAGACCAGGCCGATGGTCTTCTCATCGAAGAGATCGTCCTCGTTGAACAACTTGATGGCCTCAGCCAGCTCTTCTGCGGTGATCACCGGAAGCTTTTTGTCTTCGTTAATCACCCCGACAGGTTTTTCCTTTGGGGAGTTGGCGGTGCTGTCGGCGGCAGCCCCGGTAGCCCACGAACTGATGTCGCCGGTCTCGAAGCCATCGACGAAGATCTCGGTCTCGAAGGTAAAGCCGTTGCCGAACTCGATATTTGTGCACTTCCACACGCCTTCGCTGCAGAAGTTTATCGGATCCCGGCCGAACTTATCGCTCAGCCGCTCCTTCTCATCGGGAGTGGTGTTCGAATCGATGGGTGTTATACCTAACATGCTGCCATCAGACAGAAAAAAGTTTATGCCTGGATCGTCGGTTTTTATGCCGATAAAGCCCTCCATATTGATGAATGGATCAGGTGGCGGCGGCAGCGGGGCTGAGATTTTAAAATCATACGTGGCTACTGCACCGGCCTGAATCACACCGGGGCCGTCAAAGGTGTGGTCCGTGGTAAGCAAACCTCGGAGTATCATATGAAGCTGGTTTTGAGTTCCCAGAACGAAATTCTTATTTTGCGATACACTGCGGAGACTATCCGAGCCTTTTTCGCCTGTCGAAAAAATAGGGCCGCCGAGGCTGTCCAATAACTCGTAACTATAGCCAAAAAGACCGGGTGGTAATTCAAATATCTCATCCGGAGCAATATTATGGTTAATAAAATGTTCCATATCTGTGGACGGCAACCCCGTAAATGGAAATTGAGCTATCATGGTGCCGTTTGAATCCACGCTGGTGCGGGTGTAAAATCGGATAGTCATACCGAATGAGTCTTGTGCGGGGGTATAGTAACCGAATTGAAACCAAGTGACGGTACCGCCGCCACTGGAGTCCCAATCCATGACTTCTTGCGGCGGTTTAAGATCAAAAGGTGGGATTTGGCCTATGGGTACGAATTGATGTATTGAGGTACCATTGTTGTAAATATCCTTACCTTGAGCCGAAGATTGACTGCAAATTACCACCACCAGCATGGGTGATAATAAAAGAACCGCAAATATCTTTCTTAGTTGTATATTCGCCTTTGGAATGCTAAAGCATGCCGGGATAATCGTTTCGGCAATCGCAACGACAGAAGCGAAAAGTGTACTTTTAAAATTCATGATAACCTCCAAAAATTAAACCAAGACAATTTTACTTCCTCAGGAATCGATTTCAATTTTTAAAAAACAAAAAGACCATTGCATGTAGTTAACGTCTGTAATGTGATCTATTGAGGAAAGTATTACGAAATTAACATAAGAATAAAAAAACTAAAATAAAAATTCAAGAATGATTTGTTTTGGGTTAAAAAGTATTTCAAAAACTTTTCAAAAAATTGATCTTCCCAGGCTGCTTTGTCAGCATCATCTTTCGAGATATGACAAATATTCTTGCTTCAACCTATTTCTTCTCGGACCAGCTTCTTTTTACAATCCGGTCAATCGGTTGTCGATCTTGCCTCGGTCTCGTAGCCTCGCGGGTTTTCAGGTTAAATCTGTCTCCGGGTCTTAGAAAATAGAACGAACCGCCGGAATCTATGCTACTGTTGAAGTCATAAATTGCAACGTAGCTTTGGCCTATCACTTCGAACATATCACCCGTGACCACGATAGCAGTGTTTTCATCCAGGCCGATGCCAAGCAAGTCCGGATGAGCCTTTATAATTTCGATTAAATCGAATTGACGATTGCGCCTGAGTAGATGTTGATCGATAGCGCTGTTTCTGAGAAAGCCAAGCCCCACTTCATGATCTCCCATCATGATCGTATTGGTTTTAGAATCCCCCCTTGCCAAATAAGAACCCTGGATGGTGGCTCCCGCTGAGGATCCGCCTATTACCCCTCCTCGTTCTAACAATTTCCACAGTTCATCATGAACATTTGTATTCAAATAAGAATCTGCCAAACGCCATTGCCGTCCGCCGGAGAACCAAACTCCTCGTGCCATTTTAATGACACTTACAAATTCGACAGTATTTGCCACATTCGGATCTTTGGTGTGGAGAACAGTGAGGTCGGTAGCACCTGCAGCTTTAAATTGGCGCAGTCCACGCCAGTACTGATCGTAAGTCTCGCCTCCGCCAGCAGTTGGAATAACCACAATTGGAACATCCGCTCCCCCAGCCAAATCCAAAAATCTTTTAATAATCACTTCACCCCGAACAGCTCCGCCGGCGATTACTAGAGAGCCGTTGGCAGGGCCGATTTCCTGGGCGTGGACGCTGGTAGTTTGAACGGCTACAAATAAGATTACATAGATCACTCTTGACAAGTATTTCTGAATTCTCATGCTTTTTCTCCATGTGATTTTATTCTAAAAATTCGATGACGCCAAAAAACTTAATAAAGATGTCGATCATTGTTTTTTGGATTTTTCACTTAACGTCCGTTTCAAGATCGGCAATACCGCTTTGTCTTTTTCATTTCCAAGCTGTTCTTTAATTTCGATAATCGTTTTCAAATTCAAGATGTTAAGTTCCATTTCACTTCCAAGTTTGAATTTATCCGTTTTATCAATAAGCTCATCATATCCCACCCCATTCCTATCGCTCCTAAAATATCAAGTAGGCCTTCTTTAGTTACTAAAAGATGATGGCCAGGAGAATACAAATGTTCTTTTTTCAAACCACGTTCTGGTTGTTCTCTATAAATTGCTTTGAGTTTCATCAAGGCGGTAACGAGTCGATTTAGATTTTTATCTTCCTGAGAATGAACAATGTCCAGATCAAATGTCATAATCGGCGCTCCGTGCAAAACTGCACCTAGCCCACCCACAACAATGAAATCCACCTTGTGTTCTACAAGAACTTTAAGTATACCGATAAAATTAGATAAATTTTCCAAATTTTCGTAAATGATTAATTGAATTAAGATGTTGTTGCAACACCTGCAATCGTTCAAGTGGTGACAACGAAAGCATCCAGCGAATTAATGTAACATCAACTCCATCTTCGCTATAATTGGAACCAATGCCAGGATTTGAATCATCCATTGGGGTTTCTGAACCTGATGGACCAAAATTTTTCTGTTTCATCTAATCAATGAATTTTATCTAAATCATTCATCAGATGTACTCTTTACTTTTTCTTTCATTTTCTCAGATCGGCCCAAATAAAAATCAAACCATGTCATTATTCTTTGCGAAACATCCATAAGAAATTTGGGTTCCCGGGGACCATGAGGCGTACGTGGATAGACGATCATTTCTGTGGGTACGCCTAATCGTAATAATGACACATAAAACTCCTGTCCCTGGGTAAACGGCACACGTAGATCATTTGCGCCATGGATTACCTGGGTTGGTGTCGTTACATTTTTGATTCGGTATATTGCAGAATGTTTTTCATAGATTTCATAGTCTTCCCAATATTCGCCGCCGAAATGGGCAACCAGATAATCGGGGATGTCGGTAGTGGATACCATACTGATCAAGTTGGGCAACCCGGCTCCCATGCTCGCCGCTTTAAATCGGTTGGTTTTAGTAACCAGGTAAGATGTCATATACCCGCCATAACTCCAGCCCATTACACAAAGACTGTCCGGGTGGCCTATCCCCATATCGATGACTTTATCGACACCTGCCATAATATCTTCGTAATCGCCAAATCCCCAATCTTTGTAATTAGCATAGCGAAATTCTTTGCCATAGCCATTGCTGCCACGCGGATTGCCACGAATAATGGCATAGCCCTGTTGAGCAAAATATTGCAGCATATATATGCTGGGATTACCGGTAAAACTTTGGCTATAAACTCCGGCAGGTCCGCCGTGAATATTAAGAATTAATGGATATTTCGTACCAGGTTTATAATCCACCGGGTATGTTAAAAGACCTTCGATTTCCATCCCATCTTTGGATTTCCAGGTTAACACTTCTGTTCTGCCCATGATCGGTTTTGGATTATCCTCATTAACAGAAGTTAATTTTGACATTTTGAATTTCTTAATGGAAGAAACATAAACATCCGCCGTTTCATCTAAATTCTGAAAAGTAAAGGCCATAGTTTTACCATCACGACTCATGGAAACCGAGCTAAAAACTCCATCCCCTTTTGTGATTGTTTTTGGTTCTTTTCCGTCGATAGGAAGCGATTGCACGTGGCGGGTTGTTCGAACAGCATCTGAAACATAAACCTGCTTGCTATCTTTAGACCAGGCTAGAATACTGGTATTGCGGTTACTGGTATGGCTCAGATTTTTTATATCGCCACCTGAACTCAAAATAATAAAAATATCACTCAATCCAATTCTCTGGGGAGAACCGCCATGGGAAGCAAAGGCGATCCATTTACCATCGGGAGAATATCTCGGCGATCGATCTGCACCTGGTCGCGTGACCAGAGGTGCCACTTCCCCACTGTCCGAGGGCACTGTTGAAATATCGGTGGCGATGCCGCCTGTATTGATTTTTGGATCCGGTTGATGAACGAACGCTATGGTTGTGCCATCCGGCGACCAATCGAAACTGGAAACATGGAAATTACCTTTAGTCAATCGCCTGGTTTCATGCTTTCCGGAATCGTCTTTTGCAACAACTATCGTATATAAGTGATTGTATTTAAAATTTTTATCAACAAGAATGACATCTCGTTTTTCTTTTTTTCTCTTCTCTTCTTCTTTCGAAGCCGGATCACGCATAGTGTATGCGATTTTTTGCCCATCGGGTGCCCAGCGATAATTCGATACTCCGGACTTTGCATCTGTTAATTTTATTGCCTCCCCCCCTTGTGTTCGCATTATCCAGATCTGGTTTTTTTTACCAGAACGTGAAGACGTAAATGCGAGATATTTTCCATCTTTAGAAAAGGATGGATTGGAAGCCGATTTTTCACCATGAGTATATTGAAAATTCATTTTGCCATCTGAGGAAACCAGCCAAATCTGACTCAGATATTCCGATTTTTCCCCTGCCATTATTGGCTCGCGAACCACGTATGCAATTTTGCCGGCATCAGGAGAAATAGCCGTTCCGCGAATTGATTTGTATTTCATACTCAATTCAGGTGTCC
The DNA here is from genome assembly GCA_964464595.1 of uncultured Deferribacteres bacterium. Lineage (GTDB taxonomy): Bacteria > Zhuqueibacterota > JdFR-76 > JdFR-76 > DREG01 > JADFJB01. The sequence continues at coordinate 13,643 of CAYXGW010000109.1, forward strand.
ATGATTCTTTTTTGGTTTCCTGGGCTTTCAATCCTGAGAATACAAATGTAATACAAATGAAACATACAAATACAATACGTATGTTTAAATTATTTATTTTCATGTTAACCTCTGTTTTATTTTGAAGGATTTAGAGTGGTCAAATAATATGCTAAGATAATAAGCTTGTAGCAAGAAACAAAGTATTACTTTTATAATGATTTATTTATCTTATTTTATTTCAATATACGAGTCAATCCATTTTACTCACTCCATAAGCTTTCAGTTTTTGATTATCTCGTTTAATGGTATCCAGTGATTTTTTTCACAATATTTGCATAAGGTAAAACTCTTAGAAATAACAACCGACAACTAATTAGAAGTATCTGCGTTTAAAATTCAGCTTAATTTTTTAATTATTTGTTTTTTTTGCTTTAAATAATTAAAATTGGATTAAAATTATAATATTCTGATTTTAACAACCCCATCTAGGAAAGGGGAAAAGAATGAAAAAATTACAAATAATAAGCTTTTTAGGACTTGGCTTTTTCTTACTGATAAGCAATAATTCTAATTCACAAGTATTTACAAAAATAGAAGCATCATCCGTTATAAATGATACTTCTGACTTCCGAAGTGCGAGTTGGGTAGATTATAATAATGATAATCATCTTGATTTGTTTGTAGCAACATGGAGAGGATTCAATAATTTTTTATATTCAAATAATGGGAATGGAACTTTCACAAAAATTTTAATGGGAGATGTTGTAACCGATATGGCGACATCCTATGGAGGCATTTGGGGAGATTACAACAATGATGGAAACATAGATTTATTTGTTCCCAATTTCAATTTTCAAAAAAATTATTTATATGCAAATAATGGAGATAGTTCGTTCACTAAAATTACTTTTGGAAATATTATCACCGATGAAGCAGATACGAGAAGTGCCTGCTGGGGTGATTTTAACAACGATGGATTTCTGGATTTATTTGTGGCCAATGGAAATAATCAAAATAATAACCTTTTTGTTAACAACCACAATGGAACCTTTACAAAAGTAACATCAGGAATAATTGTGCAAGATGGCGGGAATTCATTCAGTTGTAGTTGGGCTGATTTTGATAACGACCAAGATCTGGATCTTTTTGTCGCAAACCGACACGAAAATAATTTTTTATACACCAACAATGGTGATGATTCATTTACAAAACAGTTTAATGGCCCTGTAGTAAATGACGGTGGCGTTTCTAATTCAGGGAGTTGGGGAGACTATGATAATGATGGGGACCTTGATCTTTTCGTCGCAAATGGAGATCAATTTAATAATACAGAAAATATTCTTTATGAAAATCTAGGAAATGGAAACTTCTTTAAAAAAACTAATTGCTGTGATATAGTAACTGATAAAATGAACTCTTGGGATAGTAGTTGGGGCGATTATGACAATGATGGTGATCTGGATATTTTCGTAGCGAATTATGATTTAGATCAAAATAATGAACTGTATTCAAACAACGGAGACGGTACTTTTACTAAAGTTAATTCAAATTTAATTACAAACGACAAGGCACTTTCGAGAAGTTGTGTATGGGGTGATTATGACAATGATGGCGATTTAGATTTGTTTATTTCTAATGGATTTGAAACCAATCTTCAGCCAAATTTTCTCTATATAAATAATGGAAATAATAATAATTGGATCAATTTAAAATGTATTGGATCAATTTCCAATTCTTCTGCATTAGGCACAATTATAAAAATAAAAGCGCAGATTAATGGAAATTTTTACTGGCAGTTTAGAGATATATCAAGCCAAACCGGCAACAGAAGCCAAAACAGTTTAAATGTAGAATTTGGGTTGGGTGATGCGCCAATTATTGATTCACTTGTAGTATATTGGCCAAGTGGACTAATTCAAATACTAACTGATCTTGATGTGAATCAAATGTTAACATTAGCGGAGAGTAATGCGCAAAATGTGAATGACAAAATTGCTGTCCAATCTCAGTTAATTTTTTTTGATTTATCAGCTCATAATCTTCAATTTAACTTACACATCCAGAACACCTCTTCGGATGTTTTTTTCTCACCTCTTATTGTTCAATTTGTAACTCTTGAGTCAGATCCACCAGGCCATGCCATATCGGTATCTAATTCAGATGGTGGTGGGAATGGTGTTGGTGCATTTTACGATTACAGCAATTCAATGGGTCCAGATAACAAACTAAGTCCTGGCGAGTTTACGGATGATAAAACATGGGTATTCAATGACCCTGACGATGTAAATTTCTTCTTTTCTGCAAATGTTTTGGCATCTCAGATGGCACCTGCATTATTTACAAAATCAGCTAATGCAAATACTTCGGCTCTTCAGTTTTATGTTGATGTAAAGAATTTGAAAGTGAATCTTATTACAGATATAAGGGAATTTAGATTATTCCAAAACTATCCAAACCCATTTAACCCCCGAACCACAATTGAATATTCTATCCCAACAGATGGCAAGGTAACAATAGCACTATTTGATGTTTTAGGGAGAGTTGTAGAAACATTTCAAAGTATTCATAGAGCCCCTGGCACTTATTTCATTATTTGGAATGGCAGGAATATAAACGGATTTCCAGTCCAAAATGGTATTTATTTCTATAGAATTACCTTTAATGGCTTTAGCAATGTTGGCTCTATGGTTCTTTTGAAGTGAAGCGGGAGAGACTATAAACATTCTGACCCGATCTTCTTGTACAGTGGTTTTTTCTTTTCTTTTTCGTCTTTTGAAATTTCATTAGCATTAGAAATTACAGTTTCGTCAAATAGTCTTCGTATTAAACTCAAACCTGATTTTCGAGCCCCAACAATAAATATCAGTTTTTGGGTTATTTTTTCTGATGTTTGAGTGCGTGAATCTTATTGACAAAGTATTCTACACTTGGATTTCCATCTTCCGAGTATATAACAGGTATACGGTTTAATTTACACTCTACGTTTATTCTGGGCTCACCATCATGACGACTTGGCCGAATATACAAATCAGTTATTGGATAGATCTTTTTCATGTCCTGAGTTCCATCTATTTTTAGCCAGTTCACATCGGACACTTTTTTTTTGATTTGCTCGATGATATCCGTCCCATAAACCCACCTTTCATATGGGCCACTATCAGGATCATAATACAGAACATTAAACCCCTCATGTTCGATTTTCTTGATTTTTTTATGATACTTTCCAGGCCAATAAGCAACAACAACTTTGTCCATTTGAATATTACTACTTTTTTCCAAATCATAGAATAATCTCGGGCCTGTTACCCAATGCCGAAAAATAAGTGGTTCTAATAATCTCATTTTTATTCTATGCAGAATCACATCTCTCCATCTCTTTCCAGGTGGTCGATACCACATCGTAAGAGCATCCGTACCCATCCACCACTTTACTGGCAACTGACCTTTGATACGAGAACTAACTACACTCCAGAACGGGATTTTACCAACATAAAGCGTTAAGCGCCGGTTTAATTCTTCATCAAATACAGAAACAGCCTGTCCATAAATCGGATTGCAATTTTCACAAAATAAAATTCCTCGGTTTGTTTTAATTCCACACTTTAAGCACGAATCCGATTGAATTACTTTCATTTTTTGCTCACTTTAAGCCAATAAATTTGTAGCTCTATTTCAAACGAAATATAAATCAGCACCTTTTAACAATCAATGATAATAATCTCACTCTCGGATCTAATCTTAGATAACATATGAAATCCTTTAGTAATCTTTTTTAACTTTAATTGTCTTATTTTTCCGATTAAATTTGCTCCATGTTGGGAGATCTATAAATCTATTCTAAGAGGGAAAAAGGAAAAGCAGGATTGCTTAATGGGCGTAGGTAGTTAGTCTATGGTGCAATCTTCTAAGTTAAATAGAAGAAGTAATAATTATCAGATTACAATCTTTTTGATGACACAAACAAAAATTATCATTAATATAATACTATGAATACTTACATCATTTCAGGAATTATCTTGATTGCAATCGGTACTTTTTTAGCTGTCTTTGGCAGTATAACCCAGGGCAAAAAAACAGCTTCAGAAAATTTTCTAACCTACCAGGAACAATATGATTCCCTGGCTCAGAAAATTGATTCAGTTCAACAAAAGCGTGCGGATCACATCACAAAAAAGCAAATTAAGGTAATTCAGGAGGAATTTAAAGATTGGATTAGCAAAGGCGCCCTGGAAGAAGATAATAAGAGACACGAACTACAGAGTAGAATTGTTGAAACAGAGCAAACGCAAATTGAATTGACCTATGAATGGAAACATATTTATGAATACTTTTACCGGGCTTTGGAAGTAACATTAGATGGCTACAACTACGAAGGCATTTCAATCATTACTTATGAAATACCTGAACTACCTGAAAACCTCTTCTCAATTGAAGGGCGCAATTACACTGCCAAAGTTACATTTCCAACCGGAAAGGAATGGCATATCAGGCACCATATTTCCGATGATACTCCATCTTCATTACCGAAAATTATTTTCCAATTTGGAAATCAAGATGAAAGCCCGCTTCGCTTAAAATTGTGGATCACCATGATTCCGAATATCGATCAAAATAGGATGAAAATCAAAAAAGCGGGTCCTATGATTTCCATTCTGGAAAATATTCCGGAACAATTTACATTAAGAAATTATAGATATGAATTCATTTTTCGCGAATTAATCAGAACATTAATTGAGTACGAATTGGTGCGGACCCAATAATCTTCTCTTGTATGGTTACTTTTTATAACTTTATAGGTATGCAGTTTTACTATTATTCCCATGAGGTGTTATGCAGTCAGGTTATCATCTATTTAGCAACTTTTTTGTTGCAAGTTAACAAAAAGATTATGATTTTTTGGGAGTTAAGAGAAAAAACAAATGAATTACTTGTTAGGCAAGCAGGATAAGGAGGTGAAACAATGCGCCAGACAGCGTTACTACTTTTGGGGCTTCTGTTGGTGCCGCTCACTAATCTTGTGGCTCAACAGAAATCGCCGGTCACTGCCGGCACGCGAGTGCGCCTTTGGGCGCCCAAGTTCGACATTCGCAAACAGGTGGGAACTGTTGTTGCAGTAACCAGCGATACACTCACATTTAAGAAGGTCCTTCAGGCCACTCCGTTTGCAATCCCAATCGCTTTAGTGACGAGGCTCGAAGTGAGCCAGAGTCGTAAGTCGCGAGCTGGTAGGGGAGCAGTCATTGGTTTGGTTGTTGGTGCTGCCTCCGGTGTAGGATTTTCCGTGGAGTTTACGAACGCAGGGGAATTCGACTTTGGTAAAGTCGCCAGAGTCTTTGTCCCTATATTCAGTGCTGCCGGTACCGGTATAGGTGCTCTAATCGGAGCAGCCAGTCGTAAAGTCGACCATTGGGAGTCTGTACCGCCACCGATCCGCATTGGCATGTCGCTTCACAGAGACGATGGGATTGCGCTCAACGTGTTGTGCGTCTTTTGACCAGCCAGCAGTGTGGAGCGCACCCTGGCTTCGTTCATGAGTTGTTCCTTTAACGAGACTGTTGAAAAATTCTAGAATAAACCACAACTTTTTTGCCTAACTATCACTCCAGCCGACGGCTGCGCCGGTGCCGTTATTTTGGATTGTGCAGAATTTAAATTGTTGTAGCTTTATTGAATGCGTTTGCATAGCCGCCGCTGAGCTTTTCGTTAGCCGTTTATGCAACGAGCTCTTGGGAAAGGAAACTCCAAAAAAACAAATCGAATTATCAAACACTTTAATTACCCAATGACTAAAATTATTGAGCTCAAATTTACGTTATGTCATTTTGCATTATAAGTATAAAAAACACTGATATACTTACCTAATTAGATTAAAATTTCTATTCCATCCTGATCAAACTTGCTGTGGATGCGAATCATGTTAGACTGCCAAGTTGTTGAATTGCTGAGACCGATCCGCGGAAGTATACTTGTGTCCTCCATGTCATCTTCCACCTTATACGTTACCGCAAAAAGCTCCCTATAGCCCGCTTCCTTCGATAATTCCTTCACTTTTGCATTATAGCTTCCATCCGGGTAGGCTAACATACTCGTTTCTTGTTGGGCAGCTTCCTCAAGAATTTGCTTCGACCGTTGCAGTTCCCTTTTGACATCGGTTGCATCAATGCTCGACAGATTGTAGTGAGAATGACTATGTGAACCGATATCAATCCACTTGGATTGTGCCAGCATTCTGACCTGTTCGTGATCCAGCAACTTCCAGTAATCGGGGTTCAGCCTTTTAATGTGACTATCAAGATCAAACCGTTCGACCATCTCTTCCATAAACTTGTCGTGTTCTGGAGCCGGTAGAGACTTGATATAATCCAGCATGTATTGATTTTTTTCTTTGCTATACAACACGCCATTTCGCATTTCAAAATTAACATTCCTGATCGTCATGCTTGTCGGTCGCACACGATTTTGCAAAAACTCTGCGTAGTCTGCCCAGATAATAAAGCCTCGATCTTCAATTCCTTTTGTGCAGATAAAAAAACTTGCTGGAATTTCAAATTGCTTAAGCAGAGGAACTGCATATATCAGGTTGTTTTCAAAACCATCATCGAAAGTCAGTGCGACTGCAGGTTTCTTTGGCTGAATTCCCTCTCTGTACAAGCGAGCCACTTCTTTACAAGTTATAATGTCAAAATTTTGTTTTAAATATTTCAATTGCTTTTCGAAGGGCTTCACATTCAGATGCCTGACTGCATAATTTGCTCCAAAGTCGCCAATAATCCCGTGATAACTCAGGATCATCATCTTGTTCTTTGCACCCATTGAAAGTAGCTTTTCCAACCCGCTTGCGACTACAACCGGGAATACGATTTTTCTCAAAAATGTTCTGGTAATTGTCGTCAGGTTTACTTTTCTCCCTTTACTAGCGGTTTTCCCGATGGCGCCCGGGCTGCTATTTCGTAACCTAAAAGATGCAGATTCACTCCGCAAATACGATTGATCAAATCGAGATTTTCTCGTCCGAAGAAATCGAGCCAGTTGACATTTCGTTTGCCCTTACTTTCATACTGAATATCCACTTTGCTTCTGATATCTGCAATAC
>CAYXGW010000110.1:0-20537 GCA_964464595.1 uncultured Deferribacteres bacterium
CCACCCACGGAGAAATAAATTTCCATGAATGGTTAGGTGATAGCTGGGGAGTTTTATTTTCACATCCTAAAGATTTTACGCCAGTCTGTACCACCGAATTAGGTTATATGGCCGGCTTGGAGCCCGAATTTACCAAGAGGAATTGTAAAATTATTGGTTTAAGTGTTGACCCGGTAGAAAACCATATTGAATGGGCTAAGGATATAGAAGAAACTCAAGGGCATGCTGTTAACTATCCAATGATAGGTGATACGGATTTGGCTGTTGCTAAATTATATAACATGTTGCCTGCTGAAGAAGAAGGTACATCTGAAGGACGTACGGCGATGACAAATGCGACAGTTCGATCGGTATTTATTATCGGTCCGGATAAAAAGATCAATTTAATGTTAACTTATCCAATGACGACAGGACGTAATTTCGATGAGATATTGCGAGTCATCGATTCTATGCAGTTAAGAGTAAAACACAAAGTAGCTACTCCTGCAAATTGGAAAGATGGTGACGATGTAATCATCGTACCAGCTGTTTCAAATGAAGAAGCTGAAACAATGTTTCCGGATGGTTGGAAAACAGTAAAACCATACTTGAGAACTGTGAAGCAGCCAAAGTGAAACATTGCTAACGAAGCAATGCAGTTGACCGTTAGCTAGCGGCTGATTTAGGCGCTATCCAGTTTCCTAAGAGCACCTTAATAGGACATGTTAGTCATCGCAAATGAAAGTATGGGGCGTAATCTTGTGGTGCATTTGTACCATTCAAACGGTTCCAATCTTATGCTTCATAGCACATTACGGATTAACTGGGTCGTTTTTCACAATTTGTATTTTAGTTAACTGTGGTGTGCTGTTTACTCAAGGCACAAGTTCTTTATCTTTTTTCACACTGAATATGGGAAATGGATGACCAAAGATATACCTGGATATTCTACTGCTTCCTATATGCGACATCATGTAATTGATACAATCCGAATTGAAAACAAATCATATTACGAGATTGACATATATGGGTCACATTATTACAGAGAATACTCTTTGGGACATTTCTATGAATATAAGGATGGCAAAGAACAACTCATCATGGACTTCACAATGTCGGTCGGTGAGTCGCGAAAGGATGTGGCAGGCAGCGGCGTATTAACTCGTCTTAACGTGCGACACATTTCGGAAGTATTGAGGCTTCGTGCTTCGGCTGTTTTTTCTCAGAAAGTTACGTTACCTTTTGACCTCCGAAGTGACTATATATACGAGAGATGATTAATGTCACTTAGACCTTTAAAAAATGTGTTTGAAATGATTAGAACAATATTTCTTATTAACTACATAATCCTTATTTCTATTTCTTTTGTAAGCTGTGAAAAAAACTATAATCCTATTCCATCAAATGACAATGAAAACAAACTTGAAAATCTAATTGCATTCAATGACTTTGAGTTCGATGTAAATAATTTTCATGTTTTCATTGATAGTACAGGACAATTACATGACGCAACGTTGTATAACATTATCGAACCAGTGTTTGGTGCTAATCAAATATACGTCATATTTAGTGCAGGCTTATGGCTCGGTACCTTTAGTAATGCTGAACCAAAGGCCAATATTGTTTGGGTTGGAAGTGGTAACAGCCGCAGCAACTACACAACAAAGTGGCCCGATAGAAAGCTGGGAGTTCATTTTGCTGACCCATCAATTATTTCTATGCCGAATATTAATTGGCCTATTGACGACGGCTTTCCTGTTGATGAACAAAATAATCCCATTCATTACGGAGATGCCATGTGCTGGTCAGTCTTAAGATCCGATTCAACACAGACAGAAAATGTTCTTTCACAACCTGTTCCAAATGTAAAAATTGTAAACACTCTTTATGGTTATTCACGTGAAGACTTAAAAAATACAATATTTCTAAATTATGATATAAGCACTTTAAAACTGGCAAGTTTTGATGAAATGTACTGTGGTTTTTATAGTGATTCAGATTTTATAAGTACCGGCAATAAAACCGGTTATGATTCTGACAGAGGAATAAGTTATACCTATAACCCTTCAGACACTGGTAAGACATATATATCAGCCTTCGCTTTTCTCCGTATACCTTTTGCAGGACCTTCTCATTTTGGTGTTACAAGTCATAGAATAATGCGCAAAAACTTTGATCCGAACTTTGGGGAAAAGAATTTTAATACAGCTCAACAAGTTATTTATGCATTGCAGGGTTTGGATAATGCAGGTCAAGCAATGGTAAATCCGATAACTGGTGAAATTACAAAATATGCCTTTACAGGTGATCCGGTTACAGGTACTGGCTGGTTGGATGACATTCCCAGTGATGTACGAAATTTGATTTCTTCGGGGCCCTTTTCAATAGAAGCTAATCAAAATAAGAAAATCACCGTTGTTTGGGTTGTCGAGTTTGGTAATAACTTAGCAGATGCACTGCAGGCAGTAAAAAACAAAATAGATGCTATTAGAAATGAACCCAATCTTTGGAATTTCTGAAAATATTCTTGGTCTATAAGGATGACTTATTTACAATCCATTTCTATTTAAAATGAGGGTCTAGCACAGCGCATCAACTTGACGCTAAGGAATATTTATCACACAGCGTTTAGGAATGAATTATAAAGAGAGCTATGGAGATAAAACATGGTGCATTTTAAAATGTTAATTTTATGCTGCTTATGCTTCAGCTACTTTTGCCTAAACAATAACTTATTTGCACAAAACTTTTGGACGCCTCTTGGCGAAGGAGGCGGTATTTATGGAGGTAATATTAATGCTTTGGCGGTTGATTCTAATGGGATAATTTACGCAGCGACATGGGGTGGAATTTATCGTTCTTCAGATAATGGGAGTTCATGGACTTCTCTTGGCTACAAGGATGAGATTATTTGGGATATCGCAATATTGGAAGGTGATGAAATATATGAAGCAGGCTATGCTGTATATTATTCGAACGATAAGGGCGATTCATGGAGCAAACGGTATCTTCGATTTTTAGGAACACATTCGTTAACAATAAGCCCGGATGGGAGGCTTTACGCCGGAACCAGTAATGGACCGTTCATGTTTGACCCGAATACTGAAGAATGGACAAATCAGTCGAGTCCGGGAGCAATTATAAGGGAGCATGGGACACAAAGACTTGCGGTAGATTCCTCAGGCACCATTTATTCAGCTACTGCTTACGGTCAAGAAAAGGGTGGTTTATATCGCTCAACCGATTCTCCGGATAATTGGATAAATATTACGCCACCAAGCGGAACACGGGTTGTTAAATCTGTTGAATTTGATGACAACGGAAGATTATGGGCGGGAACCGGAAGAGGAATTTTCTTTTCAGATGATAAAGGAGATAATTGGGTAAAAGTAAATACTCTTAAATCCGACACCTACAACACCATTAAATTTAGCAAGGATGGAGCTATTTATGCCAGCTCCTTTAGACGTTTTTTTGTTTCCGTCGATAAAGGACATTCCTGGGATCTTATTTTTGATAAAACAGTTTTCGATGTTGGCATTCTGGCAGATAACAGTCTATTTGTGGCTACCTTTCAAGGTGTTTTTTATTTTGATAATAAAAATGAATCATGGATTGACAAAAGTAATGGCATAACAAATACATTTATTTATGATATGGCTTTTGATTCTAATGGTACCTTATACATCGCTTCTAGTGTCGGACTATATTCATCAACAGATGATGGGCATTCTTTTAATCTTGAACTCCGTGAATTTGGTGGAAAAAATATTTATGCCACTTCTATTTTAATTACCGAAAATGATGATATTTTTGTCGGCACCACCTTTAACAATGGCATTTATTATAAAACTGAAGGATACGATTACTGGCAATATTCGTATGTACCCAGACTTATTAAAGACATCGTGAAACATCCATCAGGCATTCTTTTTGCAGGCACATCAAGTGCCGGTGTCTTTTTTTCCGATGATAACGGCCGATCATGGCAAAGTACATCACTACCCAATGATCTATTGGTTACAAAACTGTTAGTTGCTGCAGATGGCGGAATATTTGTGGGCGCAACTAAAGCTGGTGAAGACAACGAAACTCCAAAGTTCATTGGATACTATTACTCTCCGCACGCTGGAAAAACCTGGAGACGAACGGTTTTTAAAGAATATTATGGAACAGGGCAACAAATCCAGGCGATGATAAAACATCGCAATGATGATCTCTTTATTGGCACTGCATTTGGAGTTTATCGTTCTCAAGATAACGGCGTAAATTGGGAGCATATTTATGATAAACACCCTGAGACCAATTACGGGACTTCAGTGGTCAGTATTACAGACTTTGCAGTTAGCAGCGGTAAAAATATATTTGCAGGTACTTTCGATGGTGTGATAGAGTCTGAAGATGATGGTAATACATGGGCGTTTTTGGAATCCACAGGTCTTGCACACAAACGCATTTCTTGTGTTGAAATTTCGCCTTCTGGATATCTTTTTATTAGTACATTTGGTTCAGGAGCAAGCTCGTTAGGTGGAGGATCCTTTCGTAGTTTGGAAAAAGTGACTATTATATCCGATACTTCAGATACTAATGAAGAAAAGATAGTAATATCGCAATTTACGCTTAGTCAAAATTATCCCAATCCGTTTAATGCAGAAACCACCATAGAATATACCATCAAGTATCCAGGACGCGTCCAAGTTACAGTTTTTAATCAACTTGGTCAAAAAATCAGGGTTCTAATTGATGCGAAGGCTATACCTGCAGGTACGTACAAAATCCGATGGGATGCAACAACAGACGGCGGTAAGACTGTGAATAGTGGAGTATATTTTTACCAGATAATCTCTGGCACATTTAAAACTACGAAGAAGGTCTTGCTGCTCAAATAAGGAGTAGTTTCGAAAACAAAACATGAATTGATTTAAAAATATAGAAGCCAAGTTGAGTGACTTCGCGAACCATTGTAATACGATGCCTAATCCATTTCATCGCGGACAAAACCGCGCCAGGTGATTTTCTAAATAGAGAGTTCGGATTTGCGTTTTTGCCGGTTAAATGAGCCTTATGCAGTTAGATGATCACTTATGAAGAAACATTTTTGTTGCAACTCAATGAAAAGATGGTAATTTCTGGGAGATATGAAGAAACTAGTGAATTACTTGTTAGATTTATAAAAATATGAAATTCGTGTAGGTAAAAGGTTTTGAAAAGAAATCTATTTCAAGCTGCTAAAGAGTATGTGAATGTTATTGAAGAAATTGAAAAAACAAAAGATCTATTAAAATTACAGAATCTTGAGAAAAAAAGAGTTGGAGTTTCATTGAACTATTAAATGAGCAGGGAATTAAATTTAAAGATCGAGATCATGCAACAAGAATTGCGATAAGAATTTCAAAGGAAGAATTATGAATGCTCATGAAATTGCTCAAATCTACATAGATTTAGTAAATGCTGAAAAAGAAATTCCTGAAGAGGAACATTGCGCTAAAGATCAAATAAATGCATTAAGAACTAAATATCATAATATCCTGATGGATCAGATGAGAGAAGAGGGAATTGAGTTTCTTGACCGATTTGATGCGACTAGGAAAGCATACGATCTTATTCAAGAAGTAGAAATTTAACAAGCAAATTTTAACAGGAAAAATTTAAGCGTAGGACGCTAAAAATTTTGCTGCTAAATTTAACCGTTAGGGCGAAAGAATTCTTATCTCATTTCGAGCAATTGGTTAGCGTAATCTTAATTAATGTAAAGCACTGATCATTCACAACCCGGACCCTTGACCTCCTTTGCTGCGATATCGGCTGGAAGAAGGCACGCGGCAAATCCGTCCGGATCATTTTTGTGTTGATTTAGGAATTCATGAAGCTGCTCAAGCACTTTTTCCTTTGTGGAAAGCCCATATCGATAGATGTCCATAGGACCGATAAGTTTTAGATAATAGTGATTGCCGGCATCATGTGCGGTGGAACACGCGCTTGGTTTGCTGGCAATTCGGAGCAATCCACCAAAAGTTTCGGCAAATTCCGATAGCAATGATTCGTTATGCAGATCAGCTGGTATTTCCGGGAATCTGGTAATTAATTCTTGAATAGTCATACTAATTTTTCCTCATTACATGGATGCTATCAAAAAACGCAAAATAATTTTTCGGTGATTTTATGTTCAATTGAAATCCGGAGTACTATACAATTTATCCGTTTTTGCGGCCATGGCAAAATCGTTAATATGCAAACCTTTTATCTTGTGCGACCACCAGGTAACTGTCACTTTACCCCACTCTGTCAAGAGATCGGGATGATGGCCCTCTTCTTCTGCCAGATTGCCAACTCTATTCGTAAATGACAAAGCTTGCAAAAAATTGTCGAATTTAAACATCCTCTCCAGTCGCTTGATGTTGTCGCGATCCACAATTTCCCACTTGGGTATTTGCGGGTAAATCTCAGCAATCTCTTCTTCTGTAACTTTAGGTGCGTCCTTATTACAAGCTACACATTTCATTTGAACAAGATCCTGCATTTTCTACCTCATCTAATTGGTTTTTGAATATTAATCGATAACTGATCTCTTCTCACCGAGTGAAAGTTTGGATTGTCCGAATCAAAGCCTTGTTTCCAGAATATCCACACCCACTTACAACTGAAAATCCAAATTTTTATAATCTATTATTTTATCGGACTGTTTTATCGTATATAGTTAATATATATTCTAGCGATTATCAAGCTAATTTGGATAACCATTGACAAACAGATTGGCCCTTTGAAGCGATCTTGCTGAAGAGGATGTTCTCGAAGATCAACAATAATAGACTGCAATCAACTAATAACAGATTTTTAATCGATGCACCGATTAAAAATGCCAATTAAGCTTATTCACAAACCTTTTTTAAAAACATGATCAAAAATCATTTAGCTTAGTTAAATGGTATGACGAGCCCTAATAGTTTTGAGAGAATGTTAATGAGCTTTTTGATGATTAGAAAAATTGTGTGTTTCTTTAAACGTAGGATGCAATGGGCATATTAGATTTAATAGGGAATACTCCGATGATTCCTATCACTATTTTTTCCAAACGTTATCCAAATGCAAGAATATTTGGCAAAGCGGAGTTTATGAATCCCGGAGGTTCGTTGAAAGATCGACCAATAGCAAGAATGCTATCCCAGGCAGTAGCACGCGGTCAGCTGAAGGGTAACAAGATTATTCTTGATTCCAGTTCAGGTAATGCCGGGATTGCATATGCTATATTTGGTCAGGCTCTTGGATATAATGTTGAACTAGTCATTCCTGGAAATGCAACCATGGAAAGATTAGCACGCATCAAAGCCCATGGCGCCAGTGTTGTTACTACAGATCCATTGGAAGGATATGATGAAGCGATCAGAGAAGTGAGACGTAGGTATGAAAAAACACCTGATAAATATTATCTGGCAAATCAATATAGCAATGATGATAATTGGTTGGCCCATTACGAATCTACTGCTGAGGAAATCTTGAATCAAGTTCCGGATATAACTCACTTTGTAGGGGGTATCGGTACCGGTGGATCTATTACCGGTATTGGCAGGCGATTACAAGAATACAGTAGAAATCTCTCCATCCTAAGTGTAAAGCCGGAAAGATTTCCAGGAATCGAAGGATTGAAACCCATTGGTGAACCGGAGGATATCGTTCCGGATGTTCTGGATCAAACAATTATTAGCCAATTTGTTCCAGTAACATCAAATGAAGCTCAGAAATATTGCCATAACCTTGCCCTGGATGGTCTGTTTGTAGGTCAATCTTCTGGTGCCTATATGGCTGCTGTCGAAAAGGTGCTGACAAAGGAACCAAAAGCCTGTATTGTAACGCTCCTTAACGATACTGGTGAGCGTTATTTTTCAACTGGACTATGGGAGGCTAATTGATGTCAAGAAAGGTATCAACACATAATGAGGTTATGGAAAAGGTGATCAATCATGCTATTTCGATCTATCCGGAGGAATGCTGTGGCTTCCTTTATGGAAACGAAATCGATGGAATTGTTGAAGTGAGAATGGCAGAACCCATGCATAATGAGAGAACAGACAAGCGTAACCGCCGATTCCTCATTAATGCAGAGCAATATCTTGAGGGAGAAAAATTTGCAGATAAGTCAGGTTTTCAGCTCGTAGGAGTCTATCACTCCCATCCCGATCACCAAGCTGTCCCATCACAATACGATTTGGAAATGGCTCTGCCAAATTTTCTTTATTTGATTGTTAGCGTCAATCAAGAGTTTACTACAGATACTGGATGGTGGGAACTTTCCCAAGATCGAACTCAATTCATTGAAGTAAAATTCATCAATAAAAAAGTGAAGGAGTACAAAAGATGAAAGTCACTGTGAGAATTCCGGCTCCTCTACGCCGATTTACGGACAATCATGCTGCCGTAATTGTTTCAGCAGATACTGTCAAAGAAGCGTTAAAAGAGGTTGATTCCAAATATCAGGATCTCGCCTCTCATCTTTACGGTGATGAGGGTAGGCTTAGGAATTTCGTCAATGTCTATGTAAGGGGAGTGGATATCCGATATATGGAGGGTATGGAGACACGGCTGGAAGAAAATGATGAAGTAATGATCATCCCTTCCATTGCTGGTGGAAAAGAGAACAATTCCGTATTTGAACGGGACGATTATATTCGTTATAGCCGCCATTTCTCTTTGCCCGAGATTGGATTGGAAGGCCAGCATAAATTAAAGGATGCTTCGGTGCTGATTATTGGAGTAGGTGGCCTGGGAAGTCCCGTTTCTATCTATCTTGCAGCGGCTGGTGTAGGACATTTAGGCCTGGTTGACTTTGATATTGTTGACCTGTCTAACCTACATCGGCAGATTCTTTTTTCCTCACAAGATGTGAACCAGCCAAAATTAAAAATTGCAAAAGAGCGACTGGAGAGTATAAGTCCAAAAACCAACGTGACCACATATGAAGAACCTCTCACTTCAAATAATGCTATGAAAATTTTTGAGAACTACGATATTGTCGTTGACGGTACGGATAATTTTCCAACTCGCTACCTGGTTAATGATGTATGTGTTTTCCAGGGAAAACCGAATATATATGGCTCTATTTTTCGTTTCGACGGTCAGATTTCTATCTTTTATGCCAAGGAAGGTCCGTGTTATCGCTGCTTGTATTCCGAACCACCTCCACCAGGTTTAGTACCGTCATGTGCTGAAGGAGGTGTGCTTGGCGTTCTACCCGGCATCGTGGGCAGCTTGCAGGCAACAGAAGCCATCAAGTGGATTACTGGTGCAGGAAAATCTCTAGTTGGTCGATTGCTCCTATTTGATGCGCTCTCCATGGCTTTCAGGGAAGTTAAACTGCAGAAAGATCCTGACTGCCTGGTTTGTGGCGCACACCCCACAATTACAGAACCCATCGATTATGAAGGATTTTGTGGGGTATCCTCCACACAAGAAACGATAGCCGTACCTGAGATTTATGTTCAGGAAGTAAAACAGAAACTTGACCGGAAAGAGGATTTTTTGATTTTGGACGTTCGTGAGCCCTGGGAGCGGGAGATAGCTCAAATAAATGGTGCCCTTTTTATTCCCATGAATTCAGTCCTTTCGCGATTGAAGGAGCTGGATCCTTCTAAAGAAATCGTTATTCACTGTCGCACTGGACAACGTTCTGCTAGTGTAACACAAAGCCTGATCAAAGAAGGCTACTCCAATGTAAAGAATATGGTGGGTGGTATTAATGCCTGGACAACAGAAGTTGACCCAAACTTAAACTTGTACTAGAAAAAGACTCAAATTATAAGCATAAGTGTTCCAATACAAACTTGACATTCTCAGCGATGGCCGTGTCCATAAGTTCAGTATCACTCACAAAGCAGAGCCGCTTTGTTATGCCGAAGCTTTGGATTTGTGGCAGCATGATGAATCGTTTCGATCGTTTTTTATTTCAATATTGACTGAAGTCCCCTTTTTAGCTTATTGCTGGGAAACTCCGCCCGCCACTTCAAACACGGTGAACCGGACATTCGAATTCGTACTCCTTGACAGCCCTTCGCTAATACGGCCTCCTGATACGAAGACATTCGAAAGTTATTTCACCACCGACGAACCAGGTGCCGGAATCGTTGTCTTCGAGAATTTGGGTAAGGACGCCATTCTCGTGGTTCCGTCTCCGCGAACATCCGATTTCGTTTACGCCAATCTCGCGGCATTTACACGAAACGGCCCCGATTTCCAGAATCACGCTTTGTGGCAAATCGTTGGCGAAACGATGCAAAAAAGTATATCGGATCAACCCATTTGGTTGAGCACTGCAGGTGGTGGCGTCTCATGGATACATGTAAGGTTGGATAGCTATCCCAAATACTATGGATTTCACCCATACACGGAATTCAGATAACATTTACCCTTAAACTGCAATAGAAAACACTTTTAAAGATACTTATTTTGATATAAAAATCATCAACCCGTTGCATTTAGATATTGCATTTCTCAAATAATCCTCACATATTTTCCAGTCTTATAATTTTATAAAAAATCATCTTTTTTATAAGGGAGTACTGTAAATCGTTTTTTGAAATCCGAATCAATAATTTTGTCTCCATTTCAACATGGAAATCGTCTTTTTGATAAATCGTATTAAATAACATCTAATTACAATATAAGGAATAATATCATTAATCCATATCACCATCATTTAGTTTTTATTAGACAACTACTGATTGTTGTACTCTTTTGCACAACTCAGCTGGCAAATGGACAAAACCAGCCTGCCAATCCTGATAGTGCACTTCAAACAATTCTCAAACAATTGGAAGGCTCTCCCCTACCCCTTAATGAGGCTACTCGCCACGCTTTGGATCATGCCACTTCGGTTCAAAAAGCGAACGCCGAATATCTTGCAGCACGTGGTACTGTTCGCAGAGAAAAGGGATTTTTCGACCCGGAATTGTTCTTTAACTTGAACTTCGAGGAACAGGAGCAGCCGACAGCTTCATTTTTTTCCGGGGCGCCAATCCTGTTCACCAAACAAACGAGCACACAAACCGGATTGCGGTGGGATTTGCCAATCGGTACAGAATTAGAGGCTTCTCTCAATTTAATCCGTTTAAAGAGCAATTCTTCTTTTGCTTTTTTGAATCCACAATATACTACATTTGGTAATCTAAGCTTTCGGCAGCCATTGTTGGGAGGATTTCATATATCCGCCCGAAATCTGCTTTCCCAGGCAGAACAAGAGTTACAGGCTGCCGAGTCTCGCAGGGATCAAGAAATACTTTCAATAAATGCCGAAGTTGAGCGGTTTTATTGGAATCTCTATGCTGCCGAACGCGATTATGCCGTACGGAAACTTACTCTTGACCAGGGCGAAATTTTTCTCCGGGAAACTAAATTGCAAGCAGATGCCGGATTAATCGGACCAAACCAGGTTGCAAGTGCCAGAACATTTCTTGCGGAACAAAAACTACTTTTACTGGAACGTGAAGAACAGTTGGATCAACTTTCCGATCAACTCGCATCTTTGATTGGAGTAAGACCGGAAAACGAAATGACACGCTTCATCACTGTAGATGATCCGCCGAGTGAATTTCCATTAGTACAGGTGGATATATTGCTGCAACACGCATTGCAAAATAATTCGGATCTGAAAGCAACACAGAAAGATGTGGAAGTGAGCCGAACTCGTGCAAAGGCGGCTGGTTGGGAAGCATTGCCAAAAGTGGATCTGGTGGGTTCGTTGGGTGGAAATGGCCTGGCTGGAACTCCACAGGATGTTATCTTTGGGAATGACACATTAAGAGCGACCCGTGGCGGAGGACTTGGTGATGCCTTAAGCCAGGTTAGAAAACGTGATTTTAAAACCTGGAGTATAGGCGTTGAGGTTAGCATACCAATCGGTTTTCGTAGAGGATTGGGTGAAAAAGACAGGTTACACGCAGAGGTGATTTTAGCTGAACAACGACATATTGAACAAGCACGTGCCTTGGAAGAGCAAGTAAGAACCAGCCATAGGGAATTGTTCCACGGCCGACGCCGTCTAGAGGCAGCTATAGAAGGTGTTGAAGCTGCGCAGGAGCAGGTACGTATCGGGTTAATTGAGTTTCGTAACGGTCGGACTACCGCATTTGAGCTGGTACGGCTGGGGGCTGATTTTGCTCTTGCCCAACAACGTTATTCAGAGGCTTTGGTTCGAACTGCGAAAGCAGCCGCCACCTTGAAAGAATTAACAGCAGGTAAATACCCTGGCTCTTTATGAGAATAATTTCTTTTGAACACATGACACGGATAGGTGCTAGATTTTGAAGGCAGATAACACGGATACTTACGGATAAACAAAAATTTATTAAAAACACAAAATAAAAATGAATCTGTGTTAATCCGTCTAATCTGCGTCATCCGTGTTCTTTCATACAAAACAACTAACAACTTCTAAAGTGTCGAACGTAGATGACACTGATGATGCAGATGATTACAGAATTAAAAGAGCAAAATGTTACATAGAGAAATCACTGAAAAAATTATTTATGCTTTTTATAAGGTCAATAATGAACTTGGATATGGTTTCTTAGAAAAAGTCTATGAAAATGCAATGGCAATTGAGTTAAGGGAAATAGGCTTGAAGGTCATACAACAAAAACACATCGTAGTTCGTTATAATGATCAAGTAGTAGGCAAATATGAAGCTGATTTAATAGTGAATGATATTGTTATAGTAGAGACTAAAGCTAAAGAGAACCTACGTGAGGAGCATGAAGCTCAACTTATTAATTATTTGAAAGCTACAGACATTGAAGTTGGTTTATTATTGAATTTTGGGAAAAAAGCAGAGTTTAAAAGAAAAATATTTACAAAAAACAAAAATGAGAGTTGAATGCAATTAACACTGATTATTGAACGCGGATGACACCGATGAAACGGATTTCTAATTTGGGTTTGAACGCAGATAACACGGATGACACGGATACTCACAGATAAAACAAAATCTATTAAAAACACAAAATAAAAGTGAATCTGTGTTAATCTGTCTAATCCGCGTCATCCGTGTTCACATACGGACTTTCCATACATAAAAGAAAGGCAAAAGTTTATAATGAAAATAGTCTCATTAAAAATATTTAATTCAATAATTACCATCCTTATTCTTTTACTAATTTCCAGCTGCTCAAAACAAAATGCAGGCGGTGGTTTTTCCATGCCGCCAACGGCGGTGGAAATTGCCGAGGTGTCAGTTCAAAACGTTGCTGATAAATTTGAAGCAGTTGGTACAATTAAAGCCAGTGAATCGATTACCGTTGTCGCCGAAATAGATGCTGCGGTAATGGGTCTGCCGTTCGTCGAAGGTGGCGAAATCAAGCGTGGAGAATTAATTGCACAATTAGACGATTCTCAGCTATCTGCAGAAGTTGCACGCGCAGAAGCATTGCGAGCTCAAAGACAGGCTTCATATGACCGCGTATTTGCTATTGTTGAGCTAAAAGCAGGCGCTCCCCAGGACCTGGACGATGCGGCTGCATCTTTGAAAGTGGCCGAAGCGAATCTCGCTCTGGCAAAAGCACGCTTTGCAAAAACCAAGGTCATAGCTCCATTCGACGGTATCATCGGGGCACGCCGTGTAAGTATTGGCGCCTTTTTGCGATCTGGTCAGCCAATCACCGATCTGGCCAATATTGATGCAATCCGGGTAAATTTTTCCGCTCCCGAACGCTACCTTTCTCTTCTGAAAAAAGGCGCCGGTGTTACGGTTTCAACAACTGCGTATCCGGGTTACGAATTAAAAGGAACAATTATCGTGATCGAACCAATATTGGATTCTGCGACCAGAAGCGCCAGGATTATTGCCCGGGTGGAGAATCCTGGCCGGAAATTCCGGGCTGGAATGTCAGCCAACGTCTCAGTAATTCTAAGCGAACGATCCCAAGCCTTGACGATTCCAAATGAATCAGTATTTGCCAGTGGCAATGAATCTTTTGTCTTTGTAGTTCAGCCAGATAGCGTAGTTGCACGTGTGTCCATTAAACTCGGAACAAGATCGGCCGATGTGGTGGAAGTGGTACAAGGTTTGGAGCCGGGGATGAAAGTAGTAAGAGCCGGCCATCAGAAGCTTTTTGAAGGTGCAAAGGTGATGCCCGTTTCAAGTCAAGGTGCAACTCGTTCGAATGAAAGGAAGTAAGAAACTTTGGTTGAATTGAACGCGGATGACACGGATAATCACAAATAAAACATAAAATTATTAAAAAACTTAAAACTAAAGAAACAAATTTAAAAAATCCGTGTTAATCCGTCTTATCAGTGTCATCCGTGTTCAAAAAGAAAACACCCTATTTAAAGGACAAACCACATGAAACTTAGCAGCATATCCATACACCGACCGGTATTTGCTACGGTTATGAGTTTAACGATTCTGCTTTTCGGCATAATTTCATTTAACCGGCTGCCGGTACGCGAATATCCGGATATCGATCCACCGATTGTTTCTGTCGTCACCCTTTACCGGGGAGCCAGCCCGAGTGTGGTTGAGACAGAAATCACCAACGTGCTGGAAGAACAATTCGCCACACTGGAAGGGGTTAAAACATTATCCTCCTCCAGCCAGGAACAGGGTTCGGTTATCACAATTGAATTCGAGCTGAACCGTGACGTGGACGAAGCGACCAATGATATTCGTGATCGTGTATCCAGGATACGCGGTGCGCTTCCCCGCGAAGTAGACGATCCTATCGTTTCTAAAGTGGATGTGAATGCCCAGCCGATTGTCTGGTTGGCGCTGTTTAGTGAACGGCATAACGGCTTGGAATTAACCGATATTGGCGACAAGGTTTTGAAAGAAAAAATTCAACGCTTGCCAGGTGTCGGTTCCGTGATTATCGGTGGTGAACGCCGCTATGCCATGCGCGTATGGCTCGATCCATTTCGGATGGCAGCTCACGGGCTCACAACCCAGGATGTCGAATCAGCTATTCGTAGAGAAAATGCTGAAATACCCGGTGGCCGCGTAGAGGGCCTGAAACGGGAATTTGCAGTTCGAACCATGGGAGAGCTAACAACCCCTGAGGAATTCGGTGCGATTATTATTTCCCAAAAAGAAACCGACCTGGTGCGCCTGCGTGATATTGCAGAAGTAACAGTTGGCGCACAGGATGAACGAACAGTCGCCCGCTATAACGGAGAGTCTGCAATTGGATTGGGTATCGTAAAACAATCCAAAGCAAGCACGGTTGATGTCGCCGCAGTAGTCCGCAAATCTCTGCCTGAACTAAGCGGACTATTGCCTAAGGGTATGAAATTGGACGTTGCATACGATTCCTCAACTTTCATTAATGATTCGATTTCCGAAGTAAAGGAAACACTCCTCATTGCTATGTCCCTGGTGATTTTGGTAGTTTTGGCCTTCTTGAAGAGTTTCCGGGCCACCATGATACCCACCCTGGCGATCCCGATTTCGATTATCGGAGCTTTCGCCGTGGCTTATTTTGCAGGATTCACCATCAATATTCTAACCTTGCTGGCTCTCGTTCTGGCCATCGGTATGGTGGTAGACGATGCTATTGTGATGTTGGAAAATATCTATCGGCATATGGAAATGGGGAAAGACCGCTGGCAGGCTGCCCTGGATGGCAGTAAAGAAATTGGCTTCGCAATTGTTGCTACGACGATAGCCCTGGTTGCGGTGTTTGTTCCCCTGGCATTCATGACAGGATCGGTCGGACGTTTATTCAACGAGTTTGGCATTACCCTGGCGGTGGCTATCCTGATTTCCGGATTTGTCGCATTAACATTAACACCCATGCTCTGCTCCAAGTTTCTGAAACCACTGCGTGGAACCGGCACCAGTCGGTTCTCACGTGCATTTGATCATTTTTTTGATTCCCTGAACCGGATTTACAACCTTATTTTACAGGCTGCCCTGCGCCACCGGTTTTTGACAATTGTGGGCGGAATTCTGGCCATTGTTTTGACTGTGGTTCTTTTGAGAATCATACCCACCGAGTTGGTGCCGGTGGAAGATCGTGGCATCGGTTTTGGTATTATAATCGCCCCGGAAGGCGCAACGCTGGACTATACCGACCGCTACATGCGTGAGGTTGAAGCCATCTTGCTGCCGCTGCCGGAGCGGCGTGCCTTGTTTACCGTTGTTGGATTGGGATTTAACGGCCCCGGCCAGGTTAGCAACGGCTTCCTTTTCCTGGCGTTAAAGCCGCGTAGCGAAAGGAAAAAATCCCAACAACAAATTATTCAGGAGCTATTTCCGCAATTATTCTCAATTCCCGGGGTAATGGCTTTCGTCATCAATCCTCCAAGCATCGGCGGTAGCTTTAGCTCAAACCCGGTTGAATATGTCCTCCAGGCGGATAGCTATGATGAGCTCAACCAAGCTGTGGGAATCATGATAGCTGAAGCATCACAATTAGGCTACCTGATCAATCTGGATAGCGATCTTCGTCTCAACAAGCCTCAATTGGATATCAATGTGGATCGGGAACGCGCAGCAGACCTGGGAGTCTCTGTTACTGAAATTGGTTCAACACTGGAAACCTTTCTGGGCGGTCGGGTGGTTACCAATTTTAAACGGGGCACCAAGCAATATGATGTGATTATCCAGATGAAGTCTTCGGCCCGTGCTACCCCGGATGCCATTCGGGAAATTTACATTCGTGGCGGCGGAGGATTGGTGCAGCTGGCAAATGTTGTTCAGGTTAAAGAAACCGTTGCGCCGAAAGAGCTAAAACATTACAACCGGGTTCGTTCGGCAACGATCTCTGCCGGTCTCATACCTGGAGTCAGCCTGGGGCAGGCCTTGGATGATCTGGACCGGATCGCACAAGAGAAATTACCGGCTGGAATTAAACGGGAGTTTGCCGGGCAGTCATTGGAGTATCAGTCGGCTGGCGCCAGTCTCATTTTTATGTTCCTGTTCGCAGTTGTATTTATCTACCTGGTGCTTTCGGCTCAATTCGAAAGTTTTGTCCACCCGTTTACGCTCTTACTTTCGGTGCCGCTGGCAGTCTTCGGCGCCATCCTGACGCTGTATATTTTCGGGCAAAGCCTGAATATTTATTCCCAGATCGGATTGATCATGCTCATTGGGCTGGTGACCAAAAATTCGATTTTGATTGTGGAATTTTCCAATCAATTGCGTGAACGGGGAGAGACAGTGCTGGAAGCCGTGGTTCAGGCGGCAACCATCCGTTTGCGTCCGATTTTGATGACCTCGTTTTCCACTATACTGGGTGTAATGCCGATTGCCCTTGGCCTGGGCGCCGGGGCGGAATCCCGTCGTCCACTGGGTTTGGCAGTTGTGGGTGGGTTGTTTTTCTCCACCTTCCTGACCCTGGTATTGGTGCCGGTAGTCTATACCCTACTGGCTCGTTTTACCAAAGCGGTAAAAGCCGGAGAGCATGTTCCCGAAACCGGCAGATCAAAAGAAGAACTGCCGCCAGGAACAAAGTTGGTGACCGAGGGTGGGCATGGATAAATCCGATTAGGGTGAGGCTGAGTGAAAACTCAAAATCTTCCAAAGAATGCAGTAACTTGCGATTAATGTCATTCCGTTGGCTGTGTCCTGAGCGAAGTCGAAGGGAATCTAGTTAAGGCTTGTGTAAGGTGTTGTTTTCTAACAAGATCCGTCACGACGGGATGACATCTGTTGGCTTTTTGGGATATCCATAAAAAACCCCATATTAATTCAGGTCTAATATCGTTTTCACACAGCCTCTGGAGAATTGCGGTAACGATTCGCATTCCTTCGTTGCAAAGGTCGGATACACTCTATTCACAATCCCAGATTTGGAATTTTACTTTACTAATATTTCCCTTGATTTTTTAAACCCTGCTTGCTACTTTGGTTACTACAAATTAAATAATCCATTGGGGCAACCCATGGGAATGTTGGGCTACGCAATTTCAAAATCACAAGCTAAATTTACTAGAGGAAGTAAGATTTGATGCATGGACGGTTTATCGCTGTACTTGTGAGAAGACACATCTTTGCCGAGTAAAAAGAATGGATGTGGCAAAAGGAAGAATAGTAAAGTCTGGGAGCTCGGGTTGGTTAATAGATTGGTAGAATAAAAATGACTGCATATAGATAATTTTGAATAGATTCCTCATAAAGTTGCTTCTTTTTGATGAAACTTAAAAAAATAATATGTTATTTGAGGTTAAAATGAAATTAATATATTCCAAGAATTTACACCTAATATTATTACTTATTTCAATGGTAATTTTATTAGTATGTCCAATCTATAGCCAAGATATTAAATCAATAGAAAAACGGTTAACATCTCTTGAGAAAAAAATTAAAGGGCTTGAAGAAGTTGTTAATAGACTGGTTAAAGAACCTTCTAATAGTATGAAATTATTAGAGAATGAAATTAATAAAGATGAAATATTAATCGGTAAATGGAAAGAGATTGGCGGAAGGGAGGAGATTGTAGAAATATTTAATGATGGTTCAATAAAAGTAACAGAAAATGGTGGAATAATAATTGGGAAATACAAGATTATTGACGGAAATAAATTAATATTTGAAAGGAGAGGTTTGGGTGATCAAGTGGGATCCCAAATAATCGACTTTACAATTTTAAAAGATAAACTAACATTTAAATTTTCAAGTAGTAGGGTATTAAATTATCAAAAAATAGAATAAATTTAACACTAAATTTAAAGAAACTTTATTATGAATCGTTTACCTGGAGCATGGGAAACTTGTTCGATATCTCGAATTAATTGTAAAGCGCCTATAAGAAGAGTAAATATAGGCAAACAATGAAACGAACTATTATACTTATAATTTGTTCAATCTTAATTCAGCTATCTATTTCCAGGGGCAGCCTGCCTTTTACCGTAACTCTTGGACAAAAAAGCACAGATGAAATAATCGGCGCATACAACCATCTTACAATTTGTTTTGCTCTTGTTAGAAATATTTTGCAGGTTGAATTCGTACGCCGAAACATTTTGGGAAATGTGAACCTTGCCTCTCTACCGATGGAAACGCAAAATTCATACAAATCTTTACTGCAAATATGTGATAAAGCTTTGGCACAAAAGGGAAAGATTGCTAACCTTGAAAGTTCTGTCGAAGTGATGGCAAGAGAAGCCGAAGCGGAACAAACAACACAAGTTCTTTCATCTCTTCTATCCACCTCTCTTGGAAACCCAGGAGTTTTATTATCTTTGATATTTTCTGGTGAATCAGGTGACTCTCAACAAATGAAAGTTGCCAACACCAGAATTCAAGAACTTAAAGCCATGATCGTTCAAGAAGTCTCTGATTTTGAATTTCAGTTGAGTTTGGCGAGAAGTAAGTTATCTCAAGCCAACAATATTGAGCAAGAGCGGTTTATTACAACCTCAGATATGGACGAATATTTGGAAATGCAATTGGATGAAAACGCACCCGAGAAGTATTTCAGTTCATTAAACTTGCTTTACGAAAGAAGACCCGCGATGTATTTTGTAGCATATGAACTCGGCAGCTTTGCCATTCAACAGGGCCGCTTGTCAAATGCTCAACGATACTTTGACTCTACAGTTGAGAACACTCCAACTATACTAAATTATAATCCCCTTCGTGTAGATGCCCGTTGCTTTCTCGGAGATATTCTTGTGCAACAAACTCAATATCTGGATGCTATTGAACTATATTCTATAGCGCTGAAAGAAGATAGGGGTAGCGTTCATGCCTTAAGTGGCAAAGCCCTAGCCTTACACTCTCTAAAGAGATATACAGAAGCCAAACCCCTTTACGAGGCTGGTTTGAGGATTCAACCCAACGACCCCACGATGCATTATAATTATGCGTGTTTGTTAGCTTTGTTGGGTATTGACCAGAATGTGGTCTTAGACGAATTAAAGCGTGCATTCAATTCTGGATTTTCCGATATTTCACATGCCAAATCGGATTCAGATTTAGCGCCTGTACGTGAAGCAGAACGCTTCAAAGAACTCACACAAATGAGATTTGTCTATGAAGTAGATTGGAATATGTTTACACCCGACATTTTGCTCATTGCAAATCAGAGCGAATTTAACTTGACCAATGTAATTATAAGAGTCAATTATTTACAAAACGATTCACAAGGTTGGAAAACAATAATCAGACATTCTGGGACACGAAAACAACGATTAAAGAGGGGTGAGACAATTAGCCTTGAAGCATTTAACTCTACACAAAGCTCTCTACTTTCGGTTGAGCTCATTATTGAAACTGAGCAGGGTTCGATTAGAGTCATATTGCAAAATAACTCAGGGCAACTAAAGCTACATGACTTGGAAATTCGATAACTTTAGGCTAATCGGGTTAGTTAAAAAATAAACACACAAATCAAAAATAAACAAAATGCCATCAGGATTAAAAAGACCGCGTTACCCAATGCCGGAATTTATCAGGGCTGCTCTTAATGAGAAGAACCTGATGGAAGCGTATCGCAACCGTCCTGCATATCAGCAAAATGACTCTATTGGCTGGATTACTCGCGCCAAGCGAGTAGAAACCAAAGGAAAGCGACCTGAGCAAATGCTTGACGAACTCGCCAGCGGCGATAGATACATGAAAATGAAATATC
>CAYXGW010000111.1:0-20204 GCA_964464595.1 uncultured Deferribacteres bacterium
GCTGAAGGCTATTCTGCGACAGCCTGCTTGGCGGGAGGAGTGAAGGATCTTGTTTTAAACTCGTTATAACTCTTGTACAATCAGGTTATTAAAGGCATTACCACAAGATTCTTCGCTGGCGCTCAGAATGACATTTTAGATGATGTTGTGCATTTTGCAATAGCCTCCTATATGCTGTACGCTACGCAATTAAGAATAAAAAGTTGGGGTCGAATATATTTTCAAAACATTTTTGTCTTCTGTCCGTCATACTTATATTGCTAAAAATTTCTTACAGGTCTCAATTCTTGACCTATAAGCTAATCTAAAACATTTAACAGGAGATTCAAATGAAGCGATCTGAACAACCCTCAAAAAGTTTAAAAGTGTTTTTGCTTTTTACCTGGATTGCATGTGTGACCACAATTGCACTGGGTCAATCAACATTGCCCAAAATTGATGGCGATGAACGCAAGGTTGTCGTTGAACGAATTTCACAATTGATTATCGATAATTATGTATATCCTGATATTGCGAAAAAGAGCGCTGCGAATATTAAGCAGCAACTCGAAGCAGGTGAATACAGCAATTTTGATGATGCGGAAGCTTTCGCAAAAAAACTAACCGAGGATTTGCAAAAAATTAACCACGATAAGCATATGCGTGTGCGGATCCGCAGGCCGGACCGCGTTGTAATGGAGCGCGAAGATCCTGAAGTAGCCCGCGCCAGGCGTGAGCGAAGATCCCAGGAAAATAACTATGGATTTGAAAAGGTAGAGCGCCTGGAAGGTAATGTAGGTTACCTGGATTTCCGCTATTTTTCAGGTGATCCCAGGGCAAGAAAACCAGCGGCAGGCGCGTTGGAGTTTTTAGCAAATGCCGATGCTATCGTTATTGATATGCGCAAAAATGGAGGCGGTAACCTGGGAATGGTGCAATTTATCTGTAGTTATTTTTTCGGCGAGAGGACTCATTTGAATAGTCTGTATTGGCGCAGGGGAGATCGAACCCAGGAGTTTTGGACTCTTGATGAAATCCCCGGCAAACGCATGCCTGATGTGCCGCTGTTTGTCCTCACCAGCCGCCGCACTTTTTCCGGTGCGGAAGAATTCACCTATAATTTCAAAACCCGGAATCGGGCAACCGTTGTGGGCGAAACCACAGGCGGTGGTGCGAATCCCGGCGGGACAAGGGCTATCAATGATCATTTTAATATCTTTATCCCCACCGGCCGGGCAATTAACCCGGTGACCGGCACCAACTGGGAAGGCGTTGGTGTAAAACCGGATGTGGATGTTCCCGAAGACAGCGCTTTTAATGTTGCTTACAGGCTGGCAAAAATTGCTGCGGAAACTTATCGTAATGAACAGTTGGACAAAAGGATATCCGGGATAAGGGAATTGTATGGCCGGCTTGCAAGTGGAAAAGAATTATTAACAAATGATAAAGAAAAAGCGCAAAGGATGATTGGTGAAGCGCTCGAGAAGGGGATCAAAAAAAGCCTTATCGCAGAGCCGGATATTAACAGGATGGGCTATCAGCACCTTGGCCAGAAGGACCACGCCATGGCAGTTGTGGTTTTTAAATTCAATACCATGGCTTATCCGGAATCCTTCAACACCTATGACAGCCTTGGCGAAGCCTATATGGAGAACGGCGATAAAGAATTGGCTATAAAGTTCTATAAAAAATCCCTGTAATTGAATCCTGATAATACCAACGCTAAAGACATGTTGATGAAGATGGGAATGGAAATGGAGTAATATTGGGATTCGGCTAACCGCCAGGCCCACAGTTGCGGAGGTCTTAAGAGTAGTGGATCCGGCGGTTCAAAATAATCTCCGAGAGGCACAAAAAAAAGCAACCCCAAAAAACCGGAGCTCTTCGCAATTACAGTGCCGTGTTAGCCAGCAGATTATGGACCGGATTATCTAAAACCAATTCATCTAACTATAGTCAAATTTGCAAATAATATTTCACTTGACTTTTATAGCATAATTTATTATCCTGAGACGTGAAATGAACAGTGTTCATTTAATTGGAAGTGTTTATGCAATGAGTATTGTTGAGCGCAGAGAGCGCGAAAAAGAGCACATGCGCCGGCTTATCTTGGATACAGCCATGAAATTGTTTATCGAAAAAGGTTACGAGAATGTATCTATTCGCCGTATTGCAGAGAAAATCGAATATAGTCCAGCCACTATTTATTTATACTATAAAGATAAGGACGAAATTCTTTATCGGCTCCACGAGGACGGATTTACTGAACTAATCAAACGTCAGAAAACAACACTCTCGATTAAACAGCCATTGGAGCGATTGCACAGGTTATGCGAAATTTACATCAGTTTTGCTTTAAAAAATCGCGAGTACTATAATTTGATGTTCATTATGAAAGCGCCGATGCGAAAGCTCAATAGTGAATGGCCGTGTGGCTATGATTCTTATAAGATTCTTCGTCAAACCGTCGAAGAATGTATTCAAGCCGGAAAGCTCCCGGCAGCCAACGTTGATGCAGCGACCATCGCTATGTGGTCTTTCGTGCACGGCTTCGCATCACTTATTATTCGAGGTAGATTACGAATGGTACCTGAAGAGCAACTTTCTGTTATCATAAAGGAGGTGATAGAGTTCAATAGAAAATTGCAAGGATAGACAATAAACTGATAGCATAGAACTTTTTTTTGCTTGTGTTATAAACACTGTTCAATAAATATATATAGACAACTTAATGTTATATGTTTATCACTTAAACCAGGAGGTACCAAAATGAGAAGATCAAATTACTTTGCGACTCTTTTGTTTCTTTGTCTCTTTTCGACTTTGTTTGCTGAGAAAATTACAAGGATAGACAACAAACTGATAGCATAGAACTTTTTTTTGCTTGTTTCATGAACACTGTTCAATAAATATATTTAGACAACTTAATGATACATGTTTATCACCTAAACCAAGGAGGTACCAAAATGAGAAGATCATATTACTTTGTAACTCTTTTATTTCTTAGTCTCTTTTCGACTTTGTTTGCTGAGAATACTGAAGACATTAAAGGTTCCATTATCGGCAGAGTAATCGACAAGGCAACCAAGCAACCGCTTCCAGGCGCCAATGTTCTCGTCATAGGTACGGATTGGGGAGCGGCCACAGACAACGAGGGCCGGTTTCTGATCCCAAATTTGGCAGAGAATATTTATAAATTGAAAGTGATCTATATCGGTTATAGCAGCTTTATCGAAACTGATGTGCGGGTTATCAGAAACAAAACCACGTATGTTGAGGACATTGAGCTCATCCAAACTACGGTTGAAAGCGGGATAGTCGTAGTAACTTCAGGCGTATTTGATGAAGGTGACCAAATTCCGGTTTCAAATTTCACTTATACGCGTGAGGAGATCAGGCGGTCGCCAGGTTCTGCCGGCGATATTTTCAGAGCCATGGAAACCTTGCCTGGTGTCAGCACTTCCGGGGGGGAGTTTTCGGCGTTTTCCGTGCGTGGCGGTAGTCCGAAAGAGAATATTATTCTGATCGACAATATCCCTTTTGATAAAGTCACACACTTCAATGGCGGCAGCGAGGAGCAAGAAGCGCAAGGAGGGAGATTCAGCATCTTCGCACCGGGCGTCATCAAGAAAGCCAATTTTCAGGCCGGCGGCTTCTCTGCCATTTATGGCGGCAAATTTTCCTCTTTTTTGGATTTAAAAATCAAAGAAGGCAACACCGAAAATCTCACCATAGACGGCCGGATTGATGTGCTGGGTTGGGAAGTCAATTTCGATGGGCCTTTGAGCCTGCTGAAAAATACCAGCATGTTCCTCTCTGCAAGGCATCAGGATTTTACCCGGATTTTGGAACTGACCGGACAGAAGGAATTGGGCTCACCGCGGTTTACGGATATCATTCTCAAAACAACTACAGAAGTGAATGCTAACAACAAACTCTCATTTCTGGCGATCTACGCTCCGGAAAACTTTGATCGCGACGTTGAAGATGTGTTTGAGAGCGAAGATTTCGCCGAGACGGATTTGACAGACGTGGATGAGCAAAAGACTCTGCTTGGCGTAAACTGGCGCATCTTGACCTGCAAGTCGAGCTTCTGGCAAAATGAGCTGTACTTCAGACGGACGAATCGTGAAGTCACCGTCGGCCGCGCCTGGCCTATTATTAAGAACGGCCAAACCCCGCAGTCACCCCTGCAAATCGGCAAAAAGGACAGAATCACCGAGGATAGTGTAGAAAATGAGTCGGGCATCCGCACTGTTTTTACCTTCCTCCCCAGTGGCAACACCACATTCAAAGCGGGATTCGAGTTAAGCCGCACCAGCATCGATTTTGTTCGAATGCAAGATGGACTCGATACGCTCTTCTATTATGACCAAAACGACTTCCGGCCGGACACCTCTGAGAAATTCATCGTTACCAGCCCGGAATTTGTGAACTCGACTTTCAACGAAAGCAAGTCCATTTTCGCCGGCTTTGCCGAATACTCCTTCAAACCGTTCGATAAACTTACGTTAAACACCGGGCTGCGTTATGAATACAACCAATTCAACGGCCAGCATTACTTTGCGCCACGGGGGAGCGCAAGCCTCAGGTTGAATCCTAAGACCCGCCTGGGTATTGCCGCTGGAGTTTACTATCAGACGCCGGAATTTAGGGTTTTAACTGCGGATAAAGTGAATCTAGATTTGCATAACGAAAAATCGCATCATTTAATTTTAAGCCTCACCCGTTATCTACAGGACGATCTAAAATTCACCGCGGAAGTTTACTTTAAAAAGTTTAATGATCTCATCGTGCGAAACGATCGTACGCATCAGATTCGCACCAACACCGGTGACGGTGCGGCGGCAGGTATCGATTTGAGCCTCATCAAAAGGTTTGTCAACAAGTTTTACGGACAGATCAACTATTCTTTTGCACGCAGCAAAAGAGACGATAACAACGGCGAAGGTTCCTACAATTCCGATTTTAATCAACCCCAACTCTTCACTATTTTGGCGGGGTACGAGTTCAACAAAGAGTGGAGCGTTGCAGCGAAATGGCGCTTTGCTACCGGGCGTCCAAAGGACTCTTTTATCGTACATGAGAACATTTTTAGTGATGCGGATTTTGTGCGCTTCTCCAAGGAGATCACCAGAAACAACGGCGACCGGCTGTCGAATTTTCACACCTTCAACATACGCATCGATTATCGCAAACAGTTAGGTCGTATTGCCCTCGTTAGTTTCCTGGATATTGTCAATCTGTACGGCCATTTGAATGTCAATGAAGACCGTTTTCTGGAAATCACCGGTAAAGAGGACCATCGAGGTTTTCGAATTCTTCCCACGGGTGGGCTGAAAATCGAATTTTAAGCCACTGTGGTTTAAAGATTCTTTGCCAACTTATAATGAAAAATTGAATTTACGCAAGGAGAAAATGATGAAATTGCCAGATAAAATTATAGTTATGCTGCTCGTCTTTTTGATGATGCAGGGATGTTCGGATAGCCATGATTCACCTTCTCAAACTTACCACTCAGAATTGGAGTATCTCAAAGTCATCAACAGTGCCGGTCCTGCCCGTAATCCGCAGATTATTTTTCTTTTAATGTCACAATTCATGAATGCAAACCAAAATGAAGAGGGTATTAAATTTTTTAGCTCTTTTCTGGAGAAGAACGAAACCCAGTTGCCCCAGGTTCAAAAAACGCTCTACCTGAGCGCATTAGGATTATTGCGCGCTTCCCACGCAAACCAGGTGGCTTTACTCAAACGCATCGGCTGGGTCGATGAAACCATCGCCATGCTGGAGACCGCCAAACAGTTATCAGGCAATCAGATCTTTGTGGTCAGATGGATTGCCGGCATGGTCTATGCCAGACTTCCGGAACGATTCGATAAAACAGAGGCCGCACTTGAGGAATTACAATGGTGCCTGGAAAACATTTCCAAAGCGCCAAATTTTGGCTGGCTGCGAGAGGTCTATTTTCACCTTGGACT
The DNA here is from genome assembly GCA_964464595.1 of uncultured Deferribacteres bacterium. Classification (GTDB taxonomy): domain Bacteria; phylum Zhuqueibacterota; class JdFR-76; order JdFR-76; family DREG01; genus JADFJB01. The sequence continues at coordinate 5,961 of CAYXGW010000111.1, forward strand.
TGCCCATCATAAACTTGATGATGAGGAACAGGCTGCGAAATTCCTTAAGATGAGTGGCTATGATAATTTTGAAAAAGAAATTACGCTCATCACACCTTTTTCAGTCAATTCTGAAACTGGCTTTAATTTTTCTCCCATGCATTTGAAGGAAATCATTCCGAACCAAATTTTCGCCCTCTCCGGTTTTGAGTTCACAGAGTATTATTTCATCGTTTCGGAAAACCGGAAAGAACTGATCGCCATTGATGCCGGCACAACGCCAGCCACTGCGCAAAAAGCCTATGAATTCCTGAAAAACCGCTTCCCCAATCTTCCGGACCTGACAACCGTGTTCGTTACTCACAGCCATTGGGATCACATAGGCGGCCATCGCTTTTTTCGAGAACTGAATCCAAACATCAAGTTTTATGCCCGTGAGAATTACGGCGAGGAGTTGGCTCGTTCACTGAATGTGCCTGTTCAATTTAACTACTTCTTCGGCAGTTATTTCAGCTTTGAATTTGTGAAAGATTTTAGTCCCGACGTGAAGATTACAAAGCCCACCGAGGTCACAATTGGCGGGACTAATTTTCAACTGCTTCCGGTTAACGGGGGTGAAACCGAGGATGCCATGTTCATCCACCTGCCGGACGATTCAATCCTGTTCGTGGGGGACTTCATCATGCCTTACATTGGCGCACCCTTTCTCGAAGAGGGTAATATTCAAGGGCTTTTCGACGCCATCGATTTAGTGGCAGAGCGAAATCCCCGGTACCTCCTTCACGGCCACGAGCCGTTGACGAGTAATTTCAACTCGCCTGCTCTGCTCACCAGCCTCAAGAAGCATCTGAAATGGCTGCAGCAAGAAACGCTGCGTGCTATTCAAGTCGGGACGAGCAGAGCGGAAATTCATCAGCAAAATCTTATCCCATCCTTCATCCATGAGAATCCAATCATTCACATCCCTTTTCTCGTTCTGCGGGAGAATTTCATCAACCGGATTTATGATCAAAATGTCGGTTATTGGCAGCCGGACCTTCAGGGTATGGACCACCTGAGTGAAAGGGATTTTGGGATTGTACTTGTGCATTACTTTGGTCTCTCTGTCCGCGAGGTCTCGGATGCCGTAGAAAAGATGATTCAAAGCGGAGACCATGAGCTTGCCGCCCGAACAATAACGTGGGCAGTCACACAATATCCGTCCAGTGAAGCATTGCAAAGACTGAAGAAAGAGGCATTCCTGAAATTGAAGGAAAAATACCAGCAATTTAATCCGTTCAAATTCATCATTTATTCCGAAATGATCAATGATGAAACTATGCCGTTAAATCGGTCTGCGGAGGTCCGGTCCAGTGAGAAAAAGTGATTAGGGCATGCCGTTTTCGCTATGGATGATGGAAATTATACAGCTAACTTTTTCATATTTGATTAACTTTTTCTTGCAAGTCAATGAAAAGATTGTAATTTTTCGAGAGATATGAAGAAACTATAGAATACTTTTTAGGCAAGAAAATGAAGATGTACGAATGTCCACACTGCGGCGAACCGGGAGTGAGCGCCCTTCGAAAAGCATGTTTGGGCCCTGCACTACCCACGAAATGCAAGCGGTGCGGCCAAAAGGTCGGAGTGCCCTATATGCGCAGTCTCTTACTGGTGCTCCCGCCAATCTTCGCGGCAATTGCAATATGCGCCATCTTTCAATATCCATTCTGGATCACCTTGTGCGTTCTAATTGTACTTGGATTGATTCTCACACCGCTTTATCTGCATTTTGTTCCTTTAGAAAAGCGCAATTGACTTCATTATCTTGACCCTACCGTATCTCGGCAATTACGTCCCAATGTTGTCCCACTACAATGAAGTGATTTGGCAAAACGTGCCTAACAAAATCGGTTCAGCGACGTTATGCGGCACACAAACTAGATTAGAGACCTTATGAAGAATGCACTAAACAAGCCGTTCTTGTCGGGCGCAGTCGTATTGTTACTGGCGATGTTTTTCACCGCTTGCCAAAGCCCGCCCACGCAAACGGGTGAAGACCTGAAGCATCTACAAGGCTACTGGGAAGGCGACGGGTCGGGAGGCAAATACTCAATAACCATCTCGGGCAACTCGCTCTTTTATAGGAGGGCGGAGTCTTGGTTTGAGACGACATTCACTTTGCCTGCCGGCACCGACCCACAGCAGCTACACGCCACCATCGTAAAAGATAATTCGGCAGACCAGTCCGACATCGGCACAGTGATTGTCGCCATCTACAAAATTGAGAATGGAACACTGACCTTGGCCGTGAACCAAGACTCCGAGGGAACGGTGCCGAATTCTTTTTCCAGCGACCTGTGCGGGTCAATTGCCCGCTACGATCTCAAGCAGGTTCAACCACCCAAATCCAAATAGTCCGAAAGTGCTATGATCTATGGATAGGAATTGGTTCAGTCACGCACTCTCTTGGAGACTGGCTCAGTATGGTAATGCAAGGTCATCGGGTATTTTAGCCTAACAAAGTCTTTGCAGTATCCTCATATCTCCCTTATTAGTATTGTTATGCAGTTAGTTTTTTCATATTGATTAACTTTTTGCTTGCAAGTCAATGAAAAGATTGTAATTTTTCGAGAGATATGAAGAAACTATAGAATTACTTTTTAGGTGTCTCAAGAGCAAGATGTCGGCTATCTAATTTTTCTCAATATCTGATGAGTGAAGAAACTAATTCCAACAAAGCAGCTCACATAGCGGGTTTTTATGCAATTGTAGCTGCAATCATAGGTGCAGTTCTAGCAGGGCTTTTCAGCCTGTCATTGCGCCCAGTTGACCTATCTCCAAAATCAGATATGGCTGGGCAAGTAGATTCAAGTTATGAGCAACTTGAGCTAGACAGTTCTTATGTAGCACCAAACACAAAGGTGATGAATATTGAGAGAGTCAATTTTACCCACTATTGGTTCGTGCCGCTTCTCATAATTCCGATCATACTAATCATTATTTATCTCGGCCATGTGCCTTTACAGTTTGCACGCTTGATATCATCTTTTCTTATTAGTGTTCTGATATTGATTCTGCTCTGGATAGGGAACTACTGGTTTCGAATAGAAAATGGAGTGTATTTGATAGAAAAACAGACGATGATCGTAGTGGTCGCATTCCTGTTCAGCCCATTCGTTATGAATATTTACTATGTCTATCTCTATCAAAAAATATGGAAGAAGGGCCTCACTGATTTCCGACGAATATCCAGGCTTGATAGGCTCATGGTTGTAGTTATTTTAGTCAGTCCTCTCTTCTATCTATGGGCAACTCAGGAGAGCTTGATGAGCAAGTACTGGTGGGTAATGACACTCTTTCTGCTATTTCACATCCATGTTATGAACCAAAGAATCGGAATTTTTTATCTTAGTATTCCGAGATTCCCGCCACCATCGTAAAAGATAATTCGGCAGACCAGTCCGACATCGGCACAGTGATTGTCGCCATCTACAAGATTGAGAATGGAACACTGACATTGGCCGTGAACCAAGACTCCGATGGATCGGTGCTGAATTCTTTTTCCAGCGACTCGAACGGGTCAATTGCCCGCTACGATCTCAAGCAGGTTCAACCACCCAAGTCCAAACCTGGCCGCTGAAATCCGGGCCGTTATACAGATTAATAAGGTATGTTTATGGAATTTTATAATGATCCATTAAAGGTTGATGAATACGAAAAAATGTGTGCCGAATATGATGGGTCTGAACTATACAAAATATTAAATAACTACCTTCCCCCAGGGTCCGCTTTTTTAGAGCTCGGATGTGGCCTTGGTCTTGATATTGAGAAATTAAAAAACAAATATTCTATTACCGGTTCTGATTTATCAGATGAATTTCTTTCAAGGTGTAAGAAAAAATTCAAAGAAATACTATTCGTTAAATTAGATGCAGTCTCAATAGGAATAAATGAAAATTATGATTGTATATTTTCAAACAAAGTATTACACCATTTATCAACAAATAAATTAGAAAAGTCACTTAATCGTCAACAAAAAGTACTAAAAGAAAATGGTATCATTGCGCACACTTTTTGGCTTGGGGATAAAGAATTTGAGATGGAAGGTATGTTGTTTGTATATCATAATGAGGAAAAGTTATTAAAATTAATTTCAAAGTATTTTACAATTTTAGAATCTTTTGTCTATAAAGAATTCGAAGATGGGGACTCAATATTTATTGTAGCGAGGAAACTCAGTTGATTATTAATAGTCTATCTAATAAAGTTAGGCAAGCAAAGCACGATGTAAAAGCTCTAATACTATGTTAGAGAACCTTTGGAAATTGAACTTATTATGGATAAACTTTTTATAGTTTCGATTGTACAATTTTTGTCTCAGTCCTTAGAGTATCCTTATCAACTTTTTTAAGAGGTATTTTTATTGTGAAAGGTTTTAAGTTAGGGCTAGCACTACTGATTCTAGGTTGTAACAGTGCTATAGATGAAGAAAAGGCGCGTAATACAAAACTTTTTAAAGAAGAATTAACCCAGTTCATTCAGAAGAGTCTTGCGACTCTTCCACAAGTACCCGGCGTTTCGGTTGCAGTCGTTAAAGACGGAAAAATACTGCTGGCTGAAGGATTTGGCTACCTTAATTCGAATAAAGCAAAGAAATCGGACCTCAATAGTCGATATTACATTGCTTCTTCAACTAAATCCTTCACCGCACTCGCGGCTTTATTGATGCACAAGCAAGGTACGCTCAATCTAGACAAATCAATAGCGGAATATTTGCCCGAGGTTAAATTTAAATATGGTCACGAATTTGATCCTAACAAAATTACCCTGAGACACTTGATCACCCACACTTCAGGTATAGAAAACCTGGCTTTAACGACTAGACTTGCCTATACCGGTCAACATACTGCCGAAAAATTAAGAGAACTCATTCAATACACCGAAGGCGTAGAAAATAATCAATTGGGAGAGTTTCTGTATACCAATTTTGGCTATAACTTGCTAGCCATTATTATGGAAGATGTTACAGGAAAAGCATGGCAACAAATACTCAATGAACTTATTTATCAACCTCTGGACATGAGCAAAACAACGAGTTATATGTCACAAGCGCAGGATGATTTTGCCGGGCCACAAGATGCCTCTTTGCCAGCGCCACACCGCATATCCTTGGTGAAAACCGACCGAACAATGCACTCGGCCGGCGGAACATTATCAACTGCCAATGATGCCGCCAAATGGTTACAAGTTCAGTTGGGTTTAGGGCAATTAGATGGAAAACAGATTTTCCCTAAACATCTTATCGAAATGTCTCGCCAACGCCTCACTATTGTAAATAAATCATTTGGTGATTATCAACGAGATCACTACGGATTTGGTTGGTATATTGGTGAATATTTAGACTTTACGATGATTCACCACTTTGGTAGTTATCCTGGCCACCGAGCCCATATTTCGTTTATGCCAGATCACAATATCGGTGTGGCTGTTTTTACGAATGAGGAAAATGCTGGCTTTAAGTTGGCAGATTTAATTGCAAACTATGCTTATTCCTGGTGGCTAAAGCCTGAAAAAACCACCCTGTTCTTTTTCACGGAAGGCGTTAATGAAACCTTTACTGATGAGTTGGAAGATTTAAAAGAAGATGCTCTGGACAGTGTCGAAGACAGACTTGATGACAAAAAAGCCAAAGCCGCTCGAGAGTGGATGCTAACGCTGCCACTAGACGCATATACGGGTACTTACAGTAATCCTATTTGGGGTACTTTTGAAATAACCATTGAAAATAATACTCTTAAAGCTAGTATTGGAAATCTATCAGCGATATCCTCGCCATTCGAAAAATCTGACAGGATTCGAGTAGAATTAATTCCACGCCATGGAGTCGCAATAGCGTTCAAACCGGTTAATGGAAAAGTTGATCGCCTGCGCTTTAAGGGCCAAAATTTTAATAGACAGCCATAAAATTTAGTATAACCTGCAGAATTTTCGGGAGATATGAAGAAACTATAGAATTACTTGTTATTTTTATGCAAATCATTCGCAAATAAAATTTAAAATTAATCTACTAATGACATTCACGATCAAAGAATTCAATAAATGGTATGATGAAGGAATTTATCTTTCACTAGAAGAAATTTGTGTTCGCAATAATTTAAGCACTACCAATAAAGAAATTCTGATCACATACTGTAAAAAATTACCTGAATTAGAAAAAATCATTTCTTATAACTATCCAAAGAAAGGCTCTCTCACAAATAACAAAAGTTTCGCTAAGGACCTTTCTAACAAGTTAATTACCTATGATTCTATTAGTTTAGAAGAAGACAAAAAGATTAGGTATCTTAAAAACATATTTCAACTAAACAAATTATTTTCCACCATAGAAGCAGAAACTGTTCATGTAATGCATCATGAAAATCATTTATGGTCTCGAGTATCAAAATTCAAACCACAATTCCAAGATTTAATGTACGAATTCGAACTGATATGTAGGTTCAAAGAGCATGGATGGGAAATCATAGACCTTGAACCTTTCACAACCGATTTGAAAACGAAGAAATCCGAATTTAGAGCTAAAAAAAATGGACAAACTGTTCATGTTGAAGTCAAAAAAATAGATGGAAAAAAAATATGGAAAAAAATGACTGGTGAATCAAAATTTACCATGCAGAAAAATTTCGAAGATAATATTGCCGACTATAAAAAATGGGAAACGGATATGATCGATACAGATAAACCATTTGAAATAGTCAACCTTACTGGAATCATACGTCAAATAGTAAGCCAAATCGAAGCTGCAACTATTAAGTTTGGTTCAACCTCAGATCAATATCTCATTTATGTCAAAGGGGATTATTTGCTCTCACGCAAAGAAATTTTAGAAAAAATTAATGAATATCTTCTAGCCAACGATGGAGGAACTCAATCATTTTTTGATAAGAATAATAAGTGTACAGCAGTTGTCTTTGAGGATCCAATAGGAGGAAATCAGGGAATCGCTTTAAATCCATCATCAATTTTAACTAGAGACAAAATTCCAATGGGTGGAATATAAAATGCAAAAAATAACAAAACAGTTAACCCAGCCAGCCTTCCGGCAGGTGGGTTACTTCCATGTTATCAACTATGAGGTGTAATCATTATGAAAGTGAAATCTACAGCTCCCCACTTTTTCGTATCTGACATCAATAAATCGGTGAGATTTTATGTGGATGTGTTAGGATTTGACGAGCCAAAAATATGGGGTGATCCCCCTGGTTTTGCGATGCCGAGTCACGATGGATTTATAGTCATGCTTAATCAAGCAGATCCGTCTTATGTTTCGCCAAATGGCAGCAGGAATTTGTGGGATGCCTACTTTTGGTGTGATTCAATAATGGCGTTCTATGAGTCTATAAAAAATAGGTCTGATATTGTTCATGGCCCTGAAGATCAAGAATCCTATGGGATGAAAGAGATTGGGGTGCGAGATCCGGATGGCTATATGCTTGTTTTTGCTGAAGACATAAAAGAAGGAGGTTGATAACAAGGCGGTGCACAGGTCGCCGCTTACGCGCTCCGGTGACCTTTGACGTTATACCTTATGGAAAAAACTGCAACATTTTCAACCTGTAGAAAATATAGATATTCGCTTTGGCGTCGTTGGGACGACTTTTTTGCGACAGGATATGCCATGTTTATCGGCCTTAATCCCAGTACTGCAGATGAAACAAAAGATGATCCAACAGTTCGCCGATGCATTGGATATGCCCGTGCCTGGGGTTATGCAGGTCTATGTATGACGAATCTCTTCGCTTTCCGTGCGACATTACCAGGTGATATGATGTCTGCTGAAAATCCTGTTGGTGTTGAGAATAATCGCACACTTGTTGAAATGGCTGAAAATGCCGGGCTGGTTGTGGCTGCATGGGGCATACACGGGATGTATTTAGGAAGAGACAATGAGGTTAGCAGGCTAATTCCCGATCTATATTATTTAAAGTTAACCAGAAATGGTTTTCCTGCGCATCCGCTTTATTTACCTAAACGATTGAAGCCAATACGGTGGTGGGTGTAACATACAGTTTAATCATATAAAAACCGCTTAATTAAATCGTTATCCAGTTTCCTAAGAGCAGCCTAATTGGGCATGTTATGCAGTTAGATTATCACTTATGCATAGCGTTTTTGTTGCAACTCAATGAAAAGATGATAATCTTTTGGGAATTATGAAAAATACTAATAATTACTTATTATATGAGCGAAATAATGAAGAAAACACTTTGTAAGATACATTTAATTCTAACTATAGTGTCACTTTTGCTTCTTTGCTCTTGCGCAAAATCGGGGTCTGATGAAAATATTAAGTATGAAGTAACGGATCGCTCTCTGGCGTGGCCAAGTGATCAAACAAAAACCGGTTCTACGCATGAACTTGCGATGATGGGGGACTATATCTATGTCACAGGACAAAACATGGATAAGGTAGCCAAGATAGGCTATGATGGATCTATAGAATACTATGTGATGCCTAAGAATAGCGGACCACATGGAATCTTGTTTGATAATCAGCAACGACTTTGGGTGTCTTTAGAATTTCATGGTCTGGTGGTGAGATTAGATAATAATGGAAAGATTGTCGAGCAAATCGATTGCCGTATCCATTCTCCAGGCTCCAGCCCTATTAATACAGCTCCACATGGAATAGGACTGGATGCAGACGGATCTACAATTTGGTTTACTGGTAAAAGAACAAGTACCATCGGCAAAATTAATCCCAATGGAACGGTACAGCATTATGAAATCCCTACACTAGGCGCAGTACCAATTTATCTGCACGCTGGGCCCGATGGTAATATGTGGGGAACGGAATTGGTTGGTAATAAAATACTAAAGGTAACACCAAAGGGTAAATTATATGAGTATGCAATAGAAGAAACTTCAAATAGCAGACCCATAGCTATAAAACCGGGTCCTCATGGGAAATACATGTGGTTTACAGAAGAAGCTGGAAGCAATATAGGACGTATTGATATGAAAGGTATAATCACTGAGTATCCGATCAAAAAGAAGCAAAGCAATGAAATCTTAGCGGGCCTTACTTTTGATAGCGAGGGTAACCTATGGACACAATCCTACGTTGACCAAAATAATCCTACATCAGCAGGACTGGATTATATCATTAAAATTGATAAATCCATTCATCAGGCCAGCAATGGAGATCTTTCCAATGTAACTACTACTTATTTTCCTGTGCCTACTACTAACACGGTGATGCACCGAATAAAAGAAGGGAAAGACGGCAATATTTATTTCACCGAACTCAAACAGGATAAGCTGGGTAAGGTTACGATTAAGTGAACTGACTTCCTCTTGCCTTGTCTTGCCTCCGCTGATTTTAGCCGTTATTCTTGTAAAACTTTCATTCTTTGTTTTTTCTTATTTGATTAACATTTTCTTGCAAGCCAATGAAAAGACTGTAATTTTTCGGGAGATATGAAGTAACTATAGAATTACTTGTTAGGCATCTATAATCGTAATTTCACCAGAAGGAGATAATTATATGAGTGGTGTCAGCCAGAAAATTCGCCGATTTGTCAATCACCCCGCGATGAAATTGAGCATGGGCTTCATTCTTTTCATTAGCGGTTTCTTTGAGGGCTATCAGAGTTTCTTGGATTTTTCAAACTTCAAGCTTGGGGCGCATCACGGAATCATGGTTTTCGGTTTGTTCAATATGCTCGCAAGTATGCCCGACATGCTTGAGGGAGTAGGATGGAGTGCCGAGAGTTTGGAACGCTTAGGGCAAAAACACAACAGGGATTAATACATTACCTAACAAGTTGCTCCACAGCGACAGATTAAGCAAAGCGTTATGCTTACTAAAAAAAGTATTATTTTTATTCTTAACATTCAGGAATCGTTAAAATGGCAGTACTTTCCAAAAAATTGCTAATAATAAAATATCCCTTCCTGTACCTATTTTTATGGCACTGGCAGTTGCAGATTGACCTCCGGCAATAATTTGCGAGTGACAGCGAGTCGGATTTATTGCTATGGGCTGCTAAAGACATATTGGCGAAGATGGAGTGGAAGTAGAGTGATATTGAGATCCGGCTAACCGGGGAAAGAATGTTAATCGAAGAATTCGGAGATGCGTCTAGTTAATAGTTATGCAGTTTCCTCAAATAGCCCTTCTTGGGTGTTATGCAGTTAGGTTTTTCATATTTGATTAACTTTTTCTTGCAAGTCAATGAAAAGATTGTAATTTTTGGGGAGATATGTAGAAACTATAAAATTAATTGTTAGCTGGCAAAAACCACCATGACAGTCGTTACCGGAATCACCGCTGGCAACTGTGCGATCATCAGCGCCGATAGTCGCATCACCACACGGGGGTCAAACTTGTTGACCACACACGTCGACCAGTGTGAGAAAGTCTTCCGAATCGGCAATACAACTATTGCAGGGTTTTGCGGCGATTTGATCGCGATCTCGGAGATCATCACTAAATTCAGCTTGCTGAACCAAACCGAATCGTCGACAGAGGACTTTCACCTAATTAGTTCAGGCCCATGCCGGGCGTACAACGACGCTTCAGCCGACCGTCCACTGGCGCGTCCGGGGGCTGAGCTTCATCGATATACCGTGAATCAAATCAAACATGCGAGGTAATATGAAAGGCTCCGATTGAAATGCGGCTACTGTTTATAGAATAATATGTGCCTTTGCTAAATTTAAAACTATTCAACTTAAATACGAAAGAGGGTTTTAAAATGATTAGAATAGTAATAATATACATTGTTTTGTTCTTTAGCCTTTGTGGATGCAATAATGAATCAACTTTTAAATTATATTCTTCACAGGAACATTTGGAAAAGTTGATAAAGATATCCCAGGAATTGTCGCTGGTAGGCCAGTGGGAAAAATCCTTACAACTTAATCACTTAATTTTAGATATGATCGGCAACAGCGAAATCGGTAAGAAAAATAGATTATTAGCTCATGTTTATATACAATTAGGAAAAAATCTAAGGTATTTGGAAAAATATAACCAATCTTTAGAAGTTTTTTTAAAATGCCTCAAAATTTGTAAAACACAAGGCCTAGAGCGTGAGAAAGGGTCTGTTTTATACCATATTGGTGATTTGGCTTATTTTGATTGGGCGTATTTTCGCAAAAAGAATTCAGATGAGGCTTTTGAATTTATTCAGCAATCTCTTGAGATTAGAAAACAGATTTTAGATAGTACAGGTATTTCTGAAAGTCTTTACCGTTTAGGCACAATTTATCAAATAAACGGTGAACACTCTAAAGCCACGAAAGTTTTTAATGAATCCTTGAATTTAGCCTTAAAAAATCAGGATTCAACAGGTATGATACGATCATATACGCATTTAGCCGTTGAATATCAACGTTCCAGTGTTCTAGACTCAGCATTATTATATCATCAAAAAGCATATCTTTTATCATCTTCTCAAAACAACAATTACGCGGAAGCCCACAGCCTAAATAATCTTGGAGGTTTACTGTTAAAATTAGAAAGCTTAGACGAAGCATATCAGAAAATTAATAATGCAATTGTATTGTCTGAGGAATTAGGCAACTATATTGTTTTATCTAAAAGTTATCTCTATATGGGACGATTATTCGAAAAAATGCAAAAACTGGATAAAAGTAGAGAGTATTTCCGAAAGGGTCTAACTTTAGCGAAAGTCAGAGATTATAAAAATTATATTGACGCCTTTAATAAATCATTACTTAATTAGCAGAAATTCAGACACTTGATAATAAAAGATAAATGAATTTGCTAAAGAAACCATCTGGAATCTTCCATGAATAATCGACTCATTTACCTGAGTTTGAGAGTGTAATGCAAACTCATTTTATCAAGAATGCTTGCCCAATGACTTCCTTCAATAATTCACGCGAGTGACAGCGAGACCGGATTTATGGCAACGGACGCTAAAGACATATTGTTGAAGATGGGAGTGAAAGTGGCGTGATATTGGGATCTGTCTAACTACAAGATTTTTTATTGAATCCATACCTGGAAAGTCAATACTTTTCCCTGGAAATGGCGGTAAATTAATTTCTCCGGCTATTCAGAATTTTCTTTAATAACCTGGCAAATTCCACAACATGCATGATATCATCATCGGGGCTGTTTACTTCAGTTTGATGAACAATAACCAGGTCATATGCCGGAATCACCAGCAAAGTTTGTTCGCCTGTGCCCCGGGCTGAAAAAGCTCCATCAGGCATTTTTATGAATGGATAATGCTCGCCATTAAGGGCAACCCACCAACAATATCCATAGCCGCCAAGAATTCCCAGTTCGGAATAGGCAATTGTACTTTCTTCAATCCACTTTTTGGATATAATTTGAGTATTTTTCCATCTGCCATTGCGCAGATAAAGCAGACCAAATCTTGCCAGATCACGTGCTGAAAAATACCATATTGTGGCAGGATGGGTGGATTGGTCTTCAAAATGGTACTGAAATTTTCCAATCTCAAAATCCTCCATCATTAAAGGTTTGGCAATTTGTTCTTCAAATGCCTTAAAAACGGATACCGCGGCTAACTTCTCGAATACTATGGTGAGTGCATTAAAATCCCAGTTATTATAGAACCAATGTTCTCCGGGTTTATGTGTGCCTCGTTCGGGTCTGTTTTTCTCCATTCCTGGTGTTTCGTAAGCCGCTTTGTGGTATATTCCCGATTTGGATTTTAACAGATCGCTGATTTTTGCCGACTTCTCCTGAGCCGTCAACTTGGTTGGGCGGTCATCAATCTCAAGGTCCGCCAACGTAGTTGCAATGTCAATTTTTCCCTTTTCTGAATATATTCCGTAAAGCCCGCTGAGGAGACTCTTTCTGACCGAAAAGATGTGCAGGCTCTTTGATGTTTTGCCCCAATCCAAAACAACTTTTCCACCCTGGACAATGAACAAAGAAACCGTTCCAATAGATTCTGCATGCTGCTTAATTCCTTCAAATTGCTCGATTGACCAGTAGTGTTCAATACTATCCGACTGAACCCAGGATTTATTCGGATAGTTTCGTTCCTGTGTTTGAAGTGCACCACAATTCAATAACAGGAATATGATTATTGCAAATAAGTTGAACTTTGAAAAATAATTAGAGGTTATGGTATTGATTAGGTGTCGCATTTTTTGAACTCCTAAACGGCAGTATAGAATTGGCGATAAAGTCATCTATTGAACAAAAAATATAAAGTTATAATTATCAATAACGAGCCGGATTTATTGCTACGGGATCGGTCCCAGACTCGGCATGAATGTATGAAGCACAGCCGTTTTCAGGCGGCTGCTGCTTACGCGATAACTATTCAAGAATACAATGATCGCCGCTTCATGCTCCGGGAAACGGGAGAAGTTCGCTACGAATCCCGCAACCATACCGCTGTGACTTTGTGATTTGAGTCCCTTGTAAGGACGGACATTCCATCCGAACGCATACCCGGTATTTTTACCATCGGGGAGTATGGCCGGCGTCCACATGGCAACCTTGGATTCGGCGCTTAAAAGTTGATCTCCATATAGAGCTTCGTCCCATTTCGCCAGATCATAGGCGGAGGATAGGATTCCACCGGCGCCGAGGGTCGACGAGGTCTCGGTGGGATTTCGATTGATAAGTTCGCCGGCTTTATTGACCCAATAGCCCGAAGCACGATGACGGATAATGGCTTCCGGATCCGCCATGCGGGTTTGTGTCATCCCCAGGGGTGCGAAGATACGAGCCTTCAATACTTGACCAAGCGGGCGGCCCTCTACCCGCTCTACAATCATACTCAATAAGAAGTATCCCGTGTTGCTGTAGTAATATCCCGTACCCGGAGTGAAATCCACGGGGCGCGAATGTGCTATCCGGATAACTTCCTCGGGAGTGAGGCGAAATCGATATACATCGTAGCTCCGTATTTCTTCGTAGTCGGGTATGCCTGACGTATGCGTCAACAATTGCCGTACCGTCACACCGAGCCACTCACTTGGCAGATCCGGCAAGTACTTATGAATAGTGTCATCAAGCCCAAGCTTATTTTTCTGGACAAGCAACATTGCGGCTGCGGAAACAAACTGCTTGCTGATAGAGCCAATTTCGAACACCGTACTGTCTGTAACCGGAACCGAAAGCTCAACATTGGCCATTCCGTATGTTTTCAAATGGATTATTTGTCCTCTCGATGCCACCGCTACCAGGCCTCCCGGGATATTGTACTTGTCCAGGTGGGCCTGAATCCGCCGGTCCAGTTCAGCGAGCGCGGAGCCAGATGGTTG
>CAYXGW010000112.1:0-19805 GCA_964464595.1 uncultured Deferribacteres bacterium
TATTATTTATCTTGAGTCTATGTCTATTCCATATTCTATTCTGCGACAGCCTGCCTGGCGGGAGAAGCAATATCCTGGTTTTTGGTAAGGAGATTGCTTCGTCGTGCCACCCGGACGGCACTCCTAACAATGACACGCTTTGTTACTTTGTTACTTTGGTACTTTGTGCCTTTGTTACTTTGTGCCTTGTCACTCTGCACCTCTATACATCTCAACTAACACATATTTTCCATCTTCTTTTTCATATCGCAAATCAAGTGTTAAACAAATTGCCTCTAGAATTTCTTCGATAGGTTTTTTCTCAAAAGAACCTGAAATGGAAAGTACTTGTAAATTGGTATCCTGTAATTCAATCTTGATATCATAAATTCTGCCCAGTTCTTCAACCACTTCCTGTAGCCCGGTTTCATTAAAAATAATCCGGCCTTCAAGCCAACCGATTTGGGCTTTTGCATCGATGGAAGAATCTAACAAAACAGGAGTTTGATCTTGCTTACTGATTGCCATTTGATTGGCAGTTAAAACCAGACCATCATTTGCTTCAGTCCCGGAAGATTGCACGGAAACTTTACCTTTGCGGACAATAATCCTGGTTTCTTCGTTGCGTGCCCAAACATTAAATTCTGTTCCAAGCACACTCACACTTGCATTATCCGTTTTTACAACAAACGGATTTTTGTTTTTCACTACAGTAAAAAACGCTTCTCCATGCAGATTTAATGTTCTATTACCATCAGCAAATGATCTATTATAACTTATCCGGCTGTCATTATTGAGCCTGACTTCCGAACCATCTGGAAGTGTGACGCTTTTGGTTTCAGCATATTGAGTAGATTCGAGAATTTGTTGGTTGAAATCGAATAAAGTTATTCCGAAGAATAACAGCAAAACAGCAGCTATCGCATAATACGGAAACCAACGAGCCTGTAAAAATTTGTTTTCTTTCCTTGTAGCCCTTTGTTTGAATTCCAATACATTGGCGGTTTTTTCAGCCTGGTTTAATTGCAGCCTGTGTTCTAATTTATCCCATTCTACATCAATATCAGGCAAATCAGTTTCTTGTTTCCGATATGCTGCATTCCACAATTTCTGCATTTTCCGGTACATATCCTGGTTTGTATTAGACCCGGACAACCAGGTTTGCAGCTCTTGTTCTTCTGCTTTTGATATTTCATCAGCAAATTTCTTGACGATGAGGCTGTTAACTTTTTCTTCATCCATTTTATTATTCCCTGGTTACATTAAATTCAACAAAGTCACTACTAAAACCCGCAAACACCCCGAGACCATTGTGAATATTGGTTGCCGGCTCGTTGAGGTTCCTGGAATCCTGGTTACCGAAAGTATACAAATTTGCATATTCCCGGTTGATTTTATATACCCGCACTACATGTTTTCCCACGTAAGTCAATTCACCTCGCCGGATAGTGTAGCTGCTGCCTGGAACAAGACGAGTCCGGAACGATTGGGATTGACGAAAATTATTTTCGTTTCCTGTATCAATCCTTGTTGGATTTGTTTCTACATTATTAACTGTAACAAAATAGATTGTCTCTCTTTCCTCGGTCCAACTTACAGTGATTGCAGTTGCATCAAAATCTGTTTGTTGCGTGATTACATATTGATTCGATGATAGGGTTACATCTTTTGGTGGAGATGGAATACGAGTTTCAGAAAATGTAGTTTGACTGTTATATTCCACTTTTAATCCAAAATGATCACCATTTTTAACCATCAGATCATTACCCCGATAATGATAAAATCCACTATCTCCAGGACTGGATACTAACCCATACTCTCTGCCATTTTTTTCAAGCGTTACAGAAGCATTATTGATTGGATCGCCGATGGAATCTTCTGAAAAGATACTAAAAGTCGAGGTCAATTGGATATCTGTAACAGGCTCTCCGGCATATAAATAAGCACGCACTACTACCTTTTCCCTCTCAGGCAAGAATAAACTTTCCGAATCACAACCCATTGTGAGTATGATTGAAAAAACGGCAAAAATGTGGGTCAATTTTTTCATGCCAAATTCACCTTAAATTCACTTTCAAAGAAAGGGTGGGAGTAAAACCCAGGGTTGTCACATCTCTAATGATCATAGGATTGGTATCCAAAATAAATTGGCGATACCATACATTGGTGTGATCATACATGTTAAATACAGACAATCCTAAATCCCAGGCAAGATCGTTGGTTATAAACTGGCGAGATAAACTGACATCCATACGATGGTAATTTGGTAATCGATTTTTATTTTTATCGCCAACATGTGTAAATCCGCGTAGAGTTCCGTCGAGTAATTGAATGCTGTACTGACTTTCCGGGGCTGTGTACGGAGCGCCAGAGGCGAAAACCCATGTTGAAGCCAAAGTCCAGTTGCCTAATTTGACACTGCCCACCAGTTTGATTTCATGTCTGCGATCTTGATCGGCCGGAAACGCTTCACCCTGGTTAAATACATCAAATTGATATTCTACTTTTCCTAATGTGTAACTGGCCCAACCTGTTATCTTCCCGGTTTTCTTTTGAGCGAGAAACTCAATGCCCTTCGAAATTCCCGTTCCAAGAAAAAACAGCGTGCCTGGATTTGTTTCCGGATCCCTGCGAAACCGTTGGGAGAATTCAGAGACACCATCTAAATCTTTATAATAAGCTTCGATATCAAATAGAACATTTCTGTTCTCATAGGATAATCCCAGAATTTTGTGCTCGGCATAACTAGGTTTCAAACGTTCGCTCGCTAACAGCCAAAAATCCCTGTTGCCTTCAAGAACATTTTCATTTGTAATTCGATTAATAAATTGGTGGTATTCACCCCAGGCACCTTTTAGAGCAAGACGATTTGATAGTGATAATTTAAATGAAACCCGCGGTTCAAAATACGTCGTACTGGTTGGTCCGTAATGAGTTGTTCGCAGACCTGCAGTTACTTTCAACGTTTTACCGATACGCCATTGATCCTGCAGATAAAACGAAGTTTGAATTGCTTCATCGTTGTTGCGAAGAATATCTGTTGTATCGTTTGAGGTAAATAAAAGTTTTACATTTGTTTGAGACAACCAGGAGCCGAATTCAATTTTATGAGAGGCATTTAATTGAAATTCGTTATCGATACGAAACGTAATATCTTTTACCTCATTATCTTCTGCCGAACTGAATGCATTAATAGACGGATTTTGACTTTGTGCCTGGGTATCCCTGCTGCTGCTGCTTTCGCTGTGATAGGTAGAGTAAGCCGTCAGGATATTTGAGTAAAAACGATCGCTCCAAACCCGCGACCATTTTGCACTCATGCCAAAATTTTGCCATTTTGTGCCTTCCCGAATAACTGGATTTATTGAGTTATTACCGGCATTATTCCCATTACTCGCCTGGCGAACACCAAAATCCTGGGTTTGGTCGAGATTATCTAAACCGTTGTAAAGACTTAGCGAAATAATGTCATCGCTAGTCAAATTGTAAGATAGCTTGCTGTTTAAATCATAATAATAAAAGTCAGGAGTGAATACATCAGGTTGAACAGTCGATCTGCCATTTTGTCCTTGAGGACCGCCAGATTGCGGGTTGTTGGGGTTGTTATTCCCCGGATTGCCTGGTGTATTTTGTCCGGCAATGGAATCAAAAATATTGTTGTATAAATCGCTTTTAATTACATCGGTATAAGATCGGCGAAAGGACAACAACCATGCCCCTCTATTTGAGATCGGTACTTGGATCACACCATTGCCGCTTAATAAATTCAGACTACCGCCAAGTTGGAATTTATTATAACTGCCGGATTTGCCTGTAAGCTCTATGACGCTGGAGGTTTTTCCGCCAAATTTTGCCGGGTAGCCGCCTTTAAATACTCGCACATCCTTCACAGCCTCTGTATTAAATGTGCTGATAAAACCAAAAAAATGATCCACATGAAAGATGGTCATACCATCGAATAATACCAGGTTTTGGTCTGGTGTACCGCCTCGAATATGAAGTCCCGAAGATCCATCATTGACGCCACTGATGCCAGGCAGCAGTTGCAGCGTTCGAAAAATATCAACTTCGCCAATGGCAGGCAGCATTGATAATTGCCGTGGAGAAAGTCTAATCTGGCTGGGCTCAACAGACACTTCCATAGTCTGGGAATTCTCCGCCGTAACAATGATTTCTTCGCCTTGCAAAACCTGTGGCTGCATATAAATAGTGATCGATTCATTGTTTTCTGACTCACTCAGTTTATATCCCTGAATTAGATAGCCAATATAATGAACTTCTATGGTGCAAGGGAAACCAGGAACGTTTACCAGGATAAAATATCCATTCACGTTAGAGGCTGTCCCGTAATTGGTATCCTTAACAATGATATTTGCATATGGTAAAGATTCACCGGTTTTGCGATCTCTAATATATCCTTTTATATTGCGTTTTTTTAAACTGCGTTTTACAATTACAACCTGACCATCTTTCAATGCCCGGAATGTAAGTAATGTGTTTTTTAGTATGGTTTCCAAAGCAGATCGCAACGTGATGTTTTTATAGCTGCAACTGACTTTAATATCTTTGACAAGAGCATCATTATAAACAATTTGTAATTTGGTTTGAACAACCAACATCTTGATGACATCCCGCAAGGGGACGTTTTTCACATCCAATGTGACACGAACCGAATCGATATCTATTTTTTTGGCACCAAACCCCTGTGTATAACCCAAGAGACAAATTAGTAAAATTAGAAGAAAAGCTGTTGAATTTTTACTCATAATATAAGGTAAAGTTTGATTCATAAGTACAATTAGCGTTGCACTAAATAATACGAATAAACTTTCTTTTACCCTATGAAAATTATGAAAAAATAATTGTTACAAAAATAATAATAAAAACGAATGAAGTTAATTAACCTGAACAATTCATACCACATAGTAACTAAGTAACTAAGTAACAAAGTAACAAAGGCACAAAGGCACAAAGGCACAAAGTATTGAAAATAAAGAAGAAAATAAGTTTCATAAAATAAATCGAAAGAAACTCAGTTTACAATCCTAGTTTTTCAATGTTATATAATTTTAGCGTCTTTGAGTCTTGGTGTCAGAATTTATGAATAATGCAGGCTAATTAATAAAGAGGAGCTATTTAGCTACTCCATTTCTTTTCCTGATAACATATTCATAAATAAACGCGCAGATCAAAAATAGAAATCCAACAAACGGCTTTTGAATGCCGAAAAACCACTCCTGCGTTTCTGATTCGAAGTTGACACCGATTGTAGTCAAGCAAAGGATGAGAAACAAAATAAGAATCCACAAATGTCTTGTTTGCATCATCGTTGCCTCCATTTCTGATTTTTATTTAAATGGTTATTGAATTTAGTTTGAAGTATACGAATACCGGAAAAATTGTTCTAACCTTAATATCGAATTCAGAGAAAATTAATTTGGTAAAAAAAGACTAACTTTTATAAGAGTTGTTGTGATTTCCAGTTTTTTTTCTTAGCTTTTTAACGGTTTATAGAACTCGTCTAATTTTAGGAGCTTAACATGTTAAAAAGAATCCTGCATTTCTTTATGACTTTCTTCATTTTGAGCACTCTATTGCTTCAACTTTCGTTTGCCCAAAGTGGCCGAATCCCTGTTCGAGCAAATGAGGGGATGGTAGTTAGCTCTCATTACCTGGCGTCACAAGCTGGTCGAGATATATTAAAGCAAGGCGGCAATGCAATTGATGCAGCCGTAGCCACCGCATTTGCACTGGCTGTCGTGCATCCGAGCGCCGGTAATATTGGCGGCGGTGGATTTTTGGTGTATCATGGCATTGACGGCACGGTCACAGCCTTTAATTTTCGCGAAAAAGCGCCGCTTGCTTCAACCGAAACCATGTATTTGGATGAGAATGGGAATGTTAAAAACAGATCCAATCATATCGGTATTCTGGCTGTCGGCGTTCCTGGTACAGTTGCCGGGCTTCAATTGTCCCACGAAAGGTTGGGCAATAAGTCCTGGCAGGAGCTGTTAACGCCTGCTATCAAACTTGCAGAAGATGGATTTCAAATCAGTTATGGATTGAGCCGGGGCTTGAAGTATGTTTCCAATCGCGCAAAAGATAAATTTCCATCCACGCTAAAAGTATTCATGAAAAATGGCAGCGAAGACTATGAAGCAGATGATACCTGGCGGCAAACCGATCTGGCTGCCACTTTAATGCGGATTCAAAAAAATGGCAAAGATGGATTCTATAAAGGCAAAACCGCGGAACTCATTGTAAAATTCATGGAAGAAAATGATGGCATTATTACTAAAGAGGATCTGGAAAAATACGAGGCCAAAGAGCAAAAACCCATTCATGGAACTTATCGCGGTTATGATATTTACGCCATGTCGCCACCGAGTTCAGGAGGTATTGCGCTGGTAGAGATGCTCAATATATTAGAAGGATATAACCTCAAGAAAATCGAGCACAATTCGGCTCACTATTTGCATTTGCTTACGGAAGCCATGCGTCGGGCATTTTCAGATCGAGCCCAATATATCGGTGATCCGGATTTTAATCCAAACATGCCCATCGCAAAACTCACTTCAAAAGAATATGCTGCCGAACTGCGTGAAGATATTCAAATGTACCAGGCTTCGAAGAGTACAGCAGAAGTGTTTAATCAAATCTCCGAGAGTATGGAAACGACACATTTCTCAATCGTCGATAAAGATGGAAATACAGTTTCTTTAACCTATACTCTGGAATTTGGTTACGGCTCCGGAATTGTAGTTGAAGGAGCAGGATTTTTGCTGAATAACGAAATGGGCGATTTCAACGCGATCCCTGGTAGAACGGATAGCACCGGAATCATCGGTACAACACCAAACTTAATCGCTTCTGAAAAACGTATGCTCTCAAGTATGACCCCAACAATCGTAGCAAAGGATGGTAAACCTTTATTAGCAATCGGAAGTCCAGGCGGACGAACTATTATTAACACAGTTCTGCAAGTTATACTCAACGTGATCGATCACGAGATGAACATAGCAATGGCAATCGAATCAGAACGCATCCACCACCAATGGCTGCCTGACGTGACAAGGTTTGAAAGATATGGTTTTTCTCCGGATACTAAAAAAATGTTTGAGATGTACGGACATCGTATTGGCTACCGTGGCAGCCAGGGAAGCGCTATGGGTATCTATATAGATTGGGAAAATGGCGTAATTTATGGAGCTGCGGATACACGAAGTTACGATGGCGCAGCCGTGGGTTACTAAGTTTCTTTTTGAAATCAATTACAAATTAGGGATGAATTATGTCCAGACCTGAACCATCTGAATATGTTGAGTATTATTATACATATATCAAATTAGTACCCGACGGAGATATTTCCACGATCCTTGAACACCAGATAAAAGATACTCTTGAGCTTTTAAAGAATCTTAATGAAGAACAGGCCATGTTTAGCTATGCGCCTGATAAATGGACTTTAAAACAAGTCATAGGTCATCTTATCGATGGTGAACGAATGTTTTCTTACCGGGCCATGTGTTTTGCCAGGAATGATCTTACACCCCTTCCCTCGTTTGACCAGAATTTTTACGTGGAAAATAGCAATACCAATGCCCGGTCATTACCAAATATATTGGATGAATTTAGATTATTGCGAAGTGCAAATGTTACCATGTTCAAAAGCTTTGATGATGAAATAATGAGAAGAAGCGGTACTGCCAGCGGATTCAATTTTTCTGTACGAGCCAAAGCATATATAATTTCCGGCCATGAACTGCATCACCGCAATATTATTCAAGAGAAATACTTGGTCTGATTGCAAAGTACCTCAAAAAATAGCAAATAATTACCAATTTCAATAAATTACATTTGTTAGCGATGAAATTAATTATTTACCTGTCTTTATTAAACCTCATAATTCATTAAGAATATTTTAGCTAAACAATATGAATTCATGATCGTATCTTTTGTCTTTCACAATCAACTTCGCAAATTAAATCGATCATTCAAAATAACAGTAATTCACTAAAACACTAACAAAATATTGGAGGAAGATATGGGAAATCCTGTAATCCATTTTGAAGTATTAGGTCAAGATGGTCAGAAATTGCAAGATTTTTACAGCCATGCATTCGATTGGGAAATCAATGCGGATAACCCGATGCATTATGGTATTGTCCAGGCCGGTGATAAAGGAATCGGCGGTGGAATCGGGAGCGCTGGTGATGCCCCAAACCACGTCACGTTTTATGTAGAGGTGGATGATCTACAATCGTACCTGGATAAAATTGAAAGACTGGGAGGTAAAACAGTTGTGCCGGTAACCGAAATCCCGAACATGGTTACTTTTGCTTTATTTGCCGATCCGGAAGGGAACATGGTCGGCCTTGTTAAAAGTGTATGATAAATAATTAGATTTGGAGGGCGTCAGATTGATGCCCTCCATTTTTTTTGTACATACCAAATTATGGGGGACCTTGTCTGCAAGGCATCATTAAATCTCCCCTGCCCCTCCTTACACAAAGAGGGGAAATTCCTTTCTTGTTAAGAGGCTGTTTCAGAATACATCCAAAGATGATAAAGTTGTCATCCTGATCCCGCCTTGGAGGTTGTTGCAGAAAGCTGATAAAGATAAAAAATGTCATCCTGAGCGCCAGCGAAGGATCTCTAGAATACTTAACTCAATAAAACAAAGAGATTCTTCACTTCGTTCAGAATGACATTTCGGTTGATAAGCGCATTATACAACAGCCTGTGATAAGGGGAGGTAATTGAGACAAACCAAATACTACAATTCTACAATTCCGTATTAAAAATACATCACCAGTTTATGAAAACAGACCACCCAGGTAATTGCTCCAAAATGAACGAAAACTATTAATTTCTTGCCAAATGAAGACAGCATGGTTATATTGTTTTCAAATTTAAGAATCTTTCTTATGAAAGGATTAAATATGGTAAGAAGTTTTCTCGCGATTATAATCGGCTACCTGACCTTTGCTATCCCAATAATGATTTTATTTCTCATTTGGTTTGGCATGCCGGATCCGGATAATCTGCCCACACCCAGCATGGGATTCATGCTGTTCAGTATCGCCTTCGGATTTGTATTTACAACGGCCGCGGGGTACGTGGCCGCTCTCATTGCCAAGCAATCGGAAATGAAACATGCTTATATTTTAGCAGGAGTTTTAATACTGTTTGCCATCGCAAACATGATCTGGGCAGCTGGTAATGAACCCTTTTGGTACCAACTTACAAATTTGGTTACTGGTGTCGTTGGTGTTCTCTTGGGTGGTTCCATTAGAGCCGGGAAGGCTGCCAAAGCCATAGCTTAGAATTTAACGTAATAAAACTTAATCAAACCCGGGAGGTCTATTATGACATCCAAGAGCAAACTTGTTTATTGTACTATTGTGATATCCTTTTTATTGAGTGTGCAATTAATCGCGCAAACACAAAAACCTGTGCTTCACGGCAGGCATTGGGTAGCAATTACAGGTAAACCATTGGGCGCTACAGCCGGAGCTAAAATCTTTGACCGGGGTGGAAACGCAATCGATGCAACCTGCGCAATGCTCGCTGCCACCTCTACAATGTATGATGTATTAAGCTGGGGTGGTGAAACACAAGCTTTGATTTACAATCCTCATACAAAAAAGGTAATCGGTATCAATGCACTAGGTGTTGCTCCAACAGGGGCAACAGCCGAATTCTACAAAGAAAAGGGCATGAAATACCCACCTGCTTACGGACCATTGGCTGCCGTTACACCAGGGACACCTGGCGGATTAATGGTAATGCTCGCCGAGTACGGCAGCATGAGCCTCAAACAAGTTCTGGAACCAGCCATGCAATTGGCCGAGGGTTATCCGATTGAAGCACAACTTGTCAGGGCTATCGAAAGAGGAAAAGATCGCATTAAAAAGTGGCCATATTCGAAGAAAGTGTTCCTTCCACATCTTGGTGAAGAACATGAGGCTCCTTATGCTGGTGAAATATTCAAACAAACAGATCTATTGAACACTTTGAAGAAACTCGTTGAAACCGAGCAAAAGGCTTTATCTGCAGGAAAGTCTCGAAAAGAAGCTATTTATGCAGCCTACGATCGTTTCTATAAAGGCGATATCGCCAAAGAATTTGTGCGTGGTTCACAAGAACAAGGCGGATTACACACTTTGGAAGATTTAGCCAACTGGCAAGTCTACATCGAAGAACCGGTAATGACGACTTATAAAGGAATTGAAGTTTACAAACTAACGACCTGGGTTCAGGGTCCTGTAATGCTGCAAGCGCTTAACATATTGGAAAATATGGATTTGAGCGCCATGAGTTTTAATAGTACGAAATATATCCATGCTCTTTATCAAGCCATGAATCTTGCTTTTGCCGATCGTGATTTTTATTACGGCGATCCCTATTATCCACCCGAAGAGCCAATTAAGGGATTGCTTTCTAAAGAATACGCAAAAGAACGGATGAAATTGATCGATTGGGAGAAGAATAACCCGGACATCAAACCAGGCGATCCGTATCCGTTTGAAGGCAAAAAAAATCCATATCTGCATCTCCTCAAAAAGTGGTCGAATGTAGACACGGTAACTGTTGCTGCGCTTAGCGAAAAAGAAAAAACCGAATACGAAGAAGGATTTTATGCAGGAACGACTTCCATCCAGGCAGCTGATAAAGAAGGTTGGGTGGTTTCTGTAACTCCCAGCGGCGGCTGGATGCCGGCTTGTTTAGCCGGGAATACGGGTATCGGAATGAGCCAGAGAATGCAAAGCTTTGTCCTTGATGAAGCCAAAAATCCATACAACTTGCCGGTTGCAGGTAAAAGACCGCGAGCGACCCTAACACCCGCTATGGCTCTGAAAGATGGCAAACCATACCTGTCTTTTGCTGTGCAAGGCGGCGATTCCCAAGATCAAAACTTGCTGCAATTCTTTTTGAATGTGGTGGAATTCGGCATGAATGTGCAGGAAGCCTGTGAAGCGGCAAATATAACGAGTTTCCAGATGCAAAGCTCTTTTGGTAAGCATGATGCCACGCCTGGAAGGTTAACCTTGAATGAACAAGTTCCGCAATGGGTACGATCTAAATTGGTAGATATGGGATACCGATTAAATTTCAGGAAAAGAACATCCGGTCCTATTACAGCTATCTTTTTCGATTGGGAGCACGGATCGTTCTGGGGAGGTGCAAGTAATTACGGTGAAGATTATGGAATAGCCTGGTGAAATAATTCCTAATATCGAAATTCTAATAACTGTTAACTATTGGCATCCAGACTATTCGGGATTAAGTGAGAAGTTTAGGACTCTGAATATTGGGTAGGAAGGTATTGCAATCGTTAAACATAGAACAAAAAATCTCATCAGTAAGCTAAAGGCGAGCTAAAAGCCAATGGCTGAATTTTTTTCCATATTCACAGGATAATCGTTGCCTCGAAAATACTTAAAGAAAATAAACATAGTTACATGGGTTGTTTTCATTCTAGTAACATATTTTGTTTTATTGCTGGTTCTTGTTTCGCTGGAGCGGCAAGCTACGGATTCCAGTATACATAACTTTTATGACGCATTTTGGTATTCCATCGTCACACTTACAACAGTAGGATATGGCGATGTTTACCCGGTTTCACCTTCAGGTAAAATTATTGGTTTAACTTTTGTCTTAGGGAGTTTGGCAATCTTAGGAATGCTTGTTGGAAATATAACAGAAAAACTAAATGAAAAAAGAGAAGTGAAGAAAATGGGACTTAAAGGAACTAAGTTTAAAAATCATATAGTCATTCTTGGCTGGGATGCATTCGCAAAATCAATTACTGAACAATTGCTGAATGCCGAGAGAGAAATTGCGATTATTACCGACAAAAGGGATGATATCGATTTAATTCCCCAGGAATTTCCTTATAAATCTATTTTTGTATTATATTCCGAACTCAATAATTACAATTGCATTAGAAAAGCAAATCTTGACCACGCATATATGGTTTTGGTTAATCTACAGAACGATGCTGAAAAGCTAATTGCTATTTTAAATCTCAAAAAGGAATTTACAGATTTAAATTTTACCGTTATCCTGGAAAATGTCGACTTAAGAGACACATTCCAAAGCGCCGGGGTAACATATGTATTGTCCAAAAACGAAATTGCCTCTAAATTAGTCGCCAGTTATATTTTCGAACCGGATGTCGCAGAATTCACTACTGACCTAATGTCCGGCAATAAATCATCTGATCAATATGACTTACAACAATACCTGGTATTAGAAAAAAATCCATATGTCAATCAGAAATTTGGCGAGGTTTTTTTTAATTTTAAGAACAGGTTTAATTGTTTTCTGCTCGGCATTAGTAAATTCCAGGACAATAAAAGAACCTTGTTAAAACTGCCACCGAACGATACTCTCATTGAAATCGGGGATTATCTTATCGTAATTTTGAATGAAACCCAAACAATAAAGATTGAAAAATTTTTCGGCGTGAAAGAAGGATTGGCAATTTTGAAAAAGTGATTTTGATAAATAGTACTAATTTAAGTTATATCAAGTACTAATTGAATCTAAAGAATAATTATTTTATCCTTATAATTCTCTAATCACGTGAGAAATATTCCTGGCCATTGTTTGAGCTTTGGACGAGGAGGCCGTCAGCGCCGGAGGCTGAATAGTTGCTGTAATTGATGGTATTACCCGTTGCCAGGGAGAGAAATCTTGAACAGAGGTAATACAGAAACAAATCCTTTGAACTGGCGAATGTACAAAAAATGGGATTTGAATTAGTACTAAAGGATATCACAATTATGCAATACAACTTCTTGCAAATAGAAAAAAAATGGCAACAATTCTGGCAAGAGAACCAAACTTTCCGGACTGAAGATTTTTCTGATAAACCCAAGTATTATGTGCTGGATATGTACCCCTATCCTTCAGGGGCAGGATTGCACGTAGGGCATATCGAAGGCTACACCGCAACGGATATTACCGCACGCTATAAACGAATGAAGGGATTCAATGTTATGCACCCAATAGGCTGGGATGCATTTGGTTTACCTGCTGAACAATTTGCTGTTAAAACCGGTAAACATCCAAAATTTACCACACAAGAAAACATTGAGATAATGAAAAAGCAAATCAAATCTCTGGGATTTTCTTATGATTGGAATCGTGAAATTAATACTACGGATACAAAATACTATCGATGGACTCAGTGGATATTTTTACAGCTGTATAATAAAGGATTGGCGTATATCGCTGACGTTCCCGTGAATTGGTGCATAGAATTGGGTACTGTCCTTGCAAATGAGGAGGTACCTGAATATATAGAGAAGGGCTTTAAGGTGGAACGCCGTCCCATGCGGCAGTGGATGTTGAAAATAACAGAATACGCCGAACGGTTGCTTAACGACCTTGATGAACTGGATTGGCCTGAAAATTTGAAAGAAATGCAACGCAATTGGATTGGTAAATCCGAAGGGGCGGAAATTGATTTCAGTGTCAAAGGGCATAATAGTAAAATTCGGGTTTATACCACTCGACCGGATACATTGTTTGGCGCGACATTTATGGTTTTGGCGCCAGAGCATGAGTTAGTTGATGATATCACAACAAAGGATTACGGGACGTTGGTGAAAAATTATCAAGAAAAAGCCCGCAAAAGATCCGAGTTGGAACGTACAGATCTTCAAAAAGACAAAAACGGGGTTTTCACGGGAGCATATGCTGTCAACCCGGTTACTCAAAAGGAAATACCAATCTGGATTGCCGACTATGTGATTGCAACTTTTGGTACCGGGGCAATTATGTGTGTTCCTTGCAATGACGATCGTGATTATGAGTTTGCCACTAAATATGAGTTACCTATAGTTGAAGTTATTGAAGGTGGCGATTTCGTTAAGGGTGGAATCATTCAGCGAACCAATGGCGTTCTCATCAATTCCACTACCCAGGATAAGTCCTTTTCCATCGATGGATTGGAGGTTGATGAAGCCAAGAAAAAAATTGCAATGTGGCTTGAAGAGAAAGGAATCGGTGAGTTCAAAATAGCCTATAAACTTCGTGACTGGTTGTTCTCCCGTCAGCGTTATTGGGGCGAACCATTTCCAATTATCTTCGGTGAAGATGGGACACATCGTGCTGTTCCTGAAAATGAACTACCGGTTTTACTGCCTGAAATGACTGATTTTAAACCTACAGGAAAACCGGAACCACCTTTGAGCAAATTGACTGATTGGGTACATTTTGAAGATGAAGACGGTAACACATTTCGACGGGAAACCAACACAATGCCCCAATGGGCCGGCTCTTGTTGGTACTATTTACGATTTTTAGATGCCCAAAACGATCTGCAATTATGTGATTTGGGCAAGGATAAATATTGGATGCCGGTCGATCTTTATATCGGAGGAGCAGAACATGCAGTCCTGCATCTTATTTACGCTCGTTTCTGGCATAAAGTATTATATGACCTGGGTTTTGTATCTACCAAAGAACCTTTCCGGAAATTGTTTAACCAGGGTATGATTTTGGGATACACCTATCGTTATTATCGAAATGGATCCGGAAATAAAGTGCCATTTGATAATGTTGTGTGGCGTCTTGAAGAAAATTCAAATCGAGCTTTTACCAAGGATACGAATGATGAGTTGAAAGTGCACTACGTAATTTCATCTGAAGTGGTCTGGAAGAATAACAAGCCATTCCATCCCGAGACCGACGAGGAATTGGAAACCAAGATAGATAAAATGTCTAAATCTCTTGGTAATACTGTAAGTCCTAATGAATTAATTCTAAAGTATGGCGCTGATTCTCTTCGGATGTATGAGATGTTTATGGGACCCCTGGATCAGGAAAAACCGTGGGATGATCAAAGTATTGAGGGTGTCTATCGCTTTCTCAAAAAAGTTTGGAGTCTGGTGATCGATGAAGAAGGTAATGTCAAATCTCTTATTCAAATAGATAAGCAAAATATAGAATTAAAACCTCTTCTGCATAAAACAATCAAAAAAGTAACAAATGATATTGAGAATCTGCGTTTCAATACAGCTATATCACAAATGATGATTTTATTAAGAGAATTAAATCAGCAAGATGCTCTATCAATGTCCTTCATAGAAATATTTATTAAATTACTATCTCCTTTCGCCCCTCACATCTCGGAAGAAATTTGGCAGAAATTGGGTCATCAGAAATCAATTGCATACGAGGATTGGCCCGAATTTGATCCTGCACTGATTATAGATGACAACGTAACTATTGTGTTTCAAATTAACGGTAAATTACGGGCATCCATGCAAGCGGAAAAAGGTCTTTCTAAAGATAAACTCGAGGAAATGGCGCTAGTTCATCCCAAAGTACTGTCTTTTATTAATAGTAAAGAGATTAAACGAATAATAGTAATACCGGATAAGCTGGTTAATATTGTTGTGGCCAAAAAATGATCGAATTGTGAGCTGAAAATTTGCTTCTTCAAAAACTCACAATACGATTATCCTTTATCTACTCTAACTACAATAAAATACCTTCAAAGTTACACATTCGGATAGATTATTTAAATCTCATCGTTATTATGCATGAAGTGAATCCGGGAAAATTGTAGAACTTTTTTGGGATCAAAGAGGGGCTTGCTGTTTGATAACCATTTCAAAATAAAATTAATAGATAAAACCTAAAACTATTATAATATTCGATTCAATATTTTGAGCGAATAATTTTTATAACATTCCTGAATACAACTTTTGATCAACATATCTAAATACTTTTACAAGACCCATTTTAAGAAGCAAAAGGCCAAAAACAGATTTATTCTAACCTTAATAATAATTTTTTACTCACTTGTTAATTATTCAAAATATTTGGTCGATTAGATACTAATATGCTGTCGATCAGATACTAATATATTGTTAATGAAATATATTTATGCTGCCGATAATACATATAGTGGATGTAAAAGTGAGTTACTGTAACGAAAAGAACTTATAAGATGGAGGTCTACAATGGACATTATAATCTCATCAGTTGCAATACTAACTCTGACAAGTCTTTCATGGTTAGTATTTCGGATTCACTTTTTTATCATAATCCAGATCAAGGAAACTGGTAAAGTGGATTAAACAGACGGTTCTTTGAGTTCCCAAATATTTGGGAACTCAAAGAACTATTTAAAATAGTTTGTGCGGGCAAAACTGTGTAATGCTGCCCTAGAAAACACACAAATAAATTATTCTTAGTTCCGCTGATTCCGACACATAAACCGTTTATTTGTGAGAGTTCACGGGAGGATATGAGAAATTAACCCATAAATGGAACCTGGGGCTTGAAGTCTCATATCTCTCCGAAGTGGGATGGGGTTACATCAATAATAATGCAATGATATAATTATTTAATGTTATATTTATTTTTTCTTTGTTCGAATGCGAGCTTACCCCCATCAAGGATTTCACATGCGTGTTCACAGACACCTTGTGATTGAAGAGTATCGGCACACTCCTCGTCTTTTGTTTTTGAATATTCCAAGCTACCAGTAAGGTAATTGAATTGTCTTTCGTTAGCATTTTTTCTATCTGTTCCGTGTCTGTTAGTAACAATAATCTGCTCAGAATCTGACCCTATAACAAGATTTGCATCGTGACTTACCATGATAATTTGTCGTTCTTTTTTCTTTCTTTTTAAGAATGGAACAATGTCGTCGTAAATAGACCTGCTATCCAAATCATCTTCCGGCTGATCGATCAACAGCGGCCAAGTATCTTCGGATTCACCTACAATTAATCTTAAAAAAAACAACGCTCTTTTCCCGGGTGTCATTGTAGGTTCAGTAAATCCACCAATTTTATCACCCTCCATTTCGGCATTAAAAAGAATTTTTTCTGTCAGAGATAAAACAGCCTTAGCAACCAACTTCTCTTCATTTCCCGCAATAATCTTTTGCTCTCCCGAATAAACAGCAGACAAAAACTCACCTGGTTTTTCTCTAATATCATTAATTTTTAGTTGACTGTTTCCAATAAATTTAGATTTATCTCTAATATTAATTCTTTGAGTAACTTCCTCTAGATTATCATCAAAGCCATATTCCACGCCAAACTTAATGCTTTCAAGTATATTTGGGTCTGCATTTTCTATATAGGCTACCAATTCGCTAATTTGTGATTTTCTTAGATCAATTGACGATTTGATAGCAATTTCACAATTACTTAATTTATCCTTAGAATTTTTCTTTTCTTCTTCTACGTCATTAAGCTTCTCAATAGTTTCGTTATACTCATTTAATTTTTTAACTTGCCCCTCTATCTCAATATTTCTCTGATATTTTTCAATAAGTTCTTTATTGTCATCATAAATTTTTGTTATATTTTCTTCTGCCGCCTTTTTCTCTTTTTCGATGAGGTTTTTATGCTCTATAACTTGTTTATTTACCTCCTCAAGGACAGTGACTTTTGTTTTCTCTAGGATCGTGTTAATTTTTTCTTGTAGTCCCTTTGGTAAACTTGTCAACGCTGGAGTAAGAGCAATCTTTATTTCACTAAAAAATTGTTGTTTTTCGGAGACAAATATTTGAGAGAGTTCTGTCTTTATCACATCTATTCTACCAGAATTTTTTGAATATGAAGCACTTATTTCTTTATACTGTTTTAAATCTTCATCGCTTAACTGATATTTCTCTTTCAAATCGTTAATTTTTAACTCAACCTCTTCTTTCTCTTTTTCAATAGAGTTTTTATCTCCTAATTCTTTTAATTGGTCACCAAGTGATTTAATAGATTCAGACAGATCAAACCAATCATCAATATTAAAAGAGATTTGTTGATTATATGTATCTATATTACTGATCGCTTGTTCATACCTAATTTTAAAATCAGGGAGAACTTTAAACAAAACTGGCTTTATTTTTTCTTTGATTTCATTTGAATCTTTACTTTTCTTGAATAAATAGTTTTGGGGGATGTAAACAATTTTCCCAGGACTTTCATAATTTGACTGTCCATTGTCCCACTCAATAGAATAATCTACCTCTATTTTATTCCAATGATAATCTTCTCCCTCTCCCGGTCCGTCAATCATTTCTTCAACAAGAATCAATGCCTTTTTGATATGCCACTTCACCAACCACAGTAGCATCTAAAGACTTGCCTAAATCAATTAATCCCTGCTTATTCATTTTGTATTTTTTACCCGATCCAGCAGAATATTCAATTGATCCAAAAAAATTATTTTCCAAGGATGGCAAAAATTCCGGATTAAATATACAATGAATATTTACTAGTTTACCTCTATCTGTAACAGGAAGCATGTGGAGTTCCACATTGGGGAGAATAAAGAAACGCTTTATTTGATTTTTTTCTTCATCATTAAAATCAGCACACGAATCAATATTACTTATAAATTCCTTTACTCTAATATAGTTATCAATATTGAAATAATCAGTAATACCAATAGCCGCAATCCCTTTTTCCAACGCTTTCTGAAATAGAGTTATGCAGAAGTCATCAAAAGTTTCACTCTTGAATTGATCGTTTTTCCTTGTTCCCTTTGTGTGAACATGTAAATCCCACCTCCGCCATTCCGAGCCTTTTTTAAATTTGTTAATCATAATGAATTCTCAACAATTTTAATCTCCGCTTGAGTTATCCTAACAGAAGCTGACAATTTCTCGCGCTCGTTCCATTTCTTTACCAATCGCTTCCCGCTTATAATTCGATATCTGAGCATAGATGGCCAAGTCGATCTTTGACGGAATCCTGGGTTTGCACAGCATCAAGCATATGAACAGCAAAAGAATGCCTAAACACATGAGTTTGCCTACCTCCGAAGTGCTTTGTAGACATACCCAGTATAGATAATGTTGGTAATGTGAAACAATTGGGCTAAAAAAAGAGAAAATAATTAAGATATTATGTAGGTAGTTATGAAATTTAATCAAGTCATATTATATGGTAGAATAAACATTATTTCATTTTAAAACAAAATTGTTCTTTACTCAAAAAACAACTCAAATTTAAAACATGATATTTGGCATTTGTCAATGACTTTCATTATGTGCTAAGACTTCAGTTACCTTTGCAATCTTAATGCCATTTTTTTATGTTTTGACATCCTCTAATTCTTGTTCCGACACACTTTGCATTGGAAAGAACTCGGCGCCTTCAATGACTTTGATTTCTTTGCCCCTAATGATACAAACCTCAAACCCCTGTTTTCTTCTTCTAAACAAAACCAAATAGAGAGATATTGCATGCCTCAAAATGGTCGATAAAGATGACTCGTCTATTTCCTTTTTAATTACCTCAATCTCCTTAATTATCCGTTCTGGTAAAGTCAGCATAAATCGTCTAGTCAGAGGCATTAATAAAGCTCCTTAAATCCGGGTTCAACAAATTTTGCAAGAAAACAATTAATTAACTTGGTTTGATCAAATAATAGAATAGGGGCACAAATAATTCAATATAATTATAGCAATATGTATTACATTTGTGTGAATTACAGTTCTGTATTTGATTTGATCAAATAATAGAATAGAGGCACAAATGATTCCATATAATTATGGCAATATGTATTACATTTGTGTGAACTATATTTTTGTATTGAAACATTCTTATGAAAGAGGCGAGAAAAGTATGAATTCTCTCATTTAAATATATATTTGATAAAAACAGGATTATTCATAAAAAACTATTAAAGCATGATTTTACTCAAAGACATTATTCTAATCTTATTTTTAGCCATCCTGATCATTCTGATTTTGTCTAAATTCAGGATACCGCCGGTAATCGGCTTTTTGTTAACCGGCGTTATTATCGGTCCAACCGCATTGCAATTAGTTGATTCAATTTCTGATA
>CAYXGW010000113.1:0-19578 GCA_964464595.1 uncultured Deferribacteres bacterium
CAAGGACGTTATCCTCTAAAACATATTTATGGATCTTGCGAGGGAAAGTGCCAAAAGCGCGTGGATGGGGAACGCCCACGCCCCATTTTGGATAAGCGCCATCAGAAGAGGTCATCGTCCAGGATTGGATCATGAAGGTTTTTACATCATCCTCATTCATATTGAAGGAAATAATGGACGGACCTCCACTGCGAAACATTTTGATGGATGCCTCAATTGGATTCATTTGCCAATCATTTGCCACTTCGGCAAGTGTTCGACCTTCGATGGAAGGATTCGGTTGAAACCGCCGGAATAAGATACGATCGGCGCCACCACGCCGAGCTAAATTCTCCATCATTTCAGTTTTAATTTTGGCCATAGTTGCCGGGTTTTCGAAACGGGCGATGAGCGAATCTCGTCCACCGGCTTGTGCCCAACGGGGCAGGAGTGCTGCGCCAAGCCCGGTAGAAGATGCAATATATGGGTATTGATCCGCATAGATTTCCAAGCCTTGTTTACGAGCTCGTTCAATACGGCGTACAACAGCCATGGAATAA
Organism: uncultured Deferribacteres bacterium; assembly: GCA_964464595.1. Classification (GTDB taxonomy): domain Bacteria; phylum Zhuqueibacterota; class JdFR-76; order JdFR-76; family DREG01; genus JADFJB01. The sequence goes on from CAYXGW010000113.1 coordinate 540, forward strand.
CCCCAAACCGGCGGTCCCAACACCTTAATATGAGTCACAACTCCTGGGAGGTTGGCTTCACGAGATATTTGAATCACTTCATCCACGGCTGCTACAACGCCGATGGTATAATTGGATTCATCGCGGATATGGCTGGTATAAACGCCGCCGTACTTCGATGCAATCTTAGCTATTTCTATTAATTCTCTGGTATCCGAATAGCTTCCAGGCGAATAAAAAGGTCCGCTGGATAGTCCAAACGCTCCTGCTTCCATCGCATTCCTAACCAGCTCTTTCATTTGCTTTAGCTCGGTTTCAGTAGATAGCCGATCAATCATCCCAATAACCTGTCTCCGGATCGAACCGTGTGGAACCAGTTGAGCAGCATTGATTCCTAGTCCATGTTTCAAAAGGTTCCCTCTTTGCTTTTCAATATTTACTGGTCCACCGCCATCCGGATTAATGAAAACCGTGGTAATACCCTGGGCAAGAAGCGGCTGGGCGTGACTTCGGTCTTCGGAAGTGAGTCCTCCGGCAGTGTGAGAGTGGCTGTCGATGAATCCCGGCGTTACATATAATCCGGTAGCATCGATCTCAAATTGTGCTTGAGCATTAACCAGGTTTCCCAATGCAGTTATCCGATCTCCATTGATCCCGATGTCCGCTCGAAACCAGGGATTGCCGGATCCATCCAGTACACGACCGTTTCGGATGATGATGTCAAATTTTGCCTGGGCATAAACTTGCTCAGGTGAGAAAAGCAATGCTGTGATTAAAATTAATATACAGAAAGCAGAATCATTAAAAGAGCGGATAAAATTGACTGGAGATTTGGTTTTGACAATCATTTTCTTTACTCCTTTTATAATTGTCTGAACCTAGATTGTCCTGATTTTCTTGATTTCACAAATTAAAAATTAAATAAAGTAAATGCTTGACTGCCAGTATAGATTTTTGTATTTATTATAATTCGGTTTTATCTAAAGAATATAAGAACAGATAATGAAAAACATTAAATACAACACTTTCACAATTACTGTGAATTTGATATTAGGTGTAATCAACTTTCTATTCTTGTTTAGTGTGTCCCCCTTTCTAGCCTTTTCCGGGGAGACGCCTTCTTTTACACCACTTCGAATCAGTGATCTGGAAATCAAAATTGATGGTCGATTAAATGAGGAGGTTTGGCAACAAGCCACTCCAATCAATTCCTGGTACCGGCAAACACCGGACGAAGGTGCCGATCCGTCACAAAAAACGATCATGCGATTGGTTTATGACGATGAGTATATTTATCTTTCGGCGCAAGTATACGAGTCAAATATTTCAAAAATTTTAGCACGAACTTTAGAAAGGGATTCTTATTCTCCGGGCCAGGATGCAATCTGCATCCTTTTGGATACTTACAATGACGATCGCACAGCCTACGGATTTATCGTGACTCCTGCAGGAGTTCGTACTGATGTAACCGTTTCTAATGATGGCGAGGGATTTGGCCGTGGTTGGAATGCCGAATGGGATGCTTTTTGGGATGCATCAGTTCTGATAGATGAAAACGGTTGGACGGCAGAGCTGCGTATCCCATTTTCAAGTTTACGATTTGAAAGCAAGAATGAAACTGTTGAAATGGGTTTGATTCTTTGGCGCTACATTGCCCGGAATGTTGAATACAATGTTTATCCTGCTATCCCAAACAAATGGCAAAACAGCGCAGTGAAGCCCAGCCAGGCCCTGGATATTAAATTTGACAAAATTTCTTCTCAAACGCCTCTATACATTAAGCCATATACCATTGGTGGTCTTAACAAATCCAACACATTGCGAGAGGATGAATCTGCTTATGATCTGAATAAAGATTGGAAAAAAGACATAGGGCTGGATGTTAAGTACAATATTACCAGTAACCTCATCTTGGATCTCACGGTAAATACCGATTTTGCCCAGGTCGAAGTAGATGACCAACGCATCAATACAACCCGGTTTTCACTATTCTTTCCGGAGAAGCGGGATTTTTTTCAGGAGCGTGCTGATTTGTTTACTTTCCGATTCCCAGGTGGACGGCAGCGCTTATTCCAGAGTCGGAGAATTGGTATTGTTGATGGACAACAGGTCCCCATTCTGGGCGGCGTTCGATTGACTGGGAGAATAGGCGGTTGGGAAATGGGATTGATTGAAATGCAGGCCGATAAAGCAGTTGTTGATAATACAGACATCCACTCGGAAAACTTTGGTGTCTTTCGTTTAAGGCGTGAAGTCTTTGAACGAGGTTCCTTTATCGGTGGTTTGTTAACTTCACGAACCGGCCCTGATGGAAATCACAATACCGCCATAGGATTGGATGGAGATATTCGAGTAATTGGTCCGCAATACCTGAAAATTCACTTTAGTCAAAGTTATGAGAATAATGTAGATCTTTCGGAAACCTGGTATGCTTCTGTAACCATGCAGCGGCGCATTCGCAGGGGATTTTCTTTCGGTACATCGGCTTCTCATTATGGCTCCCAGTTTAATCCTGGCCTGGGATTTTTAACCCGGAATGGCGTAGACAGGTTTGGGGGCAGGCTGCAATATACCTGGTTTCCGGGCACAAAAAATAAATTGCAAAATCATTCAATTACGAATCGAACCAGTTTCATTTGGGATGCAACCTCAACCCGCAAATTGGAAACTTTTGACAGCCAATTCAATTGGAATGGATTATTTAAATCCGGGGCAACGGCAAGAGCAACTTTGCGCCATCGTCATGAATTAATTCGAGAACCTTTTAATATCGGCGATGTTGAAATCATGCCGGATATATACAATTTTCAATTGGCTGAATTTAGCTTTGGTTCACCTGCCGGGTACGATTTTAGAGTAAATTTGCGAGCAACTGCCGGTGAATATTTTGGTGGAAACCAGTATCGAGCTGTTTTCTCACCCTCGTGGACGATAAATGAACATCTTGCGTTTACATTCGATTACGAATACAATCGAATAGAGGCGAATCAAAAATTATTTAATGCACATCTAACCAGAATGCGAATTCGGACAGCCATAAATCATGCATTGACAATTAATTCATTTATTCAATACAACAGTGATATTTCTGAACTGGCCATGAATGTCCGCTTGCGATATAATCCTTCCGAGGGCAGTGATCTGTACCTGGTTTACAACGAGAACATCAACACGACATTAAATCCGGAGGATGAGCTTTTACCACGTTTGCCACGCAGTCAGAATAGGGCGGTCTTGTTGAAATTTTCACATACGTTTGTTAGATAAAGTTTGAATTGTACCCTTGAAAGTTTGTCCTAATCTTATTTATTTTTGGAAGTCAATCCAAAATTGTTGAATGCTATTTCAGCAATCGCTTCACCAATGCTGATGGAAGCTGTGGCAGCAGGAGAGGGGGCGTTGAGAACATGGATCATTCTCTCCGACTCCATGATTTGGAAATCATCAATCAATTGTCCATCTGGCCCAATTGCCATTGCACGAACACCGGATCTTGCACGAACTACGCCTTTTGATGTGATTTCGGGAATGAGTTTTTGCAGAGATTTAACAAAAGCTCGTTTACTAAAAGATCGCTTAAACTCGGCTAGTCCGGTTTTCCAATATTTTCCAGCCATCCGTTGAAAACCCTTGTAGGTTAATATTTCAAAAGTATCTGATAGAGAAAAGCTGAACCGGCTGTAACTTTCCCGCTTCAAGCCTAAGACTGCATTGGGTCCGGCTTCTACGCCACCATTTATCATCCTGGTAAAATGGACTCCTAGAAACGGATATCGAATATCAGGAACCGGGTAGATCAGATTTTTAACAAGATATTCGCTTTCATGCGTTAACTCATAATATTCCCCACGAAAGGGAATAATTTTTAGATCAGGTTTCTGACCGCAAATTTGCGCCACTTTGTCTGAATAAAGACCGGCACAATTGATCAAATACTTGCAAGCAAAATCACCTGCAGTTGTCGCAAGATTTAATTGTGAGGATTCAACTTTGACTTGAAAAAGTTTTGCATTCGTTTGGATATCTCCACCAAACCCTCCAAACAATGTTGCATATTTTTTTGCTACCTCTTGAAAATCAACGATGCCGGTATCGGGAATTAACAAAGCTGCAATCCCTTCAGCATAAGGTTCAAACTCTTTCAGCTCATTTTTATCAAGATTCCTGATCCCCTGTAATCCGTTCGCAACCCCTTTTTTTTGCAGCTCAGATAATACGTTCAGTTCATCCTGGTTAGTTGCAATAACGAGCTTACCGCATCGTTCATATGGAATGTTATGCAGTTCGCAAAAATCATATAATTTCATACGCCCTGAAACACAATTGATTGCACGCAGAGAGCCTGGTTGGTAATAGAGTCCGGAATGAATGACTCCGCTATTGTGGCCGGACTGATGTTGTGCGATTTTATCTTCCGCTTCCAGGACAAGCACCGAGTTTTTGCCGCGATCGGCCAATTTCATCGAGGTGGCCAAACCTACAAGCCCACCACCAATGATTGCAATATCATATTTATTATCGTTCATAGTTATCATTAGATAGAAAATCTATTGTTCTTTATCAAGAATTTAAGTTCGGAACATGCTTTGAAATAAAAGAGATTTTTAGTGAATAGATCATTCCCGAGTAAAACCAGTCAAAAAAAAATGTATTAACATTGCATTGTCGTGTATAATTTCTTATAATAACACAAGATAGTTGCGCAACAAATTTGTTGCGCAACAAAAACAGGTTACTTATGGAGTTTAGATTATGCCTGAATTAATTATTGGCAGTCCACCAAGAGGCGAAGACTATTTTGGCCAGGATGAACTCATTGAAAATATTTGGTCGAAATTGGAAAATGACAATGTATTGATTGTCGCTCCCCGAAGATTTGGCAAAACGGGTGCAATGTTCAAATTATTAGATGCACCGCGTAACCAATTTAAGCCATTTTATATAGATGTTGAAGCCATCAACAGCGCTGCAAATTTCATGATTGAACTCATTGCAATGTTGCTGCGAGATGCACAAATAAAGAAAATGATGTTTGAAGTTTGGCAAGGAACAAAAGGTTTTGGAAATTTTCTTCGTAATTTACCCGAAGCCATCGATGTCGGGGGAGTAAAAGTAAACCTCCGGGAAAAAACTGATGTTTCAGAGAAATGGTTGTCTTATGGCGAAAGGATTATGTCCCTATTGTCGCAGGATGGCCCACGGTTACTTCTCATGATCGATGAATTTGCAGTCATGATCAATACAATTGCGAAAACCAACAAAAAGGAAATGGAACAATTGCTCAGGTGGTTTCGTGCTGCCAGGATTGCTCCGGAAACACAAACCAGGTTCGTAATTGGGGGTTCGATTAACCTGATATCAACTTTGGATGGATACAGTCTCGTGGATACAGTCAATGACCTTGCAATTATTCGACTTAAACCGTTTAAACCGAAGGTAGCAAAAGAGTACATAAATCTTATTTTTGAGTCAAGAAAACTTAAACTAAGCAAAAATTTAGTTGAAGAAATTTTAATATTGGTTGGCGAGCCTATTCCATATTTACTTGCTGTTTTGTTGTCCTCTATCATTGTGAAGCAAAGGACCACCAAAAAGAAAATTACAAGTGATATGATATTTACGGCTTTCTCAGATGATTTACTGGGAGGAGCAGCTTCTGCTTTTTTTAACCAGTATCGCTCAAGAATAAGCGATTACTATTCGGATTCCGAAAGGATTGCGGCGAAGTCCATTCTTGGTGTTCTATCAAAAAGCGAGAAAAGTGTTAGTAAGAATACACTGTACCAAATATATCTTAAAACCCTAAATCTTCAGCCTACTACGATTGATGAAGAAAATTTTTTGCAGCTAATGAACAAACTTGATAATGATTTTTATGTTGTATCACGGGATCATTTTTATTCATTTCATAGTCGTGTGATTCGCTTATGGTGGAAAAACCATTATGGTTTTCAGGAGTAGGTTAAATGTCAAGTATTCATCTTTATCGCCCTCATCGTACTCCTGGAGAAAATCTTGAAGCGATATTAGTTGCCAGGGAACCTTTGATAACTGAAATTATTGATAAGTTGAAACGCTGGCAGTCTGGTGCCAGTCGACAACATTATTTAATTATTGGACCAAGGGGGATTGGCAAATCTTACATTGTAAGAATTATTGAACATAGAATACATCAAAGTCCTGAACTTCGAAAGAAATGGTATCCTTTATCTCTAACTGAAGAGTCGTATAAGATTACGAAACTTTCAGATCTGTTTCTTGAGGCATTATCTATTTTGTCAGATGAGACACAGGATAGAAATTTATTAGATGCCCATGCGGGGATAGCTTTTGATGACAATGATGAGAGAGTCATCGATTTTGCTTTGGACGCCTTGAGAAACTACCACAAAAAGAATGGTTGCGGCATTTTGTTGATGCTTGAAAATGTCAACCGGCTTTTTGAAGGGCAGATGCGGAAAAGAGGGGATGTTCACCTATTGCGGAAAGTGCTCATTGAAGAAGAATGGCTGAACGTTATCTGCACTTCGCCAACTTTTCTAAATGCCGTGACAGAACCGGAAGAACCTTTATTCGATTTTTTTCATGCCTATCCACTCAATGAATTAACACCGGATGAACAACTTCAAATGATTGAAAAATTGGCAGTTTTGGAAAAAAAGGAATCCTTTTTGGAAAATTTGTCTCAATACCAATCTCAGGTTCAGGCACTATATCATTTTACCGGCGGCAACCCGAGACTCACGATTATGCTTTATGACCTGGTCGCCAACCATAATATTACTGATATTAAGTCGGATCTTGACCATTTGCTGGACCAGCTCACCCCTTTTTACCAGGATCGCATGAAGGATGTACCTGAACAAGAAGCCAAACTTCTGGAAATCATGGCCTTGATGCATGAAGGCGCCACGCCAACGGAACTTGCCAGGAAATCCCGCATGCAGCCAAAATTGGTGCGCACCCTTATGCTGCGCCTGGAAAAAGCGGGCTACATCCGCCGCGAGCAAAGGCGGCTTAAGAAAACGGTTTATATCATACCCGAACGCTTTTTCCGTATCTGGCACCAGATGAATCATTCTCGTTCTGCCAGAGGATTTGTGCATTATTTACTTGAATTTTTCTCCAACTGGTATTCAACCAAAGAAGAGAGGGACAAGATTTGGGATGAACTGGATGAAAAATTTATGGAAAATGTCCAGGAAGGAGAAAGACAAGTTCAGGACGTTTCTGAATTTATGATGTATATTTCAGCGATATCCAAAGGATCTGAAAAATATGAAAGAGAATTCGACCGAATAGGAAAAATGGCGGGATTGTACGGAAAGAACTATGTCACAAAGGAATTTTCGAAGCTAGACGAAGAGTTTGACTCCGACGGAGATTATTGGCTGAGGAAAGGTTATTTTCTCGCGAGCAATTTCAGAATGGATATGTTGGCGTTATTGGCATTTCAAAAATCTGCGAAACTAAAACCTAAAGACATAGAACCACTCTTCAATCAAGCAGTAGCATTGGATAAACTCGGTAGAAAAAATGAAGCATATGATTTCTATTGCAAAACCATGGATAAATTAACCAATCGAACGGAGTTGATTCCGCGAGAAGAGACTTTAGATAAAATGTTGCAAATCCTGAGAAATGATAATAATCCAAGCAAAATTAGATTTGCCGCGCTCTTATTAGGACGTGTTGCAGAAAAAGAAGTCATCAAAGATATCATTGTGATTCTTAAAAATAGCAAGTCGGCCACTCGGAGACAACATTGTGTAAGGGCATTAGGCTTTAGTAAATCATATGAAGTAGTAGGAACATTAATTAAGAGTTTAAGAGATGAGGAATATAATGTGCGACGCAGGGCGGCAACGGCATTGGGGCGAATCGGATCAGATCAAGCAGTCGTTCCCTTAATTGAGAGTTTAAGAGATGAGGCACATAATGTACGAGGCAGTGCGGCAAAGGCATTGGGGCGAATCGGATCAGATCAAGCAGTTGATCCGTTAATTGCGAGTTTAAGAGATGAGGCAGACAGTGTACGCACCAGTGCGGTAACGGCTTTGGGGCGAATCGGCGCAGACCAAGCAGTCGTTTCGTTAATTGAGAGTTTAAAAGATGAAGCATATAATGTACGACGTAGTGCGGCAATGGCATTATGGCGAATCGGATCAGATCAGGCAGTGGTTTCGTTAATTGAGAGTTTAAGAGACGAGGGAGATAATGTACGTGACAGTGCAGTAGCGGCATTGGGGCAAATCGGATCAGACCAAGCAGTCGTTTCGTTAATTGCGAGTTTAAGAGATGAGGCACACAATGTGCGCATGAGTGCGGCAATCTCATTAGGGCAAATTGGGTCAGATCAAGCAGTTGATTCGTTAATTGAGAGTTTAAAAGATGAGGTCCATAATGTTCGAGGCAAAGCAGCAATGGCATTGGGGCGAATCGGATCAGATCAGGCGGTTTCCCCACTTATCGAATGTTTAAAAGATGAAGATCCTATTAATCGCCGCAGTGCGGTAAAGGCGTTGGTGCGAATCGGATCAGACCATGCGGTATCCTCTCTTATCGAATGTTTAAAAGATGAAGATCCAATTAAGCATGGCAGTGCGGCTACTGCTTTGGCACGAATAATTGAAAATAATCACATTACCAATTTGTTTACTATATTTAATTCAATCATCTCTGCGGCTGATTTGCACTTGTACCATATGATTCCACTGATTCGAACATTACTTAAAGTTTCATTTCGTGCTTGCAATTTGGATAATATCATTGATTCGATCAATCATATAAAGTCAACGATAAATTTGTCTGATGTTTTTTATATCCCTTATAATGTGGCAATAGAATATCTAAATTCAGGCAAACATCCGGCGATCATTGAGAGGCAGCATCCTGAAGTTCGTGAAGCGGTTCAGTTACTTGTCGGTGAGTTTGAAAAAGGATCAGAACAGCTTGAAGACTCAACAGCAGTTATGGTTGAATAGCTCAGTTTAATTCCTACTGCCAATTCTGAAATAAATTACCTCAAGTGAAATATCAATATCCTGGTTGATAATAAAGTACTGAATGAATGACTCCGCTGTTGTGTTGGCCGCGATCCGCCAATTTCATTGCGGTGGCCAAACCTACGATTCCGCCTCCGATTACCACAACATCATATTGTATATCAGTCATAAACAACCCTTAAAAAACTTGTGATTCATTTCTAAAATTCACAGTTAACTCCCGGCAAAATGTAAATTATTCAAAATGTGCAAATATTGTAAATAGATTTCAAGGATTTCGAAGTGGTTTGGAAGGGCTGCAGAGTTTATTTACTGATAGAAGTTTGGCTTCTGGAAATAAAAAGGATAGTAAAATTGTTAATTTCGAGATTTTATGTGGGATCCCTTTTTCCCCTAATCTTGGATTCAGAAAATAGAAATGATCGGAACAAAATATGAGAGATAGTAGTTTTAATTAATCAACCTGACTTATTCATTAACCTAATCACTATTATTCGAAAAATGAACTTTTTCACCCTATTTATACTTTAGCATTTAGCATTTCACAATTGGAGTTTTAAGCTAAAAAACATAATTTATGAATTCATAGAGTGAAAAAAATTCAGGCTATTTTTTTAAAAAATTGTATTATACAAGTTTTTGCTTGACTTTTGAGGAACTAGGTTGTTTTTTGTATAGTGTTGTGGATCCAGGATGATTTGTATTGGGGCCCTTAAAAGGGTAACCTCCATTATTGGGAGTAATCGATTTGTTCCACAAGCAAAACTATCGAGAAGTTTTTGAATTTGCCAATTGAGAAAAAAAATCAAAAGACAAACGAATGTAGATTAAACTAAAGACTTTGGGTGATTCTTTAAGAATTGACACGTAAAGAATAACTTATATTTGATTTGGACAGAATGTAAATCCAATGAATATCAAAGAGTTAACCAAACTTGTAGAAGATGCCAAATCCGGCAATGAAAAAGCGCTTGAAGCAGTTTGTCGAATTCTTGAAAGCGAAGTAAAAATCATTCTTCGTCATAAGATATCGGACTTTGAACTGGTTAATGATTTGTCTCAGGAAATATTTTTTAGGTTAATCAGAAGTATTCAAGACATAAAAGAACCGGTTAAAATCAGAAATTTTGTTGCGAAGATGGCTTTGTTTGTTTTAAATGATTACTTTCGCAGTAATTCAAAATGGAAGGAATTACTTGTTCGTGAGCATGGTCATTTTACTCTTCCCAAATCATCCCCTGTTGAAAAAGTAATTGATGAAAGCAATGAGTTATTTAATAAACTTGCTGTTGAGGAAGCCATTAATGAGATTTCCGAACCGAAAAACAAGCGTTTATTCGAAATGAAACTACAAGGAAAAAGCTATAAGGATATATCCCATGAATTATCTATTTCTATTGGTTCAGCAAAGATGAGGTTTAAAAGAACCGTTGAATTATTAAAAGTAAAACTAAGTGGATAAATTTATCTCTATCAACAATTCAATTTAACCGATTTCATAAGAAAAAAAATGAGCGATAAAGAGCCAAATAATGACTTACTCGCTCGATATGCAATCTATCTTGCTGCTAAAGAAATGGGTGCTAATATTGAGGATATCCGTATTTCCGCAGACGAAATCAGAAATGTAGAACACCAGGTTTCAAATAATCCTGAATTATCTGAATATATAAGCTTCTTGCAACAAAACTATATCAACCTTTATCAGAATTTAGATGAATCTAAAGTAGGTCATATCACTATCAAACCTGTCAATAATAAAAATACAGCTCTAATTTCGCATCGGTTTAGATCATCGGCAAAACAGTATGCTTTTGCTATTGTCGCAGTTCTGTTTCTTGCCATCATTTCTTTGCCTTTAATAAGCGGGATCGTTACCCCTGATACCTATCCGATCATACAAGAAAGTCTAAACATCCAACTTCCAGTCGCACGAGGCGAGAGTGATTCTCCTTTAGAATCTGGTAAAGATTTATTTAATAAAGGCTTGCATCTCGATGCTATCAACACATTCGGTAAAGCGTTTCAAAGAATCCAACAAGATCATAGTAGTGAGATAGCTATGTATACTTATTACACAGGCCTGGCTTACTTGAGGCAAGCTCAAATGTCAACAATGGGTCTTTTCCCGAGATTCAATTCAGTCTTTGTGGATAGTTCATACAAATACCTTGTTCTTGCACGATCGAAGATTTCTGACAGGATTCTATTAGAGCGAGATATTCTTTGGCGCTTAGGCATAGTAGAAACTATTCGCTATACGATGAATCATAAACATGAGCATTATACTAACGCTGAGAAGTACCTGAACTTCCTAGTTGAAAACCGTGGAAAACATACTGCTAAAGCAACCGAGCTGCTGAATAAGTTGAAAGAAGGAAGAAGAATTAAGAAGGAGGCAATATGGTGACCAAAATACTTTCGATAACACTCGTTTTTTATATTCTATACACTGGAAGCATATCATTCGGTCAAAACCCAGTTCAAGATAGTCCCAAGAACACAACCTATTCATTACAGGATACTACCCAGGCTTTAGAGTACTTTGCAAAAGGCAAAGAGCTGGCCAAAGCTGCCCAATACGACAGTTCCAATTTTTATTTTGAAAAGGCGAATGAGGTTTATGGAAGTTTAAGTCAATCATTTAGTTTGAAATCCCTTTGGGAAAAAACTCTCCAATGCTATAACAGTATCAGCTCGAATTTGACAGGGATGGGAAAGTACGAAGAAGCCATGGAGTATTTGAATCAAGCCCTGAAAGATGGTTTGGAAAATCTCGGTGAAAATCATATTGAAGTTGCACAAACCTATAACGACATCGGAGTTGTCTATTATCATAAGGGCAATTTTGATCTAGCGCTTGAAAAGCAGCAGAAGTCATTGTCCATCAGACTTCAATTGCTGGGAGCGCATCATCCAATTCTTGCGCAAAACTATTTTAGTATAGGCAATTCCTATTCCGTGATAGGTGATTATGATAGAGCGATGGAATATTACCAAAAAAACTTATCGATATTATTGGGATCATTAGGTGAAGAAAGTCTTGAGGCATCTAAATGCTATAAAAACATGGGAATTGTATATGGGATTAAAGGAGATATTGACCAAGCTGTGCAATTTTTCCAAAAATCGTTATCGATCACACTTCGATTATTAGGCGAAGAACATCCCGAGGTTGCTGCCAACTATAATAATATTGGAGTTGCTTTCAAAATAAAAGGCGATTTTGATAAAGCGCTTGAATACTACAATAAATCACTATCGATAAAACTTCGATTATTGGGAGAAGAACATCCACTTGTTGCAGATAACTATAAAAACATTGGAATTGTTTATGCGAGAAAGGGCGATTATGAACAGGCAATGGAATACCACGAAAGATCGTTATCGATATGGTTACGTACTGAGGGAGATGCATATTATGTTGCTGCCAGCTATTCTGCCATTGGAAATGTTTATATAGAAAAGGGCAATTACGATCAAGCATTGGAATACCATCAGAAATCATTATCGCTAAGACTTCAAGTCTTTGGCTCAGAATATCTGGGGCTTGCCGAAAACTATAATAATATTGGAATTATTAACAGGGAAAAGGGCGAATATAATCTGGCGCTGATACATCATCAGAAAGCTTTGGCGATATGCCTCAAGTTATTCGGTAACCATCACCCAGATGTTGCAGAGGTTTATCAATATCTCGCGAATGTTTATAATTTGAAGCGTGATATTAACAGAGCCTTAGCTTATTGTCAGAAATCACTCATTGCACTGGTCTTCGAATTTGACGAGCAGTCTATCTACATTAATCCACCCCTTGAAAACATCGGCTCTGAAACCTATTTGCTCAAAACATTAAAATTGAAGGCAGAATTGTTGGCACGCTTACCCGAGAAAGCTGGAATAAAGAATCTTGAGACAGCATTTTCAACTTACCAGCTTGCCTCTAAGCTCATCGATAGGATACGTACTGGATATAAATCTAAAGGTTCCAAGTTGTTTCTAGGTGAAGGAGCAACAGAAATCTATGAAAAAGCCATTATGACTGCTCTTAAACTCTATGAAATTACGGAAAATAATGTCTACAAGGATACTGCTTTATTCTTCGCTGGGAAGAGCAAAGCAAGTGTTCTAAGCCAATCCCTGAAGGAGAGCCAGGCTAAAATATTTGCTGGTATCCCGGATAGTTTACTGGCAAAGGAACGACAACTGAGAATCGATCTGGCCTTTTACGAGACACAAATACAAAAAGAACGCCAGAAAAAGGGAAACCAGGATGAAACCAAAATTCAGGATTTCGAAAGCAGATATTTTTCTCTAAATACAAAGTACGAATCGTTAATCGATGAATTAGAAAAGACCTACCCGAAATACTACAACCTGAAATACCAGACCCAAACCGTGTCGATAACTGAACTGCAAGCAGCATTGGATTCCCAAACAGCAGTAGTAGAATATTTCACCGGCGAAAAATCCATCACTATTTTTACCGTTGCAAAAGATCATTTTGAAGTTACAACCGTTGCAAAAGATAGCTTGTTTGAGACAGATATCGAACAGATACGCACAGGCATTTACAAACACGATTATACGATTTATGTGAAAAGCGCCTACAGGCTGTATCTTTCTCTCATCCAGCCGGTATTCGGTCACCTAAATACAAGGAACCTGATCATCATTCCGGATCATGTATTAGCCAATGTCCCCTTTGAGGCGTTGTTAACGGAAGACACTGGCAAAGCAATGAATATAGAATATAGCAGCCTGCCCTATTTACTAAAAAAATACCAGGTAAGTTATGCCTACTCTGCCAACCTATTGCTGGATCTTTTGAACCGACGCCAACCAGATACTCCCAAGGATTACTTGGCTTTTGCCCCTGTTTTTCCAAACGGGATCAGTAGCAGTTCACGTGCAGCAGATTTGCTACAGGCAAATCATGATCTTGATTCAACCCGGACAGCTCATACTCATTTGCCTGCCTCTCGTGATGAGGTGCTGGGAATACAAAAGTTGTTTCGCCAGAGTTATGGCATCATAGATCGAATGTCCGATTGGTTGTTTGGTAATAAGTCGCGGGTCTATCTTGAAAGTCAGGCAGATGAAGAGAATCTGAAAAGCACTGCTTTAAAGGATTATCGCTATATTCACTTTGCCACCCATGGTTTTGCCAACCATACGACTCCGGAGCTATCCGGGCTGCTGCTGGCGCAGAATTCTACCTCGACAGAGGATAATGTACTTTTTTTGGGGGAAGTGTATAACCTGGAATTAAATGCAGATTTAGTGACTTTAAGTGCTTGCGAGAGTGGGATTGGTAAATCGGTGAAAGGAGAAGGATTATTGAGTCTAAGCCGCGGTTTTCTTTACGCTGGTGCGAAAAACCTTGTAGTTTCCCTGTGGAAAGCTGATGACCGAGCTACCTCCGAGTTAATGCTGGCGTTTTATTAGGAGATGCTCAAGGGGGAATCCAAAGCACAAGCATTACGACAAGCCAAACTCCGTTTGATTGAGAGTCAGCGTAGTTCTGAATTAGAATACGCTGATCCATATTACTGGGCTTCGTTTATCCTGGTTGGGAAGTGATGAGAAATTTTATTGAGTATGTCTTATCTATCCCGAAACTAAAAATATAATATATAAACAAATCTCAAAATTAAAAAACTCAAACTCCAATTTTTAATAGGAACCAATAATAATACAAAGCCAGAAGAAATTGATGAATTGGATGATGACTCAAGTCTCTCTTTGATTAAACAGGTAATTGCTGCGATGGATGAAATGGATAGGTTTTAATTTACTCATTACTATAATCAATCCAATATGTAATGAGCTACAAAGCCAAATTTATTTTACAGGTGAAAACTATAGCTGTAAGGGAGAAAATCATGAAGTACAAAATATTTTTAATAACTGCAGTTTTTGTTACGTTTTGTTCAGTAGAATTACTGTTTGCGCAAAGCCCAGTACAAGATAACCCCAAAAACCCGGCCTATACTTTGCAGGACACAACTTTGGCTGCTGAATACTTTGCCACTGCAGAAAAGTTAGTTTTAGCAGCTCAATATGACAGTTCAAATTTTTACTTTGAAAAGGCAAGGGAGATTTATGAGAGGTTTGGTGAACTGTATAATTTGAAAACAATCTGGAAAAAACTTCTCCTTTGCAATAATCGTTTAGCTGGCAACCTATTAGACCAGGGACAATACGAGTTAGCCATGAACTATCTAAATAAATCCTTGGAAATTAGTAAGATAAAACTGGGCGGAGATAATGCTGAGGTTGCCCTAAGCAATAATTACATCGGAATGATTTATGGGAGGATGGGCAATTATGAACGAGCGTTAGATTACTTCCAAAAGTCATTATCAATAAATCTTCGATTATTGGGGGAAGAGCATCCCAGCATCATCCAAAGCTATAATTACATTGGAATTATGTTTTGGAAAAAAGGAAACTTTGATCGAGCGCTGGAGTTTTACCAAAAGTCATTATCAATAAGCATTCGATTATTTGGTGAGCAACATCTTGATGTTGCTAATAGCTATAATAATGTCGGACTTGTTTATTGGAATAAGGGCGATTATGATCGGGCGCTGGAAATTTACCAAAAGTCAATATCAATAAGGTTGCAATTATTAGGTGAAGAACATCCTTTAGTTGCTGGTAGTTACAATAACATTGGCTTGATTTATAATGAAAAAGGCGATTATGATCGTGCCTTGGAATACTATAAAAAATATTTATCGATAAACCTAAGATTGTTTGGAGAAGAACATCCTGAAGTTGCACAAAGTTATAATAATACTGGAGTAGTTTATAAGAGAAAGAGTGATTATGATCGAGCGTTGGAATACTACCAAAAAGCAGTATCTATCAGCCTTCAATTATTTGGAGAAGAACCTCCTGATATTGCCACGAATTATCATAACATTGGAACTGTTTATCAATATAGTGGGGATTATGATCGGGCGTTGGAATACTACAATAAAGCTTTATCAATAAACCTAAGATTATTGGGAGGAGAACATCCTGATGTCGCCGACAGTTATAATAATATTGGCAATGTTTATAGTGACAAGGGCGATTATGATCGATCTATTGGATACTTTCGCAAAGCATTAACTATTAACCTTAGTACATTCGGCAATCTACATCCGGCTGTGGCAGATGTTTATCGAGGATTCGCTGACGTTTATTTTCAGAAACACGATTTGAATATGGCTTTAAGATATTGTCAGAAATCACTTATTTCACTGGTCCCCGAATTTGATAATTCGTCTATATACAGTAGCCCCCCTCTAGAAGGCATCAGTTCCGAAGATATTTTTCTTAACTCATTACTATTGAAAGCAGAAATCTTCACTAGCATATCTGACCAGACTGGGGAAAAAGATTTGGGGATGGCCTTCTCAACTTACCAGCTTGCTGTGGATCTCATCGACAAGATGCGAACTGGCTACAAAGCCGTAGGTTCCAAGTTACTTTTAGGTGAAAACTCCGTAGCAATCTATGAAGAAGCTATTGAGACCGCCCTCAAACTCCATAAACTGACCAAGGATAAGTCTCACAAAGAAGCAGCGTTTCTCTTTGCAGAGAAAGGCAAGGCCAGTGTCTTGAGTCTATCCTTGCAGGAAACCCAGGCCAAAACCTTCGGCGGCATTCCGGATAGTTTATTGGTAAAAGAACGGCAACTGAAAATCGACCTGGCGTTCTACGACACCCAAATTGAGATAGAACGACAAAAACGGGAAAACCGGGATGAAAGTAAAATTGAGGAGTTCGAAGGCAGATATTTTTCATCAAATACTAAGTACGAATCATTGATTGAAGAATTAGAGACAAACTACCCAAAATATTATGATCTGAAATACCAAACCCAATCCGTGTCCATACCTGAACTGCAAGCAGCATTGGATTCCCAAACAACGGTAGTGGAATATTTCACTGGCGAAAAATCCATCACTATTTTTACCGTTGCAAAAGATCATTTTGAAGTTACAACCGTTGCAAAAGATAGCTTGTTTGAGACAGATATCGAACAGATACGCACAGGCATTTACAAACACGATTATACGATTTATGTGAAAAGCGCCTACAGGCTGTATCTTTCTCTCATCCAGCCGGTATTCGGTCACCTAAATACAAGGAACCTGATCATCATTCCGGATCATGTATTAGCCAATGTCCCCTTTGAGGCGTTGTTAACGGAAGACACTGGCAAAGCAATGAATATAGAATATAGCAGCCTGCCCTATTTACTAAAAAAATACCAGGTAAGTTATGCCTACTCTGCCAACCTATTGCTGGATCTTTTGAACCGACGCCAACCAGATACTCCCAAGGATTACTTGGCTTTTGCCCCTGTTTTTCCAAACGGGATCAGTAGCAGTTCACGTGCAGCAGATTTGCTACAGGCAAATCATGATCTTGATTCAACCCGGACAGCTCATACTCATTTGCCTGCCTCTCGTGATGAGGTGCTGGGAATACAAAAGTTGTTTCGCCAGAGTTATGGCATCATAGATCGAATGTCCGATTGGTTGTTTGGTAATAAGTCGCGGGTCTATCTTGAAAGTCAGGCAGATGAAGAGAATCTGAAAAGCACTGCTTTAAAGGATTATCGCTATATTCACTTTGCCACCCATGGTTTTGCCAACCATACGACTCCGGAGCTATCCGGGCTGCTGCTGGCGCAGAATTCTACCTCGACAGAGGATAATGTACTTTTTTTGGGGGAAGTGTATAACCTGGAATTAAATGCAGATTTAGTGACTTTAAGTGCTTGCGAGAGTGGGATTGGTAAATCGGTGAAAGGAGAAGGATTATTGAGTCTCAGCCGCGGTTTTCTTTATGCCGGTGCGAAAAACCTTGTGGTTTCCCTGTGGAAAGCCGATGATCGAGCTACCTCCACGTTAATGCTGGCGTTTTATGAGGATATGCTCAAGGAAAAATCCAAAGCACAAGCACTACGACAAGCCAAACTCCGTTTGGTTGAGAGTCAGCGCAGTTCTGAATTGGAATACGCTGATCCATATTACTGGGCTTCCTTCATTCTTATTGGTAAGTAATCTTAGCGAAAAGTAGAAATTTTGAACTTTTGGACCGAGGATAGAGTGATTTTATTTTATCCATGACTCAAGATTTAGAGGGGAAAAAGACATCGATGATAACCTAAGGTCACAATGGGCAAAAAGTAGCATTTGTGAGGAAATAATGGAGTGACAAGGTTAACATCTGAATTGTGTTTATTCATCCTTTTTAAGATTTTTCCCCTTCATATTTGGAAATTAAATAACAATATTTATTCTAATTAACCTTCTTCTATAAAGAGTATATTGTTGAATCTCCAATGAAGAATTAGTATTGTTTCAAGATTCTCCGAAAAAAATATTACCTATGTGTAGAAAAAAAATAGAGACTAGGAGGTTAACAATGAGCAATGAAGACTTACGAAATCACCTGGTGAATCTATTAAAAAGCAAGGGTGCTCACGTGGATTTTGAGACAACCGTAGCCAATTTTCCGATTGATGAAATTAACACACGAATACCTAACATCCCTTACACGCCATACCAGGTCGTAGAACATATGCGTATCGCGCAATGGGATATACTAGAATTTTCCAGAAATCCAAACTACATTTCGCTTAAATTTCCTGAAGGTTATTGGCCAGAGAATGAGTTAACGGCAAACGAGAATGATTGGAACAAAAGTTTAGTAGCTTTTCGTGAAGATTTACAACAGTTGATTGATCTTGTCAAGGATGAGTCAACTGATCTTTTTATACCGATTCCCCATGGCAGAGGTCAGACAATCCTACGAGAAATTTTACTCACGGCTGATCACAATGCCTATCATTTGGGCCAGCTGGTTTTGATGCGACGCAGCTTAGGTGTTTGGAAGAATTGATTCATCATCATTTATTTTTACTATATATCAGCTTTCTTGGCGCTCTCTGCGCTGTATATATTTCAAATTATTTATCAAAAAGATGAAATAAATAAAATGTATATGATGGTACCATGATTTGTTTGCCCAGATTTCTTTCAATCGGG
>CAYXGW010000114.1:0-19117 GCA_964464595.1 uncultured Deferribacteres bacterium
CCTGGTCAAGAGCCAGCTCAATGCCGATCTGCTGGAACGTTCCATCCGCTATGCGATGATGCAAAAGCAGGTTCAAGAGGCGTTGCGTAGCGCCCACGAGGACCTCGAACAGCGGGTGCAGGAACGGACCGAGAGCGAAGAACGATTCCGGGATTTGTACAACAACGCCCCGGCCGCCTACCTCGCCGTCGGTAGAGACGGGCGGATTCAACGCGCCAACCAGCAAACCGCAAAACTGCTGGGCTATGCCCTCGACGACGTGATCGGTCGTCCGGTCTTCGACCTCTACGCCGACACCCCCGATGGAAAAGAAAAGGCCCGGCAGGTATTTCAACGCTTTGTTGCCGGGGAGCGCACCCGTGATGAAGAGTTACAGATGCGCCACGCCGACGGCCGTCTGATCTGGATCGCACTCACCGTCGAGCCGGTGCGGGACGCCGATGGAGAGATTCTAGAGACACGATCTATCGTCATCGACATCACCGCGCGCAAGCAGGCGGAGGATAGATTAAAAGAATCTGAAAAAAAAAGCCGTGCCTGGCTGGAGAATTCACCGGTTTGCACTAAAATAATAAATAAAAATCTTAATCTGCAATTTATGAGTTCTGCAGGAATCACAGGTCTTAAAATTGATGATATCACAGCGTTTTATGGGAAACCATATCCCTTTTATTTTTTCCCTGATTCGACCAAAATTCTTATGACTAATAATCTGAAAAAAGTTAAGGAAACGGGTAACATTATTGAACAGGAAGCTTTAGTATTTGATTTAGAAGGAAACGAAATATGGTATCATTCGACCTTAATACCGGTGAATGACGCTAATGGTCAACTTGATTACATCATGGTTATATCAACGGAAACAACGGAGCGCAAACAGGCCGAGGCGGCGCTGCGTGAGAGTGAGAATTCCCTAACAGAAGCACAGCGTATTGCGAAGATGGGAAGTTGGATTTGGGACTTGAAAACAAATGATATCACCTGGTCCGATAATCTATGCCTGATGCATGGGATGAATCCTGAAGAGTTTGACGGGCAATTTGATACAGTTATGTCTTTGATCCATCCAGATGATTTAGAATCAGTCCAGAAAGAGATTCATCAGATGCTGGATGAAAAACAATCTATGGAATTCGAATACCGAATTGTCGCAAGAAATGGAGTTGAAAAGGTTGTCCGGGGTGACCAACGGTTGACTTTTGATAGTGAAGGTAACATCTTGCGACTGGTTGGAATCCTTCAGGACATCACCGAACGTAAGAATGCGGAGGAAATGCTGCAGCTTCGCGGTCAAATCGTGGAAAATATGGAAGAGGGTGTCTGCCTGTTTCGAACTGAAGACGGAGCAATCGTTTATTCAAACCCGCGATTTGATCAATTGTTTGGGTATAATACAGGTGAATTGATTGGAAAGGATGCAAGTTTATTGAATTTTCAGAACGACTTGACTTCCGTTGAACAGGGGAATAAGATTGGTCATGGAATGGCGGAAAGTAGTAGATGGAGCGGTGAAATTAAGAATGTAAAAAAGGATGGCAGCGGGTTTTGGTGTCATGTCAATTATTCTATGTTAGAGTATAAAGACTTTGGATCGGTTTGGATTGGAGTCTATGAAGACATTACAGATCGCAAAGAAGCAGAGGCTTCACTTCAACAAAAAGAAATGCTTTTGAAAGAGATTCATCACCGCATCAAGAACAATTTACAGGTTATTTCTAGTCTGCTTGATTTAAAATTGGGTTCTGCAGCTAAGAAAAGTACAGTTGAATTGTTAAAGGAAAGCCAGAACCAAATAAGATCAATTTCCCTTGTTCATGAGTATCTCTATCAATCCAGAGATCTGGAACATATTGACTTTGGCAATTACGTCCAGAGTTTAATTGAACAGCTTATTTATTCTTATGGTCTGAAATCAAAAAATCTGAATATAAAGATCAATATTGATGAATTTTTGAAAGTTGACCAGGCGATTCATTGTGGATTAATTATTAATGAGATGGTATCCAATTCTTTGAAACATGCTTTCAAAGGGATCGCCAAGCCTAAAATTCGAATCGAACTTCATTCTAAAAAAAGCGATTTACTGACACTAATTGTGGGTGATAACGGCCTCGGCATCACGCAGAGTTTGGACTTTCGAAGGACGAAAACACTGGGTTTTCAGCTGATACAAGCCTTGGTCAAACAGCTTCACGGTACTATTCAAATGCGCAGAAATGGAGGAACTGAATTTAGAATTAAATTTGAGAGAGAGTTCCACCAAATATCTACACTAATAAATGAGAGGTAATAAAATTTTCGGGAGGTGAACGATAAACTGTATATTACCCAAAAGTATTTTGATTGTTGAAGACGATAACATAATCGCTTTAAATGTACAAAATAAATTAGCAAATCATGGTTATGAAGTTCTTGTTCCTGTTTCAACCGGGGAACAAGCTGTTGAAATGGCGATTGACAAGAAGCCTGATTTAATATTGATGGATATACACCTGAGCGGTAAAATAGACGGCGTAGATGCTGTGAAGAAGATACTTGAATTCATGGATATCCCTATTATTTACATTACTGCTAATAATGATAGATTGATTAAACAACGTGCCAAAGAGACCATGCCATACTCCTATATGGTAAAACCCTACACCGAGAAGGAGTTGATGGCTAATATCGAAATGGCTTTATTTAACCACAAATATGAAAGTAAAATCAAGAAGAAGTAAGCTTTTTATCTGTTTAGTTAATAACGTAAGATGAATAACTATTATACAGGATGAAATTTAATGACAGATAGCGGACGTATTTTAGTTGCCGATGACGAGGAAATATTTTTATTAGCAACTGCCAATTTGCTGCGAAATGCAGGGTATACCTGTGATTCCGCATCGGATTCTTTTGCCGCCATCCAAATGTTAAAAGCTCAAAAATATGATCTCCTCATTTCAGATATTAACATGCCTGGCAATACCGAGCTTGCACTGATTCGGGATCTTCCTCAAATAGCAGAGGGGATGCCGACCATTTTAGTGACAGGATATCCTTCAATTGACCTCGTAATTGATGCTATAAAGTTACCGGTTTCTGCATATCTTACCAAACCGATTCCATCAGAACAATTGTTGAATGAGGTACATACCTCGATTGAAAATCATCGTATCTATCAGTCAACCAAACAAATGATGCAGCGACAATTAATCGCTTTAAGGGATCTCATTGAGTCCGGTAAAGAATTAAGCATCACAGCCCCCAAAAATAAATTAACATCTGTTAACGCATTTTTATCTCTAACTTTGCAAAACATTGCCGGCAGCCTTCTCGATATAAATGTTATTACAAATAGGCTTACCCAAAAAGTTCCGCAAACCCAGGAAGTCTGCCATCTCTTTAATTGTCCCAGGCATGCAGTTTTAATCAATACCCTGGAAGAAGCAGTGAAAGTTTTGGAAAAAACCAAGAACTCGTTCAAATCAATAGAATTGAGAAATTTGCGAAGAAAACTAACAAATATCCTGGACAATAAGGGGATTGATGCAGAATAAAAATACATTTACAGAACCATTAGGCGGGAATTTGATTATCCGGTTTTTTCTTAACAATTAGTACTTGGATCTGTACTATTAGATATTGACCATCTTTTCGTGCAGTATTCAAAGTCTGCAAGTTGAAATCGCAGTCAATACTCTTACATTATGGAGGTATGCTGATTACGCCTTTTAAGAGATGGAGTCTGGATAGTAATAATCATAAGGCGTAAATCAAAAACTAATATTTGAGCATGAAAATAACATGTCTAATCAAAGGGGTTAAAGTAGCATTGCAAATAAACTCGAATGTAATCTGTCATGATTTCTAAGGGGCCAATTGAAAATGATATTAAATCATACAGATACGATGGACTTGAGTCATAGTTTTAATCCATTTCCTGATAGTTTGTAAGGGTTTTAAACCCTAAAAATCAGGGTTTCCCTGATGGTTTCAAGCAAAAAAGTATACTAAATTTAATTCACAAATAGAAAAACACATTATTTTAATTTTCACATAAATCAATCACCTGGATGCCTTAGGGTATTTAGAATTCATAAAACACCATCATCTCCCCACGCATCATATCTTTTGCGTGGGCTTGTATTTCATCTGTTGGTGTGGGCTTGTGATTGAGCCTTTGTGATAGATGAGTTTACAACCCACGCATTTTTTTTTGGATGCTCAAAAAAGGAGATTATTATGAATATCTTGAAATCGTTTTTAATCTTTTTGCCAGTCCTCAAGCTAAAAAAAGGTGTTACATTTATTCATGAATAGCTGAAGTTCCATTATGCCTTCTTTTGAAATTCCGGCATCCATTCTTAGTGACCTTTTATTTCATTATCTCGACTATATAATTAGGAATGTGATTTACAATGTTTGCTTAAGTCGCTTCAATCTTTACATTTTGGCCGAACCAGCAAGGAAAAGATGCATAAAATACCGCTGGAAATGCAGTCCCAGGTTACGGAGAACATGGCTGAAGGTGTTAAAGTTACTGATGAAAATATTCTATACTTTCCAGAGCGACAAAAATTAATTTGTATACTATAATCTGTAATATCCTAATATTTACCCATATGAAAAACAGTGAGCTATTATAGATAATAATTAAATCTTAAGATTCCTTAACATTATTTTAATTTTCGCATAAATCAATCACCTGGATGCCATAGGGTATTTAGAATGCATGAACACCAACATCTCCCTACGTAGCATATCGTTGCGTGAGTTTGTAATCATTTGTTGGTATCGGCTTGTGATTGAGCCTTTGTGATAGATGAATTTACAACCCACGCATTTTTTTTGGATGCTCAAAAAAGGAGATCATTATGAATATCATAAAATCGCTTTCAAACTTTTTGCCAGACTTCAAGCAAATAATGGAATTACATTTATTCATAAATAGCTGGAAAAAAGATTCTTATACCTTCTTTTGAATAATATGCTGACAATTTTGATTTAATTGTAATGTCCTCAAGGTAAATATAATAGAACGGAGCAACAGCATGAAAGATCAAAACAAACCCAAAACCCGGCTCATAGCTGAATTAAAGGAGATGCGACAGCGTGTATATGAATTGAAAAAGAAGCAAGCCAGGTTGGTGCAAACGGAGAAAACACTTCGCGAGGACGCCAAACGTTATGAACTCATCGCGGTGTGCGACGCTATTTGGGATTGGGATGTTCCAAATCACTGCATCCATTTTTCACCACGCTGGAAGGAACTGCACGGCTTTGCTCCAGATGAGGTGAGCGACCGAGAGGAAGAGTTGAGTTCCGGTATCCATCCCGACGACGTGCATCGAGTCATGGCTGCAATGCAGGCACACTTTGAGGGAAAAACCGAATTCTATGAGGAGGAGTATCGAATTCGTTGCAACAATGGCGGCTATAAGTGGATATTGGGCCGGGGTTTTGCTCGACGCGATGCCGCCGGACACGTGCTCCGCATGACCGGCTTTGAATCTGACACCACCGAGGCTAAGGGGTTTGAGGAAATACTACAGCTTCGTGGTCAAACTGTCCAAGCCCCCAAAACCAATGTATCATCTGTTAACGCATTTATATTTTTAACTTTGCAAAACATTGCCAGCAGCCTTCTCGATCTAAATCACCTTACAAATAGGCTTACCCAAAAAGGCCTACAAACCCAAGAAGTCTGCCATCTTTTTAATTGTCCACGACAGGTAGTTTTACTGAATGCTTTGGATGAAACTGTTAAAGTTTTGGAAAAAACCAAACGCTCGTTCAAATCAAAAGAATTGGGAAATTTGCGAAAAAAACTAGAAAATATAATGAACAATAAGGGGATTGAGACAGAATGAAAATACTTTTAACCGATGTGAAACTGGCGTTACTATAATTAGTTGGAGCTATTTGTTTTGCAAATTTTATTCTTTTACGCAATCTTTATAATTAAAGTGTTCTATTAATATTAGAGTACTATAGGCTGGAAATTTGATTTCCTGGTTTTTCCTTAACAATTAGCACATATATCTGTATGATAAAAACGGGGATCACATTTTCGTGCATTTATTCAAAGCCAGTAGATTGAAGGTACAGTCAATAACTCTTCCGATATGGAGGTATACTGATTGCGATTTTTCAGAAGGGAAGTCTGGTTAGAAATAATTATAGGGCATAGTTAAAACTAATATTTGAGTTTGAAACTAACTGTTTGGTGATCAAGCCATTAGGATATTGACCACGGTGCAGCGATTCTCAACTAGTGAATAGAATCGACAGAATCAAAATAGTATTGAAGAATTTCTAATTTCTAAAGTTATCTGAGAAATTGGTCGATTAATATCTAAGTCAAAGTCAAAGTCAGGGATTTCCTATGCGATTGGGTCTCTCCTGAGAACATAAGGTAGAATCGGACTGAGATAGGTTCTTCCATAATAAATTGCTTGCTGGTTCGCATAATTATTGGATGTGAACCCCCTTGTCGCACAGGATGTAAGGCCTGAAAGTCGAAGGCACAGTCAATCACTCTTCCATTATGGAGGTGCGCTGATCGTGCCTTTTTTTTATGTTTTGAAAATGTATGGTAGACATAAGTCAAAACTAATTTGAGTAGGAATATAAATTGTGTAATGGATTTTAAATTGGTTCTTATGGTCAGTAGTTAAAAGTTAAACCGGCGTGAGCGCCGTGATAATCGGAATTTTATCAATTCTCTCATCAAATATGATGCAAAGGATGTGTCTTTCGATGGCTAATAAGAAAATTTCAAAAGGAATAACTCATTTTTATTTTGCATATAATCAATACCAATTAGTTAACATTACACATTGTCAATTAATATTATATAGGAGTAATTATGCATACTCTTTCTCCAATAGAAATCGATCCTAAAAATTTTTTATTTAAACATTTTGCTTTACAGGCTTTACCTTCGGTTGTAATTAAAATTCAGGATATTTTACAATCAGGAGAGGAAACTAGTTTAAAGGAAATTTCCAGTCTCATAATGAAGGATGCAGCATTAACAACACAAATGTTAAAAATCGTAAATTCTGCATATTACAGTTTGCCTATGGAAATTGATAAAGTAAAGGTGGCTGTTGCATACTTGGGATTAAATGAAATTCATCGAATTATACTTAGTATTTCAGTTATGAATGCTTTGGCAGGTAAAGATAAAGAAGCGTTTAATGAAATCTGGTTTCATTCTTTGTATACTGCCCTTTGTGCAAGGGAATTGATTCGAAAATATGAACCACTATTGAATCCAACAGAAATCTGGACATCAGCTTTATTACACGACATTGGTAAACTGGTTTATCTTAAGTTTTTTCCTGAACATTATAAAATGTTAAGACAATATGCTGAGAAGAACGGCTGTCTTTTTAATGAAGCAGAAAAAGAGCTTTCACTGCCCGCTAGTTCCTATTTAGGGAGCCTATTATGTGATAGGTGGCGGTTACCGCAGAGAATCAAAGATTCTTGTTCTTATCATACTCTACAAGATCTAAAGTCTTTTTCTGAAACAAAACTCGAAGATAATCCACTAAAACGGTTTGTTCTTTTGAGCAATCTATTTGCAATCATAACAACAGACAGCTTGCATCAAAAGAAGCGTGAAGAAATCATCATAGCTATAAAGGAAGTATTGTCCATAAATGAAACGAATTTTCTTATGTTACTCAACGACATGTCAGCATTTAAGGACAAAGTTGAAGCATTGATGTGATTATTAAATTATGCGGAAGTGCGATGGAGAATTATGGGACTAAGGAAGTCATTTCCGCTCCCCTTCATTGTTTTGTTAAGCTATTTTTAAACTTTAAAAGTATAATTTTATGAAATTCAGTGGGGATAGTTTATGAGTCTAGAAAAAATAAATGCTATATATGGCTTGGTTTCTCTTTTAGGGTTTTCTTTAATAGAAGATTTTCAAAAAACGCCGCCACTTTAACTCCTTTTTCAAGTTCTGAGTAAATAGAACTAGCGACAAAAAGAGAAATTTATTAAAACAAGAAATGGCTAGTGGTTTGGATTGATATAATCTTGAAATCGTTTTTTCTATTCAGTATTCTTAGGTCATGAACAATTGTTTTTCGAAATTCTACATGAACATGTTAACTAAAATTACAAGCCAGCACGTTCTTTATTATAAAAATTAGTTTACAGATTCACATTAAGACGTGAATCGCCTTTCGTGCAGAATTCAAGGTCTGTAAGTTGAAGGCACATTCAATCACTCTTATCTCTATGGAGGTGTGTTGACTGTGCTTTTTTTTGTGAAAACATAGAATTTCGAAGGCCCTAATAATGAGTTGCAAGGAACTTTAAATAAAAGAAAGACCTGATTTGGCGTTAGATTTTAATCGTTGGGTTTCCACCTGTAATAGATCTGAAGTTGGGGAATTCGTTATAATAACAGGTGTTTAATTATGGTGAGGAGTAAGTCATTCATTAAATAACAATGTATTTTTACCTAAATTCAGGGTAGTTCTATTTTGTTTATGCTGAAAAAATAACGTTTCAAATTTATTTGGAAATAAACAAATAAAAAGGAAATAGAAGTGAAGTTTTGGAATTTAATTATAGCAATTAAAATGGTGACTGGATATAGTGCCGTTGTGATTATTGTAACTTTAATAACTACTATCATTTGTTTTGTAATATATTTTTAATGCAATTCCAGAATGAGCATACAACACTATTCAATTTGTTCAAATCATAAGCAAATGAATTATTATTGAAGAGTTTGCAGTCCAATTTTTTAATCCATTTCCTAATAACTCTATAAGGGGTTATTAACCCTAAGAATCAGGGGTTTCCTGAGGGCTCTCTAAGGGTTTACAGTAAAAATCAGGGTTTCCCTGATAGTTCTCTAAGGGTTTTTAACCCTAAAAATCAGGGTTTTCCTGATGGTCGCAAGTATAAATGGATATTATATTTAGTTTTCTACTAATAAAAGGATTTCTTTATGTGCTCACGGAAACATGCGACACAATTGGAGCAGAATGAAAGACCAAAACAAAACCAAAGCCCAGCTCATTGCTGAATTAAAGGGGATACGACAGCGTGTATATGAATCGGAAAAGAATGAAGCTAGAAGGTTACATACGAAGAAAGCGCAGCGTGAGTTTACCGAGCGCTATGAACTTCCCGTAGTTTCAGTTCAACAAAAAGAAATTCTCTTAAAAGAAATACATCACCGCATCAAAAACAATTTACAGATAATTTCAAGTTTGCTTGATTTAAAATTGAATTCTGCAAATAAGAAAAGTACAGTTGAATTGTTTAAGGAAAGCCAAAACCAAATAAGATCGATCTCTCTGGTTCACGAGTATCTCTATAAATCCGAAGACCTGGAGCAAATTGACTTTGGCAATTACGTACAGAGTTTAATTGAACAGCTTGTTTATTCTTATGGTCTGAAGTCAGACAATCTGAATATAAAGATCAATATTGCTGAATTTATGGAAGTTGACCAGGCGATTCATTGTGGATTAATTATTAATGAGATGGTATCAAATTCAATTAAGCATGCATTCAAAAGAGAGTCCAAGCCTGAAATTCGAATCGATCTTCATTGTAACAAAAACAAGTTACTTACACTAATTGTGGGTGATAACGGCCTCGGCATCCCGAGGAGTGTGGACTTGCGAAGGACGAATACACTGGGTTTTCAGCTGATAGAAGCCTTGGTCAAACAACTTCATGGCACCATTGAAATGAACAGAAATGGAGGATCTGAATTTAGAATTAAGTTTGAGAAAAAGTCCCACCAAATTGCTACACCGGTAAATGGGAGGTAAATTTTCAGGATTGTTGATGATCTCTGCAGAAATCTCTAAATCCTTTGTTTTATGATGTAGCGGCACTCGCTATTGCAATTGTCTTTGGAGTGACGAATCAACTGTCGGAAACAGCCAGGATACTTATTTTTATTAACCTGGTTGGGATCGTGATAATTGCTATGTTGTTTTACTTTATCGTATCTGAAGTATTCTCTGTTGATTGAAATATCTTTTCTGAAGGAGCAGTAAATCGAGGCCGGAAAACAAGGGTAAATAAATTGGGGATAAGCAAATTGAATTTTGAAATAATTGCTTGCCAGGGAAAATAATTCTTTTCTTAAACCATGTTAGTTATAAATATTTCTTGCATTTTTTCCTAAGTATACTTATCCTAGATCGAAGCAGGTATTTTTTCCAAAAAAATAAGCTGTTTCAGTTTATATCTAAAATTGAGTTTACAGCTAGGCAGCTAGTGCCACAAAACACCTTATACTGCAATGTTCAGGAAATTCTTAATTCTCAAGACAGTTGGTTATTTATCAGGCGACCTCTCCGCTCAAACCAACTCCGGTTCGATCACATCAGGATTGAAGATGGCTTGTCGCAAAACTGAGAAGGATTTGAAGTAATCAAGAGGATGTTGGATGAATTATTCTAAATTGACCAAAGCTGAATTGATTGCAGAACTCAAGTCGCTTCAATCTCCACATTTGTCCAAACCAGTAAGTAAAAAGATGTGGAAAATACCACTGGAAATTCATGCCCAGATTCTGGAGAAGATGGCTGAAGGTGTTAAAGTTATTGATGAGAATGGTATCATCATTTTTACGAATCCGGCGTGTGATAAGTATTTTGGCTACGAGCGCGAAGAATTGTTGGGTAAACATGTGTCGATAATCGATGCGAATATATCAGAGAAACAAGCCATAATTATTGAGGAAATTACTGACCAGATAAAGAAATTCGGATCCTGGGCTGGCGAATTCAAAGACGTCCGAAAAGATGGAAAGTTGTTAAACACCCTGAGCAAAATCACTACATTTGAAGTGTCTGATAAGACTTACTGGATTTCGGTTCAGCAAGACATCACCAAGAGTAAACAGATTGAGCAAAAACTTGTGCAAAGTCAGGAAAGGCTTACTTTGGCTATCGATGCCACCAACGGCGGATTATGGGATCAAAAATTGAATCCTGATGCTTCTTTTGACGATCAACCCGACAAAATATATCTTTCACCGTGGAAGGAAAATATTCTGGGTTACGAAAACGGTGATCTTCACAATTCTTTGAAAGCATGGAGTAAATGTGTTTTACCCGAAGACCGGGCGCAAAGAATTGAGAACCAACGAGACCATTTCGAGAACCGTTCAGATGTTCTTGATCACGAATACCGCGTACGGTGTAAGGATGGAGAGATCAAGTGGATTTACGGGCGTAGTCGAATTATCCGTGATGAACAAGGGTTGCCTATCCGGTGGGTCGGGATCGACTGGGATATCACCGAGCGCAAACAGGCTGAAGAAAATTTAAAGGTTTCAGAAAAGCATTTCAAAACCCTGTTTAATTTAGCGCCTGACGCTTACTACATAAATGACTTTCTAGGAAATTTCATCGACGGGAACGCTGCTGCAGAGAAACTGACCGGTTATAAAAAAGAGGAATTGATTGGCAAAAACTTCTTAAAACTTAGCCTGTTGGCTAAGCGTGATGTGCCGCGAGCAGCAGCCGTGCTTGCCAGAAATCTGTTGGGTAAGTCAACTGGCCCGGACGAATTTGTATTAAATCGGAAGGATGGCAGCCAGGTAACCGTGGAGATTCTGGCAGTCCCGGTTAAAATCGATGGAAAGAATGTTGTACTAGGAATTGCCCGAAATATAACCGAGCAGAAACTAGCGGAGAATGCGCTGAAAGAAAGTGAAGATCGGCTGCACAGTGTTTTGGAAAAGATGCCTGATGGAGTTGGCGTTTCAGTGCAGGATAAAATTACCTATTCTAACCCTGCAATGACAGAAATTACTGGCTTTAAGAAGAGGGAGATTATGGGAAAGTCACCGCAAGATTTCCTCCATCCGGAGGATCAGAGGCTCGCCGTATCGAGGATTAAAGAAATTTTTAATGGTGGCCCTGAATACCCGACAGAATATCGGTTAATCAAAAAAAACGGCAATCCTGTTTATGTTGAAATATTCTCCCGCATGATCAAATTTGATGGTAAGACCGGACTCTTGAGTATTATTCGTGATATCACTGAACGAAAAAATGCGGAAAACAAAATAATCGAAAGTGAAGAAAAGTATCGAGCGATATTTGAAAATGTTCACGATGTATTTTACATCACTGACTATAAAGGCAGTTTAACCGAGGTAAGTCCATCTGTAGAGAAATACTCAGGTTATACAAGAGAAGAACTAATTGGCAAGCCATTATTACAATTCTATGCCGCTCCTGACGATTATGTAAATCTATGTAAAACCCTTGATGAAAAAGGAGAAGTGACCGATTTTGAGATTCGAATGAAAAACAAAAAGGATCAATTGGTTTATGTATCTGTAAATGCTCGCCTGTTATATGATTCCGATAACAATCCAATAGGAAGTGAGGGTTTGGTAAGGGATATCACCAAACGCAAGAAGATGGAGACGAAACTACAAATAAGTTATGAATACTTAGATTCGATTTTATTAAATTTGCCTATAGGTTTCGCCATTCTGGAAGGTCCAGAATTTCGCTATTTCAGAATCAATCACGTGCTTGCTGAGATGAATGGACTGCCCATAGAAGATCATCTCGGCAGGCGCCTGGCCGAGGTTTTGCCCGATGGATCGGAGGATATTATACCCGGGTTACGTGAGGTATTAGAAACCGGAGCACCCTCCCCCAAGCGGGAGTTCAGTACGAGGTTACCAGGGGACCCTAACAAAACTCGTCATTTCATTGGTTCATGCTTTCCCATCACAGGAATTGATGGCAAACCCAAGGCTGTCGGCGCAGTCGTGCTTGATATAACAGAACGCAAGGAGACCGAGGATCGCCTCAAAGAAGCATTAGCAGAAAAAGATGTACTATTGAAGGAAATCCACCATCGTGTTAAGAACAATTTGCAGGTCATTTCGAGTTTGCTTGAGCTTAAATCCGGTTTCATCAAGAGTGAAAAAGTGCGTGAATTGTTCCAAGAAAGCCAAAACCAGATAAAATCAATTTCTCTTGTTCACGAGCATCTTTATCAATCCGGAGACCTGGAAAAAATTGACTTTGGCAATTACGTACACAGTTTAATTGAACAACTTATTTATTCATATGGGTGGAAATTGGAAAATATGAGTCTAAAGATCAATATTGATAAATTAATGGAAGTTGATCAGTCGATTCATTGTGGATTAATTATTAATGAGATAGCATCAAATTCTTTGAAGCATGCGTTCAAAGAGAAGTCCAATCCTGAAATTCGAATCGAACTTCATTCTAGAAAAGGCGATTTACTTACACTAATTGTTGGTGATAACGGCCTCGGTTTCCCGCAGGAATTGGATTTTCGAAGGACAAATTCACTGGGTTTTCAGCTGATACAAGCCTTGGTCAAGCAGCTTCATGGTACAATAGAAATGCGCAGAAATGGAGGTACTGAATTTAAAATTACATTTGACACAAAGACTTTTTAATTAATACTCTAGATGATAAGTTATAAATTCAAGAAAGTGTAGGAACAATGAACTTTCTATTACACAAAAATATTTTGATTGTTGAAGACGAAAATATTATCGCCTTAAGCACTCAAAGTAAATTAAGAAGATCTGGTTATGATGTTCCGAAAACGGCTTCAACCGGGGAACAAGCTGTTGAGCTGGCTCTCAAAATAAAACCTTCTTTAATATTGATGGATATACAATTGAGCGGTAAAATAGACGGAATAGAAGCTGCTGAGAGGATACTTAAATACCTGGATATCCCTATTATTTACATCACTGCTTATGCAGATAAATTGACCATGCAGCGTGCCAAAAGGACATTACCATACTGCTATATTATAAAACCCTACACCGAAACGGAGTTGCTGGCAAATATCGAATTGGCCTTATATAAACATGAATATGAACGAAAAACAAAAAAGAAGTAAACCTTTATCTCCGTGTTTATGAAAACTATAAGATGAATAATTATTATAAAGGATGAAACCAAATGACAGATAGCGGACGGATATTAGTCGCCGATGATGAAGAGATATTTTTATTGTCGACTTCCAAATTGTTGCGAAATGCGGGCTACAACTGTGAATGCGCATCTGATACGTCTTCAGCTATGAAGATGCTGGAAACCCAAAAATATGATCTCCTCATTTCAGATATTATCATGCCTGGTAATGACGAGCTGGGTCTTTTACGAGATTTGCCAGAGATGGCAAATGGAATGCCAACCATTTTAGTGACAGGCTACCCTGCAATCGAGCCTTTAATGCAAGCTATAAAGTTACCGGTTTCGGCTTATTTTACCAAGCCGGTTCAAACAGATCAATTGCTGAATGAGGTACATACCTCAATTGAAAACTATCGTATTTATCGGTCAACCAAAAATATAATGAAACGACAATTAACTGCTTTAAAAGCTCTCATCGAGTCCGGTCAAGAATTAGGCAATGCAGCCCCTAAAAGCAATGTCTCACCTGTTAATGCATTTTTATCTCTAACATTACAAAACATTGCAGGCAGCCTTCTCGATCTAAATCTTCTTGCAAATAGTCTTAGCCAAAAAAATCCGCAAACCCAGGAAGTCTGCCATCTCTTTAATTGTCCCAGGCATGTAACTTTAATCAATGTACTGGAAGAAACAGTGAAAGTTTTGGAAAAAACCAAGAGATCATTCAAATCAAAAGAATTAGGTAATTTACGAAGAAAACTAACAAATATCCTGGACAATAATAGGATTGATACAGAATTATAATACATTGCACAGCATGTGAAAGGGGAGTTACAAAAATCTTATAGGAATATTAATGTTGGTGTGATATTTATTGATTCAAATTAATAATAAAAAATTATTCCATTGAATTTGATCATCCGGTTCTTTCTTAAAAATTAGTTCGTGAATCGCCTTGCCGCACAGGATGCAAGGCCTGCAAGTCGAAGGTATAGTCAATCATTTCTTCCATTATGGAAGTGTACTGATTGTGTCTTTTTTAGAGGGGAATCTGGTTAGTAATAATCATAAAACATGAGTCAAACTAATATTTGATTATGAAAAAAAATGGCGATCAAGAAGGTAAAAGTAAGTATGCAAACAAATTCGAATGTAATAAGCCATTGGATCTTGGCTGCATTGTATTGATTCCCCAATCGTGAATAAAGTGAACAGAACAAAATAATATTTTAGTTTTTCTAAAGTTATCTGAGAAATTAGTCGACTAATTATCTGCCTCAGGGATTTCCTATGCGATTGGGTTTCTCCTGAGAACAAAAGGTAGAATCGGACTTCAATAGGTTCTTCCATAAAAAATCGCTTGGTGGCTCGCATAATTATTAGATGTGAAACCCCTTGTCGCGCAGGATGTAAGTTCTGCAAGTCGAAGGCACAGTCAACCACTCTTCCACTATGGAGGTGTGCTGATTGTGCTTTTTTTTTGTTTGAAATTAAATGATAGACATTCGCGCAGGAGAGCGTATTTTAAGTTTAGAGCATAATCTAGCTGAGAAGAATAAAGAATTAGGAAAAATCAATGTTAAGTTAAAAGAACGCGAAAGAGCAATTCCGCGGAGCCTTCTACAATGCGCCTATAGGTTTAGCAGGTGATTGAGAAAAATGAAGGTCTAAAGAATCTCAGGGAGCTTTGATGGCCTTACAGGATATGAAAAAAGACCAAGATGAGGTAAAAGAAAATTTAACTTTGCTTTTAAGGAAATTCAATGGAGTTTCTGCTTCAATCAGTTCAGGTCTGGAGGGAATGCTTCAAAAAAGCCAAAATGAATTTATTTCTCTTGGGTCTAATCTGCAAAATCTGGCAATTCGCTCTAAAGAATTATCAGAAATATCATCCTCTATTTCGAAAAAAGCTTCAGACGAAAAGATTCAATGTTCTATGGATGGTATTTGGAGCGTCTTCAACAGAGTTTGCAACAATAATATATTAACAAGAAAAAAAGCAAAAACCAACCTGGAAACCCTAAACAAAATATTACCCCATATAGATTATGTTAGCAAGCCGTTAAAGAACTTCTTAACAATGGTTAGAATGTTAAGGATGGTCGGGATTTTTATAAAAACTGAAAGCACAAGACTTGAAAATACTGAGATAAATTTTTCTGCTATTGCTTTGGATATAAATGAGTTAGCGGAAATGATTAGTACGCTATGCACACAAATTCAATCGCATGCCGACTCTTTGACATCTTTAACTCAAGAAAACATTTCGTATCTGAATAAACTCATCACGAGCCATTCCCAACTGAAAGAAGTAATCCTTTTTGAATTACAAAATAACCTTGAATCGATGCAATCCAAACAGGATATTCGCTCAGATGTGGCTAAGAGTGTGGCAGATTTATCAAACAAGGTCAGTAAAAGTATAGATTCAATAATAATGTCTATGCAATTTGATGATATTACACGGCAAAAATTTGAGCATGTTATTGTTGCATTGCAAGAGATTGTGGATAAAACAGATGATGTAGATATGGAATATGACGAAGCATTAAAATTAGTCATATGGGTGGAAAACAGTTTTAGGATTCAATCGGCTCAACTTCAAAGCGCAAAGGATGAACTGGATTCAGCAATATTAACAATCATCCAAAACCTGGAAGAAATCAATGATGGCAATAAGCATGTCACAGATAATATGAAAGGTATGACGGGCAAAGTTGGTAAAAGTGTTTCTTCACTCCAGGTTGAAATGGAAAAAGTTATCTCTATAATAGCAGATTCTGTATCAGAAAACAATAAGGGCAATCAACAACTTTCAAATATGGTACACTCTTTGACGCAGCTAGCTTCTGCAATGCACTCATTTATACAGGAAATTGAAACAATCAGCACAAATATCGAGTTAATAGCAATAAACACCCAGGTTAAATCAACACATTCTGGTGAGACGGGTAAAAGTATGGGGGTCTTGGCTGAAGAGATCAGGACACTTTCACTGAAAGCGCGTGAGGATACTTCGATTGTGGCTGATTCAATAAGAAAAGTGGGTATGATCGGAGATGAATTGAAGACTAAGAGTGATTCGGAATCCGGCGTTAGTGTTAAAGGGCAGGATTCTCTAATAGAGAATTTAAAAGAAAGTATGAGCAGTCTGCACTCGATCAATCAAGAAGTGCAAGAATTATCAGCAAGACTTCAAAATAAAGAGCAAAACCTGGTCAGAGACATCAAAATGACTGTCTCCGGAATAAATGTCCATCATATGATTAATTCTTTCATCGAAAAGGTGATCGCCGAAATGCACGAAATCATATCACAGTGTACAACTCTAAATATTCAAGATGTGACGTCATTAGGTGACGGCTCAGAATTTGACAACATGAAAGCAAGATATACTATGGACTCAGAATTTGCGGTGCATGTAAAGATTTTTAACAAGGGCATGTCAGGTTTGGAAAATAACCAGAATAAAGCACAGTTACAAGAAATAGCAGATAATGAATTTGACGAAAATGTAGAATTATTTTAAGTGATAGTTACTGCCAGGGCTTTAATGGAAAGTGAAGGACAGAATCAATTTGACGATCATCTACAACCAGTTACTGGAAAAAGAAAGGACTCGTATTATGTAGTTCAAATAGCAACAAATATACCGTAACGACTTGCTATTAATAAATTTATTGTAAATGTCGTTCAGTCAAATGAAAAGGTCTACTTTACCGTTAAAAGTAGGTTAAGTGTTTTGTTTACACCGTTCTATTCAAGATTGGCAAAGTAGGAGATTTTAAAAAACCCTATTGATACTTGGATTCTTTTACATGAAAGAAATGATCTTAAATATTGATTGAAAAGATAATCCAGAAAATTTGTGGTGTAATTCCATTTTAATTGAATGAATTAACAGTTCAACTAAACAAAAGAAAGGTTAATTTTATGATCAAATACGCTAAAATGAAAAAGTCCCTTGGCGCTACCCTGGAATCTCTGAATAAACTATTAGGCCAGGTTGCAAATGTGGTTGATCAGGTTGCCGGTGGTGCAGAGCAGGTTGCCAACTCCAGCCAATCCCTTTCCCAGGGATCGACTGAGCAGGCCGGTTCGCTGGAAGAGATGAGTTCTTCGTTAACAGAAATTGGTTCGCAAACCAAAGACAATGCTGAAAATGCCACCCAGGCAAACAAATTGGCTTCAGAAGCGTACGAAGGCGCTGAACTTGGCAACAATGAGATGAAAAAGATGTTGAAAGCCATGAATGAGATCAATAATTCATCGAGCCAGATTTCCAGGATCATTAAGGTAATCGATGAGATTGCATTTCAAACCAACCTGCTGGCATTGAATGCGGCGGTATAGGCGGCAAGAGCCGGTGTACATGGCAAAGGCTTCGCCGTGGTTGCTGAAGAAGTTCGTAATCTTGCTCAACGCAGCGCAAAAGCAGCCAGCGAAACCACTGAACTGATTGAGGGATCAGTTGGTAAAGTTGAAAATGGAACCAAGATTGCTAGCCAGACAGCGAAGGCTTTGGGCGAAATTGTCAATGGCGTATCGAAAGTTACTCAGCTTGTGGATGATATCTCTACTGCCTCTAATGAACAAGCGCAAGCGTTGGACCAGGTGAATATAGGGATGGGAGAAATTGACAAAGTAACCCAATCCAATACTGCCAATGCCGAAGAGAGCGCTGCTGCGGTTGAGGAGCTGTCCAGTCAAGCAATGGAATTGAAAAATATGTTGAGTAAATTCCAGCTTAAGAGATCCAACAATAATTCAAAAAATCGTTCAAATTACGATAATGTTAGGGCGGAATTTGATATTTCAGATTCGAATTTCGATTCAACGGTTCTATCCCCACCTGTTGAGTTGGATGAGGCAAATAGCCGGAAAAAGAATAGATCTAAAAGTGAAAGTAAACCTAAAGTAATAATAAAGTTAGATGATGACCAATTCGGTGATTTTTAGGTGCAACCAGTTGAATTGAAGCAGATGTTGAACAATCTTTAACTAAACGAAGAGAGATTTGGAAAACCTACAGGAAGGGCAAAGGTAACTCCCCAGTTTGACAACTCAGGTGCCAAATTTGTCTCTATGGGTTTTAAGCGAAGCTGAAGCTAAAGTTAGTGACATTGGCCCTGAAGAAGTAATAAAGTTAGACTTTTTTTGAATTATGGAGTTTTCAAATGAGCGAAGAACAACAAACTATTATTGAA
>CAYXGW010000115.1:0-19108 GCA_964464595.1 uncultured Deferribacteres bacterium
CTTGTTCCTATGTCTTTTTTCCAATTCTATTCTGCGACAGCCTGCATGACGGGATGACATGCCTTAACTTCCGGGGAATCCATACTACAAATTAGTACCCGGAATCCAGCATCAAAATCTTTCTCCACTCCGAAACACCTCACATTACAATCAATTCATCAAAACGATCCGTTTTACAATTCTTCCGCTTCCAACTGCCATTTCATAAAAATAGATGCCACTACTTGCCAGGAAACCCGAATGGTTTCTGCCATTCCAAACCGTTGAATAATTGCCCGGTGAATACGGTTGATCCACCAGTGTTCGAACCAACTGCCCGGCCAAATTATAAATACGAATGCTAACTTGTGAAGATGAGTGAAGAGTGAATCCTATTCTGGTTTGTAAAATTCCATTACTGATCGAAAATGGATTTGGATAGTTTTGGCTTAACATGAAATTTAATGGAATCTCGTTCTTCTCACTTTCAACCGAAGTAGGCATTCCTTGTTGGCTATTTACCGCTATCACAGCATCCAAATCGAAATCTCCATTAAACAGCCCTTCTTTTTTGATATCGCCCAGATCGGTC
The DNA here is from genome assembly GCA_964464595.1 of uncultured Deferribacteres bacterium. Classification (GTDB taxonomy): domain Bacteria; phylum Zhuqueibacterota; class JdFR-76; order JdFR-76; family DREG01; genus JADFJB01. Next base: position 572 of record CAYXGW010000115.1, read on the forward strand.
AATTTTACGAAGCGTGCATACGGCAAACCCACTGTTGACAAATCGAAAGAATCTCCTCCCGATAAATCGGGATCGGAAAATTGTTTATTGTCTAACGTGGGTGTTACTCCGGCCAATCCTGCAAATGTTGCAGTATCATAAGGAAACTCAACAAAATCGATCCCATCCATACTTACGGAAACAATTGCCGCTTCAATAAACGGTTCGTTGGTTGAAAGTATTATAAAGACATTTTCAAAAACGGTGAAATCAGCTCCCGGGCCATCAACAATGTGATTATCTGTAAACTCTAGAATGATTTCGCCGCCATGACCAAGTGACAGTAATTCCTGGGGTTTCAAACTTGCATTGGTTTCACTCAATGCTGGATCAGGATCCGGAGGGCCCAGGATATTGTTCGGGAAGAAATTCTGACCGAATCCTGCGCCTTCTCCCGGGGAAAATGACACGACTGCATCCGCCCAAACATCACTTACAAATATGGGACCGGCAATCGTCATGTCCTGCGCTCCATCGCCAAAGGGAAAGGTTCGCAGAATTGAATTGTTTGTCACATCGATAAGCTGAACATTATCAGCTGCAAAATTATTGATAAAAAGCTCATCCGTTTTGGAATCATAAAGGGCATTCATGACGCCAAATCCGACAAGAAAAGGACTGGCTGAATCGAATAAAATCTCTTTATTGAAGACATTGTATGAGTAGAGAAATCCATTATTGTTAGCGCCAAAATCCGGCACGTAAGCAATACCGTCTTTGGTAATTTGGATATCGCCGGGAAAACCACCAAGGAGTACACTATCTATAACGGCTGCCGTGAAATCCGGCGCCCCAAAAGGGTTAATGATGTAGACCTTGCCGCTAATCGAAGCAAAATTTCCCGTGCAAATGACATGAATAGTGCCGTCCGGCGCTAATGCTAAATCTTGCGGATTGGTTCCGACATCCAGTGTCTTGGTTACAGAATCCTTCTCAATATCGATAATCGACACCGTAGAAGGAGAATAGTTCGGGAAACCTCCGGTATTTGCAACATAGGCAGTGTTATCAACAATTAAGATCCCTTCAGGTGCGAGACCAACAGAAATCGTGTTGAGCAAATCGCCGGTTTGCAAATCAACCACACTCACAGAATTAGCGACATAATTTGTCACATAAGCTTTACTAGCGCCAACGAATGCCATTGTCCATGGATTACTGCCTTCAGCCAGATTAATAGTTTGCACGATTTGATCCGTCTTGATATCAATAACTGTGATGCCAGGCGGAGTAGAATTTACAACATAAACATTCTGCCCTTTTGCCAAAATCCGATTTGGCACAACACCGACAGCAATAATGTCATTTTCGATTTGTTGAGTTTCTAAATTCATTTTAGAAACTGTACGTGCTAACCCATTCAGCACATAAAGCGTTCGTGGAATATCCTGGGCTATTGCTGTGCTATTCATAATGATTGTAAAGATAATAAAAGTAATTGTTCTCATTTTGACTCCTTTGTTAATTAACGAAAACATAGATAGGCTAATGTCATTCAGTAGGAATCCTGTTTGGTCGAATGTAAAGTGCTGTCTTTAACAAGATCCTTCCAGAATGACAATTGCATGATTTTTATTGAATTTTCTTTTGGAATAAATTGTAATTCCTGATTCACAAAGCCTCTTTATCGCCGATATAATGAAGAATTTTTTATGTCACATTTTGATCATTCTAGAAAACTACCTCGAGTCCTGCTTTTAAGTGCCGACCCGGCATTGGCGCTCGTTCGACAATTTCAAATTTTTTGTCAAACACATTGAATACAGACAAGGAAAAAGAAGTCCGGGTCTTTTTAACATTATGCTGTATTCTCATCGTAAAATCATCAACTGTATATGCGGGCATTTTTACTGTGTTTGCTGCTGTTATATACCTTTCACCAATAAACCTTTTGTGATAATTCAAAGCCACAAATCCCAAATTTAAGGATAAATTAATTTTTGAAATATGTTCGGGCCGATAGGTAAGTCGTTTATTATGTGTGGTTCGTGATTTATTCTTATTAAGGGCATCATCGATAACATGGCTGATCTGCAATTCAAGTTTATCATTCCAGGTCATCCACGATGAACTAAATTCATAACCTTGCATCAAAGCGGCTGTGTTAAAAGGACGAAACGTGGCGAACGAGCCAAGCTCCCAGATGATAAGATTTTCAACATGAAACCGAAAATAGGCTGCTTCGATTTCCAGCCAACCTAAAATTGGAAATCCGGATTTTATTCCAACATCAAAATTACGGCTCGTTTCCGGCAATAATTCCGGGTTACCGCTAACACGAAAATCCTGGTAAAACAGATCCGCAAAAGTAGGCGCTCGAAAGGACTTGCTCAAATTTGATTTGAACTGGATGAGCCAATTCGTTGTTCGGGAAAGAAGCACGCCAATCCCAGGGCTGAAATAAGTATCTGTGCGATTAAATTCATCCCGCTTGAATTGAATCGTTTCAACCCGTAATGCTGGTGTGAGAATGAAGCCCAAACTGAATTTTGGATAGGCTAATTTGATTTGTGTGCCAAATCCTAATTCACCCTGCACATTATTTGTTTTTGAGATTTTATTGGTTGCAGAAAGTAAATCTTTATTTTGAAAACTATCTTTCCTCAAGCTGGCATTAAGGGTCAGCTTTGTTCCATTCTTCAATTCAAAGAGTGCAAGGTTAGAATTGAGTTGGTTGCGGGAGCGATAGGGTGGCACGGTTCGAAAATGAATGGGTGCATTTCCGGGTGGCGCATGGTTATATTCCGTTTTGTTGAAATGATCGGAAAATTGTAATCGCGCCGACCAATCATGATGTCGGAACTGATACCTGGCCAGGAGAATCGACTGTGAATTCTTTGCCTCTGCATAGGGTGTTAATGAGTAGATTAAGCCGGGAATACCCCGATTTGAATTTTGAACATTTAGCTGCAAAATAACCGCATGTTCATCCCGGGAATAGCGTATCTTTCCAAATACATTTCTTGATGATAAATCATTATTAAGCCTTTCTTCACGAACGATGGTTTCATCCGGAAGCCGATAAGAATAATGAAATTTCCCATTTTTACTGCTCCCGTAATAATTGACAAAATAATTTGTGTGTTTCAAAACACCGGATATTGATGGACGGATACCAAATTTACCATAACTGCCCAGATCAGCTTTGAGACTCACTTCCTCCAGTGGAGAAGTTTTGGAAATAATTTCGATAACACCGCCGATTGCACCACCCACACGACTATGGCTGCCGCTCTTCCAAATGTTTATCTTTTCAATATTGGATAACGGAACCTGTCCTAAATCAGCCTCTCCAAGCATGGGATCGTTTAAAGGGACATCATCGAGCAAAACCAATACCTGATTAGCATTACTGCCTCGAATCCTTGCTTGCTTCCCTCCCGAACTGTTTTCAGTAATCTCGATCCCGCTAACTTGATTGATTAAATCAGCCACATTGTCGAACGGACTATTTCGTATTTCATTAATTGTAATTGTTTCAAAAAAGGCGCTTTCGTTGGGCTTTTCAGAGATATCTTCAACAATAACAACCGGAAGGTTGATGACTTTCTGACTCATTACGAATTCTACTGTGGCAACATAATCCTTTTGTACAATGACTTGTTTTTCGACGTCAAAATATCCAATGAAAGAAACTCTGAGCGTGTATTCACCCGCGAAAAGGTTTTCAATGGTGAAATTTCCTTTATGATTTGAGACCACACCAACACCGGTTCCAACCACAACCACGTTTGCTCCTGCCAGAAGCTGACCAGATGTTGTCTTAACCCTTCCCTGGATTTTAATGACGGATTGTGCCCAGGCACTCTGATTTGTGCCAAATAGTGCAAAAATAATTAAGATGTTAAAATAGTTACGCAATTTATTCACTTGTTCTGAATAGACCTAGTTTTTTTCTAATTTTTTCCCATCTATATATAAGATCGAATAACTGTCATTCCCGCATGCTTTAAGCGGGAATCTAACTTGAATTGTAGTTATTTGAAACTGCATTTCACTATAACAATAGTAAATTACTCAACGAGAGAAGGGGTCCCAGATGGAAACAAAAAACCCACCTCGGGGAAAAGATGGGTTCATTAAATACGCAGTGTGACCTTCCCGCGAAGGATTTCATGGGCAGGTCTCCTGGCTTACAGTTTTAAACCTACTTGCCTTTCCTTCCCATCCCGCCTGGGCGGGGCAGTGGATTTATCAGGCGTTCGTAACTGATTACAGTTGCGGGGCAGCGCCGGAATCACACCGGCTTCCTTAGTCCAGTATCCTGGATTTACCCATATCTTATTTTAATTTAGAAACCTAAATATAAATGTCAATACAATTTTTGGGTTAGGTCTTAATTTCAGTATTTAGCAAAAATCCAAATGACAAGTAACAAATCACAAATAATTATCAATCAACAATGAACAATTATTTGTGAAATTGAAAAGGTCGTTTTCCTATTGATTTTTTGAGATTCATTGTTCATTGTTCATTGTTCATTGACTATTGGCTTCCTACCTGAACCAAAAACCTATTTATTTCCCGCAATTCCGGCAGATCATCAGAATTCTGCCAAATCTTTTTCAGCTCCGAGTATGCTTTCCGGCTTGCCTCGGAATCTCCCAGGGCGAAATTCGCCCGCGCTAATCCCAACATAGACAATGCCCGTTTGGAATTTTGCTGCAATGAGATTTTAAATTCGCGCTTGGCTTCTTCCGGTTGGTTTAATTGAAGCAGTACCTCGCCAAATAACTCATGAACGGGTTTAACGGGAATAGGCGGGCCAAATTCGATGCGCATGTTATCTTGCAGATCGACGGCTTCTTGTAAAAGTTTCACAGCCATGTCGGACTTGTTCATATCAAGTTGAATCAACGCTTCGAGTTCTTTCTGCATGAGTAGGACAGATTCGGCATCCTTTGAAGAAATATTTTGGAGTTTGTCGAGAACCTGGTTGGCTTTATCGGTATCATTCAGTTCAACAGCTGCGATGCCCTTGGCTAACAAGATACTAGCTTTTGTTCGTGATCGTAAGTTGGAATTATCATAGTCATTGTTCAACATCTCTCGCCAATTCCGGGTCTCAACGATAAAAGATGAACGCATATAAGCTGCATGCCTGTTATAACTTCCGGAACCGCTTTTTTCCTCAACATCGTTCAAGAGTTTCCGCGCCTCTTTGTAACGGCTTTGCTGTAAATAGGTGTAGTGCAGCCACCAGGTGGCATGCAGTCCATTTTGGCCTTTTTTATGAGCTGCCGCCGCCGATCTTTCATTTAAAGATGCGGAATCATTCCACATACCCAGCGCCATAAATATATGTGAAGGCATATGTAAAGCGTGAGGTGCATCCGGCGCGATATTAGAATACACCCTGGCTGCTTTCAATCCCAACGGTGCATGAATCGGGTCATCGAATGAATGAATGACATAATGTGCTGCACCCGGATGAAGGGGGTTTTTCCCGAATACTTCCTGCGCAATGGCACCACTTCGGACGTAAGTTCTGAAGTCGCGTTTGCCTTGAACCGTACCAATGATGGATAGGGCATAAAAACTCGCCGCTTCAAGGTCTTCAGGATATTTTTCATATAATTGTTTCATGGCTTCAGAATAGGCATAATCACGACTGATTTTGTCGCCATCGCCATACAAAACCTCAAGCGCACGCCAGTAATCCTTCTCTCTTTGAGTGGGTACTTTTTTCATACGCTCCTCGGGAGTAGACGCTAATCTCTTCATAATCTTTTGTGCAGCAGATTTGTTCTGTTGATTCCAGACCGGGTGGTTATGGGTCATGGCTTCGCCCCAATATGCCATTGCAAAACCCGGCTCGATTTCCCTGGCTTTTTTAAATTCAGCAACTGCATCCCAATATTCAAAACTGTGCATTAAAAGTACACCCCGAATGAAATGTTTTTGCGCCTCCGGAGAACCGGAAGTTGGAAAATCAATAACGCCCAGGTCCTTTTGTGCAAATACCGGACTGATAAGAACAAACATCGAGATGAAGACTAAAATAATTTTTTTAATGTTGAAATTAAACATAAGATTTCTCCTAATAAATTTCATGAATGAACTGACTGCTTAAAAATAGCATAAGCAAACAAAAGCCAGCCTAGTAAAAATCCCAGGCCGCCAATAGGTGTGATTGCGCCAAACCACCGCAACCCGGATATACTTAAAGCATATAAACTCCCGCAAAAAACCAGGATGCCAAATACCATGGACCAACCGGCCCAGATCATAGCCGAGGAATTGGAAATCCATTGAAATACCATACCGACTATCATCAATCCCACTGCATGAAACATATGGTACTGGATGCCTGTTTGATAGATCGCAAGCATTTCAACAGAAAGTTTTGATCGCAATCCATGGGCGCCGAATGCACCCAGTGCAACTGCTAAAAAGGCGTTTATACTACCTAGAAGAAGGAATGTTTTATTCATATCTAAACCAAATGATATAGTCGTTATTTAACAGGTAATTCAATTCGATAGTCCCACAACCGGTAAGTCAGCCTCTTGCCATTGTAAGATTCCCCCGGCTACGTTATAGACTTCCTTAAAACCCATTTCTTGCATGATTTCGCATGCTTTGCCACTTCGTTTGCCGGAACGGCAGTGAACGATATAGGTTTTATTTTTGTCTAATTTACTGATTTCCATCTTGAAATTTGGATCGCGATAATCAATCAATATGGCGTTTTGCAAACGAACTTGTTCATTTTCCCGGGGAGTGCGGACATCGATTACAACCAGGTTTGAATTTTCGTTATCGTTCATGATTTTTTCATAAGCCTCCTGGACAGAAATGTCTTTTCGAATAGATAAAACTGACTCTTCGCTGGAAGTTTTGTTGTTGTTATTCTGGCAAGATGCGAAAGGTAAAATCAGAAATAACAAAGGCAAGATTTTTCTGGAATATTTATTCATATCATGAACTCCATAAAGATCCAAAATTTAAATATATCCTTATTTTGAGAAACTCATTCCCAGCGAAAAGTTTTGGCGGAAATAGGAATGGCGATTATTAGAATTCCAAACAACACCGCCACTTCAGTCAAATGTTGCTGCCAGCCGTGTCCAATCCAAAGTCCTCGCAGCAGAATAACAACATGTTTTAATGGCAAGATAGTAGCCATATTTTGCACGTTTTCCGGCAGCACTTCAAGAGGGATGGTTGCTCCCGATAAGAAAATCATCGGATAAAATAAGACCATAGCAGTCGCCTGGGCAGTTCTGGCCGTGGGTATTAAGCCGGCTATTAGAAATCCCAGGGAGAAGAAACTCATACTGCTAAGTGTAAACCCGGCTGCCACGCTTAGGAGATTCCCTTCAAACTGCATATTATATAACAACTTACCCGTGATGATCAACAAGCTCATGCCCAGGGAAGTCATGATAAAAATGACAATAACATGAGCGCTCAATATGGTTTGCGGCCGAAGCGGTGTGGCATGCAACCTGCGCAGGATGCCCTTTTCACGGTAGGAAGCGATGATGGTAGTAATGCTTATGAGTCCGCTGGAGGCAATGATCATCGCCGTGTAAGATGGTACGGCTATGTCTATCATACCGTAGCCACCAAAGAAATCTGATTTTTCATTGCCATAGATCATGCCGAAAAAAACCAACAGCATCACCGGAAAAGCTAACGTGAAAAACGCTGCGAAAAATTCTCGCGTAAACAACTTGAATTCTACTAATGATAATTTGAATAGTCCTTTCATCTTTCTCCTCTTAATCCCGCATCGAATGGCCGGTGAGCGATAAGAACACATCCTCAAGATTAGGTTGCTCGGTTCGAAGATCGCGAAACTGAATTTTTTTCTCTGATAAGGCAACCACAACATCGACTACCAGTTGATCGCTTTTGCCATAAACCACCATGCGGTTGCCGTTCTGTTCGAGCTTGGTTACCGAGCTCTTTTCTTCAATGAAACCTGTATCAAACTCTTCGTCAACCATAAACACAACACGATTTTCCGCACCTAGATTCTTCACCAAATTTGCAGGGGTATCGATCGAGACTATTTTACCTTTATCGATTATTGCCACCCGATCGCAAAGCCTTTCAGCCTCTTCCATAAAATGAGTGGTGAGGAAAACGGTTTTACCGTCATCACGAATTCCGCGAACCAAATCCCACATATTGTGGCGCGCCTGGGGGTCAAGCCCTGTAGTGAGTTCGTCTAAGAAAATGAGCCTGGGATTATTTAACAGTGCCATTGCAATAAACAAACGCTGTTTTTGACCGCCGGAAAGTTTAGAATAATGGGTGTTCCGTTTCTCAGAAAGTCCTAGTCTTTCCAATAAATCTTCCAGATTTAATGAATTGCCATAAAAACTGCTGTAAAGATCGAGGGCTTCCCAAACTTTAATACGTGCCTGTAATTCGGCTTGCTGCAGTTGAATGCCAATCTGTGTTTTGAGTTTATGACCATCTTTCGCGGGATTTAAGCCTAAGACGTTTATCTCACCATCATTTGGAGATCTTAATCCTTCTATACATTCGATAGTTGTGGTTTTGCCGGCGCCATTAGGCCCAACCATTCCAAAAATCTCGCCTTCATACACCTCAAAAGAGATGCTATCGACTGCTACCAAAGAGCCATAGGTCTTGCGTAAATTGTTTACCTGTACGATTGAATTATTTGCCATTCACATTTCCGAAATTTCGATTTTAGAAGTGTTAAATATAACGTAATGAGTAATTAATAGCAAGAAGAAGAATAATTAAACTGTGGCGAAATCCAATTTCGGTAAGTTCATTACTAGCGTTTAAACCTTGAAAAAAAATAATTAACTCTTGACAGTGGTGGAATAAAAAGTGTTTATTATAGACATCACACAGAAAAGATATTTTAATCATTTATAACAAATTATTATGAGAGGTTTTATGAGAAAATTATTTATTAAAATCAGCGCGGTGTTTGTTTTTTGTGGATGGTTTTCAATTTGTTTGGCTCAGACTAATGAAGACAAAAAACCGCAATACACAGTAGCAAACGCCCCAAATGAAATCTGCCCTATCCTCGTTGGCGAATCGGTACCTAAATTAGAGCTGACTAAAGCAGACGGCACTTCGTTCAATTTAAATGCGGCAATCGAACAGAAACCGACGATTCTCATTTTTTACCGCGGCGGTTGGTGACCGTGGTGCAACCTGCAGTTGGGTCAACTGCATAAGATCGAATCCCAAATCATCGAAATGGGCTATCAAATCATAGCGGTCAGCGCCGATCGCCCGGAAAAACTGCGAGAAAGTTTACAAAAGCATGATTTAAATTACACGCTCTTGTCTGATTCCAAAGCGTACGGCTCCAAGGCTTTTGGAATTGCATTTACACTTGATGACAAAACCCTCGAAAGATACAAAGGATTTAACATTGACATTGAAGGCGATTCCGGCGAAACCCATCATATTTTGCCGGTTCCATCGGCTTTTATAGTTGGAGCAGACAGCGAGATAAAATTTGGGTATATCAATCCGAATCATAGGATAAGAATAGACCCTGATGTGCTTCTTGCCGCCGCCAAAGCTGCTTTAAAGTAGGATGATTATTACAAAGTTGAATGCACCACATTGAACCCCATTAAAAGTCATTGATGGTCATTGAGTCATTAAGCCATTGGATTGACAATAAATGACTTAATGACAACTAAATGACGACTTGAAGACAGATTTGCGGATCCTTTATTAGAACTTTTTAATGACTAATGTGGCATCTCTTCGATTTGTAGTTATTTTTTTTAGCCAAAAATGAGCCCTTCAAAATCTAACAAAGATCAACCAGTGGTTCTGGTTACCGGCGCAAGTACCGGTATTGGACTGGCTTTGGTTAAAAAACTTGCTGTATCGGGTTACCGGGTTGTAGCCACTGCAAGAAAATCATCTTTGTCACGCTTTAGTGAATCCGGGTTACGTGATAATGAGCATCTACATATTCGTGCTTTGGATGTGACGAACTTAAAAGAGCAAGAAATCCTAGTAGATGAGGTCAATCAAAATTGGGGTGGAATCGATGTTCTAATTAATAATGCCGGCATTTCTTTTCGGTCTGCAATTGAAGAGATGAATCCGGAAGGCGACATTAAACAATTTGAAACCAATTATTTTGGTCCGGTGAACCTGGTTCGACTTGTGTTGCCATCGATGCGGAAAAAACATAAAGGCCACATTATTAATGTGTCCTCTGTTGGCGGTATGATGGCAATGCCGACGATGGGCGCGTATAGCGCATCCAAATTTGCATTGGAAGGAATGTCAGAAGCGCTTTGGTATGAATTGAAGCCCTGGGGTATTCGTGTCAGTCTCATTCAACCAGGGTTTGTTCATTCGAAGTCGTTCCGGAATGTCAGGCTTTCCCCAAAAAGCCGGAATTCAGTCGAGAATACAAAATCCCCATATCATTTGTATTATGCCAATCTCGAGCCATTCATTGAAAAAATGATGAACCTTTCACCGGCAACTCCTGAAAAGATCGCGGCCCGCATCATCAAAACAATGAATCAGCGACATCCCCCGTTAAGAGTTGCCGTTACACCCGATGCCTGGATATTTTACTATTTACGCAGATTATTGCCCAGCAGAATTTACCACTTCATTCTATTTCGCAGTTTGCCGGAAGTAAGTAGCTGGGTAGATTTTGATAAAGATTAAGGGGATTTTATTAAACCAACTCTAATAGCCGCATATTTGTATCCTTCCAAATTGAACAATGAGATTTGATATGTTCAGCCTTCAATACATGATTATTTATCATTATTTCTTGTTTTTTGTGATATATTTATTTAGTATATACAACTAATTGAAAAGAAATCATATATCTGGATTTCGGGTGCAAGGTGCGTAAATTTAAGACGGAGATGTTATTCTCGATATGTTTTGTGATGCAAGTAAAAATCAAAAATAGAAAGGAAGTGACGATGAAAAAACTCGATAAGAAGAATAAGAATAACAGAAATTGGTTTAACCATAACACATGGAGATTGAAAACGAAAAGAATAATCAGTTCTATGTTTACAGTAGCCATGATAATCGCACCTCTACTCTCGAATTATGTTTTAGCGCAAGGTCTCACAAGTAAAGGCATTAAGGTTGGGTTGAATTTTGCCAATGTTACTGGTGACACTGTTGAAGGTGAATTAGAATCAAAGACAGGATTTGCTCTTGGTGGTTTTATTGTTTTGGGAATAACTGATAATCTTGGCATTCGGCCTGAAGTTCTGTATAGCATGAAAGGATACAAATCTGAATTAGATTTTTTAGAGACGACTGTTAAATCCAAATTTAATCTAAGCTATCTGGAAATCCCAGTTCTGCTCCAATATACACTTCCAATGGAAGGCAGTTTTAAGCCGAATGTATTTATTGGTCCTGCTTTAGGCATAAAGCTAAGCGCTAAAGATAAGGTTGAAGAGGGGCCGGTTGGGGAAGAGGAAAGAGATATAGAAAATATAAGAAGTACGGACTTCGGATTAGTTCTTGGCGCAGGTGCCGTTTTGAATGATAAGATCACATTTGATGTTCGGTATAATTTAGGGTTGACCTCTATTTTTGATATCCCAGATTTTGATGTAAAGAACCAGTTGATTTCAATAATGCTTGGGTTTTCTTTATAAAAGATGTCGGCGACAGAAATTTGTTAGGGATACTAACGGCTAAGTTTACAACCAATCTTGGAGTAAAACTCAAAAAAAAGAAAGGTGGTGAAATAGATGAAAAAACTAAATAAGAAGCAAACCAAGACAATTGTCGGTGGGCAGAGTTTACAACCAATCTTAGAGTAAAAATCAAAAAAAGAAAGGTGGTAAAAACAATGAAAAAGCTCAATAAGAAACAAACCAAAGCAATTGTCGGTGGACAGAGTTTTGCCACAGTCTTGGAGTAAAAATCAAATAAAGAAAGGTGGTGAAAGCCATGAAAAAACTCGATAAGAAACAATCCCAAGGGATTGTCGGTGGACAGAGTTTACAACCAATCTTGGAGTAGAATTCACATAAACCCCCTGGCTGTTGCCCGGGGGTTTATGTCAAGGAGAGTTCCTGTATTTTCGGGCAAGTCACACCAATTAATTTTCTTCTGCAAATTTCATTGAAAACAAGACCGTTGCGAGCTAATGTAGGCTTGTAATCCTTTAAATTCACATAGCTTTTTAAATTTTGAAGGAGATTCATCATGATAAAACGACTTATTTTTTCATTTTTTTCACTGTTCTCTCTTTCGGTGATGCTTGTTCAATGCGGTGATGATGACAAAGTAACCAACAGTGACACTACGCACAAGACGTTCTCATTGAACCAGGTCGCAAGTATCTCGTTTCCTGCTGCTCAAGACGTAGTAGTGAGAGGCACCATCGCCTATGTCGCCGACGAAATATCTAGACTTGCTGTCGTGGATGTTTCAGATCCATCCTCACCAACATTACTGGGCGATCTTGGTTCGAACCCAACAGAGAACGCTGTAGCGTTGGATATAAGTGGGAACCTTGCCTTCATGGCGGTTGAGTCCCACGGATTATTGATCGCAGATATTTCGGATCCAACCAATCCAGTGTTTGTCGCACGGTTCAGAGGTCCATATGTCAAGGGCGTGGCCGTGTCCGGGAATTACGCCTATTTAGCAGACCAGGATTATGGGTTAAGAGTCGTAGACGTCACCAATCCCGCGTCGCCCTCGCTAGTGGGTGGTATATCCACGCAAGGTGGACCTTTTGGAATAGATGTATCAGGTAATTATGCCTACATCGCTGACAATGACTCCGGGGTAACCATCATTGATATTTCGAATCCTACTTCGCCGACTTTTGTTGCTGGATACCGAAGCCTAAATGAAACCCGAGACTTGGTCATTCAGGGAAACTTTCTCTATCTTGCTGACGGTGAAAGCGGAGGTGAAGGCCTTGTAATCTTGGACATCACCGATCCGGCCTCACCAACACGGATTGGCGCCTTGGGTGGTGTGTGTTGTTATTTGGTTGTCGATGGCGATTATGTGTACGTTGCGGCGGGATCGGCTGGGCTGCTAATCATTGATGTTTCTGATAAGTCAGCACCCACTTTGGTCGCCAGTTTTAACACGCCGAGTTATGCTCGAGGTGTAGACGAGGATAATCAGTACATTTACATCGCGGACGGAGGCTCGCTTTTGGTTCTTTCAAAGTATTGATTCCTATGTGCCGAGCGATAGGAACATGGCAGGTGTTGCATTCTAGTAACTTTGCCCTTCTAACCGACCCGTTCTTGAGTTAGCTTTACCGACTAACTATGAATGACTTTTCCAATCATATCAAAGCATTAACGTCAGAAGATCAAGACGGCAAACTTGCGGATTTGGAACCCATTCAGTATCAGGACATTTACCACGGGGATGATGTTCCATTATGTTCCCGATCAGAATCACCCTCGTTCAGAGCTTATCTCACGCAATACCAATTCGAAATCTCACATTATAGTGCATTACGTGTTATAACCAATCAATCCCAATAAACACATGTTGCCATCTCTTTCATTTTTACAAGTAACTTTTCACTCTTTTTCGCCGTCATAGTAAAAACACAAAACTGTCTTATGGCTATTTAATCTCTACCAAGCCTGTCTTCCACTTAATTTATGAGGTTATCGTGATAAAAAATTATCTTACCATCGCGTTTCGCACACTTTTGAAGAACAAGGTCTTTTCATTCATCAACATATTTGGATTGGCGCTGGGAATGGCCGTATGTTTGGTTATTGCCATTTTTATCAATCACCAGGTCAGCTTTGACCGTTTTCATCAAAAAAGTGATCAGATTGTCAGGTTAAATGAAGTTCAAATATTTGGCGGTCTTAGTCCGCAAAAAGTTGCATTGTCTATGTATCCCATGGGCCCGACTTTGAAGGGAGAATATGAAGAGATTCTGGATTATGTAAGATTTGTCGGTGGCGCTGACCTGCTGGAATATGAGGGTAAAAAATTTTTTATCGATAAATCCTTTTATACGGATCCATCGATTTTTAAAATATTTGATTTCGAACTATTACTTGGCGATGAAACCACCGCCCTGGTGGAACCTAATAGTATCGTGATCACTGAAAAAACTTCTAAGAAATTTTTTGGTGATTTGACTGCACTTGGAAAAGTTCTTGTAGACCGAACCCGCAGCCTAAAAGTAACCGGTGTTTTGAAGGATGTTCCCTCAACCTCTCATCTTCAATTTGATGCACTACTGTCACTAAGCACAATAGAAAACGAAGATATGCTTAACAATTGGGGCTCGAACTGGTTGGTGACCTACTTGTTTTTGGAACCAGAAGCTGACATCTCCAAAATGGAAGCTACTTTCCCGCAATATGTTGAAAAATTTATGGGCGAAGGCAGGACTGAAAATTATGAGCTTTTTCTCCAGCCATTAGAAGAAGTCCACCTGGGATCTACCAATATTACTCATGATTATAACAATTGGCAAAAATTTGACCGCAAATATATCACTATTTTTTTGATCCTGGCGATTTTTGTTTTGATTATCGCCAACATCAATTTTATGAATCTCACGACTGCAAGGTCCGTAAGCAGAGCCAGGGAGGTGGGTATCAGGAAAACTGTTGGCGCCCAGCGCTTCCAAATTGCGAAACAGTTTATCGGCGAATCGGTTTTACTTGCGATTATCGCGCTCCTCATTGCGCTGATTCTGACACGCTCATTTATGCCGCTACTGAATACAATTAGCGGAAACACTTTGGAGTTCTACCTTCTACAAAATCCTGCTCTACTTTTGATTGTCCTTCTTGCAAGTATAATCATCGGTGCGATGGCTGGAATATACCCGGCTTTTTTTCTCTCTATTTTCCAGCCGGCAAAAGTGCTGAAAGGTGAAATTTTAAGCGCCAAAAAGTCAACCGTACGAAACATCCTGGTGGTCACACAATTCACGATTGCCATCGCCTTGATGGTTGGCACTGCCTTGACATTGCAGCAATTCCGATTTATGAAAGACAGCAACCCCGGCTATAGCAGGGAACAAGTTTTATTATTACCTATGAACCGAATGGCCAACGAAAATTACGAGATCTTGAAAACTGAATTTAGGGATCTGCCGGGAGTTTCTGCTGTTACCGCATCGGGTCAGAGGTTGGGTAATAACATTCACCAGAATAGTGCCAAGGAAAAAGGCGACCATGAGGAACGCAAGTTATCGCCATCACATCTCCATGTGGATTATGATTTCATCTCATTTTATGGTCTGGAAATTATGGCAGGAAGAGAATTTTCAACAGAAATTTCAACAGATTATCTAAATGGTTACATTTTGAATGAATCACTGGTGAGCGACTTAAATTGGGAAAACCCGATCGGCAATCAATTCGGAGTAGCCTGGCGGGATACCCTGGGAACTGTGATTGGTGTAGTCAAAGATTTTAATTTTAATTCGCTGCACCACAAAATCCAACCGCTTTATATAAGTATCCAGGATTGGGGTTATAACGAAATGTCAATAAGAATCAGCTCGACAGATGTGAGTGAAACAATTCAGAAGATTGAAAAAAAATGGAACGAGATCGTTACTAACCGGCCTTTCCAATACTCCTTTTTAGACGATCATTTTGCAACGCTCTACAAATCGGACCGGCAGGTAAGCCAGGTGGTTGGAGTGGTTGCTGTACTTGCGATCCTGGTTGCATGTCTGGGGTTGTTTGGACTTTCCACCATAGCAACCGAACAGCGGACAAAAGAGATCGGGATTCGCAAGGTATTGGGCGCCTCGATGGGCGGTTTGATTGTCCAGCTTTCAAAGGGATTCGCTAAACTTGTGATGGTGGCTTTTATCATTTCCACACCCATCACTTACTTATTTATGAACGATTGGCTACAGAATTTTGCTTATCAAATAACGATTGGCCCGACTGTTTTTGTTTTTGCCGGTATTCTTTCTTTAGCGGTTTCTTTACTCACTGTGGCATACCATTCAATTAAAGCTGCAATTTCTAATCCGATTGAATCGTTGCGCTACGAATAGGAGGATAGAGTGGCGACAATAAAATGGCTGAAATCAGCAGGTAGGTTTCTATTGATATCCATGGAACTTGCGATTAATTTCTTCTCCTGGTACAGGCAAAGAGGGATTCCAGTTACGTCATCCAAGGTCTGGAAATTGATGCAGCATCTATATTTCAAATAGAATTATATCCGCGAACGGCTCACTTTGCTAATTTTGAGCCGTTCGTAATACTTCATAAGCCACACAACCAAGAATAAGCCTATTTAGAGTTGGCCATTAGTTTATTGAACTTAGATTGAAGACTATACCTTAAATTACGAATTTTCACTTTCACAATAGACTCGCTAGGATATGCCCCAGACGAAGACATCTTTATTAAATCACCCTCATTAGGAGAACTATACCCTACACTCAGACAATGAGCATTAAGCCAATTTCGAGTCTCTTTCACTAGCTTTTCTGATTGTTCTGTTTTGTAGTCGTCCTCTAAGTACTCCCACCACAATAGAGTAAGAGCAGAAATTCTCCTGTCAACATCATGAAGATATTCAGGGTCAGTTGGAGCAATATCTGCTACCACATACTCCACAACTCTATGAATATAAAAAAGTACATATGGTAAACGGCTATATAAATAAGACCATTGAGTTAACTTCGATTCCCAACCAGAGAATATAAAATTTATATTTAATGGGTCAGTCCGAATAGCTTCATGCTCCGTAAATAAATGCATTGCATGATTACAAATACCATCAAAACTATCTTCTTTACTTTTGTCATACCGTATCTGAGCTAAGTATGACGCATCGAAACGATGGTTTTCCCCAATTTTTTCCAGAACTTTCTGAATGCGCTGATAATGGACATCAACCCCGCCAACCTTTTGAGCACGAAGCTTCAATGGTTCTGTTGCAAGCTTTTCAGAAAAATCAAACTTATCTACAACGAGTGCTTCCAATAGGTAAAGGCTCTCCTGTATTGGTTTACGTATGAGCATATAAGATATGTTTAATTTTGCGTTGCGCGATGTTTCCAAAGCTTCGTAAATACAATGCATCATATCCGACAGCACCGCAGGCAGCACTGTCCTTTTTAGTATCTCAGCTCGATCCTCTATTCGATTCTTGTTTTCGAGCCAATCAAAAACATCTTTTGAATTCTCAAATGATATGCGATCAGCATCATCTTCAAAATTTATTTTTGAATTAAAGAAGCTCCCTTCTTCCCCTGATTTTAATATCGCCACTATCACATCATGAATAACAAAACACATATCATGCGCAATATCATATGACTCAGGAAGAAATCCTCCCTTATTAGTTCTCAATGTCTTTGAAATTGTTTATTCCTTTGTCGATTTGCTAGTGGTCTAAGAATTATCTCCAACGGCCGCTTTTGTCTAAACTGAGCCGTTCGTTCACACTATAAAGATACTACAATTTCATATTCATATTAAAAGGCAATAGAATCCATAATCATTCGAACGGCCGCCCGAAGTAGGTCAATGCCCACAGAGCAAGTAGATAAACACTGACAAGTGACTGCAGTCCCGATACAGTTCTGACCCAGCCAACCCCTCCCAAGGTATAATCTCTTGACTGTATACGAGTGATCCAGTTCCCTACATTGAGATCTCGCCAGCCGATGTGAAAGGCTGATAACAGGCTAAAGTAGAGGGCAACGCGTATGTCGCGAAGCCATTTGATTGGTAGACCTATCCACTTCAATATTTTTGGTAGCCCTTGCCACAATTTCGAAGGTCTCGACTTTACCCGAAATTCTCTTTTTTTCCATAAACATTTGATTTCACCAGCTCCTTTTGTCTTTAAAGCGACTAGATAAGGAATAGAAGAAAGCAGCATTAAAAAACCAAGCAACCCCAAACAGCGGCCCGGTGACATGCCATAGGCACATGATAGCTCAAAGAAAATCAAGTTGAAAATGCTTTCTAGTTTCCCAAAAAGCCCTTTCTCCCATGCTTGAATTCTTTGCGTATGTTTGATGGCAAATGTAACCTGCATTTCCTGTTCTCGCATCCCTGCATTTTTGAATTCTTCTCGCAATGCAACCATTGCGTCAGGTGTGTCAATAAACTGCATTTTTGACAAATTTTTTGCAGCAGTGAAAGCTCGACCGCGCGGGATGGATTCCGGGACTGGTTCAAAAATGGTGAGCATAAAGTTTGCCCCTCTAAACCTGGCGTTTCTCAGGGTGGTGTCTTTCAGGTTAGCCCACTTCAGGTTGGCCTCTGTCAGGTCGGCGCTGTCTAGGACGGCCTTGTACAGGTTGGCCTCTGTCAGGTAGGCGCGGTCTAGGACGGCCCTGTACAGGTTGGCCTCCCTCAGGTAGGCTTCGTTCAGGTGGGCGTTTTCCAGGTTGGCCCGCTTCAGGTTGGCTCTGTCTAGGACGGCATTGTATAGGAAAGCCCCGTACAGGTTGGCCCCATTTAGGTTGGCGCTGTCTAAGACGGTCTTGTACAGGAAGGCCCCCCTCAGGGTGGCGTCTTCCAGGTTGGCCCGCTTCAGGTTGGC
>CAYXGW010000116.1:0-19080 GCA_964464595.1 uncultured Deferribacteres bacterium
CATCGAAAAACTCCAACTAAGTGGTCTGTTTCATAAATTCGGTGACGTATTTTTGACGGAGCTATAGAGCTGTAGTCATTTGTTTATCTCAATTACCCCTCCTAACCTCCCCTTAGCAAGGGGAGGAATTTCCCCTCCTTGTTTAAGGAGGGGGCAGGGGAGGTTTAGTTGATACTGGCGAAAGCCTTAAAAAGCGCAGGCTACAAAAGAAGCTGACTCAAATTGAACTGGCTAAACTTCTGAGATCTAACCAGTCCCGCATCGCAAAAATGGAAGCCGGCGACCCCTCTGTCTCGATTGACTTGCTCATAAAATCATTGCTGGCATTGGGTACCACAAAACAAGATATTGCAGGTATTATCTCAAATGGCTGATGGCGTTGATTTATAAAACGAAGCTCAAGTCCAATTTTGGGTTTGTTTTGTTATCGGATTTATGAGGATTTGACGGTTGATTTAACTGGATTTAATAACGTGGCATGAACTGAATGGTCTCTTGCATTTAAATGCCGTGTAGAACGATTGTGAGCAGACTTACATTAAATAATCCTATTAACCAAGCATTTTAAGATTTGACATTCTGGGTAGTTCCTTGGGATGAGTTATAAGCTCTTTTGCAGCTTCTAAGGCTTCTCTTGGTCCTCTTATACTAACTAATAGTTTTTGCATTTTATCTCTCTAATTGAAAATAACACGCCATCACTTTTAAAGCGATATTATCTGACGTAATACTTCCTTTCAATACTATTAATTTTCTCTCTTAAAATTAGGAATTTGTTAGGATACTTTGATAATTGCCGTTTGACCTTGTTCATTGCTGATTGCAATTGCTGGTTGTTCCGTTTTTCAAGCAATGTCAAAAGACTAGCAATGACATTCTGATCAAAATACTCCCCCCACCAACTTAAAGTTTGATTAATGCAGGCCTTTACCTGGTCATCCTTCCCACAATTGAGTACTAAGGTCAAATATTTACATCTTATTACGTTTTCTTGCATATGTTCTAAATGTTCAAATCGTTTATTCAACTGCTTTATTAGATTTTGCTTAACTTCATAATTACATTTCCTTTCGACTAGGGCAATATAAGCGACAAATACAATTTCGCCTTTATTCTTATTTAGCCAATTACTTGTATTACTAATTGCCAATTCAGCCTGTTTTGGGGTTCCAAAATCGCCTACAAGTTTTATAAAGCCCGCTCTAACGTTATGTTCTTTGTTATGGAGAGGGACTTGGAGCCAATCAAAGAGGTCATTGATTGTTTCAGATATTTGTTTGGTGTATCTAATTATTCTTATTAAAGATATTATATTGCAAACTGTTATTCCATGATGAATCTCCTTAAGTTGAGAAGCCAACTGCCCAAGAACCGTTTCCCGCTCTGTCTTTGTTGCCCACTTACCTCCTATTAATTTCAAGACCTCCGCCCTTATTTGGTCAACTTTTGGATGTTGTTTTATCCAATTCATTAAGTATTTCAGCACCTCTTTGTTTTTCTCAGGTGTACCCCATCTATTCAATTCACTTATAAACAATGGCATTAAAAAAGTAAATCCTCTTTCTTCTTGATGGTCAATTAGCCATTCCCAACAATCGCCAAGGGTATAAACCATCATAGTTTCATTGCAATAATATTTTATCAGTTTAATGTACGACGCCCAAATACTCGAAGAGTTCGGATGGTTATGATTTTGTGTTATCCATTTATTCAGAAAAGATGTTATTTCATCCAAGTTTAGAGGATCATTCTTCGGGCTATGTTCAATGATGAAGTCAATATATGTTTGAGTAGAATCCCATAGATCACCTGCATTCTCCAACCATCGAGCGTATTGATTTATTACCGTTGTTATTTCGTCAGGAAATCGATCTGCGGTGCGAGAAAGAAATTCAAAATAGGCTACTCTTAACGCACCATTAGTAGGTTCAGTTTTCAACCAGTTATGCAGCAATCTGAGTGCACGTTCCGGGTCGGCATCTTCAATTAAAGGAATCAAAACACGTAAATCTGCAACGTTAATTGGCTCCTTTTTTTTAGCTTCGTCCAAACATTCAGCTTGTTGTTTTACCATTTTAAGCGTCTTATAAATACGGCTCCAAATACACATCGAGTCAACACCAAGAGTTGAGTATAGTCTCTTAATCTTAACAGATTGCCCTATTAATATGCTCGTTAAGTCCCACTTAGGGTTATCCTCTGTTATTACTCTAAAAAGATGCACAACAAAAACCGCATCTGGATAATTATCAGGAGAAGCTGATGCTACAATCTCTGTGATTAAAACTCTTGGGCTTACAAACTGAACATATACATCCCAGTAAATTTCGGCCAAGTACCAATGTGCAGATTCAAGCGATAAGATTTTGGAATACTTGTCCTTCACATCAAAAATCCAGTTGTGTCTTCCTCGTAATTCAAGGACATCGCTGAAACTACTTCCTTCCACTCGTTGGATTAAGGAAGCTGGAATTGAAAGTTTATGTTTATGCGCAAAACAAATGTACTTATACGCCTCAAATAAACGAAGTTGGTGTTTTTTCAAATCTTTAATTCTCCATTCCTCAACAGATTCGGAGTGTATCCCTGCGGCTAAACCCGTTTTATCTTGGGAAATAAAAGAAATGTGCATTAAAAAAGAGTAAAACTTATTGACAGCCACTAACCTTTCATACACCCTACTGCCAATAGATAGTTCATCTATATCAACATTCTTGAGTATTTGCCTTTTTTCATTTTCAGTAAATTGAAGTTCTGATGCATGTACTGGAACCTCAATTCGTTCAATATCACCTAGCCTACGCTTTAACCTATCATTAGACACTGCGGTACTAAGAATTATTATGTCGTACTTCTGCTTAATATCTTCTTCTAAAAAACGCATCATCGCCCTAAAAGCACTATCGTTTTCAAAAATGTCGTCAATAAGTAAGAATACCTTTCTGTTAACTATTTCATAGTACCTTGCGAGATTTTTCCAAATTGCAGGTTGATTGTCCCCTTTGTGAACATGTAAAACAGTTTTAGCCTCTGAGGCTAGATCGTAGCCTATTCTTCGCATTAACGTACTCTTACCGCTTAATGGTTGACCGGTAATTGAGATAAATTTTGGTGTACTCCCATTCTCGGTTTTTAGTAAGTCCATTATCTCTAAGTATAAATCTCTTTTAGTATCAGCCTGATGTGCGATATAATTCCATGTTAAGGGTACTATAGAATGAAATTTCCTTTTAATATCCCTATCAACTCTTATAACATTATTGGTTTGGGGCTTAACCGATTCAACAAGCGACCAGAATTCTTGGGTTAGATAAATGTAATACTCTTTAGGGATTTTAAGGTATTCATAAATATCTAGTTTGCTTGAAGCAGATAAATCGCTTTCGATCAGTTCAATTAATTGGTCTATTCCAATAGGCAATGAATCTGGTTTTAATTTTTCTATCTCAGCAATTAAATATGACGGAACTTCTTTATTGATGATGAATAACCATGACGAAAAGTCCGTACTCCAATTTTCATCATACTTCCTAAAATCTTCTTCAACCTTTTTTAAAATGTCAGACTTTTCTGCCTTAACGTACCCATAGCATGCAATTACGGTGTCATTATTAATAATGCCATCACATCCCAGATCTCTAGTTTTTCTAGTAGGTACGTATCCGAACTTTCCGTGGTGCGCAAGAAACAGTCTGTCAATTAAATCTTGAAACTCAAATCCAGTCAGGTTTGAAATTTGAGTTTTAAGAATATTTCGTATTGGACTGTTCATTTAATATAAGATTTTAGTTTTCTTTATTTTTTACATGTAAATATGAAAACTGATAAGTTTGTCTATAAATTAACTTTTTCACCTCACCCAAACAACTCCAACCCACCGTAGGAAAAAAATAGATCATTTGCTATTTAAAAAGTAAGTTTTTTAAAATCCGATAACAAGAATTAAATACAATCATTCCTCCAACCCCAGCTGCAAAAAAATGCTCTGATTATGGGACTATTTACTTGCAAATGGCTGTCATCCAGAGGCGTCGGTAAGGCTTCCCATTCCAGCATTGTGAATCCCTACAATCAACATTTCACCCTCAATTCCACGTCATATTTTGCACTTATTATATGAAAGTATATGGAAGCTATCAACTAGCCTTTTCATTTCCGAAACCAATGCGCACAACTCGGATTTTCTGCTGCCTGCTATTACAGGTTGGCAGTTGAATTAATTAATAACTGCAATCCACGATAGGAGCCTGTCCTGATATGCGTTGAAGAACTCGACCCGATCATAACACACCTCAATTCAGGCTCCTGGAAACTTGTTTGCCCACTGGCGAATCGCCCACCCGTATCTCTGGGTTGGACTTTACGATGAAAATATTAGCACTTGCTCTACAAGACAGTTATCGGAAAATTGGCACTATTTCAACAATACCATCCGCTTGCTTTGAACAAATGTGCCTGATTCGAGTCGATAAAAGTACACTCCACTGGGTTGATTATCTGCAGTCCAGCGTACGCTATGATAGCCTGCTTCCATATAACCATCTACAAGACGTGCAACTTCACGTCCTGTCACATCGAAAACCATTAAACGTGCATTCGCGTTTTCCGGCAACGCGAAAAGAATTTCTGTGCTTGGATTGAAGGGATTCGGAAAGTTTATTTCCAATGAGAACTCCGTAGGGACAGTTTCATCCGCAGATATTCCTTCTCGACTGTTGTCTGCTAATTTAGGCAGACCACCACAAGTATGGTACACGACATGAGTCTCATAGACGGTTTCCGTATATGAACTAAAATCGCTTTCCACTTTCACCTGTACTTCAAAGTCCGTGTCATCCATACTGCGAGAAAACGAACTCGATGTGCCAACAACACTAGACCATGTTCCGTAAAAGGCAGGCTCGCGAAAACGCCATTCGTAGGTGTAAGGTGGATCGCCATAAGAAACATTGGCGGTCCAGTTTCCCGATTCCAGGCATTCAAGAAAAGTGGGGCCGGAAATGGTAACGGTGAGCGCAGGATCACCGATACCGCGTGCATTCAAGACATCTTTGATCTTCCCGATGTGCGTGCCCGCATATCGCGCATCGTCTTCGACCAACATGGCTTCGCGATAAGATGAAAATGTTGGATTGCTGGTGATGCGATTCAAAGCGCCATAAACAAGCCAGTCACTTTTACTCGCCCCGACGCTGCTGTTGTGCAAATCCCACAATGTGGCTGACCAGAATTCACCACCGGCGTGTGGCTCTTTATTCGAACTCTGATAGGCAGAATAGGTAGTTATATCCGGATTCGCCATATCTCGCTGCAAGGAAGGAGCAACATAATCCCCAATTTTTGTTCTGTTGGTAAAAGAACCTGGAAAATAATCGGCATTTCCTTCGCTGATGGCGCCTTCTTCATTAGAGGGCGATGATATACCTGCAATTTCGTCAGCCATCGCATGCGTGTACTCATGGTAGATTACCTTGTCCTCTCGTGCAAAATCATAATAGCCTTGGGATGGCGTTCCATCGCCAAAATAAATCTGTCCAGTCGAAGAGCTGTACCAGGCGTTGTTAGGGCCCAGCCATGTGTTGTAATGCACATTAGCTGTGATCTGGCCAAAGCCATCGTAGCCGAAATCATTGATGTACGAAGCCCTATATCGATCGACATGATAATACATGTTTGCTTCATCGAAATGTGTGTTGCTGGTACTATATTCAAATGAATGGCTGGATGAATACGCCCGTGAGTCCACGGCATTTAAAACATTTACATACGTGCCGCGCAAATATCCTGTCCCGTCCAGGCGATAGAGGCTGACGTTGCTGACCGAGGAATTGTTCGGATGCTTGGGATAGGCCTTCCCGCTGCCGGTGACATCCATCAGCTCGTTTTGTTTCCTCAAGACAATACCATTCCCAGCATGCACGAAGAACAGCCAGTCACCTGCCGGTTCCAGTGTCGGGAGCCGAAGTTTCCACGCCAGGAAGAATTGGTCGTTAACCGGATAAATAACCAATTCGCTCTTTGCCTCTGCCATGAGCACGACATTTCCACCGAGATCATCCCGGGCAATTTGCATTGCTTGTTCACCCGAGATATCCGGTTGTACAGGCGCTTCTATATGCGGATAGTAGACACCATTAGCCATGTCTACCCTTCCGTCGGCGCGGATATGCACCAGATACTCAGCGCCTTCGATGTGTAGTCCCTTATAAGTCTGCTGAAACTTCACATGCTGTATGCCGCGGTCTTCACGGGTTCGAACGAATTTAAGATCGGATAACGCCGGCTTCATTTTAAACAGTGTTCGCATTTCTTGTAAGAAGGTTCTTGCCGCGGCACGCGGGATTCCCCGGTATGGCGATGTTGTGCCCTGGTAAATGATTCTCGGTGTGCCGGTTTTTTTGTGCCAGCGAACGGTCCATGTCTGCCCATGCTGGTTTTTGAATTGTTCCCAGGCAGCCAGTTGCTGTGAATCGGGCTGCCGCTGACTTATAACTGAACCCGGCAGGGTCAGTGAAAAAAGTAAGAATACGAGAATTTTTTTCATTATTGCCTCCTTTTTTGTCTAACGTTTTGACACGACGATTCAATTTTACTTGTTCCAATCAATGCGCTTGAAATCTGTGCACCACTCACCGGAACAATATGACTGAACGATTCAGCAAGTTGAGGGATTTTAAGTAAAGCCGCTGGGCCACGGCCAGAAATGGCGCAATTGGGTTGCATTTATCATGGGCATCCCTTATGTTTGGAAGTTAAGCAAAAAAAGGCGAAGCGGTTCGAATGCAAAAGCGGCTTCGAAATTACCTTTTTTGCTGGCATTGGGCGTGCCGGCCGGACTCTGGCAGGAGTGCCGGTACGCCTTTTATTTATGTGCTAAATACTGTTTTATATCATAATAATAAAAACACTTTCTGTGTTATTCATTAAACCAGTCGCCTGAGAACATTGCAGAATCAGGTAGAATTCTACTGGTTTCCTTGCTACAAATATCGAGAACATTCAGGAGTTGGAAAGACG
The DNA here is from genome assembly GCA_964464595.1 of uncultured Deferribacteres bacterium. Lineage (GTDB taxonomy): Bacteria > Zhuqueibacterota > JdFR-76 > JdFR-76 > DREG01 > JADFJB01. The sequence goes on from CAYXGW010000116.1 coordinate 7,018, forward strand.
AGCTTCTTCTTCTTGAAATCGCAAATATTTTTTGTTCATGAACAGACCAGGAAAACGGTCCAAATGGAAATTCATCTTCTGGTACTGATATATCTAGATATATCGTTTTGCTGTTTTCAATATCGAATAGAAATATCCCGTTTTCCGTTTGTGATTCACTATAGGAAGTGAAGGCGATCCACTTACCGGTTGGTGACCATGCAGGAAAGGTAAGTATCGCCTGTCTATTCGTCAGTTGTATTTTGTTGCTGCCGTCACTATCCATTATGTAGAGTTCGTTGGCATAGTTGGAAGCATTTACATAATTATCGGAGATAAATGCTATTTTACTCCCATCAGGCGCCCAGTAAGGCGTGTCATCTGCAATGAGATTATCCGTCAGTCTGCTTATCTCACCGCTGGCCACTTCCACTACGAATATCTCCCTGTTTCTGCCTCCTATTTCACAATTGAGGCAAAAGCTAAACGCAATTTGTTTGCCATCCGGCGACCAGGCTGGCCAGGCACCGAATTGTGGGAAGATGCTTCCTGGGTAGGTTTTTAGCGCCCTGATATTGGAGCCGTCCGAATTCATCAGGTATATCGGCCAGCCGGCCGTCGTTCCCAAACTATCCCCGACGAACACAATCTGCTCACCGTCCGGCGACCAGCGCGGCATATACGCATCGTAATGACCGTTGGTGAGTTGTTTGAGATTAGCCCCGTCGGCATTCATGCTATAAATCGTGTAAGTTCCACTCTGTTGCGTGCTGAAAACGATTTTACCGAACAGCGGCTGGTTCGGATCAGGGACATAGCCGTCGCATTGCTCTAAGCGTATTTCCGGTTCTTCTTCTTCAATTAAGGGACTTTCGTTCGTACAGGAGAACATCAAAGCGACACTACAAACAATACCCTGTGACAGATACTTGATGGATGATTTCATGTTAACCTCCCATTTAGGTTTGGATTCCATGGTGATTTTTTACTCTTCAAACCAGTCGGCAAAGAAGATTGAAGAATCAATTATAGAATCTGGCAGAATTCTCATAATCTTATCACTATAAATATCCATGATATACAAGTAGCCCTTACCCGAATTATCCTCTGTGATTGAAGCAAACAATAGCATTTTACCATTCTGAGACCACGAGATCGGTCCTACTGCTAGTTCATTAAGTAATCGAATGTCTAATTTCAGAAGATTTTTTCCATTTTCCGGATCGAGCAAGATAAACTTATCACGTGGGATAGTAATAAAAGCAAGCTTACTGCCGTCTGTTGACCATGCAGCATTTGAACCAATGGTTTGCCCATCCGTGTATGTCAACCTTCTTTTATTTTTCCCGTCGGCGTTCATGATATAAAATTCAAAACCATGATTATTGGAGCTCAAATAATCTCGATCTGTGACGAAAACGATTTTGCTTCCATCCGGCGACCAGGACGGCAGGTAATCGGCTGCCGGATGATCCGTCAGCCTGTTGATCTCGCCGCTGGCCACCTCTGCAACAAAGATTTCCTCATTCTTCCCAAACACCTCACAATCGAGGCAGAAGCTAAACGCAATTTTTTTGCCATCCGGCGACCAGGCTGGCCATGCACCGAATTGTGGGAAGATGCTTCCCTGATAGATTTTTAAAGCCCTGATATTGGAGCCGTCCGAATTCATCAGGTATATCGGCCAGCCGGCCGTCGTTCCCAAACTATCCCCGACGAACACAATCTGCTCACCGTCCGGCGACCAGCGCGGCATATACGCATCGTAATGACCGTTGGTGAGTTGTTTGAGATTAGCCCCGTCGGCATTCATGCTATAAATCGTGTAAGTTCCACTCTGTTGCGTGCTGAAAACGATTTTACCGAACAGCGGCTGGTTCGGATCAGGGATATAGCCGTCGCATTGCTCTAAGCGTATTTCCGGTTCTGGTTCTTCTTCTTCAATTATAGGGTTATGCTTACTGCAGGAGAGCAACAAATTGATGTAACAAAGCCCAATAATAATGCTCCGTGCCAGAAATATGAAAGATGGCTTCATGTTTTACCTTTTATATTATTTTATTATTTTGATTTACTTTTGTCTTATTCTCCGAACCAATATCTCCAGTAAATGTTTCGCCAAAGTTTACAGCTTGTTTGTCAATAAAGTCGTTTGATAACTGCACCTCAGATAAAATGAATACTTCGGTTGATTTGAAGCATCTTGAAAGTACTTAATCAAACCAACTCCAACGGTAAGAGTTTGACAGTAGGAAATTGAGACACTATTAAGTATAATAACAGAAAACAAGTACAATAATGAATCGAAAAGTTTGAAAATTAGATGTTCTTTGATATTTGTGTTGTTTCAAATCTGTCTTGCTGGTGGTGAGAAAAGACATTTTTTATCCTTCTTTTGTCCGTGATTTTCACAAGCTTACAACAGCATAAAATAAGTTTATTCTACCTAAATTCATTGGGTTAAATCTGCCTATTTAATTAAACTTATTTAGACGAAACAAGATTCAATGTTATATTCTAAGTTTTGGTTTTTTCCGCATAAATAAACCCGAAACTATTTTTTATACTAAAATATAATTCAATAATGTAAATAGCGCCATCAGGGAAAACCCTGAAAATGGGGTTCGAAAAACATTAGGTTACCATCAGGAAAAACATAAAGTTGGGGTAAGGAAAAGGAGTTTTATTACTTTTAGCCAAACATGATCATCCCCAATTGAGCAAACAAACTTTCTTAAATTATTTCCAACTGCACGCATTTTTACACTCTCTAATTTCACCCTCAATTCCAAGTCATATTTTGCAGCGCAGATAAATTCAGATTACCACCACTGAGGACACAAGCGACTTTGCTGCCGGCAGATGGCTTTACAGCTTTTGTCAACAAAGCGGCCACGGTAGAAGCGGCAGCTCCCTCTGCCACCAGCTTGCATCTTTCCATAATCCAGGGAATAGCATCGAAAATCTTTTGTTCGTCCACGGCAACAATTTCATCAACAAAAACCCTACAGATTTCGAAATTATATTTACCGACTGTTTTGACGGTAAGACCATCTATAATGATAGGGATTTCATCAAGTGTTATAATTCGCCCTGCTTCGATACTGCGTTTCATCGCCGGTGCATGAGCCATTTCTACACCGATAACTTTTACTTTCGGATTGATTAATTTGACGATTTGCGCACAACCTGAAATCAGACCGCCTCCGCCTATAGGCACAATGAGCATATCAAGGTCGGGAACATCTTCGATTGTTTCATAACCGACGCCTCCCTGACCCGCTACCAGCAAAGGATCGTCGAACGGATGAATATAGGTCAAATTATGTTCTTTCTGTAGTTCCAGAGAATGATAATAGGCGTCATCCCAAATTTTGCCGTGCAGCACAACTTCGGCGCCATAAGCGCGGGTAGCGTTTATTTTGGCTTCGGGAGCTCCATGTGCCATCACCACAGTCGCTTTGACGCCAAATTCTCTCGCAGCACGCGCCACACCTTGCGCATGATTGCCTGCCGATGAACAAATGAGCCCGCGGTCCTTGGCTTCCTGGGACATGTGAGCAAGCACATTAAGAGGGCCTCGTACTTTATAGGATCCGGCCTTCTGAAACATTTCAGCTTTCAAATAAACTTCGGCACCGGTTATCTCACTTAAGGTGGAAGAATGAATAACCGGGGTGCGATGAATGTAGCGATGTGCATTTTCACGAGCGATGTCAAAATCGGATTTCGATAGATATTTCATTTGGCCAACTCCTTTAAACTGCTTAAGCAAAACTGCTAAGCGCTTTTCTTTCTCAATAAATTGGTTATTAAATAGATCACACTTAATAAAACGAGAAAAATCATCATTGCAGTGAGTTCGTTGGCTGGTAAATTTGACAGAAACCAGAGAATTGCAGCCATAGAAAAAACCGGTACGGCATATCCTCCCGGAATTTTGTACGCTCCCGTTTCATCTTGTTTGGTTATTCTGTATTTGATCACTGCCAGAACGACCCCGAGGTAAATCAGCAAAAAAGAGGCACTTGATAACATCGCGAGCTGCTTAAATTCACCTGTGCACGCAAAAAAGCATCCGAGGGTGGTATAGCCAATGATTGCTACATTCGGCGTTGCATATTTGGGATGGACGTTTGCAAGAATTTTTGCGGGGATAACATCATCTCGTGCTGCTGCGAATAGGATCCTGGGCATGTTCAGAACCATGCCGCTTAGATTTCCAAACATTGAAAAGAATGCTCCAAGAATGACAATGGTCGCTCCAATTGGGCCGATCATATTTTTACCAACTTCCGCCAGGGGGGCAGCTTTAAAATCGGCCAATGATCCACCCAACACCCCTTGTGCTGAAACCTGGATAAGCATGTATAAAGTGACGATAATGAGCATACTTAGCATGATTCCTTTGGGAACGGTCTTCTTGGGGTTTTTAATCTCCCCACTCACATTCAACGCTGTTTCGGCTCCGGTGAATGCAAATATCAGGATGAGAGACACGCTGCCGAGGTCCTGTAACGAAGGAGTCACTGTCCAGGAGAGATTCGAAGGCGAGAACCAAATCCAGCCAAAAAGGGCAATGAAAAGCAGGGGCGCCAGTTTGGCGATAGTGTTAAATTTTACAAGCTGCATTCCTTTTTTGACTCCCCGGACGTTTAAATAAGCCAAACCTGAGAACATAGTTATAAAAAACAGCACTCTTATCCATTGCGCTTTAAAAACCGGAATGAGATAAGATATCGTATCGGCCAAAGCATTTGCGACAGCCGCATTGGCCATGATTGCAGCACCAAAAATAAAAATGTTCGTGATAAGAAAACCTGCATATTTACCAAAAGCAACTTCTACATAAGAATAGGCGCCGCCTGTAATGGTAACCTTACTGCCGATTTCTGCGAAGCATAGCATAATTAGCATAATGAGAACACCACATATCAGATATGCCAGTATACTGGCTGCTCCCAATCTTGCCGCAACAATTGCCGGCAGGACAAATATACCAGCCCCTATGACAATATTTATGGAGTTTGAAGCCAAACCCCAAACTCCAATTTCTCTTCGTAAGCCGTCGTTTTCAGTCATAAGCACAATTGTCCTTTTGCATAATGCAAGTTATTTGTTTAGTTGCTGGAATCATCTCCCAAGGTTGATAGCGTTGGCTTATAGAATAAATAATACTCTAGTCCATTCTGAATCTAAAATTGTTCTGAATTTCTTCAAATTTTTCTTGTAATATTTTAAATATTTCAAACTTTCCTGTTTTTATATCATAGTAGTAAATTTTTCTATCTTTTATCTGATATTCCATTCCATATACCTGTATTTTATCACCAATTAGGATGTCTTCAAAATAAATAAGTTCATAATCGTCTGAGTACCAAAATGAATCCAGTGATAATGAATCAGGTGTTATTTGTTTTAAATTTTTTCCATTTAATCCAGAGATGAAATAAGCAGTTGAATCTTTTTCGTTTATTCTCGAATCATCATTTGTATCTCTGGTCGATATTTTGTATAGGATATATTTCATTTTTTCAAATGTATCTTCATCATAATATCCATAATTGTACCGTCTTGATTTAGTTGGAACGTCGATACGCTCAAAGTATCCATGATTATCTAGTAATGTATGAACTTCAGTTCTATCAGATTTTATAAACAAGACATTTATTGTTGCATCAATGCGAGGATAGTCATTAGCAAAAGCCATAGCGTTACGAACTGCTCTTGGAATTTCTTTATCGACGATACTTATTTCAGAAAAATAATAATTACTATTAACAATTTTTAATGGTCGAGAATATGTCAAATGTTGTAAATCTAGATTTAGTTCTTCTGCTTTCTGAAATCCTTTTCCCACTATAATTCCACTATCAAATTCAGGGCTAAAAAACCTTTTTATATCAGGAAAAATTTCTTTTGTCATGTTAAATAATGCAAAAATCAAAATGAATAGTAAACCGACACCATTAATTGACCAAATAATTTTATTAAATTTTGACTTCAGCAAATTTTCACCTCATTTTCTACTGCCATTACTTTACAAATGTCTTTGTTCAACCTATTGTCATCGAATCTATAAATTATGACAACAAATTAAGTTATGTATTTGATTTTTATAAAACCCAAAATAAATCTCTGTTACCTCACCCCCTAAAGACCAGTACTTATCTAATCCTCAAACGTAGCAATCTCTTTTAAATCCTTTTTAGTAATATCCGGCACGGTCGCATTTTGTTCAGGATAGCCAACGACCAAAATCAGATAAGGGCGTTCGTTTAAAGGCCTTTTTAAAATTTTGTTGAGAAATGCCATAGGACTGGGAGTGTGGGTAAGGCTTACAAGGCCGGCGTTATGAACCGCAGTAATCAGGATGCCAGTTGCAATTCCGACGGATTCCGAAGCATAGTAATTTTTTATTTTCCCGCCCTTCTCCGTCAGTTCGTAACTCTGTGCAAAAATGACAATAAGGTAGGGTGCGGTTTCCAGGAACGGTTTTTCTGCCGTGGTGCCAAGCGGGGCTAGTGCTTCCAGCCATTCATTTGGCGCACGTTTGGTGTAAAACTCGTGCTCCTCCTTTTCAGCCTCTTCTCTAATTACTTTTTTGATTTCAGGATTACTAACCACGACAAAATGCCACGGCTGCCTGTTGGCGCCATTCGGAGCGGTTCCTGCTGCAAGCAGGCATTGCTCGATTACTTCTTTTGCAACTGGTCGGTCAGAAAAATCACGAACCGTCCGTCGTTTTTCTAAATTTCGATAAAAATCAGCCGCTCGTTTTTTCATTTCTTCCGGGGAATATTCCGTATAAGAAGGCAATGGGATAAATGGATACTTTAGCATGGGTTTCCTTATTTTCCTTTCAAGCAAAAAATAAACGCCAAATTGTTTTCGGGGTTAAAAAATCCTGCTTAGATGTTTGGCCCACCAGCATATCGGCTATCCAATCTGCAAAATATTTACTTTTATTACAACGCCTTAGTAAAAGATTTAACAAGAGGTCATATTTAAGAAGTCGCTGCAATTTATAACTCAAACGCATCGTATCACCCATTTCCTGCCAGACCCGATCTTGATAAGCTTGAAGTTGTGATGCGCTGTAATCTTCTCCTTTACATACATCGGCTAAAACTTCAGCCGCTATTTTTCCCGAATGCATGGCATTCCCGATCCCTTCTCCGGTAAACGGATCGATGAGACCCGCAGCATCGCCCAGCAGTATAAAGCCGTCTCCAAAAGCCTTTCGGACTTTACTGCCCAATGGTAAATTTGAACCGCTTATGTCGCCAATTAACCGGGCATCGCTAAATCGCTCTTTTAAAATAGATGATTTTGTAATTTGGATATGGGCTTCTTTTAAATTGATTTTTCTGGCCTTTAGTTCTGAGTGGAGCATGCCTAAACCCACATTGGCAATACCGTCTGCAAGAGGGAAAATCCAGAAATAACCAGGCACGTAATCTTTAAGCAAATGAACTTCGAATGATGAATCAATACCCTTTATTCCCTGGTAATAACTCCGGGTAGCAACAACCCAATGATCCGGGTCATGCTCCCATAAATCGGTTTTCCGTGAAATAATAGATTTAAAGCCATCTGCCCCGATAACCACCCGGGCAGAATAAGTTTTGTAATTGCTTTGTTGATTTGCTGCCCCCACAATTCCACTAACCTGGCCATTTTCCTGCAGCACATCCGTAACGTAAAAATTTTCTTTGGTAGTGACTTTTTCTTTAGCAGCTTGAAAAATAACATCATCGAATTCTGTCCTGCGGCAAACATGGCCAATCATACCATTGTTTGAATTTGAGCACTTTATTTTGGCTATATTTCCGTTTGGGGAAGAGAGAGTAACACCATACATACTGGATTTAGGTTTTTCTTTAAATTGTTTGACTAAACCAAGTTCTTCTAAAATGGTTAGACATTTACCTGGTATGGCATCACCACAGATTTTATCCCGCGGGAATTTTTTCTTATCGATCAACAATACTTTTAATCCGGCACGATGCGCATACAATGCACAGGTTGCTCCTGCAGGACCGCCGCCGACGATTATAATATCAAAGTCGTATTGCATGTAGTTTTAACCAGCTTCTAATAGATAAGAATTTACAACGTTCAATGATTTCATTCGAGTTCTGTCTATACTATATTGGATTCCAGATTAAAATCAAGCCATTTTTTGTGGTATTTTTGCTTAATTAAATTGATTTTTAAGAAATATATATTAGTTAGGTAATTAGATAGCTTTTCTTGTTGATTGAATTTAATGCTGATCTTATATTCATTCTATCTAAAATGGTATAACCGTCTTTACCAAATTAATAAGTTTATTTTCACAAATAAAAATTCTTTTCAAAACAGTTTTTCCTAATTCATTAATCATAAATTATTGGAGGGTTTCATGCTCAGAATGAAAAAGTTTTGTGGTCCAACCATTTTTTGCTTTTGGGTGTTAATTGTCTTATTAGGATTTGCAAATCCCGCGTTGTCCCAGTTAAGCCTGGTTTCATCAACACCATCTGATGGAGAAACCAATGTAGGCGTTGTCGCCACATTTATTTTTACATTTAGCGAAGCATTAGACACCACAGCCACCTTTGAAGAAGCTCCGGATTTCCTTCCATTTTTAGCATTAGAATTATATCCGGATTCCGCAGGAACGCCTGAAAATGTTGTGATTAGCGTTGATTTAAAAACAATAACCATTGTCAATGTGCCACTGCCAACAGACACAAGATTCTTTCTCTTCCTGTCGGGGGCCAGAAGCAGCACTGGAGAAGGATTAGATAGGCCCCATGCCATAACATTTACTACCGGCAACATCCTCCCAACTGCTACTGTATCCGGAACCATAAATTATACTGGCGGTGATGCGGGTGGGACGGCAATTGCTCTTTTTGAACAGGCTCCTTTCTCAGACGAAGGTGGCGGAATTGTTGCTGGAGGAGTCGTACCCATCGGATCAGGTAATTTAGGGAATTCCACAACTTTAGGGACAGGAAGTTTTACCATTAATTATGTACCAGCCGGAGAATATTTGGTATTGGCGTTTAAAGATGTCAATATGGATGGTGAACAAGAATTTACAATCGATCCTTTTGGCGGTTATGATTCGAATGCTGATAAAGTTGCCGATTTCATTACGGTTGGAGATGGAGCCAATATTGGTAGTATCGACATGGATATAACTATCAGTCCAATGGTAACCGCTGGAGAAAACTCCCTTACTTCTGAAACCATTGTGAAAACCCAAGCTGCCGACGCCGAATTAACAGCTATCGTGGGAGGGGATCTCTCACCCAATGGGGATGGTTTGGCTCAATTTTGGAGTTACTTATATTACAGCGCGAGTGAGGATAGTCTTTTTAGTATAGTATATTTGGGAGATTTGTTTTTTCTCACTCCATTTGTTTTTGGAGATGATGGAGATAGTGGAGATGGCGGTCCGCAACCTATTATTAGCATTCCTTTACCGGATAATTGGATTGACTCTGATCTATCGGCAGATTCAGCCTGGGCCAATGGCGGCGCTGAGTTTGTTAGTTCCAACCCGGATCCGGAGATTAGTGCTTTTTTGTTCAATTTACCTTTCATTGATCAAGAAATGATAAATAATCCTTTACTTTTGGAGAATAATTCCCAATATAAAGATCCGAATTATCTTAATCATTTCAAAAAAGTAAGCGCTGATACAGATACTGTTGCTATTTGGATTTTTTCGTTCTTTTCAGATTCCACTGGTCAATTCTTTGGGATTGGAATTGATGCGCTAACAGGAGCTCCGATTGAACTTGGTCCAGTACCTGTCTTCCCAACCACGGTAACTGACAATTTAGACGCGGCAAATACTGAGGCGACTAATTGGGCTTCGGATGCTGTTCTTATATTTGTGGTTAACGCCGTGCCCGATCTATCACCTGACGGATTCTCGACATTTTGGATATTTGGTTACTTTTCCGCCAGTAAAGATTCTATTCGTAATGTCTCCATGGCATCAGGAGATGTAATTAGTTCGGAATCAGGTACAAAAGATAATGTGCCATCATTGGATGCATTGCCGGCTAATTTTTGCAACAGCACGGAAGCATTAACCTTAGCCGAGCAAAATAGCGGTGATTTCCGCAATGTTCATCCAAACACTCTCGTAACTGCTACCTTATCCCGGGGTCAACTTCCAGGAGATTCAGCGGTAGCTGTGTGGAAAATCACCTATTTTTCACCTAGTGATTTTGCATCGTTAGAATTATTCATTGATGCAGTAACGTGCGGCATTGTCACGGATGTAGAAAATTCAGATTTAGCCGACATTCCATCTAAATATGATTTGGAGCAGAACTACCCTAATCCTTTCAATCCGGAAACGGTTATTAGCTATCAGGTTCCACAACCAGGAAACACGAAATTGGTCATTTATAATCAACTTGGACAAGTCATACGAATTCTGGTAAATGAAATTAAAAACGCTGGTGCATATAAAGCGATCTGGAATGGTCTGGATCAATATGGCAACCAGGTTCCTAATGGTGTGTACTTCTATCGTTTGAATTCAAATGAGTTCACACAAACGAAAAAAATGGTTTTGTTAAGATAATCAAACCATCCTATTTAAACAAAAAGCCCGGTAAATCTAAGTTGTTTACCGGGCTTTTTTCATTTCAATAAATGAAAGGTATATAAGTATTATTCTTTGACCAAACTCAACGTAATTCCCCAGCTCGTAGGATGATGCGGCGGGCTGGTATTCCAATCACGAAATGAATGAGAGATTTTTGTTTGATTAATTAGATTTTAGCGAATTCTGAAAAAGTTAAGGAATTGTAGATTTTACTTGACAATTGATCGCTAAGTAGGTATGTTACGCGCAAATAAATTTTGAAATTGTGAGATTGGTATTACTATCTAAAATGAAACCAGAACCGAAACAGTAGTTAGAATTAATATTTCAACAGGGTGTGATATTTAGGGTTGATTTTTGCATTTCTAATTCCAATTCTCCCAACACAAATTACTATTTCGCAAGTTTGATTAATTCATAAATCCCTCATTTAAGGCAAGGAGTTACTATGAATTATTTTAAAAGATTGTGTAGAATATTGTTTGCAGTTATAATGAATCTATTTTTATTGGTTACACTTTCAGCATCTCCAGCGTTGTCACAAGACTTAACCATTACCCTCAATACAACATTGGAACCAGGGGAATACACCTTTAATAATGTAATAGTTACAAACAACGCAACATTGATTTTTAATGGAGCGGTAACGCTCAACGCCAATAACCTCACTATTGATTCTGGCGCTTCTATATCTGCAGATGGAAAAGGTTTTGCAGGTGGTTCCGGTAGTTCAAATGGGCAAGGTCCTGGCGGTGGAGTTTATGGTGGCGGCAATGCAGGTGCTGGAGCAGGTTATGGAGGAAAAGGTGGAGATGACGCCCAGGGACATGCTGGCGGAGAAGCTTATGGCTCCTCGAGCCAGCCAACAGATTTGGGTAGCGGTGGAGGTGGTAGTTTTAATGGCAATGGCGGCGCTGGTGGTGGTGCAATTCTTCTGAATGTTTCTGGCACTTTGACAATGAATGGTTCTATTACCGCAAATGGCGAAGATGGTGTGGCTGGAAATACAATCGATGCAGGTGGAGGATCTGGAGGAAGTGTTTACATAATAGTGACTATCTTGCAAGGCAATGGCGCTATCACAGCCAATGGCGGTTCTGGTGATACGCATGGCGGAGGCGGAGCTGGAGGCAGGATTGCCATAGACTCCCAGACATCAACTTTCACGGGCTTAATTACAGCTCTCGGTGGCTCTGGTTTTCAATTTGGGGAGGCTGGATCAGGGCCACCAACAGATGCCGATGATGTCCGAATCGCTGCAGGGCCTAACAGTCCCCAAAACTTTATCAATTCTTTTAATGAATCAAACCTGACTGTAGAAGTTGATCTGAGTTCATTTTCTGAAAACACCGATGATGTACAGATTATTTTGAACGATGGATTGAATAATGTAGCAGCAAATACGAGCGGAACAGATGGTTCAGGAACGGTTATCCTAACTGGAATTGATGGAAGTTCTCTGG
>CAYXGW010000117.1:0-18887 GCA_964464595.1 uncultured Deferribacteres bacterium
TGATAATTCCTTCAGACATCCGTCACCATCAATCTCTCGCCAAGCGCATAGCCTTTCTCAGTTTTTTCAACTTTAGCCAATATTGTATTTGGATCGTGCTCAAAGAATAACATCCAATTTTCGTTACAAATATGGGCTAGATATTTTTTCTTTTCTTCAAGTGTCGACAATGGCTGCAAATCATAACTCATGATATAAGGAAGTGGGATATGCGCCGATGTCGGGAATAAGTCAGCACAATACAAAATTGTATCAGGGCCATCCTGAACCTTAACCATTTGCTGACCAAATGTGTGCCCATCAATTTTTAATAATGAAATGCCCGGATAAATTTCAGCGTCACCATTAACTTGTTCAAGTTGGCCAGAATCAGTTAAAGGAACAAAATTTTCTGGCATAAAACTCGCTTTATCTCTGTCGCTGGGGTTTAAGGCCCATTGATATTGAATTTCCTGGATCCAATACGTTGCATTAGGAAAGGTTGGCACTGGATTATTTTCTTCATTAAAAATTGTTGAACCACCTGTGTGGTCAAAATGCAAATGGGTTAAAATGACATCAGTTATATCTGAATATTCAAGCCCTAATTGGTTTAACGAGCCTTTTAACGTATATCTGGAAAAATCAGTCACATAAATCTGGTTCAGTTTTTCAGACATTTTATGTCCGATTCCTGTATCTACCAGAATATTTTTCAGGTCCATTCGAATTAGCATACCCCTTGTAGTCATTTGAATTCTGTTTTTCTCATCAGCGGGGTTTGTGCGATTCCACAATGGCTTTGGAACAACACCAAACATCGCTCCCCCATCAAGCATAAATCTACCGAATTCCACCGGAACAATTTCAAACCGACCTAACTTCATATAAAATATTATCCTCTTTTTTTCATTTTAAGTGTCTGAATATTCTGGGCCACTACCTCCTTCTGGAGGGGTTAACCTACCGCCTTTCGCAGTGATTGCCCCACATTGAACACAATTTGTTGGATTTGTTTGAATGATTTTATCGCCTTTATCATTGTCTTTCCACTCATAAACTTCTGCAGGACACATATGGATCCAGGTTTCGCCGATCACTTCAGGAACATTTCTATTTACTTTTAAATGATCCGGCTGGTTATCGCGGCTGCGGTTTCCACTGGCATAGACGCTGCTTAATTTATCAAAAGTGAATTGATTATCGGTTTTCCCATATTCTTGCGCCCCTTTAAACATTGTCCTTTCGCGATCTGCATGGATAGAAAACCGCCATCCCGGAAAAAGACCGGATGTAATGGTCATTAAACCGGCAAGAAAAGAACCCGTGGTAAAGCCATACTTAAAGGCTTGTCTCATATTCCGGACTTTATACAAATCTTTTTCAATGATACTATTTTTAATATCTAAATCAAAGTCTCTTAAATTTTCAATTTCTTCACCCTCATTTTGAATTTTGTCATACAATGTTTCTGCTGCAATAATGCCAGATAACATTGCATAGTGGATACCTTTCAGAGCTGGCACATTTACAAAGCCCGCCGAGTCACCTATCAAAAGTGCTCCCGGAACATGATATTTCTTCGGCAACGAGTAATATCCTCCTTCAGGAATTGTCTTGGCTCCCCAGCCATTTTCGATACGATTGCCATCTTCTAGTATATCCCGGATTAAAGGGTGCCTTTTGAATTCTTGCAGTAAATCGTGAGTTGAAAGTGAAGAATCGCTATAATCAAGCCCAACGACAAGCCCAATGGATATTTTATCTGTACCCATTGGATAGATAAAACTACCGCCAAACTCACTATATTTTTTTGCTCCTCTTAGCGGCCAACCCATCGTGTGAATAACTTTGGTTAGTGGTTTTGCCACTTCCCAAATTTCTTTCACTCCCAAAGCGTAGATCTGCAGGTTCGAAGGCGCCAAATCAAATTCTTCAATGAGTGTTTGAGATAAGTGTCCTAAGGCACCTTCACCCAAAATGGTAATTTTTGCAGAAATATCCACACCCGGCTCATAATTTGACAGTTGTTCTCCAGCGGAAGATAGTCCCTTTTCTCCAGTTCGAATTCCTTTTATTCTATTAGCTTCTTTAATTAAACTGATTGCAGATGTTTCGGTAAGTATCATAATCCCTAATTCTTCAGCTTTTTCACCTAACCATTTTCCGATCTTGCTAAGAGATGCAATGTAGTTGCCATGGTTCTTCATAGTTGGAGGTATTATTGGAAATCGGAATGAGTGATTCTTTGTTAAGTAATAAACGGCTTCTCCCTCAACCGAATTGTAAAATGGGAAATCATCAATGGTCATGTTCGGAAATAATTTTTGAAAACCAATTGGGTTAACCACAGCTCCTGATAATAGATGTGCACCAGGATATTTCCCTTTTTCCACAATTGCGATAGGAACTTCACCCAGTTGTTCATTCAATTCCGGTTTTTTTTCAAGCAATTTTGCTAAATGGATAGCACCTGAAAGGCTGGCTGGACCGGCGCCTACAAACAAAACGCCAACTTCAATCCTTTCTTCAGGAGGATCGGTGAAAGTTGAAATGAATTCCGTGTTTTTTACCGAGGGCGCAAAATCAGCTGGTTTATGGGACAATTTAATCTCTTTTTACTATTTGTTGATTAAAAAATATGTAAACAGTAAAAAAGCGGCGAGTTGCAAACACATTCTGCCGCTTTTCCATAAGTTGAATTAGATTCCTTTTCTAGATACTTTGAACGGATTTAGTCTCACGGATAACGGTAACCTTAATATGGCCAGGGTACTCCATCTCAGATTGTATTTTTTTAGCAATCTCTGAAGACATAACATATGCTTCATCATCGGTAACTCTTTCAGGTTCTACTATTACGCGAATTTCCCGCCCGGCTGAAATGGCAAATGATTTTGAGACTCCTGGAAAAGAATCTGCTAATTTTTCCAAAGAATCGATTCTCCTAATATAATTTTCAAGTGTTTCTCTACGGGCTCCTGGCCTGGAACCTGAGATAGAATCTGCAGCCGAAACCAGGATGGAAATTGGATTGTCCTTAACTTCATCCTCATGATGAGATGCAATCGCATTGATTACAACCTTGTGTTCATTATATTTTTTTGCCAATTCTACACCAAGTTGAGTATGGGTGCTCTCTGAGTTCTGGCTAATTGCTTTTCCGATGTCATGGAACAGAGCGGCTCGTTTTGCCAATTTTATATCTAATCCTAACTCAGCCGCCATTGCACCACACAGTAATGCAACTTCTTTACAGTGGTTCAATACATTCTGACCATAACTAGTACGAAATTTAAGCCTTCCGAGGGTTTTTATCATTTCAGGATGTACATCTCTTATCTCTAATTCTTTCAAACACTGGGTTGCGGATTTCCAAATCAACTGCTCAATTTCTTTCTCACATTTTCGAATAGCCTCTTCTACTCTTTGTGGATTAATTTTTCCGCCTTTGATTAATTTTTCCAAAGCAATTCTGGCAATTTCTCTTTTTACCGGATCAAATCCGGATAAAACAACAGCTTCCGGGGTATCATCCACAATAATTTTTACGCCAGTAAAATTCTCGAATGCTTTTATGTTGCGGCCGTCTCTCCCAATTATTCGACCTTTCATTTCATCAGAACTTAGATGAACTACCGATACTGTAGTCTCTGTGGTATGCTCAGAAGCCACTTTTTCTACAGCTCTTGTGACAATCTCTTTTGCTTCCCGAACAGCGTCTTCTTTGGCTTGGTTAAGAATTCTCTTAGAAAGTTTTGCAGCTTCCAGTTTTGTATCTGTTTCAATATTAGAAAACAATAATTTTTTTGCTTCTTCAACGGAGAGTCCTGAAATTGAGTCTAATCTTTCATTTTCACGTTTAATAATTTGAGAAAGTTCTTTGTCTTTATTTTGAATGCTCTCTTTCAATTTAGCAATACCTTCTTCTTTCTTCCTCAGGTCATGTTCTTTGATATCCAGGGATTCAGAGCGTTCATCAAACGAATTTTCTTTCTCTTGTATTTTTTGGTCTAACTGCTCAAGGGACAATTCTCGTTCTTGGTATTCTTTCTCAAGGTTTTCTCGAAGTCGATATTGCTCTTCTCGTGCCTTTAAAAGTATGTCATTTTTTGTTTGCTCGGCTTCTTCTTTTGCACTGTTTAATATCTCACTAGCCTTCATATTTGCTTTTTGCGAGTTTTGTTTCTGATAGTACTGATTGATAAACCAACCAGTTACAAACAGCAATAACCCGCACACAATGGCCGCTACAATTTCTAACACAATTTACCTCTTATTTCTTGATAAATTCATTTAATTAACGACTTAAATTCACACTTTCTTTTTCCAGCGCTTTCAATTTTTCTTTTAGTATTATTTTTTCAACGGAGGAAAGATAGTCGATAAAAAGTTTCCCATCCAGGTGATCTACTTCGTGAAGGATTATACGAGCAAGTAAGCCATCTACATGAATTTGAATCCTCTCTCCTTTAAGATTTAATGAAGTAAGATCAAAGGATTCGCATCTTAATACATCCGAACGAATATCCGGTATACTGAGACATCCTTCTTCCATTGTTACAAAACCAGATTTGTTTTCAATAATTGGATTAATAATTATTTGTGGCTCTTGGTTTTCATCGTCTTCCCTTGGATCTACAACAAATAATCTCTTCAGGACACCCACCTGGGGAGCTGCAAGTCCTACACCATTTTTTTCGTACATGGTTTCCACCATATCATGCGCCAACTGTTCAGTTTCTTCGTCTATTGTCTCTATCGGGTTGCAAATATTTCTTAAAGCCGGGTGTCCGTAAATTTTGATTTTTAATAGTGGCATTCTTATAAAAACTCTTTCTATATCTTAACCTCAATATTTGTCTAAGTTGAAAATATAAAATTTTGATAAAATTCCGAAATTTCTAATTTTGATATTTCATTTAAGTCATTTTATATGATTTTTTATAAATCTTTACACGGTAAAGAATAAATAAACAATGGAAGCCACAAAATAAGCAATTAAGACAACACCTTCTCCCTTGTGGACCTTTTTCTCCGAATATATAAATAGAAAGGTAAGGGCATAACCGATTAAAAGAATAATAATTATCGAACCTGAATCGAAAATGTTTATCAGTATTTTCTTACCTGTCATTATAGTATATATAAATCCCGGAACTCCCAGGCATATGCACAAATCAAAAGTATTTGAAGCAATGCCATTGACTATTCCTACAGAATCTTCTCCTTTTCTTGTGGCGGATATTGACATTAATAAATCACTTATTGATGTTCCTGGAGCAAAAACAATCGCGGCAAGAAGACTTACTGGAAATATAAATTTGAATAATTCTTCGCTTAATTTAATAGTTCGCAATCCAAAAGTAACCAAAAGATGAGATAGAACACTTATCAATAATATCCCAAAAACTAATTTGAGAATAATCGATTTCCAGCTTTGAATGTTAGCTTGACTATATGGTTTCGATTTATCGAAAAAAAGTGTGATTACGTAAACAATATAGAGGCATATTAAGATCAGGAAATCGTATGAAGAGTAACTTTTGTCCAATGCCAATGACAGTAACAAAATTATTGAAGCGCCATAAAACGGCATATCCCGTTTGTAAATTCTCGGGTTAACTATTAATGGACTTTTTATCAACGAACATATGCCTATTATAATGCATAAATTAAATAAAGCCGACCATAGAACTGTGGCAATACCTATATCAAATATTTTGTAAACGACAATCCCGGAAAAAGAAGTAAAAAATTCCGGTGTAGAACTCGAAATTGCTAAGAATAATCCTCCGGCTACTAATGAAGATATTTTCAGCTTGTACGAAACTGCCCCAAATGCATCTTCTATCCAAATTGAAGGATGATAGAGTAAGATTAAAACAGCGAACAAAGAAAAAACAGAAAATACCAAGGACAAAATTGATGCTTCAAAATACAAAAACACCAAACCCAGTAATAAAATAGCAATTGATGAGATTATGAAGACTTTTGATTTAAATAAATTCATTTTTGCTCAACCATATAATTTCCGCACACCAATAATAAACTTAGAAGAAAAATAAGCCATTTAAAATTTTATTTGTACAAAAATGAATTTCTGATAATTTTTTTTGATTTATGTCTTTATATATTAGCCTCATCCCAATAGTATCTTCATTTATTTTCAATCATAAATTAAATCATAGATGAATTATTCAGGTAAATTCTGCTTTATTTGAATTTGTCTATTCGCCCAATTTCGTGCTTCATTTATTATTTCATTATGTTGTTCGAGATTTAATCCCTTTAGAATTGAAAGGAATTCAGGGTTTCCAGAGTTTCCTATCACAATAAACAAATTCCGCAAAAGACCATCTTGTTTGGCTCTTTTTAAAGGACTCTTCGAAAAAGCCTTGGGGTATTTATGTAGGATCAACTCTAAAATTTGTAATATTTCCGGATAGTATTTGTCCTTACTCGGCAAAAAATCTTCTCGCTCAGTTAAAGGCGATTTATTGTTCCAGGGGCATACTTCCTGACAAATATCGCATCCAAATAAGTGATGGCCCATATCTTCACGTATTGATTCGGGAATTTCGTTCCGGTTCTCGATTGTTTGGTATGAAATACATTTTCTACTGTCGATTACTCCATCTGCAACGATTGCATCGGTTGGACATGCATCAATACACTTCGTGCAGCTACCGCAATAATCTCGTATTGCGTAGTCCGGTGCCAGCTTTAAATCTGTTAGTATTTCCCCTATAAAAAAATATGATCCCAGCTTTGGATGGATTAAACAACTATTTTTTCCGAACCAACCCAACCCGGCGTGATATGCAAAAACACGATCCAGAACCGGACCCGTATCTACATATCGTTTATATTTAAAGGGAATCTGCAGTTCATTCTGCATCTTTTCAATCAACTGGTCAAGCATTTTTTGGACAGTAAAGTGGTAATCCTTATTCCAAGCATAACGAGAAATCCATGTTTTATTTTTATCTTTTTTATCAATGGAGCGATTCCTTTGGGTATCATATAAAACCCCACAAGAAATTATCGATTTCACTTCCGGAAGGATTTCTTCTATATTTAAGCGGGGAGAAACTTTTTCGGTGATATATGTCATATCAGCTGCATACCCTGATTTCACCCAATCTAGGAAAGAAAACATCTCCGGGTATTGTTTTGCTTGTGCAATTCCAACGAGATCGAATCCTATATGGTGTGCAAAGCCTTTAATCTGATCTGCAAGGTGGTTAGACATTTTTTTTGATTTAATTTGAAAATTTATAGGCTATTGGAGGACCTCGATAACATCAGCTGCCATCTCAAATTTATTGAATGGCGGCATTAGATATGTCCCTTGAACCATATCTTTTGCTTCAAGTAAAAATTCTTGTGCAATTTTAATACCTTCGGAAGGACCATTCTCTCCGGCATTCATCATTCTTTGCCTGATGTTTTCGGGGATGAACATTTCAGGGACTTCATTATGTAAGAATTCCGCATGCTTTCCATTTCTTAAAGGAAGAATACCTACGAAAAAAGGAACTTTCAATTTATCTACCGTACGCATGAATTTTTCCAGGATTGAAATTTCATATAAAGGCTGCGTAAATACATATCTCGCCCCGGTTTCAACCTTTTTGTATAATCGATTGAGTTCCTGCTCCATATCAATCTCTACTGGATTGCAACCTACCCCGGGATTGAAATTTGTCGCTTTTTTTAGTGCTCTTCCGGTCATATCTATTCCCTGGTTAAGCTTGATGATTATGCTAGTCAAGCCAATGGCATCAACGTCAAAAACTCCTGTTGCATTTGGATGATCACCTAATTTTGGTGGATCACCGGTGACTGCCAGAATGGAGCGAATTCCCAAAGCGTGGGCGCCCATTAATTCCGCTTGTAAAGCAAGAATATTTTTATCTCGACAAGATAAATGCAAAATGATCTCAACGTCAGTTGCTTCTTTGATAAGATGTCCCATGACTAAAGAACTCATTCTTGCACGAGCTAATGGGCTATCAGCAACATTAATCGCTTCTACTCCCCTGCTTTTTAGAAAAATCGCACCCTCAATCAGTTTTGTTGGATCAATTCCGCGTGGAGGGTCAATTTCTACACTGATCAAAAATTCCTTCCCGAGTTTTTCAACAAAGGATGAAGGTTTTTCATCAATTTCCTCAGCTTCTACTTCGTCAATCCACTGAACTTGAATTTTACTTTTTACCCGCGCTTGTGGCCTAATTCCTTTTACTTTTTCAGCAATTAATTGAATATGAGCCGGAGTTGTTCCACAACATCCGCCAATGACATTAATCCCCAATCTCGTCAGTCTATAGGCATAATCAGCGAAATATTCGGGAGATGATAAATACATATATCTTCCACTCACCATTCTTGGAATCCCAGCATTGGGCATTGAGGAGAGGAACATATCTTTTGACTGCGGAAGTGAGGCAATTAATTCCATCGTCTCGTAAATACCTTGAGGCCCGACTGAACAATTCGCTCCAACAAAAATGGAGTCATAATCTTTCAATAATTGAACAACCTCTTTGGGTTTATCTCCCATCATAGTTTTTAGATCATCTGTAAATGTCATTTGGGCGGCAATGGCTACATTTCCTAATTCTTTTGCCGCGATTAAAGCCTGGGTGATTTCTCTTAAGTCATTAAATGTCTCCAGTATAATAAAATCCACACCACCTTCCATGAGTCCTTCGATCTGTTCCAAAAAGCAAGATTTTGCTTCATCTAAGGTAATCTTACCCACCGGTTCCAGAGGCTTTCCTAAAGGTCCAACAGATCCAAATACCCATGCCTTGTCTTTGCATGCTTCCCTTGCAAGTTTAGCTCCTTCGAAATTTATTTCCTTCACTTTATGCTCTAAATTGTGAGGGTGTAAACGTATCCTATTTGCCCCGAATGTATTGGTTTCAATAATTTCAGCACCAGCATCCATGTATTGTTGGTGAATGGAGCGAACCAGGTCAGGTCTGGTTAAATTTAATTCGTCAAAGGATGCAGTGAAAGGAACTCCCTGGTTGTATAGCAAAGTACCCATAGCACCATCGGCTACAACCACACGAGATTGTAAAACTTCAAGGAAAGATTCCCTTCTGGATTGTAGCTTTGTTTTCAAACTAACACTTACCTTACAATTTCAATTTTATCAAAATCGACATCTTTTGGATTAGCAATATGGGTTTTATTCAGTACTTTCATGACAATCAGAGCCAATAAAAGAAGTAGAATGAAACCTAAATAGGATCTCTTCCTTTTTCTGGAATAGATATTTTTCCGAAACTGTATTCGATGGTGTTTTACACCACCTGTCTCTTCTTCTTTGTAGAATCGTGGTGTATAATTATACTTACGGGTTTTTGGCTGACGATATAACATAATCATTCTATTCTATTAATTTGAATACAAATCGGTCTTTGGACTTACACCCAAACCAAGGTCATTGTTAATACTTATGAAGCCATCGGTCATTGTTAAGCCCGAAAAAGGATCATTTGAAATCAATTCAAACCCATCTAAATCGGCAAAATCCAACAACGGCAAGAATTGAGCGCTTGCAGAAATTGCCAGCGAACTTTCTGTCATACAGCCCGCCATCACTTTCATTCCCAATTGTTTTGCTAATTTAATCATTGATATTGCTTCAAGAATTCCACCACATTTCATTAATTTGATATTAATACCATCGAAGAAATTCACCAATGCAGGAATTTCAGAGCTATTCTTAACACTTTCATCTGCAAATAGCGGCAAATTTACTCTCGTTTTCACCCATGCCATATTCTCATTTTGTGATGCAGGTAAAGGCTGCTCGACAAACTCCACATTTTGACTCTCCAGCCAATTTATCTTTTTAACAGCTTCTTCTTTAGTCAAACCTTCATTCGCATCCACTCGAATGGTTTTATCAGTTTGTGACCGAATTTTCTCGATGATCTGAATATCGTTATCAGCCCCGAGTTTTACTTTTAATATTGGAAACTTTGCAGCTTCCTTCACTTTTAATTCGATTGTAGAAAGATCTGCAATACCTATGGTGAATGAGGATCGAACATTTCTGTTTGATGATATTCCCAATAATTGCCGAACCGATTTTCTCCTGTTTTTACTTACATAATCCAGGATTGCCATTTCAATCGCCGCCAAGAGTGAACGTGATGGGTTGTTCACTGAATTAATACTTTTGATTATGTCTTCATAATTACTTAAATCAGAATATTTGTTGAAGTTAATCTCACTAAATGCTGCTTTTACGGACTCAATATTTTCTCCCCAATATTTTGATGGAGAAGCCTCTCCATAACCAGCAATCCCTGAATGTTGTATCCTCACAATTGCCACGTCAACAAAATCCCGGCCTCTATCTCTCGCTATGCGAAAAGTATGCTTCAATTGAAGCCGGAATTCCATTAAATCAATTTGCATGTTCAATTAATATTTGATGCGAAGATTTTTTAGTTAGTTTTAATAAATGCTTAGTAAATAATATGATAATATTAAACCAATTCCTTTGAAGAATCAAGTTGAAATTTAACTTTGCATTATGGATATTTTATAAACTCAAGTAAAATCGATTTACACTTTTTAAAGGACAATTAATGGATAACAATAAATTCGCTGTGCTCATTCAGGTCATGGAGAAACTAAGAAGTGAAGACGGGTGTCCCTGGGATAAGCTGCAGACACATGAATCACTCCGTGAGTATTTATTAGAAGAAACGTATGAAGTTTTAGAATCTATCGAGGAAAAGGATCACGATGCATTAAAAGAAGAATTAGGCGATTTACTTTTACAAATTGTGTTTCATTCTCAAATAGCACGTGAAAACAAGCAGTTTAACGTTTATGACGTGATAGACTCAATAACAGAGAAATTAATTCGGCGTCATCCGAATGTTTACGGCAATCACAAAATAGAGACAGCGGAAGAGCAGGAAAAAAACTGGGAAAAAATAAAAAGACAAGAGGGCCGGGAATCCGTTATTGACGGCATTCCCAAAGAATTACCGGCTCTATTACGTGCCTACAGAATTCAATCAAAAGCAGCGCAAGTTGGATTCGATTGGAAAGAAATTGCAGATGTTTGGTCAAAATTTGAAGAGGAAACTTCGGAATTGCAGCAAGCCATATCAGAAAACAATGAGAAACAAATTGAAGAAGAACTGGGTGATTTACTGTTTACTTTAGTAAATATAAGCAGATTCTTAAAAACGAACCCGGAAAATTCATTGAGGAGTACCATTAAAAAATTTAATGATAGATTTCATAAAATTGAACAAGAAATCAAATCACAATCCAAAAAAATTGAGGATTACTCCTTGGAAGAAATGGATGAAATTTGGAATCGAATTAAGAATTCTGAAAAATAGCATGATTTACGCACTTTATTAAATGGTTTCCTAATGCAAATTTTTCTGATTGCCGCTTTTGGCACGCTATTACTATTTTATATCCTTGCAATAATTTTATTATACATTGGAATTGTAAGAATACAACAATACTCACAACTCAAATCAGATGCTCTACCTTCGGTGTCCATTATTGTGGCAGCGAAAAATGAAGCCCAAAACCTGCCTTGCTTGATTCAATGTTTAACAACCCAGCAATATCCTGAAAACCGAATGGAAATTTGTATTGTTGATGATAATTCCCATGATGAAAGTTGGGATATTTTATGTCAAGCTAAACAAAAATACTCAAATTTCAAGGCTATAAAAATTACAGATTCCATACCCGATTTTGCTCCCAAAAAACGTGCTCTAGACCTTGGCATCAGGGCTACAACAGGAGAGATTCTACTATTTACAGACGCAGATTGTACGCCACCTCCTACCTGGGTAAAATCAACAGTAGAATGTTACGTAGAGAACACTTCAGTGGTCGTTGGTTATTCGCCTTATCGCTTCGATAAACCCATCAACAGTATTATTCGAGGCCTGCTGGCTTTAGAATTTTTCTCAGTGGCAGCTGTAGCAGCTGGTAGTATTGGGATTAAAAGACCTTTAACTGCCGCAGGTTGTAACCTAAGTTACAGCCGGTCCACTTATTTTGCAATAGGTGGATTTGAATCCATTCGGAAATGGGTTTCAGGAGACGATGATTTATTTATCTTAAAAGTAGCTCAAAAGAAACACGGGACTATTACCTATGCGCTTTCACCTCAAGCATTTGTCCCTGGAGCTGCGCCAAAGACCTGGGATGAATTCCGCAACCAACGGATTCGCTATGCAAGTAAAGGCATGCATTATGAACTTCAAATGACAATCAGCTTGATTGCGGTTTATTTTTTGAATGCATTTCTATTTTTTGGATTTTTATCTTTGCTTGTCTTTCCTGGAATTTATGGTTTAACCGCTGTAATTGCCTGGGTAGTTAAAGCAATTTTTGAATTTATCTTTTTATTGAAGGCTGCGAAAGTTTTTCATGCAAAATGGTTATTGAGATATTTTATTATTACCCAGGTTCTTCATCCGCCTTATTTACTTTTCTTTGGATTTCTTGGATTATTTAATAGATTCCAATGGAAAGATCAGGATTTTCTTAAAACAACAGAAAAAATTCCGGATAATATTGTTGATTCTTGCTAGACCAGGAGTTGTTGGAATATGGGAATGGAATCTATTGCTGATAGCTTACAATGAATATCGATAATTGGCAATTGCCTTTTTTAGTAATCACCCTTTTATATTTTTTTGAAGCATTGTTCGTTTGCTTTGGTTTATGGATTGCGAATAAAACTCCTAAAAACAAACCCAAAAATAAGCCTTTTGTTTCTATCATCGTTGCTGCCAGGAATGAATCTGATAACATAGCCAAAACCCTGGAAAGCATCCTGGCAATCGATTATCCAACGGAGAAATTTGAAATCTTTGTCGTTGATGATGACTCACAGGATAATACTCCAGGTATTGTCTGCGAATTTTGTGCAAAGCATAAACAAGTGAAATTGATTCAATCGAGAGAAAGAATCGCAAACCTGAACGGGAAGGCCAGTGCGATTCATACCGCCTTGCAAGAGACAATGGGTGAATTTATTTTTATCACAGATGCGGATTGCAGGATTCCTCCTAATTGGGTTAAAACACATTTGTCGTATTACACTCCGGAAACAGGCATGGTTGGAGGCTTTACTTTATTGACCGAAAAGTATGCACCATCCAAACTATTTGCCAGAATTCAATCCTTAGAATGGCTTTTTGCTACATCTGTCGGAAGTGGCTTTTCCGGCTTTAAAAAACCGCTAAGTATATTTGGCAATAACATGAGCTTTCGCAGAGATGCATATGACTCGATTGGTGGATTTCCAACCCTTGGTTTTAGTCTGGTTGAGGATTATTCTTTGATGAATGCGATTAAAAAGCACACGGATTACAAGATAATTCTCCAGCCGGAACCTGATATGATTGTGCAAACCAATCCTGTCGATACAATTAAAAAACTATATATACAACGGAAACGTTGGGCAATTGGAAGCAGGGGATTTTCTTTTTCCGCAAAGTTCTTAATGCTGCTAAGTTTTATTGCGAAAATCATTCCTTTAATTTTGGTGATTTTAAAAGCCTTTTTGTTGGCAATCACTACACTTGTTATAATTTTGTTTTCTGATTTTCTAATTCTAGTTTTTTCTGTCTTAATATTGCAAAGAAAGGAGCAATTAAGATCGTTCTTTTTATTTGAATTATTTGTTATGATTTACCCATTAATTCTTGCCCCGTTTTTTTTGTTTAGCGATTCAGTAAATTGGAAAGAAAGGGATTATACGAGCCGGAATATTAAAAACAATTTTTGAAATCAATCGCTAATTATTTTAAATAAACCATCCTCTTGTTCTCAACAAAAGCACCAGCCTGCATTTTGTAGAAATAAAAACCAGCGCTCACCTCAATACCAAAATTATCCTTACCATCCCAGATGACTGTGTGCTGGCCTGCTGTTTGGTTTTGATCAACCAGGGATCTAACCGGCTGACCAAGGACATTGTAAATATTAATATGTACATCAGAACGAGTAGCAAGGGAATAATCAATTTTGGTGTCTGGGTTGAATGGATTTGGGTAGTTTTGGCCTAATGTAAATTCTGTGGGTATTTCGTTAGATTCTGCTGTTATAATACCAGTAATTTTACCGTCGAATTTGAAGATATATAAACCTGTTTGATCACTTACATAGATATTTCCCGAAGGGGCAAATGGATAAACGCCAAAGGCGCCGCCAAAACCTTCACGTGAAGTGGTGGGTGATGTATCATATTCAGCAACTACTTTGATGTTAGTTGGGTCAGAAATATCGAAAACACGGAATCCGGAATAATAATATGAAGTAAAAGCATAATCTCCAATGATAAATAAATTGTGCACAATTGCTTTTGCATCTCCCCACTCACCCACTCTTTGTGGATTACTAACATCACGAATGTCCCATACCGTAATATCCGGGAATGGATTTCTTGAGCCTTCATCCGTTATAAATAAATAATCCACATCCTTAGAAGTCCAGCCACTGTGATGATAAAATATCCTTCTATCGGTAATCGAACCTATTAGATCAGGATTGGAAATATCAGAAATATCATAAATAAATGTTCCGGAAGAACCATGAAAATCATATAACCGATTACCTATAACTGTTGCATCATGGCCCTCTGTTCCGCCTCGCCATATTTGTACAGGATTTGTCGGATCATTATTTAAATCCATTATTCGAGTACGCGGACTTGACTGAAACATATATCCATTCTCAGAGATAAAAATGTTATGTGAAGAATTAAAGGAGCCAACTTGAACCGGATCTGCTGGATTGGATAAATCGATAATGGCTCCAAACCCACTACCACTGCCATTAACGGTATAAGCATAGTTCTTCCATACTTTTACATCGAAACCCGGAATTGATTGCAAATGAGAAACAAGAACTGGGTTTGTGGGATCAGTAACATCAAAAATCATTAGACCATTTCCCAAACGGCCCATCAAGGCATATTCTTTTCCGGTATTAAGATCAACATATCCCCAAATATCGGCACCATCAGCAGGTTGAATACCGTAAAACCCCAAAACACTTATCAGGTTATCAGCATGAACTTTGTGTGATATAACGCAGATGTTACAGATTACGAAATACAGGAGTATTAATTTTTTCATTGCTATTTTCCCAGTTATTCTTGGAGTACATTTTAACAAAGTGTTTACTCTAACGTTGAAATTAAGAAATCGTTTCAATGATATATTTCAGAGCTTTGCTTAGTTCATTTAATGAATTTGATGATTTAGATATTTTGTGAAAATGCCAATTTGGCTTCATGAACAAATTTTCTAACTAAATCCTTATCTTTTCTACCGCCTTTTCCTTCAACACCAGTGTGAACATCAACACCTGAAGGTTTAACCCGGGTTATTGCTAACTCTATATTTTTAGGATTTAATCCCCCGGCTAAAATTACAGGATGCTTTGATTTTTCAACCAATTGTCGGCTAATATTCCAATCGTGGGTTTTTCCCGTTGCACCGTCGGCTCCGGTAATTGGATTATGTGTGTCGGCAATAAATCCTTTTACGAAAGGTGATAATTGTATTATAACTTGTATTAATTCATTGAAGTTATCGCCTTTAACCACAAGGCTTTTAATAAGTATGTATTTCGGATCAAAAGCAATTAATTTCTTGATTTCAACAATAGATAATTTGCCGTGGATTTGAATCGTTTCAATTCCTGTGGCTTGACATATTTCATGAATTCTCTCTGCTTTATTGAAATAGGTGATTAAAATTGCAATTACTTGATTTTTTAATTTCTTGACGATTCTATAAGTCTCAGAAATTGTTAAATCTTCTTTATGAATCGGTAACCCGAGTGGAAAACCGATTGCATCAACTCCTTCATCCATGAGCAGTTTTGAGTCCTCCCAATCCTTCACACCGGCAATTTGTATAAATCCGGAATACACTTTAGTTGCTTTGTAAAATTTATATTCTTGTCTGCTTATTTTAATACAGCAAAATCCATGGCATCCTTATCCCATGCTCCAGCATTGCCAAGTGCCGGGATAACATCATCAACAGAATCTACTGTTGTCCACATTTTCAGATGTTTTTCATGCATAAAATTCTCCTGAACGCACATGTTGAGCATTTCAATACAAGGGTTGAAAAATCCCTGAAGGTTAGTGATTATTATCGGTTTAGCATGTAGACCCAAGCGTTTCCAGGTGATGATTTCAAGCAATTCCTCAAGTGTTCCGCATCCTCCTGGTAGTGCAACAAAAGCATCCGATTCAGAAGCAATCTTACTTTTGCGCTCATGCATAGTTTTTACAACATGGAGTTTAGAAATTCCCTTATGTCCCCATTCCAGTTGCTGCATAAAATCCGGTATTACTCCGATTACTACTCCACCTGCAGAAATGGCGCTGTCAGCAAGGCTTCCCATCAATCCAACTGCACCACCGCCATAATAAGTTACAATCTTATTTTGTGCCAACCGGATGCCCAGCTTATAGGCTGCTTGTAAATAAAGTTTATCACATTTATTACTTGAAGCACAGTACACACCTATTCGTTTTATTTTTGCCATTTATTGTTCCTCAGATATTATGAAATTACTGCGTCAGTCACCTAGTCATTAATAGTCATTAAGGCATTAATTGTCAATTAATAGTCATTAGTAGTCATTAAGTCAATGACAATAAAATGACTTTATGATCTATTGGAATGATTACCTGATTCAATAAATTATTGCGGATTGCCACACATTCCTATACATTGCCAATACAACAATTACCAAATGGTAAACCTTGTATCAATTGTTGACTAAGTGGTTCAAAAACCGGCCAAGTAATAATTGATTCACTAACTACTTACTGGAAATAAATGTCAGAGCGAATACTCATTATCACGAACGGCGATAGCGCCGTGGGTGCACTCAAGGATGCAGGGATTGTCGCAGATTTTCTGCCTTGGCGGGATGTTTTGCACGATGGACCAGTCCCGGCTAATTTGATGCTAGCAGAATTGTCACTCATTCGTGCAAAATTTATATCAGAACTTGGCTGGTGTGAACATGAAGATGTGATGAAAAACTTTCAAGATCGGGATAACAAGTTAACTACTTTTAGAGATTATGAAGAAGTGATCCTATGGTTCGAACACGATTTGTACGATCAGCTTCAATTAATCCAATTGTTGGATTGGTTTTCTCAACAGGAACTTGGCGGAAAGAAGTTAAGTCTGATTTGCGAAGATGAATTCGTTTCCAATTCATCAAAAGATCGGTTGTTAACAAATTTTTCAGTACGGAATGAAATAACATCAAATCAACTTGCTTTAGGGCGCCAAAGCTGGCTGGCGTTTTGTTCACCAAATTCCCAAAAAATAGTAGAGATAATCACTCGGGATTCATCCTTCCTTCCCTACTTGCAAAGCGCATTTTTACGCTTATTGCAAGAGTATCCTGACAAAGAAAATGGATTATCAAGGAACCAGTTACAAATCCTAAAAATTGTGCAATCGGATATAACCCAACCTGGCGAAATATTTAAAGAATCGCATAAAATGGAAGAGGCCAATTATTTGGGAGATGCCTCGTTTTGGCAGTATTTGTATGGGATGAATCATTGTGATTTTCCACTTCTAAAGACTGAAGGCAGCAAACCGTTTTTTCTGCCGGGTTCAATGAATCCCGATCAAGAATTTCTGCAGCAGCGATTAATCCTCACAAAACTCGGTCAAAATGTATTTCAGAATAGGGCAAACTGGGTGGAGATAAATGGCATCGATAAGTGGCTGGGTGGTGTTCATTTATTAAATGATAACATGTGGTACTGGGATAACATTAAACAAATCTTGATAAGATAAGAACAACTTTGTGAGAACCAGACCATGATCGCTAAAACAATATCCCATTACAAAACCCTTTCGAAACTTTGCGAAGGTGGCACTTGTCCCGCATGAAAAGGAGAATTTGATTTTGGTAAGTAAGACGATTTTGCACTACAGGATTCTGGAGGAGCTTGGCCGTGGCGGGATGGGTGTCGTCTACAAAGCTGAAGACACCAAGTTAGAACGAACTGTCGCCATTAAATTTCTGCCGCGCCAAATCGCTGCGGGTTCGGAAGAGCGGGAACGATTCAAAATCGAGGCCAAAGCGGCAGCGGTATTGAACCACCCGAATATTGCCACGATCCATTCCATCGAGGAGCATGATGAGGAAATATTTATTGTCATGGAATACATCGAAGGCAAGGAATTGAAAGATTTAATTAAGTCCCCGGGGTTTTCAAATCCCCGGGAATTAGAAATAGCCATTAATTACGCCACCCAAATAGCCGAAGGACTACAAACCGCCCATGAGAAAAGGGTGATTCACCGGGATATAAAATCTGCCAATATCATGATTACGGACAAGGGCCGGGTTAAGATTATGGATTTCGGGTTGGCCAAAATCCGTGGTGGAGCTCAAGTAACCAAAGTGGGTACAACAATGGGCACAGCCGCTTATATGTCCCCTGAGCAGGCACGTGGTGAAGAGGCTGGCCAACAAGCTGACATTTGGTCATTTGGAGTTGTGCTTTATGAGATGCTGACCGGGAAACTGCCCTTTGGAGGTGATTATGAGCAGGCGGTAATGTATTCAATTCTGAATGAGGAGTCGAAATCTCCAAGGCAATTATGTTCAGATATTCCAATAAATATTGAAAAACTTATTCTTAAAACTCTTGAAAAAAATAAGGAGGATCGATACAACAATTTTCAAGAACTTCTAAATGAGTTAAAGACGCCATCTAATGAAATTTCAGTAGAAGCTGAAATTGAGAAGTCAATCATTGTCTTGCCTTTCATAAACATGAGTCCCGATCCTGACCAGGATTATTTCAGTGACGGTTTGACAGAGGA
>CAYXGW010000118.1:0-18807 GCA_964464595.1 uncultured Deferribacteres bacterium
AATTAAACCTTTTTTTAAAACACTAATCTGTCGCACTTATTAATTGAAACTACTACATCTAAAGACGGCTCAATTCTGGAAAATATTATTGACCCAACAATAGTTGCTTCGTTAGTCAGAAACATTTATGAAACCACAGCAATATTCAATCTCATTTATAGACATACGAAAACCTATGAAGAGAAAGAAATTCTTTACTTTCTTTGGGTTTATTCAGGACTTAAGTATAGGCAAAGTTTTGAAAATGCAATAACGACTGATGAGAATAAAGAGAAATCCGAACATGAAAAAGCGGAAATTGACAAAATTGTAGCGGCAATTGAGGTCAACGACCTTTTTAATAAGCTTGACCAAAAAAATCAGGGAAAGATTAAGGCAAAATTAAAAAGGAAAGAATACTTTCTAAGGTTTGAAGGAAATGATGTTATTTTCTTACATTGGCACCAATTAACAAAAACAATGGGAATTAAAGAGGGGCGATTAGACAACATCTATACATACTTTTCACTTTACTCCCATCCCTCAAATGTAGCCGTATTCCAGTTTGCTGATATGTTCAAGAAAGGAGAAGAAGCATTTCTTGAATTAACAAACTTCAATTTAATGAATGCATTCTTCATGTTCAGCATATTCATAGCAGACTACATTAACCTCTTTCCTTCAGTTTTAAAAACATATGAGACAATGGATTTACGCGACCAAATTGTAATCAACTTTCATAACACCAGGTTGAGAAGTAATGAGTATTCGATTAATGACTCATAGAAGGCTTTGGATTAAGATATATACCAATGAAAATTCACATCAGCGAACAGTTAGAAGATTATCAGAGTTTTTTTGATCATGATTGGATACGTACTCTGTACGATCTGACTAACAGTACAATACTAAAGAAACCAGTTTTTGAACTTGGTGCTTCCTGGAAAGGTACCTCAAATGCTAGAAGGCTGCCATGGCTGATGATGATGTGTTTAAAAGATTACTATGAGGACATGGCAAATTCCTATCAACCAACCCCATTAACTGTAATATCTACGCTTATCGATCGTATTGATAAGCGAATTGAAAAACACACATTGTCATTTATTAGCTCAGATCGACAAGCATTGGTCAAAGAATTTCAGGAAATCGAGTCAGAATTGGTTCAAGAATTACAGCAAAAAAGAATTACATACAACATTCAAAAATTATGGGAAGATTTCATTACTGCTAAAGAATTCATAATCAGTCTTTGGATGTCGGAAGTGCAGGCATACTCCTCTGTGTACTTTGCCTATGAGATTTTTCTGATCTCTAGCGTCAAGGTCTTAACTGATAAAACCCATTTACGCACTCATCAGCTAGAGCCCGTGCTTAAAGAGTTGACAGGATCAAACACGTTATGGAAATTTTGCTGGAATGATGATCTAGTTGAAAAAGCGAAATTGGTGAGAAGCGCCATAGTTCATAATGGACGAAAAATAACGAGCGATCTTGAAAAATACCGAAGCCAACTAACACTCGATGAAGACGAAATTGTTATAATGCCATATGACACAAATCAACTTTATAGCGAACTAAAGGATAGAGTTTCCCGTTTCTGTGAAGCATTTATATGATATAAAGCGTGATTCTATAATCCAATTAGATCATTTATTTGATTTTCGGATTATGTTATAGTACTTTCCTAATTAGATTATTCTCTCTTGAGCGAATTTATATGAAATATATAAATAAAATTGCAAAAAGATGCTGGGGATTTATTAGAATATATAAAGGGCTTATTAATTCTTTTAATCGAAAAACAAATGTAAATTTTCGGGGATTTATCAAATTCCTTATTCATAGAAATTATATAATTAGTTGCTGGCACGCTTTCTATAAATTTGTCAAAACTCCGGCTGGTTTGTTTTCTTTTTTGGCTTTTGTGTTGGCATTGTGGTCATTTATCATAAATCTATCTGATCATATAAGTACTCAAATAGATAACAATCAAGCTCCCCTCTTTTATGAAGTTAAACAAATTTCTATACAAGATATAGAAAAGGAAATTCCGCATATTAAAGTAATTAGTAAGTTAAAAAATACTGAACATGATACGTTAAATGTTGGAAGTTCAACCAATAAACCGAACGTTGTGTTAACAAATAATTCGATTGAAACAAAATCAGAAAAATATGACCCTATAATAAATAGTGTCTTCGAGGAAAATACTACCAAAACATCGATGCCAAAATTAACTAAAATATCTATTGGTTCAGCATCAGATTCTAAAAAGGTGCATCTGGATTCGATACTCTCATGGTTATCTTTTGCTTTAGATTCTCTCGTTTTACATTCCCTGGTTGACTCACTTTATTTTAGTAATTTTGAAGATACTACTTTTTTGGATGTTACACTTAATAGTCCAGAAAGAACTTTAAGTTTTACAGTTTCTAATGAAATAGTTAGTATTGTTAAAGTAGATCTTTATTCTCACAATATTTCTTCAAATATTACAAACGTTTCAATAAATAGTGAAAAAGAAATAATTTCTTGGTATTCGATTGATGGTGTTGGCGTTGCAAATCATTATGCAAAAGTAACTAAAAGTAGCATTGATAAAAAAGTTATTGAGCTTAATTTGGGTAATATGCAAAAAATGAGTAAACGTACCCTCTTGCTTATATTTAGAGGACCTGTTATAATAGAAGATTTGAAAGTAAAATTCTGGAACGATGAAGGTATTGGAGTACCTATAATACATCCTTCACATTGGTATGATCCTTTGATTAGGTTGTTAAAGAAAAGACGTAAGGGCGGAGCTGGCGGTGATGAACATCATTTTTTTAGAGGTCACAACAATTCTAAGTTTACCGGGAATGAAGATCATGATATCAGTCATGGTGGCATAGGTATGTTTAAACTGCCGTTGAAATAATTGAAATGGTCTAATTTGCATGTTAGATAGGCGATTCAGTGCAGAAGTTTGAATCGAAATGTGATATGATGTTTTTAACTCTTCCAAAAAGAACCTGAATCCCTAACCACACGATTTTCCACGCTGATATTTCCCAACTTTTTAATTTACTCACATGATATTTTTGTGACACTTTTGCAATAACTATTTATTATATTGAGACCAAATAAAATATGGATAATCCTTAATGTCAAATGAAAAAAAAATCTTAATCATCGAGGACGACCAGGATATTGTCGACCTGGTTGAAATTCATATAAATGATCTTGGTTTTAAACTGGATAGTGAAGGCGACGGTATTTCCGGTTTGGAAAAATTCCAGGAAAATGAATATGACCTTTTAATCCTGGATTTGATGCTGCCCAAATTGGATGGCATCGAGGTTTGCAAAAAAATTAGAATGGAAAATACCTATACACCCATTCTGATGCTGACGGCAAAATCCGAGGAGCTCGATAAAGTTCTGGGATTGGAACTCGGCGCGGATGATTACTTAACCAAACCTTTCAGCGTTCGCGAGTTAATCGCCAGAATAAAGGCCATTTTCCGCCGTCTGGAAGCGGACAAAGAAAAGGCGAACTATATAAAGCAGGATGTTCTCAAATTTAATGACCTGGTGATTTTTTTAAAAAAACGTAAGGTCATGTTAGCGGACAAATATGTGGAGTTGACATCGAAGGAGTTCGATCTGCTTACGCAATTTGCCGGTAATCCCGGCCGTGCATATTCCAGGCAGGAGCTATTGGATTTGGTATGGGGCTATCAATTTGAGGGATACGATCATACCGTGAATTCCCATATCAATCGATTGCGCAATAAAATCGAGAAGAATGTCGCCGAGCCAAAGTTTATTCAAACGGTCTGGGGAATTGGCTACAGGTTTATCGAACCGGAGGAATTGGAAGAATGACAAAATATTTTCGGACGTTATATGCAAAAATATCCCTCATTTTTTTGATGCTGCTTATGCTCATGGTTGGAGTGCAAACCTATGTGTCCTACCATTCGGCAACACGGTTTATCCAGGAGTCCGATCAAAAAATGAACCGGACGCTCGCATTTGATATCGCTAATGAATTTAAGCCCTTTCTGAAAGACAGCATTAATTATGATGGCATTAAAAATACCATGCATTATCTGATGGTGATGAATCATAGTGTTGAGATCTATTTATTGGATGAGACGGGAAAGATATTGGCGTTTTTCGCTGAGCCGGATAAAAAGCTTCAGCAAAACCAGGTATCACTTGGACCTATAAATACTTTTCTTTCAGGTGATCAGAATATGCCGATTCTTGGAGATGATCCCCGTCATTCGGGAAAGCAGAAAACCTTTGCAGCGACACCCGTACAAATTGGCAACAGCACCCCCGGTTACATCTATGTGATTCTGATGGGGGAACAATATGATTCCGCTGCAGACATGCTTCGGGAAAGTTTTATTATCCGAAATACTTCAATTGGGATATTAGCAGCATTTGTCACCACAGGACTTATCGGACTGATCTTGTTTGCACTTTTGACAAAACGTTTTCACCAGATGACTTCCAAAGTCAAAGAATTTGAGCGAGGCAAGTATGATGTTCGGATTTCATCAAAATCCGGTGATGAGGTTGGCCAGCTTTCACAAGCATTTGATCATATGGCAGATACGATCACCGCAAATATGGCAGAATTAAGGAAAACAGATGATCTGCGCAGGGAATTGGTTGCCAATGTTTCTCATGATTTACGCAGCCCCCTGGCATCCATACAGGGTTATCTTGAAACGATCATGATGAAGGAAAATCTCTCTGCCGAAGAGTCACGAAAATACCTGCAAATCATTTTTGATAATACCAAAATGCTCGGTAATCTCGTCGATGATTTGTTTGAGCTTTCGAAACTGGATGCGCAGCAAATCCAACCCAATTCAGAATCCTTTTCCATGGCAGAGCTCACCCAGGATGTCGTGATCAAGTTCAATCCCCTGGCAAAAAAATTAGGTGTTACAATCGATCTTGATTTAGCAAAGTCCCTGCCAATGGTTCAGGCTGATATCGCTTTAATAGAACGGGCAATTTCAAACCTGATCGACAATGCCATTCGATTTACGCCGCCGCAAGGAACCGTAAAGGTATATTTGAAAAAGAAAGGCAACCAGGTTTTGGTTGATATAACCGACACCGGTCCTGGAATTCCAGCAGAGGAATTACCGCTCATATTTGAGCGATTCTACCGAATTGATAAAAGCCGGGCAAAAAGTTATGGTGGCGCGGGATTAGGCCTTGCGATTGCCAAAAAGATAATAGAGCTGCATGACTGTAAAATCGAGGTGAAAAGCGAATTAAACCAGGGGACTACCTTTTCTTTTGGTTTGGAAACTCTCTAATTAAAAACAAGCCGAATTTTTATGAATTGGTACTCTGTAATTTTCCGCGTTTTTGTTTAATACCTATCTATTTCAACAGCGTCATAACTTTAGAATCTTTAAATTTACCGGACTCCAAAGTATAGACATATCTGCCAGATGGGATCAAACTTCCTGATTTATCCTTTCCATCCCATTCAACTGAATTCAAGCCACTCGGTCTTTTTTCGGATTTAATCAATGTTCTAATCAGCCGGCCATTCAAATCGAAAATTCGCAATGAAATGATTTCAGTTTGACCTAGTGAAAACTTGATAGTTGTGCCTGGATTAAACGGGTTTGGATAATTTTGATATAATTCATACGACTTTGGCGATATTGCAAGACCAGGCTCTTCAACATCAACAGTTACACTTACAGAAAATGTATCCGGGCTTGTAGTCGTAAAGCTGTTGGTATCGGCCACGCCGGGAGGGGAGATAAAGAAAACGTGCTCATTGGCGTTTTCCATGAAGATTATATTTCCGGCTGCATCGAAGTCAAAAGTTGCCCGGGCTTGTACGTTATCGTCAAATCCGTAAAAGTCAACTTCTGTAATGATTCTTATTACGTCTGGAAAAATAGAGTTAATGTCATCAATTCTCCAGATGCCATCTTCGTTGCGACCTCCACCAGCGCGGGTAACAAAGTACAAAATGTCATCAGCCGCAGAGTTTCCATCCGATCCTCTGTCGAATACCAGATCATTCGCAATGAATGTTTTTTCTTCACCTAAAAACCACAGCGCATCGTCGTCTATAACAGGCAGGGTTCCGGAAATATCATATTTGCGGATACCACGACCATCAGAGCCAAGTTCGTTACTCGATCTTAAGCTAACGTAAAGGAAGCCATCATCGTCCATGTTGATTTGGTGGGGGAAAAAACCACTAAAATCAGCCAGTAATTCCAGTGTATTCGCATCGAAAGAATTGGCAGTGCCAATATTCCCTCGCCAAATCTTGTTGTCTGCCGCCACATAAATTGTAAAGCCCTCACCCTCTCCTTCCACGTAGAGTCCCTTGGGAAGAGTGAGTCCTTCAATGACTACTTCGCCCGTAAAATCCCGGTTGATTCGCATTATTTTTCCCAGGTCCTTGAGAGAAACCCAGATATTTCCCATGTAGTCCATAGTGGCAAACAAAGGAGCGTCGGTTCCATAGTCAATAACACCGCCATCCTGTACACTTGCTGCGACCAGGAAAGGATCATGAAAACTACCGTCCGGGTTGTAGATGTTAATTCCCGTTTGCAGGGGACCACCATCATTTGACGTGAAGATTAGCCCGAAATTGGGATCACTTTGATCGGTAACTACATCAACTCCTCGCGTAAAAATGTCGATATCACCGGAATCGAAGAATACTGTCCAATCCGTGGCAGAAGCGGTGGGCTGCAAGGCAGTTATTTCATAGATATAATTCTTGCCACTTTCGGCTCCGCTGCCGTCCCATGCAACTGAATTCAATCCGGCGTTCATGGCACCGCCTTCGATTTGCGCGACTACTGAGCCATTGGATATATCCCTGACCCGAATTGTTACCTCCGTGGCGGAATCATTCAGATAGAATGATATTTTGGCACCGGTACCATCTGAAAAGTTTCCATCGAAGGAAGAACCATCTGGATTAGTGATATTCAGTTGGGAGGCGATAACATTGGCGATAGCCTGGTTGGTTTTACAATAAAAAACACAACAGGAAAGAATAGCTATGATGAATGGTAATCGTTTTTTCATGATTCTTCTCCAAATCTAGTGAGTGAATTCATTTTAAAATGGCACAATGGTTCTTGCTAAGAGCAACTCCAACATGCTAAGAGTTGAAAGCTCAACACATGATTATTGTCCTTATTTGACCAGGATCATCTTTTTTGTACTCTTAATTTGGCCTGCTTGTATGCTGTAAAAATAAATTCCTGAAGCAAATTTGCCGGCATCGAAGTTGGATCGGTATATACCCGGTGGGAGCTGTTCGTCTACTAAAGTAGTGATTATTTGACCTTTTAGGTCAAAAATAGAAAGGATGACATGTTCTGAACTTTGAATCTCAAATTCTATAGTTGTTATTGGATTGAATGGATTGGGATAATTCTGATGTAAAGAAAAACCGGTAGGTATAGTTTCGGCAACCTGCTCGACACTGACAACTGTGGCTAAATCACCATCAAAAATCCATTTTTCTATGGCCCAACCGTAAAATGTCTGAGTATAAACAGCCGGTTCGCCACTCACATCTACATCATAAACAGAGGTAAAACCACCCACCCTTCCGTTGCTGCTGCCTGTACTATAAGAATTAGTAACGTCAAAATTCCATTGAGCTACATCAATTGTATCAATGCTGGTCCCTGTAGCCGGATCAATGGCAAAAATACGACCCGTTGCATAACCCCCGCATTCTGATGGTGCACCACAGAGAAATGAATCGACAGCGGCAAACAGGAGACCAGGATTATCGAGATAGTCCATACCGAGAAACGTTGTGGATCCCACCAGTAGGCCACCCTCGTCTAAATAGGTATCCGTTGGCGAAATAACAGCTGAAAAGGAATTATCTTGGCTGTAACCATTAACAGGATCTCCAACATATTTCAAGACACTTTTTGTGTTAATGGAACTAACAAATATCTGGCTGCCATCGCCGCTGGCAGCAACACCCTGGTAGATACCTGGAGGTAGATCAATTGTTGTGGATGGAGCATCGGTGTGTCCGCCTGCATCACCCCAAGTGGTACCATCAGCGCCGACCGGTGAGAAAATCTTCACTTCATTATTTTTGGCGTCGCTACCTTCGTAATCGACAACGTAAACGTATCCTGATGTGTCCACGTCGATGGCAAATATATTTTCAGAACCAGATTCCATGCGGAAATCAGTTGATAAAACCCCGAATCCGGTGAGTTCGAATACCAAAATATTATGATTTCCGTCGTTGTTGGCCACATATACATAGCTATTATTACCCCCGGCAATTTGCCAGGCTCCGCTCAGGAGAACCTGGTCAAGCCCGGAAATCCAACCCTCAAATTGACCGATTGGGCCATAATCTTGCTCTGCAACCCGGCCCAAAGCAGAGTCTGCCTCAAAATAGCCCACCAGGTAGTTGTTGTCGAAAGTTCCAAAAATATCGTTATTATCTGTGATTCTAGACACCAGCGCCACAAATGAATTTGGCCCAACAACGGCTATACTGGAGGTTCGATCTCCAGTCCCATTACCTGCCTCGTCCAGAGTGACATATTGAGTACTCCACTGGTTTGTCTGAGCAATTATAAAAGCGGGAATTAACAACAAAACAAAGAGTACTATAAGTATCAATTTCTTCATGACGATTGTCTCCTTATTAATGAACATATATGCCAAACATTGAAGTCTAAAAATTTAGATTAATGCCTGGCATTTTGGAAAAGTCTACCGTACCAATGACATGGTTTTCGTTTTAGAGAAATTACCAAAAACCAGTCGATAAATATAAACTCCACTAGTTACAGGATTTCCATTTTTATCTGTTGCGTCCCATATCACACTGTGTGGACCTCGTGAATATTCTTGATTATCTATCAGGGTTTTAACCTCTTGTCCCAGTGAATTATAAATTTTCAAACTGATTTTATTCTCTAAAGGCAAAGTAAACGTGATATTAGTAGACGGGTTGAAAGGATTCGGATAATTTTGTTCAAGTATATAATCCTTAGGGGTAATGACTATCCAGGCCGGAGGAGTTTCATCATCTACATCTGTGCTTAAACTTACCGAAATCGATTGTGTAGAGTCGCCCCATTCGAAGACAAAAATTCCGTAGGTATTTGCGGTAAACAATTCGCCCTCGAGAATATCACCTCCTGAACCGCAAGCGCCTTTGTACCCTACTACAAGATCCCGGTTGCCGTCATTGTCTAAATCCATGCCTGGATATGTATAAATAGAATTAAAAAGACCATCGCTCAGGTCATAGGCCTCATCGAGATTGAATTGACCCAAACGTCCATGGTTTGTATAATTGGCCGGATCCGAAAGAGCGCCGGAGCCATTGTATTCAAAATTAATAATTTCCGGAACTGTGCTTACGTAGATATCAAAACCATCAGAGCCACTGCCATGATCCTGGTCGCCAATCGCCATGATGCCAAACTGCTCAACACCTTCCGAAATAATATGCAGATCAGATTCACTAACAAATGCATCACTGACGATATTGTCCATCACGTAAATTCTTTGGATTCCTTGATTGGACCAACCCGCAGCAAATATGATGGCCACATTCCCATCCACATTAACTATTTCCATATCAGCTTTTACATTAAAAACACTGGTTTCGCTGATTGGTACAACACTGCCCGGTGTGTAGGTATCTACTCCGGAAACTTCCAGAAAACCAATTCCAGCGCCTGAACCAATATTAGTCCAGCCCAATAAAGCGATTTCCTGGAATCCGTCATTGTCGATATCACCAACGGCAGTACTGACTGGAATGTAGCCATCGAATCCGGCAATAAGCGAGGTTGCCATGGCGTCATACTTATATTCCAATCGAATAATAGCATCGCCATTTTCAAAAGTTCCGCTTTCAACCTCCAAAATATACATATTGCCCACATCAAGATTTCCAGCAAAATTGTAATGTACAAATAGAAGCTCATTCTTGCCATCACCATCTACGTCTTCACATGTCAATCCATTTTCACCTCTACCCATATTAATGTCGTTAAATAATGGTTCGATCTCCTCAAACGGTAAATGAAGAACGGGTTCTGTGCCATAATCATTATCATTTCCCGTGAATTCGTAAACATAGAGTCCTCTTTGAGCTTTTTGTAAACTGTCCGTTGCAACATAACCAATTTTAAAGTGGATTTCCATTTTGCCATTGTTGTCCCAATCTCCAACTGAAACTGAGCGGGGCGTTGATCCGCCACCAAACCCACCGGGATTTAGCCTTTTGGAGCCCCACACATATTCCAGTGTGTTATCCCCAACTACTTCAAAAACCAGTATTCTGCCGCCATCGCGATATTCAGTTACAAGAATTTCTGGTTTGCCATCGCCATCCAAATCGGGATTTGCAGCCACATAGATTCCTCTACCAGAAGTACAACTAATG
Source organism: uncultured Deferribacteres bacterium (assembly GCA_964464595.1). GTDB lineage: Bacteria > Zhuqueibacterota > JdFR-76 > JdFR-76 > DREG01 > JADFJB01. The sequence continues at coordinate 10,429 of CAYXGW010000118.1, forward strand.
GTATCCGGTGAAGTCAAGAAACGGTTATTTACAGCTGATAACCGGAAGCTGTTATTTCCGTCAGTTTGACTAAGGGCATCAGAGAAAATAGATGAAATCGAAAAGATTACAGTAACGCAAATATAGATTTTTTTAAACATGTTACCTCCAGGATAGTGTTTTTAATGAATATAAACGTTATGACTGAACATGATAAGGTAAGAATTATTTTTTGAAACTTATTAAGATTAATTTAGATGTAATAGTATTTAGAATGTTTTTATAATTAACAAATTTGTAACTTATTGTCAACATTAATTTTTTATAAAAAATGCCAATTTAATTTTGGATTGTTATGCAACATGTTTTCTTGAAATGAAATATTAATTTCTTTATAATCTTTAACCATTTGTAATATTTCAGTCCCCCGAGTCTTGAAATGCGGAGATCAACATGCGAAAATTTACATCATTTTTGACTTTATTTTTCCTGATTTTATGCTTATCTCTCATTGCCATTGCAGGAGAAACCGGCAAGATTGCAGGTAAGGTAACAGATGCTCAAACTGGCGATCCTCTGCCTGGAACCAATGTCATTATCGAAGGCACTACACTGGGTGCCGCATCGGATCTTAATGGTAATTTCACAATATTAAATATTCCACCAGGTATTTACCGGGTGCGATTTTCCTTTGTTGGCTATCGTCCTCTTATCGTTACCAATGTCCGGGTTAATGTTGATTTCACTACAAGGCTGGATAAAAAGCTCACGCTGGCAACACTTGAACTCGGAACCGTTGAAGTTGTTGGAGAACGCTATCCACTGGTGAGAGCTGATCTTACCAACACACAAGTCGCTGTTACTTCAGATGTTATAGATGCGCTGCCAGTGGATCAGATTCGCGATGTAATCAGGCTTCAAGCGGGTATTATTCAGGACAATTCCGGCAACATCCATATCAGGGGTGGCCGTTCAAATGAAATTGCCTATCAAATCAATGGGGTATCACTGAACAATCCATTTTTTAACAGCCAAAATGTTGGGTTGGCGACAAATGCTGTACAAGAGGTTTCAATTTCTACCGGTACTTTCAGCGCCGAGTATGGAAATGCGCTCAGTGGTGTAATTAATTATGTAACCAAAGAAGGGGGTCCAAAACTAGGCGGTACCTTTAGATTCTGGACTGGAGATAATTTTAGCAGTAGGGACGATATTTTCTTTAACATAGACGAAATAGATATTTTCAATAATCGCCGTTATGAAGGCACATTGGGAGGACCTGTTCCTTTTCTTGGCAAAAACGTTAAATTCTTCATTTCCGGAGTTCGTGTAGTTAATAATGGATATCTTTATGGGATCCGGGTTTATAACCCCGATGAGATTCTTTTTATTGCAGGTCAATCTTTCATAATCGATCCCTTTGGAAACGGCCAGGCCGATGGCGATCGGGAAATCATAGCGATGAATACCGGTGAAAACTTGAACTTTTCCGGTAAATTGACCTGGAAACCCGATCCTAATGTGAAATTAAGTTATGACTTGATTTTTGATGACGGTGAGAACTTAAGCTTTGGCTCTAGACGCAGATACCGATTTAACCCGGATGGCCGGGCCACAAGATTTGATAATGGCACCAACCATTCTGTCGGTATGACCCACACGTTAAGCAGTAAAATGTTTTACACTTTGAAAGTGGGTCTTGGCTTGCGATACACGCGTACCTGGGCATTTGAAGATCCTTTCGATCCCGGCTATGTTGCAAGTTTTGGCGGTTCGGTCACAAATAATCTCATTTCACCGACTGCCTACCTCGCTGGCGGAACTAACCTTGGCCGTACGTGGAGAAGAACCAGGTCATGGAATGCAAAGCTTGATGTCGTTAGCCAGGTTCATCCGGTTCATGAATTGAAATTTGGCGGCGAACTTCGCAATCACCGAATGGAAACAGAAGTATATACGCTTTTGTATGATGTGGGTCAGGCGCAACCCATCATACCCGATCCGGAAATTAACCCAGATTTCACTCAATACCAAGCCTATACGAGAAAACCGCTGCAAGCAGCAGTTTATATTCTAGACAAGATGGAACTTGCCAGGTCGTTCATTCTAAATATTGGTGCGCGCTATGAATTTTTGGATACAAAAGCACTCTACAATCCGGACCTGGTCAGAGCTGTGGATACCGGCGTTGAAAAAAACCTGGCTCAATCCACTCCAAAGCATCGCTTTAGCCCAAGAATTAGCCTAAGTTTTCCAATCACCGATCGTGGCATCATTCGATTTTCTTACGGGCATTTTTATCAAAACCCGGATTTTGCCAGAATTTATACGAATCCCAGGTTTGAAGATTTTGAATTTATCCAGGTGCCAACCTTTGGCGATCCAAATCTGGAACCAGAAAGAAGTATTCAATATGAAATGGGACTTCAGCAACAATTCACCGATAATCTCAAAATGGATTTAACCATTTATTACAAAGATGTTAACAACTTGATTCAATCGAGAAGGGTATTTGCGGGTGAAGTTGCAGCCACAAAAGAGTATAATGTGGTTACAAATATTAGCTATTCCTATGTTAAGGGAATTACAGCTTCATTGCTAAAACGGCGCGCCCCGGGTGGATTGTTTTCTGCCTCGTTGGATTATACTTTTCAGGTAGCTGAAGGAGCATTTGATGATCCACTTAAACTTGCAATTGATTCGCGCTCCGGCCGTGATACGGAGCAGGAATTTATTCTATTATCGCATGATCGGACTCATACTTTGAATGGCACCATGTCTTTAAGAAAAACAGATAATTGGATCATTAGCGCTATCGGCAGTGTCTGGCTTGGAACACCCTACACACCTTCGCTTCCATCTTCCGTTCAGACTGTCCAGTTTGAACAAAACAGCGATCGCAGGCCTACGAATATAAATTTGGATTTAAGGCTGGAAAAGTTTGTTAAGCTCGCTGGTGCTAAAATGTCCCTTTTTCTGCAAATAGAAAACGCCCTGGACCTAAAGAATGAACGCTTCGTTTATGGCAGTACCGGCAATTCACTTAATTCGTTAGCCGAGTCTACAAATCCAAGTTTATTTGATGATTTGAGAAGAACAATTGAAAATGACGTTATGACAGGAGGTCAGAACTTCTTCCCGCTGGAATTCCTGGATAATTACTACAAGCGGGAGGACTGGTTGAGCAAACCCAGGGAAATTCGCCTGGGATTAACTTATAGCTTCTAGTTAATTTTTCTAACAAAGGAAATGAAAAAAATGAGACGTAAACGATTCAACGTCCCTGCCACAGTTTTTTTGTCGTTACTCATCTGCATATCACAATTGGCTGGCCAGAGTCTTTCCAAGCAACAACTTAATAAATTAGACGATCTAAAAAATCTTTCAAAACGAGAACGCCATGCGGTTATGAAAGAATTAATCAATGTACTTAACAAGACCAACGACGATCATGTCCACGAAGAACGTAAGGAAACAACCATTTCCGGGAATGAAATCAGGGTACTATTGACGAATTGGGGATCAATTTCTACGCCGGCGGCTGACAACACCAATGCCGATTTGGTCTGGCCCAAAGGGACAGCAGGCCTGGGATACGCCTACGAGTTTGGTCCTTTGGTTGCCGCAGAAGTGCCGCATGCAACGATTCCTGATAGTATGATTCATATTGTCAATGACGGATTTATCAGTCCAAGCGACGGTGAATTTCAACCTGGGACTGCGGTCAAATGGGGTTGGCGGCCACGGGTAGGTTTCTCGGATCCCGATTCGCCCGAAATGGCCAGGTTCTCCGATCTTGATACTGACCTGGATGGCAAGCCGGATAGCTGGCCGGAGCAATGGTATAATGAAACTCTCGGTCGATATGTTTGGCCTGCTTTTTTGGGAGATGATGCGACGACTCCTGATGAAGAAGTTTTTTACGTAATGGATGATTTTAGTAACGCGGAATTCCCATATTATCCCTTCCCGGATGATACAACCAAACGTGGGCTTGGTATTGAACTTCAAGTTAGAATTTTTCAATTCAATAACCCTTTGGCAGAAGATATTATTTTCCTGGTTTATACCATAACCAATGTGAGTCCAAGGACACTGGAAAAGGTCTATTTAGGTATGTTTGGCGATCCTCATGTTGGGGGGCCAAATGATTTTGCTGATGACAATGCGTCTTTTATTTCGGCTTTTAACGAGAGCTTCCCTTTTAATACGCGCAACATGCTTTATGCTTTTGACCAGGACGGCATTGGGGATGGCGGGAAAATACCCGGGTATTTTGGTTACCGGTTTTTAGAAAGTCCGGGTATTTCGGATGATGGGTTTGACAACGACAATGATGGTTTACTGGATGAGAGCCCGTTTAATGATGCTGGTTCCTTTATATTTGGAGATATTGGTATTTATGGTGAAGCCAAACTGCATTGGGAAGGAGATGAAGACGGTGACTGGGACGAGCGATTTGACGATGTAGGTGTGGACGGTATTGCAGGTACCGGTTATTTTGGCGAAGGAGATGCAAAACCAACTCAATTATTTTTTTTGGATTTAAATGAAAATGGAATACTTGATGGCGGCGAACCAACATCTGAGTTCAGGCTTGAGGGAATGCGTTTTCTCGGAGGAGAACCAAATTTTGGATTTCTGGATATAGCAGAATCAGATCAGCTGGGTTTAACGAGTTTTAATGCTATTTTATTTGGTGGTAACAACAGGCCCAAGAATGACCCACTTATGTGGCAACTTTTGAGCACACCCAACCAGCGGCCGGGAGATCCGGTGCCAGATATTAGACAAGAGGCGGACAACGTGTTTATTTATGGCTCCGGGCCATTCAATTTACGGCCTGGCGAAAGCCAGCGCTTCTCGATCGCATTGCCGCTTGGACAGAACCTGGACGACCTGCTTTCTAATGCGGAAATTTCACAACAGGTTTTTGAATCCGACTATCGTTTCGCGAAACCGCCGATTAAGCCGGAAGTTGTTGCCATTCCCGGAGATAAGAAAGTCACCCTTTACTGGGGTACGCGGTCTGAAGAATCATTCGATCCGTTTATCGCTCGAGCTAACCCAGATGACACTGATAAAGGCTTCGATTTTGAGGGTTACAAAATTTACCGCAGCCGGGACTTTAGCTTCAATGACACTAAAACGATTACCGATTCGCGCGGTGTTCCCTTCCTTTCTGTCCCGCTGAAGCAGGCTAATGGCGTGCCTGCCCAGTTCGATTTGATTAATGAGCATTCCGGATTATCACCAATCGAGTACGCTAACCGGGGAGTGCGTTTTGATCTGGGTGGCAACACCGGCTTGGTTCACAGTTTTGTCGATTCCAACAATGTGGTCAATGGTATTACCTATTTTTATGCAGTGACGGCTTATGACAGGGGTGATATTAATGCCGGCATACCACCGTCGGAAACACAAAGGACAATCGACAGGGATGCGCTTTCCCGCCTATTCTCGTTTGATGTTAACACGGCAAAGATCGTTCCTGGTCCACCTGCCACAGGTTATGTAGGTCCTGAATTGGAAAATATTATGGGAGATTTGGCAGATAAAGTTAAAGGTATTTCTACAGGAACCGTGAGAATTCAATTTCTGGATCCCTTTGCTGTTAAGGAAGGTAAACGCTACGAAATCGAATTTGATACATTAGCTTCAGCAGATGAAATTGTTTATTCAGTGACCGATCTCGAACCTCAATCTGCAGTTTTTACTGCCAGGGATACGGTATTTGTCAATCTTCCTGCTGGGAACCTTGTTGAGGGTAGCATATCTTTAACTACTATCTCGGGAAGTCCCATCGATCCGGGTCTTTATGAAATTGATTTTTTTGAAGGTAGAATTCGTGGGATTGGTTCTGGTTCTCTTCCTTTTGGAGATGAATTCAAAATCACTTATAATTTTAGCCCTGTAGCTTTTAGTTCTTCAAAATCCAGTGATGATGATAATCCTGTCTTTGATGGCATGCGTGTATTTGTCCAGGATGAAGAAACGGCTCTGAATCCTGATAAAAGCGGTTTCCTCACAATGGAGACACAAACTAATTTCCTGGTTGAATCCCTGACCCTCGCAGGAGTTGGTAGACCTAATCCTTATCGTTCGGATTTTGAAATCCGGTTTGTTAATTACGATACAACTGCCACCGGTGATTTGGTAACTGATCCGGATACCAGCCAAATTACAAATGTTGCTGCACCTTTCCGGATTATCGATACTGCAACAGGAGAACCCATTCAGTTCTTTATCAATGAGTCAAACGTGAAATTCCGCAACAAGAGATGGGATTGGCAAGAAAGTATAGTATTGATTGAACCGAATGCTCCGCGTATAACCAATACTACTTACGAGTTGAAATTTTCGCCGCCTAGTGATACCGTCAAAACAGCGGACGGAAGCGAAGATTCGTTGATTGTGTTTGATGATCCGATTTACCCGGGCAATGGCGATGTCTTTCTGGTTTTTTCCAATAAGCCCTTCGTCGATGGAGATAAATACGCATTCACCACCAATGCCGTTCAATTCAGACCTATGGAAACTGAAGATCCATTGGCTGATGTATATGTTGTTCCGAACCCATATGTTGCTTTTAGCGCCGCAGAAATAGCTGCTCCTAGATCCGGGCAACGTGACGACCGTCGTCTGGAGTTCAGGAATTTACCCCAGGAGTGTACTATTCGCATTTATACGATTACCGGAGAGCTAGTAGATACAATCGAAAAAAATGACTTCAGCAATGTAGCGGTTTGGGATTTGCTGACTTTTGAATCTCAAGAAACTGCATATGGAGTTTATATCTATTATGTGGAAGCGCCAGGAATTGGTGAGAAAATTGGCAGATTTGCATTGATAAAATAATCATGTAAATGGGTTGGATCTTTTTTATTAGCCTGAGTTGAAAGCGAGTTGATTATGCGTAAACAAACCATATTCTTTTTCTTATTTTCTCTTTTATACTTTGTAATTCAAGATCCGTCAATGGCCCAGGTAAATAAGTCTGTCTCCAAGGTTGGAACTACGGTTGCACAATTTCTTAAGATCGGCGCTGGTGCCAGACCCATTGCCATGGGGGGCGCATATACAGCTCTTGCGAATGATATTAATGCCATTTACTGGAATCCAGCCGGCATTGCTCGAATAGGCGGTAACGGAGAAGCCACATTCAACCATGCAGAATGGCTTGCAGACACACAATACGATTTTGCTGCATTTTCAATGAGCTTATCAACATTGGGTTCTATCGGATTGCATGTTATTTCTTTTCGCACACCGGATGATGAAGTTCGTACAATCCGCTCACCGCAAGGTACAGGACAGGTTTGGAATTATAACTCACTGGCTATCGGTGTCACTTTTGCTAGAAATTTGACAGATAGATTTTCCATCGGTCTTACCGGCAAAATCATTCAAGAAAATCTTTTTAATGAATCAGCGAAAGGAGCGGCTTTTGATGTAGGGGTTCTATACCAGACACCGTTTAAGAATCTTAGCCTGGGCGCTGCTATAACCAATTTTGGCACCAAAATGAAGCTTGATGGAAGAGACATTTTCTTTAATGAGGACCCACTACCGGAGCAAGGTTCAGTTGATCAGGTACCAGGAAAATACCGGACAGAAAATTTCGAAATACCGCTAAATCTTCGTTTCGGACTAGCCTGGAAAGTAACCCAAAACGAGGACTATTCCATCCTTGCTGTTGCAGACGGAAGCCATCCTAATGATAATGCCGAATATATTAATAGTGGTGTGGAAATCGCCTTGAGGAATATTATTTTTCTCCGAGCAGGGTATAAAGCGCTTTACCTCCAGGATAGTGAACAAGGTGCCACTTTCGGCGTCGGTTTGCGCTTTGATTCGGTTGGTGCAAATCTAAAGCTGGATTTTAGCTGGGCCGATTATGGTAATTTGAAAGATGTTAAATTTGTTTCTTTCGCGATTCGGTATTAGCTAAGTTTAGTATTATTTGGTTCATTTATTCATATCAAGCCAATACATTATTAAAATTTTTTCAATATTAAACAGAATTATTCATTTTTTACTTGACTTAAATTGTAATTTATATTTATTTACAATTTAATCATATTTCCAGACACATCCCAAATTTTTCTTCAAATGGCTTATCTTGAATTTATACTATTTATTGCTGATTTTCAAAAGGAGGTGATTGAAGAAGATCATGCTAAAACGATTATTTTATCACTAAACATTCATAAATATTAATCATTTACGGAGGAGATTATGAAATTAACTACGACTCGCTTTCTGTTAGTCATTTCAACATTATTCCTTTTTAGCTTTTCCTTATATGGGCAGCGTTTTGACCGAAGTGCGGTCATCCCGGTTGAGCCCGACGACATCGGCGGTATTGGCAATATAGTAGCCGGTGTAGATTTCGACGGC
>CAYXGW010000119.1:0-18718 GCA_964464595.1 uncultured Deferribacteres bacterium
ATAAATCTAAATCACCGTCATTATCAATATCACCAAAAGCCGTCCCAAAACCCGCGCCACCGACATCGATATTTGCACTTTGGTCATTTTTAAAAGTTAAATCGCCGTTGTTTCGAAATAGTATGTTATCTCCTTCTCCGTTGGTAATATAAATATCCAGATCACCATCCCCGTCAATGTCTCCAATAGAGACACCTTGACTTCCGCCGCTGTCATTTACACCTGCGAATGCCGCAGTATCAGAAAATGTAAGGTTTTGATTGTTTATAAATAGACGGTTAGGGTCTTTTTGGTTTAAAACATATAAATCCAAATAGCCATCTTGATTAAAGTCAGCAAAAGCGGCACTTCTTCCATTACTTCCAGTATCATCAACTCCTGCCGATATACCTATTTCATCAAACTGTTTATTTCCATTGTTTATATACAATCTATTCGCGGGACCATAATTGGTCACATATAAATCCAAATCACCATCATTGTCAACGTCACCAAATATGACACCCTGTCCACCTTTGCTCGTATTGTCAACACCAGCAAAGGATGTCCCATCTAAAAATGTCCCATCCTGGTTATTGAGAAAGAGAAAATTCTGTATTAGATTTTTCTCATCATTTGAAATGTATATATCTAAGTAATTATCGTTATTAATGTCTCCAAAAGCAACGCCTCGTCCTGGTCCTTCATCGTCAACAACGCCTCCGCTATTTTCAGTAAATAGTGTGGGTTCCATCAGGTTCCGATAGAAATGTAAACCACCATCAAATCCGCCAAAAAACAAATCGAGGTCGCCATCATAATCGATATCTGCAAAACGCGGTGTAACCGTAACAAATTCTGAAAGCACGAGTGTGATAAAATTGTCGGATTCATGCACAAAGTTATATTGGCTGGCGGTGCCTATATTTCGAGAAAAAGCAATTTTGCCCACATCATTACCAATGAATAAATCCAAATCTCCATCATTGTCAATATCTGCAAAAAAAGGAGCGCTTAGATTGCCAACATCGATGGAATCGAAGTTATCTGTTATAAAAACAAAGTTTGGATTCGGCTGAACATCGGTATTCTGATAATAAACTATCGTTCCGTCCGCTACACCGATAAAGAGATCGAGGTCGCCATCATCATCAATGTCTGCAAATGCAGGAGCAGCCCGATCTAGTGCATCAATTGATGATGGATGGATAGGTTCAGATGAAAAGTCAAAGATCGGCGGTAAACTTTTATTGCGAAAGAAATTGATGCCCTCATCGTGTCCAACAAATAAGTCGAAATCAGAATCGTTATCTATATTTGCAAAAGTTGGTATGCTAAATATCAACATTGGAATGGAAGCAAAATTGTTTGTTATCAACTCAAAACTCGGAGCAGCTGGTGTGCCGGTATTTTTAAAAAAATGGATTTTTCCGAAGGATTCCGCTACAAAGAGATCCAAGTCATTATCAGCATCTATGTCTACGAGAAAAGGTGTGCTGTCAGCCCCAAGGTCAATCGGTGATAGCTGCAATGCTTCAGGTATGAAATTAGCGGTTTCTTGCGTCCCGATATTTCTATAGAAACGAATGACTCCATCAAAAGCTCCTACGAGCATGTCAAGAACACCATTGTTATCAATATCAAAAAATGTCGGAGCGCTGTCCCGAACAACATCTATATCCGCAAAATTTTCATCAATCAATTCAAATTGGTAGACAGAAGCCGAGCCTGTGTTGCGGAAGAAATTAACGTTGCTGTGATATTCCCCCACGAAAAGATCAAAATCGCCGTCATTATCTATGTCCGCAAAAACAGGTGCGCTTAAACTATCTGGCCCCGTTCCAACTAAATTATCCAATTCAAGAGAAAAAATTGGACTGATTACAGAGCCGGTATTTAGATAAAAGCTTATCGAACCGTTTTCATTTCCTAGGAATAAATCAAGATCAGTGTCGGCATCGATATCTACAAAGGCAGGAGTGCTGGCTATCCCAACATCAACGTTTGGTAAGTTATTCGTCGCCAGCATAAAATCAGCAGTGACAGCTGTTCCTCTGTTTCGGTAGAAAGATATAGTGCCTTCTTCTTTTCCAATGAAAAGGTCGTAATCTCCGTCATTATCAATATCGACAAAGGTGGGGGCACTGCTAAATCCGACATCAATATTTTCATAATTTTCCGTTTTAAGCATAAAATTGGGCTGTTTGGGCGTACCTATATTTTCATGAAAAATAATTTTGCCGTCATTTTCGCCGAAAAACAGGTCCGCGTCGCCATCATTATCTATATCGATCAGTGTTGGGATTGAATCAATGAAGCCTCCAATGAAAGGTCGTTGAATAGATTTGCCATTCATAATAACCGGAATGGTATCCACATCGCGCTGGAAGACAAATTCTTGGGCTTTTACGGGCTGCGGAATAAAGATTATTGTGACAATTAACGTTGTCAGAACTCCAATGCATTGATCAAAAAGGTCCTTTAGAACTAACTTTTGAAAAGACGTTCGATATTTATCATTTTTTAATATCATATAAATATTCAAAATATTTTATATCATTCCTTGAAGATTGCATCTTTAGTTAGTCTGAATACTAATAAAATTTTTTAATCAGTTTTCTGATGGTCTTCCCGGCGGTAATGGAATTGTCTTTTTCTGATCTCCATTGGCTGCCAAAAATGCCAAACCTGCAGTAACAAGAGTACCGCCTGCTATCAAAATCATTTTACGACTGATTCCTTTCGTGCCGTGAGCTTTTTCTTTTTCTCTCTCCCTGATCAAAGCTTGAGCAAACATCAGGAAATTTGGTGATTCTTTCTCCGGATTAGGCCTCCACTTAGGCGACAATTCCAATAGTCTTTTCAAGGCCGCCCTAGCCTCATCAGTAAGTTGCTTTGAAAATTTTGCTCTTCCCAATAAACTGTAAGCCTTTTCACTCTGTTCGATTGTTAGATTTCCCTGTTCTATGCAATGGCGGACTAATCTTATAACTTTGTCTAATTCCCCTTCCCAATAGCTCTTCTCAGCTTCGATCAGATTCTTCTCACAATCTTGTTTTTCAAATTTTGTATGCATGGTGAATGCATCAGCTATTGGGGCTAGAATAAGCATTGTAATTAACGCCTGTACGATACAACGATGAATAAATCTTTTTTGTCTCATCTCTATCCTCTTGCCTAGCTAGTTTTGCATGAACGAATTATTCGCTCCTCAAATAAGATCTGTTGGTAACCTACTTTTTTGTTTCAAGTTTGAATTTCACAGGACTTTTCGAATCCTCGTCTATGGTTATTATTTTGATGCCACCGACTACCTCGAATCCATCTCGACGAACTTCAATTATGTATGTACCAATTGGCAGTTCAATTTCATAAGGTGTGTATTGATTGATTGATTGTTCGTTAATAATAATCTCGCCATAGGTTGGGGGAGATGCAATTACAAATCTCACTGTATTGTTAAAATCAATTATTAGTTCTGTGGTACTATCAGGCTTCATTTCGATTTCCCTTTCCCAATAACCAAGCGAATCATGTTTAACCGTAATTTTGTGCTTTCCTGGAGTTAACCTCTCTGAATATTCAAACTCTTTATTATCTTTCCTTTTTAATTCTCCATCAATATAAATTGAGCCATATGGCTTTACCAACACCCTCAATCTTGTAAGTTCGGACTTCTTAACAAAACCACCAGCCGCAATTTGCTCATCCGTAAAGGTCAGGCCTTTGAGACCCGGATTGAGGAAGATAAACGTTCCCTGCTTATTCTCGCGATCATACTCTGTCATCAAAGGTGTTAATTTATAGCCAGAGTCTTCTGCAAAACTTTTCACCTTTAGATAGACATTATCAAATATACTCCTGGCTGTATAAAGCGTGCACTTTCCTGTGCCTTCTCTCTCAGTTTTGAAGGCGTCCAAGAAGGCTTTGGTAAAGATACCGAAACTGGAACCTACACTGATTTCTTTAGCATAGGTTTCCTGGTCAGCGGTTCCCGCAGTGAAAATGATACGACTTCCGTCCCCACTTAGTGTCTTGACAATATCCGAATTACAATTGGGGGAGCCTCGTGAGGTGAATCCTAATCCGGATGAGCAACAATCCAGCAGCACAAGCAAATGTTTTACCTTGATTTCAAAAAACCACTGTTTGATACTCACACCTGCCAGGACAAATTTGCCATCGTATTCTCCCTGTTTTGCGGACTTAAATTGCAGATAGCCTGTTTTTCCTCCGTCTATGGAATTCCCATGACCTGAATAGTAGAATAAGATGCGCCCACTCTCTTTTACTTTTTGGGGTAGTACCCTTTTCATATATCTTTCAACAATATCGCGATCCAGGTTCTCATTTTTTATGAGATATACTTCATCAAAACCGCCGGGGCCTATCAAGAACTCCTGCATCTTTTCTAAATCATTTTCAACGGAAGGCAAATCGGGTGTGAGATATTGGTAAACACTCACACCCGTCAGCAGCGCCACGCTACGGCCAAATGGCGCCTGTTCCTCCGGCCAGATCACATTGGACAAATTTTCAATCTGGATCTGAAACCATGTGCGCTGGCTTTCCGCGTGGAACCAGTGCTCAACCTTGCCATCATCCAGTTTTTCATATTTAACCTCTTGAGCCGATGCAGAAGAAACCAGCCACAAAGCGCCACCAACCGCTATGATAATTTTAACCTGTCTAAGTCCCATCTTGCGTCATTTTCTTTCTTTTATGGTCAAAATACTCTTTCCATAAAAAACCGTTTTGAAATGCCACTAAAAACATCACCATTCTGGAGGAGTCACTGTTGGCCTGCTGGAATACTGTGAGTAAAGGAATAAAAATGATTGGCGAGACAAGAACCGGCACCAAAAACAAGCCGAAATCCCATTCTTTACGCTCGGTTTTCTCTTTAGAAAAGTGCTGGAAGGCATAGCTAGCAAGCATACCAACAACCATAAACAAGTACAAGACGATAATAAAATAGACTTCATTATTATCACCCCTCGCCACGGGCTTGGTCGTAAGAAAGCCATAAAAACGCCACAGGAATGCGATACAGACAAGAAGAATAGCCGCATGCAAAATGAAGCCTTTCCAAGTACTAGCTTTGTAATCGCGGTAAAACAGCACGACGGCAAGCGCAAGCAATGAAACTGCAGTAATCCAATTCAATAGGTCAGACATATTTCTCCCATTTCACGGGAAGATACATTATAAACTTGTATAGAAAATCAAAACATTTGGCAATTGTAAGAAATCTTATTATATAGAACGACGAAAACAAACTTTGTCTAGAAACAAAATAGAATTCCATTTTCATGTCCCTCAAATTTCCTTATCTTAACGCTGTATTATCTTTCCTTTTTAATAACAACTCGGGAATTCAGCAAAAGCTCAACAATAATAAATAGGGCATAAATTCCCATAACAATTAACAGTGTATTAGTAATAATTATGAGACATGTATTTTCTCCCTCCATATGTTTCAAAATAAACTTTTTTTATTAAAAAAACAAAATCAAAGTACGGGAAATTAGTTATGGGTCATAAGTCCGTGAGAAAAAAATTTCCATCCTTATTTTAAATTGAAATTATAATTTAATCATTAATGAATATTTATGCAAAGAAACATTTCGCTTATGTAACAACTATTTTTGTGTGTTACAAAATCAGAATAAGGTTAATTTGAGAAGTTCAATTACTGCTATTAAGTTTCAGTTACTATAGCAAAATTACATTTGTCTTTCTTCCAAATTTCGCAATACTAATAATAAAACCTCAATTCTTATCATCCTTAAAACCAATTGACCAATGCGAACCGTCAGGTTTGTTTTTTGAGCCCGCCGCAACGACTAACCCGTTATACGGCGGTCTTACTTCAACAACAGCATCGTGCGTGTAAGTGTCAGGTCACCGCTGTCCAACCTGTATAAGTACAAACCGCTCAGCAACTCACTTGCTTCGAATACGGTTTCATACCGGCCGGCCGGCAGGCGCTCATTCACCAGCACCGCCACCTCCCGGCCCAGTGCGTCGAACACCGCCAGATGCACCGCCGCTGTCTGCGGCAGGGCAAAAACGATACGCGTTTCCGGATTGAACGGGTTGGGATAGTTCTGCAAGAGTTCAAACGTCGTCGGTAATTCTCCACTCCCTGGCTCCACAGCAACCGCCGTCGAGATAGTGACATCGAATGACGTCGTGGCAATGCCTCCCTTGCCGTCATCGGCCGTGGCCGTAATCGTGGTGGTGCCAAAAGTGACAGCCTCAACTATCAGGGTTTGCCCGGAGACCGTCGCGGGGGCCACGGCAGCGTCGCTGCTGCCGGCTGAGAAGGTCAGTGAGTCGCCGTCGGGATCGGAGAAGACCGTCGTGAGATCGCTTGTAAAGGTATCGTCGCCGAGTTGCAACTCGATGTCGTCGATGGTCTGGACGACCTCGGGGGCGGCGTTCATGGAGGTGACGTTGATGTTGACGTTGGCCTGATCGGCGCCTCCGTCGGCGTCGTCGATCTCGTAGGTCAGGCTGTCGACGCCGGCAAAGCCGGCCTCAGGCGTGTAGGAGATGGCGGTGTCGCTGACGGTGACCGTGCCGTTGGAAGGGCCTGCTATGACGGTGATGGTGAGCTTGTCGAAGTCAGGATCGCTGTCGTTGGCCAGCACGTTGATCTCGACGGGGGTGTTCTGGCTGGTGGTGGCATGGTCGTCCTGCGCTACGGGATCCCGGTTGAAGATTTTGAAGATGTAAGCCGCGCCGGAATTACAGAAAAGCGAAGACGGCTGATTGGGGCAGGCATCGTTGTCGCCTGGAGCCCCGACGACGGCACGGTTCCCTTCCATCGCGATAGAGTGGCCGAAAATATCCCGTTCAGCGAGTTCTTCGGGGGCGATCTTCTGCTTGAATTTCCAATCGTCCTCCAGGCGCTGGTGGGCGAAGACGGCGCCGGCATCGCAGAGGTTGGGGCGCAGAGGGTCAATAGTAATCCCGATGCACCGCTCGTCGTCGCCGCGAGAGCCGACGAGCACCCAGTCGCCGCTGATGACCACGTCTTGGCCAAAGACATCCCTATCGAGAGAGTCGGGGAGTGCCACCGGGGGCGGGAGCAGTTTGTAGACAAGCTGCCATTGACCGCTCTTGAACTCGAAGACGGAGGCGGCCCCGGCTGTTGGGGCAGCGTCGTCGTCGGTCGGGGCGCTAATGATGACGCGGTCCCCGTCGAGCCCAATAGCCGTACCGAAGAACGACGCCAGGGCGTTGCCGTCTACGCCCGGGTCTGGCAAGAGCTTGTCGACTTGCACCCACTCGTCGTTTTGACGCTGGAAGACGTAGGCCGCGCCGGCAAAGATATCCACCTGGTTATCCTGGCCCGCTCCGATGAAGGCCCGGTCTTCGTCGAGGACTAGGTCCCGGCCGAAAATTTTATTGGCCGAGGGATCATCGGGATAAATGATTTGCACCTCCTGCCACAGGCTGTCGATGCGCTCGAATGCGTAGACGGCGCCGCTTGACGGGCCGCCCCGTTCGTTGTTGCCCGGCGCACCGACGAGGATCATATCCCCATCGATAACGACCCTATCGCCGAATAAATGAGAATCATCGCCGTTGGAAGCGATTAATTTTTGCACCTCTCGCCACTGGCCGTCGATGCGCTCGAAGACATAGACGGCCCCGGCGTTTTCATCATTGGCAAGATCGGCACGTGACACACCTACGACGACCGTGTTGCCGCTGATGGCGACCGCCCCGCCGAAAAAGTCGCCATTCACGCCATCGGAGGCAACGAGCTTGGTTTCGCTGATTTGAGCCGGCGCCGCCAGGGCCAGGGCCGTCAGAAAGATGATGAGGCTGAAGAGGAAGGTGAGTCGACGTGGGTGATCTGTCATGATGTACCTCCTTGGCTGGGCTACGTTTCCGGGTCCGGCGGAGCCACTCATCTTAGTACACCTCGGCTTTCATAGATCAGGAATTGCTGCGAGGTAGATTGCAATCTGCCAGACGTGAACTCAAAACACCTACACCTATCGTGAGGGCGCTTTCAATGCTGCCTAACTATTTAATTAGACACGCGAAAACAGTGTTATGACATTTATAATTATGAAAACTTATAGACTGGCACAATAACCTTGTAAAGATTAAGAAAAACGTTTTATCTGGATCGTTTTTTATCTAAAGTCATTGGTTTATTGTTTATTATTTATATTTCTTCATCCTCAAAAATCCAACCACGTCCCACACAAGTAATAAAAGACATCCGTCATAATTATACAACACTTTTCTCAACAAAACTTACCCACTTCCACACCACATTAAAACCTCAATTCTTATCATCCTTAAAGCCAATAGACCAATGCGAGCCGTCACAAAAGGGTTTGTTTTTTGAGGCTCCCAGCGACACAGTGTATAATGAATAACTCAGCGCGCCCGAAGGGCATGCTTTGATCTTGCGCTTCAGAGCTATTCGGGTCGATCCAGGGGTCGACATGGTAGAGAAACACGGATGGCGATCCATTGGAACAAAATGCCTTGTGAGCACAACTGCTATTTAAACATATTGAGAAGATGAAATCTTATTTTCAAGATTCGGGAAATCCGCCTTGAAGTCCACGATTGCCTGGATGCTCCCGGTACCCGTTAAGTCGATGAAGTCCTCATTGGGCCGGTCGCCTGAAAAAGATCTATCCCGGTACAATCTATAAGTGAGCCCTTGCGGTATTTGAAACTTAACGGACGAAGCCTTGTTATCAAATCCGCCGCCTTGCACAAATAGTTTGCCATAATCCGGAAAGCTTGACTCACGGCTGCCCAGGACACTCAACCGTCGACCGCCAAATTCGCGGTCTTCATAAAGACTAATCCAGGCATTCTCAGGCTTGTCAATCACCGATTGCGGATCCAGTTCGGCACGAAATTCAGAGAATCTAATCATATCGTCACTGCGCCAGTGAACCCCGGAATACAAGCTGAGTCCAGAAACAGGATCGACATAGATTCCACCGGCACCAGCGAAATTACAATATGCCCTATCGCAAAAGAACTGTTTGGAGTCTAGCTTTTCGAGGATTGGTATTTTGCCGGGTGAATTGAACAAATCATCAGGGATCTCGACTTTGAAAAGATCAGCGAGGTCTCGGCCGCCAAGAAGTGGGGCTCCCGAAGAAGTATTTTGAGTTCCTATCATATACAAACGGGTTACCCCGTCTCCGGCATCCTTATCGATCGCTTCGATGAAATTGACATTTTGATAACTTGGGTCATGCTCTTCGTCTAAATTCAGATTGCCATAACTCCATGTTACAAATTTTTTGCTCCCGTCCGCATTTTCTTCGAATCCTTCTCGAATATCATTTGATTTGGACACATAAAAGTCAAGTCGTACAATAGGCTTTTTTTTGACTTCACGGTAGACGGCGCAAACGAATTTACCATTGACGAGCTTGGCAAGCGCTACCGCACCCCCCGTATTATTCGGCCGTTCAATATCGCAATCCAGCTGAGTTGGATCTTCGGGGTTTAACATATGAAGAAAAACAATTCTTGATTTCTTCTCGCCTTCAATTGGAACCGCAAGGATATCCCCCAGGATGCTCAGTCCGCCGGCATGCCAAAACTCATTACTAAGCGGTATGGTTTTCACAATGTTATCGCTTTCTTTGGGTCTGTTGGACATGAGCAGGTTGGAACCCCACGGTCCTGTGCTTATGCGGGTCTCCATCTTGATAACAAAAACATGTGAGGCCGGTTCAGTTCCATCACCGCCGGATATAACCAAATATTTGCCTTTTCGTAGGCGTTGTATACCTTGAAAATGGTTTTTAGCCTTGTTGATTCCCTTCCGGTTCACATGTGTGTACCGAAATCTGCGTTTGTCGCTGAAAAGTACGCCATCATTTGCGGCGAGATGATCGGCGTGAATGGAGATGCGTTGGAATTCAGCCGCTGCATCCGAAATTTTGCGGTTATCAGTAACTAAAGAAATTTCTCGTGACGTCTTATTTAAATTTGGATCATTGTATACATCTTTATTGGCCATCTTTTCCTCCAATTTTCAGTTTGTCCTCAATAACTCAGGTTAATTATGTCAAAATATGGCATGATCCCAATGCAAGCCTATTGCGACCACAAATTCGCTGTGCCCGCTGATTTTCAGCCAATCGACGCCCAAATGTATTCCGGATTCGCTGGGCAAGGTGATGGTAAGACCGGCGGATATCCCAACTCCTAAATCGGTCGAATTTCCGTCATCGGGTTCATCCGAAATCCTGATGTGCAGCCGGGGAGAGCCCCATGGTTTTGCATTGAACTTGGGCGCGGGAAAGATAAAAGACACGCCAAGGGCTAAAGGAAAGTTCCATTGTTTAAACTCATCGATTTTTGTATAGCCGATCCCCCCCTTAATTTGGATTATTGGTTTCGAAATTTGGGATGTGCCAGACTGAATATCGTACCCGAGAGCGGTACCCACCGTAAAACCATTTTCTAGCTGATCCTTATCGGCATTCAAGAATGCTGCTCCACCCATAATACTAAAGCTGCCGGGATTCCAGACCAGGCGCCCGCCAACCGATTTGAAATCGCCGATGTTGTGGTTGTAAAAACCGAAGTCACCATGGACCACCACGGTTGTAAGCTCTGGTTCTTCTTTTGGTGAAATTGAAACCGGCAGCGCAGTAAGCTGTGCTAAAACATCGACATTACCTGCTGCCAAAGCCAGAGTAAAAACTAGGATTGTGATAAAAGATTTCATTTCTGACCTCCTTGATTTATTCAAATTTCTTTTACAACAGTATAACAATTAATTAAGACAAGAATAGTTGAGTTTTTTTCTTAATTTCAAGAAAAAGATGGGGATAATTATCGCTGACCATGGTTTCATGGAAGTTGACTTCCTTAGTGAGGGATGAGTTTATCATCAGACATTTTGAATTCCCAATCTTCGATCAGCTCCCATTTCCTGATAGATGTAATCAAACGCCATATCCGGGTCAAAAATAGACTCATTTCTCGTTATAATCGAAATTGGAATCAGTTTAGGTATATCCATTTTGAGTGATCTCCACTCTTCTTAAACCTAACCATCAATTAGACCTGCGAAGAAAAATATTGAATACTTATTTTTATGAAAACTTATAAACCGGTACAATAAACATTTGCATTATTGTTCATCATTTATATTCTAAGCCTCACCCTCAAAAACTCAATCACCACCTACACAATTAATAAAAGACATTTGTTACGATTATGCAACTTTTCCTTGAACAACTTGTAACTTCTACCCCTATTAAAACCTCAATTCTTATCATCCTTAAAGCCAATAGACCAATGCGAGCCGTCACAAAAGGGTTTGTTTTTTGAGGCACCGCAACGACACAGCGTATAATGCTCCTTTGATGCGCCTTCTCCCGTTGTTTGATTTTTTAGTGCAATTGCACCCGTGACAAAATAAGGGCCGTCTTTCGAGACCGTAATTTTTGGCTCGCGATCCTGGTCCCTGTGCTCGACGCCGTCTATTGAATAACTCAGCGCGCCCGAAGGACATGTTTTGATCGTATTTATTATTTCTTGCGCTTCGGAGCCATTGGGGTCGATCCAGGGCTCGACCTGGTAGAGAAACACGGATGGCGATCCTTTTGAGCAAAATGCCTGGTGAGCACAAATTCCACGGTTATCGTGAATGGTTATATTTTGGCCATCGTAATTGTCTCTTTTATCGCTGCTGCCGTCGGTGAGCTTTTCTCCGGAAAACCCATTCTTTGCATGGGTGCCGTCGCAAAAGGGTTTATTCGCAGATCCACCGCAGCGGCAAAGGGCGATCATGGATTTAGTGGGAAGTTGCTCACCCTTGGAGTTTTTTAGATCCTCCAGGTTGCGAACCAGGTACGGCCCGTTTTCACTGGCTTCTATTTGTGGTGTTTGTTGTTTAGTTATTGCCATTATCCACGCTCCTTTTTGAATTAAATATTGAGTTTACAACTCTTGCGATTTTAAAACCATCATCTTTTCGATCTGCATATCCCGTATGGTATAGGGAATGCCTCCTACCGCCAGTCCGGACTGCTTTAGTCCGGCGAAGGGCATCCAGTCAACCCGGAATGCGGTGTGATCGTTAATCATGATCGCCGAGCCATCCAGGCGATTGTAAGCCCGCATGGCCGTATCGATATCTTTGGTAAAAACCGATGCCTGGAACGCAAAAGGCAATGAATTCGCCCGGGCAATGGAATCGTCGATATTTTTGTATGGATAGACACAAATGACAGGCCCAAATATCTCATTTTGGCTGACTTTTGCATCGTTTGGCGGATTATACAAAATTGTACATTCATAACAGGAATCTGAAATTCTTTTGCCGCCCGTTAACAATTGTGTTCCTGCATTGGTGGCCTCATTCACCCACTCTTCCACCCGGTCCACTTCGCCATGACGAATAAGCGGGCCAATATCCGTTTCCGATAGAGTCGGGTCGCCTACTTTGTATTGTTTGGCTGCTTCAGACAATTTTTCAACCAAATCCTGTGCAATGGATTCGTGAGCAAAAACTCTCTGCACAGAAACACAAACCTGACCAGCATGATACAATCCGGCTTTTCCTAATAATGGAATTGTCGCTTCCAAATCCGCATCCGCCGCAACAATGACCGGCGCAACGCCACCATGCTCCAAAGCGCATCGGGCTCCCGGGGCAAGCTTAGACCGAAGCATCCAACCCACCCTGGCACTGCCGATAAATGAGAAAAATCCCACACGCCGATCTGTAACTAATTGTGCCGCTACATCCAAATCTTTAACGACAAGAGGCTGACACCATTCTTCCGGCAGACCGGCTTCCCGCAATATCTCAACAAACCGGAAACAAGATAAGGGAGTATCTTCGGCTGGTTTTATGATCACAGGACAGCCTGTCGCAACCGCAGGACCGACCTGGTGAATGATAAGATTCAGCGGGTGGTTGAAAGCACTGACCGCAACAACTACACCAATCGGCTCTTTTCGAGTGAGCGCAATTCTTCCCTCGGAGGCCGGGTTGAGATTCATAGGAATTGCCTCGCCAGGTTCGGTGCGCAGCACTTCGATGCAGTTTTTTACACCGTCGATTGCCCGGGTTACTTCAATTCGAGAATCAACCAGGGGCTTACCTCCCTCTCTGGCAGCTTCAACGGCCAATTCCTCAAAACGCATTTTTATAATTTCTGCCGTTTTACTCAGAATTTCTATGCGCTTAAAGGGTTTCAGCCAGGCGTCGCGGTTACGGAACAGACCATAGGCAGTTTCCAGCGCTTTTTCAACTGTTTGCTGATCTGCGGCAGCAACGGTCCCGATCATTTTGCCATCGTAGGGTGCAAATACCTCTAAATCACCGGCACCTGAAGTCGCTTTCGGAATCATTAAAGGGTAATTATTAGCCATCATTATCTCCTTTTATCACAATTAAATTTTAGTTTTAATCGAGAGGTTCGTTAATAAGAGTTTTGAAAACAAAATCAGCTATCTCTCTATGTCCTCTGTTCGAGAAATGAATTCCATCGCCATAAAGATATAATGTTTCTGATTCATTGACAAATCTGGTGAAAGCCTGGGTGCAATCATAGATTTTAAGTTCCAAAGAGCTCAATTTTTGTTTTAAAATTTCCTGTGGATTAAAGATGTTTTTTTGAGAACGATTCCTGATTTGAAACTCATAAGGTAAAATAAATAATTCAAATTGAACATTATTTTCCCTGGCTACTTGAACGATTTCTCGAATATGCTCAACTGATTTGTTTAGTAGTTCATTTTCATTGATGTAAAACGCCGAATCATACTGAAAATAAGCCTTCGATCTATCCAGGAACAAATTCTTTATTAAATGGAAGGTTTTAAAGTTTGTCCTGACAAATACCAAGAAAGTCCCAAGCTGATTTCTAAGCCAGTGCCCCCGAAGGTTTTGAGTTGGAAAATTTTCATAAATATCATTTAAGCACCAAAATATTATGGCTCTTTTTATTTTGAGATTTCTTTCGTCTGATCTGAATAAATTATTACAGACATTGAGATAATCATTCGAATAATAACCGATGACTGCAGAGTTCAACACGTTTAGGGAATCTATATAATTGTTCAGTAAACCTGCAAAAGTCGAATCAGCTTTAACACCAAGTCCCATGGTAACCGAATCACCCAAAATCAGCCAGGAATCGTAATCAGGATTAAAGGACTTTCGAAACTGCCAAAATCCCAAATCATCTACTGTCCTGGCGATACCATTACTCAGCCCTTTTGAACCAGGTTTGAGACCAGTGGAATTGGAATAACGATTTTGTTCGAAAAGGGTTGATTGGGTTCCGGGAAGCTGAATTTCGGGTAAAAAAACTCGAAGCAAGAATTCTGTTGAAAGAATTAATAAGACGAGGATGATAAGGTTTGTACCGATCAGTTTGATTAATTTATTATTTTGGTTCATAAATACAGTGCAGTGGTTTCAATTAGAACTTTAGTTGTAGTGATTTGTGTTTCTCGGTTACCCCTCCTAACCTCCCCTTATAAAGGGGAGGAATTTCCTTTCCTTGTTAGGAGGGATAGGGAAGGTTAACTCACACATTTAGACCTCCCTGCTTCTTTCCTTAATGTCACGATTTAATATTCTGTCATTGTCAGAATAATCAACCTGGCAATCGATCACATGGACACCGGCGGTATTGTGGCACTCTTCCATCATTGGCAATAGATCAGCAGCGCTTTCCACTCGATAACCTAATGCGCCATAACTTTCGGCATATTTAACAAAATCCGGGTTGCCATAATCTAAGCCAAAGTTCTCGAATTTCATTGCAGCCTGCTTCCACTTAATCATTCCATAAGCATCATCGCGAAGAATTAACACGACTAAATGCATCTTCAAACGTACGGCTGTCTCCAGTTCCTGGGAATTCATCATAAAACCGCCATCACCACAAATAGCCATCACCCTGCGATCCGGATAAACAATTCGAGACGCCATCGCAGAAGGCAATCCTGCGCCCATGGTTGCCAGCGCATTATCCAATAATACTGTATTCGGCTGGTTCGCTTTATAGTTACGAGCAAACCAGATCTTATACACACCATTATCCAGTGTAATAATGCCATTTGCCGGCATCACTTTTCGAACATCAGCCACCAACCTCTGGGGATAAACTGGAAAACGAGTATCATCTGCTCCTTCCAGCAAATGGGATTCGATATGTTCCTTCACTTTAAAAAAATAAGAGAAGTCCCAGGAATCTTGTCTTTGTAATCGCTCGGTTAATTGCCAAATACTGTTAGCAATATCACCGATTACCTCTACTTGTGGGAAATACACAGGATCCACAACAGCAGAGGAGAAGTTGATATGAATGACTTTGAAGCCGTCCTGCTTCATAAAAAAAGGCGGTTTTTCTACCACATCGTGACCAACATTTACAAGCAGGTCCGCATTTTCAATGGCCCTATGCAGAAAGTCGAAATCAGAAAGAGCAGCATTACCAAGAAATAATCGATCGTGCTCGTCCACCACTCCTTTGCCCATTTGCGTGGTGAAAAAAGGAATACCGGTTTTTTCGATGAATAGGGTTAACATCTTACAGGTTGTCTTGCGATTTGCTCCCGCTCCGATCAAAACCAGAGGATGTTTGGCTTGCTTGATCATATCCAGTGCGCGATTTATCGATTTAGTTTCTGCGGTCGGTCGTCGTACCAAACTCTTGGCAATAAGATTAACATTTGTCTCTTCTGAAGCAATGTCTTCCGGTAATTCCAAATGAACCGCACCCGGACGCTCTTCTTCTGCCAATCGAAATGCCTCACGGACACGGGACGGAATAATGTTTCCGCTAACCAGCTGCTGGGTATATTTCGTTATCGGTTGCATCATATCACATATGTCTATAATTTGGAAATGCCCCTGCTTACTGGACTTAATGGGTTTTTGTCCGGTGATCATCAACATGGGCATAGCACCTAATTGTGCGTAAGCTGCTGCGGTTACCAGGTTTGTCGCACCTGGTCCTAAAGTTGATAAACAAACTCCGGCTTTGCCGGTAAGTCGACCATAAATTGCTGCCATAAATCCTGCAGCTTGTTCGTGGCGGGTTAGAATGAGTTGAATTGTCGAATCTCGCAATGAATTGAGCAAATCCAGGTTTTCTTCACCCGGTATGCCAAACACATATTCAACTCCCTCTGCTTCCAATGCTTTTACAAATAAATCTGATGCTTTCATTAGTATCTCTCTTTTGAGTTATTGCAGTGTTTATTGTGGTTTGCCATAAAGGCTAGTATCCTTAATTAATTAAAATAGCATCAAATATTCACTTAAATAAATTGAGTAATAATTGTCCTATCGGGACATAATATTTATAGCCATGGTTATATACTCCAAAATATTAATGTCCCTTTTGGGACGAAATATATTAAGTCCCTACGGGACTTTGGCAGGATGAGAGGAATTAGGATTGCTATAAATATGGTATCCCAATGGGATACCATTCGAGATGAATTATTGCCAAATATTAAACTTTTAAACAAGGTAAATAAACTCCCAAAAATCGCATATTGCTAAAAAATTATCATATTGTAAATCGTAACGGAAATTAACGAATGGTTTCTATAATGTATATTCTGCGTGACATTAACCACCTCGCTTAACTCAGGCCACTATCTGATTAAACGAATTGATTGTTTTTAAAAAACAGCACTATACATAAGCTAAATTTTTTTCTCTTAATCAGCTCAAGACTTAGCCTCGTGAATGATATATTGGTTTTATTAGGTTAAATTTTTTTCTGTGTTATCCGGTAGATAGAGATCCTTAATTATCCAATTCACCCGGGATTACAGTAACGATTTGCTTCTTGCCTCGCCGTAAAATACCAAGAGTTGATTTTTTTCCGATGGTTTTTTCATCCAGCAATAAATGAAGATCATCGATTTTAGTAACAGGTAAATCGTTAAATCCAATGATTACATCTCCGGAACGAATTTCTGAATTATACGCCGGTCCATCTGCTTCCATATTTTGGACCAGTATACCGGATTTAGTTGATAATTTATTGTAATTAATGACCCGAAGGGGGAGATTGATAGTCTGACCGGCTATACCAAGATGCCCTCTTTTCACATAGCCGACAGTAATCAGTTTGCTGACAACATATTTTGCTGTACTGGCCGCCACTGCAAAACAAATTCCTTGAGCTGGCAAAATGATTGCAGTATTGATACCAACTACCATTCCATGAGTATTCACTAAAGGGCCACCCGAATTACCGGGATTTAGAGCTGCGTCGGTTTGGATGACATTATCAATTAGCCTGCCATTACTCGATCGTAAAGACCGACCCAAAGCACTTACTACGCCGGCAGTAACGGTGTATTCAAATCCAAATGGATTGCCAATTGCGATCACCAATTGTCCAACCTGCAATCGATCCGAGTCGCCTAAATTGATATGCTTTAATTCGTAAGCATAGATGCGAATCAATGCTAAATCGGTGGACGGATCGGTTCCGATAAGTTCTGCATCAAAGCTTCTGCCATCCGGAATATCCACTTCGATTTTAGTCGCTCCTGTAACAACATGGCTGTTGGTGACAATAAATCCTTCCGGCGAAAGAATAAAACCTGAGCCGGAGCCTGATTGCTGTTGTCCAGGAGGGAATGTTCGCCTTTTTCTTTTGTTTTCTTTTCGAACTTTTATGTGAACTACAGATGGACTCACTTTTTTAGACGCCGCAACCACTGCATTGGAATAGGCATCTAATAAGAGAGCATCATCAAATTCTTCCTTTAGATTAGAACGATTATCGACAATATCGTCAAATCCAATTTGCTTTAACATATGATCAACCCTTTACTTTATTCTTGATTCTGAGAATAATCTTATTATAACTCAATTCATTTAAAAACTTAATTTCAATTGTGTAACAGTTGGTAAGGATAACTAATTTCAAAAATAAAATCAAACTTTGATGAAACTGTTTAGGAAGGTTTGGGCTTTTCGAAAATTTCTAGAACAAATACCCCTTAAAAGTCAGTACTAATATAAAATTTGCCAATATTAATGTTTCATCACAAGTATGTATACTTTTTTTAACATCTGGTATTAGATATTTTGAAAAAAAGCCAGACAATAAGTATGATTTTGAAAAAGACGTATCATATCACTAGTATTAATTCTTAAATTATTTTTATTTCGATTTCAATCCCGTAGGGATACTATATTTATAGCAATTCTATTTTTTGGGTCCGTTAAAGTCCTGTAAGGACGAGATATAAGATGCAAAATGTTTTCTATTCCGTCCCTATGGGACTATGCTATTTTTTCTTGCAGAATGGTTGCTATAAATATTTTGTCCCTACTGGGACTGTAACTGAAGTTCTGCTAATCCTTTAAACTATTTGGTATTCTTCAATTTTAACCGCCAAGCCGAGAAACGATTTTGGAAATAAGTACGCATTTTTATGATGAACAATATTAATGAAAGAAGTGAAGTTATTCAGAAAGCTGCGTCCTGAGCCTGTCGAAGGGAATCTATTTAACTACTCAGCCTCTAAGACTCAAAAACTCTAAGTTCATATTGTAAATCTTTAAAGCCTTTTTTGTAATTGTTCGGCTATTGGCATTTAATCCCAACAAAAGATGGTTAAGTGATTATAGGTCAGTTAAAACATAGACCAATAAATGATAAAAAATCTCATCAGAGTCCCGTCCTGGAAAAAGTTGACAGTTAGTAGTAGTAGTTTTTCTTTCTTT
>CAYXGW010000120.1:0-18674 GCA_964464595.1 uncultured Deferribacteres bacterium
AGTGCCCGGCGAACGATATTGACACCCACTTTTTCATCCGGAGTGAATGTCTCGATGCTATCAAAACCTGCTATCGCCCGAAGTAAAGAAACACCGCCACCTGGAATAACACCTTCTTCAACAGCAGCCCTGGTTGCATGTAGTGCATCTTCAACACGTGCTTTCTTTTCCTTCATTTCAATTTCCGTTGCTGCGCCAATATTCAATACCGCTACACCACCGGCCAACTTGGCCAATCGCTCTTGCAGCTTCTCTGTGTCATAATCGGAAGTCGTGTTTTCGATTTGATTGCGAATTTGCTTAATGCGGCCCTGGATATCTTCGGTGCTGCCGGCACCTTCGACGATTGTCGTATTGTCCTTGTCAATGGTCACGCGCTTGGCAGTTCCTAAATCACTAACCACAGCATTTTCAAGCTTAAAACCAGCTTCTTCGGAAATTACCCGCCCGCCAATCAAAACCGCGATATCTTCCAACATAGCTTTGCGGCGATCTCCAAACCCGGGAGCTTTCACAGCGGCAACTTTTAATGTACCTCTAAGCTTATTGACCACCAATGTAGCCAATGCCTCACCTTCTATATCTTCTGCAATCAGAATAAGTGGTTTACCCAACTGGGCTACTTTTTCCAGCAAGGGTAACAGATCTTTCATGGCACTGATCTTTTTGTCATGAATCAGGATCATGGGATCTTCCAAATAGGCTTCCATGTTGTCGGGGTTGGTGACAAAGTAGGGGGATAAATATCCTCGATCAAATTGCATACCTTCTACAACTTCTAATGTCGTGTCGGTACTCTTTGCCTCTTCAACCGTAATTACACCGTCTTTGCCGACTTTATCCATTGCATCGGAAATAAGATCTCCGATTGCCTTGTCATTGTTTGCCGAAATTGCACCCACATTAGAAATGTCATTCTTGTCGGTTACTTCCTGGCTTAGTTTTTTAATCCCCTCAATTGTTTTCCGTACTGCACTATCGATACCTTTTTTAAGATGGGTAGGATTGGCTCCGGCAGTTACATTCTTAAGTCCTTCGTTGAAAATAGATCGGGCAAGAATCGTTGCTGTGGTTGTGCCGTCACCGGCAATATCACTGGTTTTGGATGCAACTTCCTTCACCATTTGGGCACCCATATTCTCACCTGCATTTTCTAACTCAATCTCTTTGGCAACCGTTACACCATCTTTTGTGATAGTCGGTGCGCCAAACTTTTTGTCAATTACTACATTGCGGCCTCGTGGACCCAAGGTCACCTCCACTGCATCAGCAAGTATATTTATGCCTTTCTGAAGCGCGGAGCGCGAAGCCATACTGAAATCAATGCATTTCGCCATTTTTATTTATCTCCTATTAATTCGTTAATTAAACCCTATTTATTATACTTTCGCAAGTATGTCACTTTCGCGCATGATCAAGTACTCCTTGTCATCTACTGTCACTTCGGTGCCAGAGTATTTTCCAAACAATACTTTATCACCCGTCTTTACTTCCAGTGATATGGTAGCACCACTGTCTGAAACTTTACCTGGTCCTACAGCTATGATTTCTCCCTCTTGCGGCTTCTCTTTTGCCGTATCCGGAATGATAATCCCGCCCTTAACCTGCTCTTCAGGATCTGTGACTTTTACAACCACGCGATCTGCTAAAGGTTGTACATTCATTTATTTCCTCCATCAGTTTTTGTTTATTAATTTGATTATGTTAGCAGTCTATATTGGTGAGTGCTAAACGAGCAGTATAATATAGGGTTTTAAAAAGGGATTTCAACAAAAATGATGAAATTAAATCATAACAAAATATTTTGGAGAATTCTAGATGTAAAGACTAAAAGAAAAGAAATTTAAACAACTTATTTATTACTCTGATTTTTTATAGGTAATTCGCCCCAACTTAATTTTGTTCGCAAAACTTTATAAAAACTATTTCCGGAACATTTTATTAGGCGTACTGGCCATTGCGATTTTTGAACATAAACCGCCTGTTCTTGCTTAACTTTAAACCTTTCTTCGCCGTCCACAAATAATAACATATCCCCCTTCTCAGAAGAGGCGAGAATTTTTATTACAAGGTCATCTTTAATGACGAGAGGTCGTTGCGATAATGAGTGAGGGCAAATTGGTGTAATCACCATAGCTTCCATATCCGGTGCAACCAAAGGTCCACCCGCAGAAAGCGAATATGCGGTTGAACCGGTAGGTGACGAAATAATAATTCCATCCGCGTTATAAGTATTTAAATATTCATCACCAACGTAGGTTTCTATCAGGAGAGTCTTCGCAAATCCACCTTTTTGCAAGACAACATCATTAACAGCAAAATGACCGTTTCTTTTTGAATCGTTGTTTGTCATTGAAGTTGTCAACGCTATTCTATTTTCAATTTCAAAGTTACCAGCCACCAAATCATCCAATTTCTCAGCAATTTCTTTAACTAATATTTCCGTTAAGAAACCAAACCTTCCGACATTTACTCCCAAAATCGGTACCCCAAATGGACTTAAGGATTTTGCGGCTGAAAGAATGGTACCATCCCCGCCAAATGAAATTGCAATATCACAATGTCGACCAATTTCAGTTGAGGAATAAGATTCTAATTTAATATTATCAGTTGTTATAGAATCTTTGATTTCCGGTGTGACAACAGCCTCGATGCCCCGTTTTTTTAACTGGCGAAAAAAATCAGGTAGAATTTCTATTACTTTTTTTTTCCGTGTATTCGCTATAATTCCGAATTTCATTATCTTACTATCAAAAGAGATATCTGCTGAACAAATTCATAAAGGAAAAAATAATTACATCAATTCAAGCTGAAATGAATTATCTCCTGTTTTGGTGAGCTTTTGTAATTTTAGCTCAGCCTGGGATAATTTTTCCATGCAGAATTTCGAGAGTTGCATACCTTCTTCAAACAATTTTATTGATTCTTCCAATGCTAAATCGTCATCTTCAAGGTTAGTTACAATATTATCTAGCCGTTCGACAGCTTTTTCAAAGGATTTATGCTTCATAAAATAATACTCACTCTTTTAGAATTATTTATATATTTAAGCATCTTTCTTTGCAATATCAATTTTTATCCGGTTTGGAGAAAAATTCTTCCAGTATGGATTTATCTCTGGAAATATGCTCAATGATTCCATCAACTTGGCCTTCTAGAAATTGAATATCTATCTGCTCACCTGGCTTTAGTTCTTTTGCTAATTTAATCAATTTGCCATCTTTCTTACGAAAACAAATACTATATCCTCTCTTCAATATGGATTGTGGGCTTAACGAAATAATTTGTTTTTGCAAACTCAAAATATGGTTTAGATTTGTATTGAGTTTGTGTGAAAAGTGAACTTCCAAATTCCGGGAAAGATCATCTACTCTTTGTTGATATTGTTTGATTATGTCCGATGGCCTTTTCAGCGCATAGCTCTTTTCCAGTTCCCGAACTTTTTCTCTTTTTTGTGCAATGATGGTATCCACGCTTCGATAAATCTTCTGGAGACTATCTTTTACAAATTCCATCAATTCTTCCCTGTTCGGAACGGCTAATTCAGCAGCAGAAGATGGCGTGGAGGCACGTACATCCGCAACAAAATCTGCAATGCAAAAATCAATTTCATGACCAACAGCAGAAATAATTGGAATTTCAGATTCATGGATCGACCTCGCTACAATTTCTTCATTAAATGGCCAAAGATCTTCAAGGGAACCACCGCCACGTCCAATAATAAGCAAATCCACATCTCTATAAAGATTGAAATCTTTAATGGCTTGTGAAATCTCCAGGGCCGCGCCCTCACCTTGTACACGAACCGGGGCTAAAATAAGCTGTACACTTGGATAACGACGGTTAAAAATACTTATCATATCTCGTATCGCAGCGCCTGTCGGAGAGGTTACAATACCGATTGTTTCGGGAAATTGCGGAATGGGTTTTTTAAATCTTTCGGAAAACAATCCATCTTCTTGCAGTTTTACTTTTAACTGTTCAAAAGCCATCTGCAATTCCCCAACACCGGCAGGTTGGATTTGTAAAGCCTCAAATTGATAAGACCCGCGTTTTTCATATACGGTTATATTCCCCTGCGCTAAGACTTTCATTCCATCTTGAGGCGTAAAGAATAAACGCTCATTCCAACTGCGCCACATCACTGCCGGAATTTGGGAATTCTCATCTTTCAAAACAAAATACATATGCCCCGATGAATGTTTCTTAAAATTGGATATTTCCCCTTCGATCCAGACCGGAGGAAAAGCTGACTCCAGGATTGTTTTAATCTCCCGAGTAAGCCGGCTAACCGTGTAAATTCGTTTATCTGAGGGGATTTCTAGAGAAAGCTGCATTAATAAGATGGGTCCATGAACATCTCTTCCTTAATAATAGGCAATATAATCTTAAAAATTGTTCCTTCTCCAGGTTTGCTGTCCACTTCAATTCGGCCATCATGTTCTTCGACAATTCTTTCGGTTACAGCTAGCCCAAGGCCGGTGCCGTCTCTTCGGGTAGTATAGAAAGGATTAAAGATATTTTCAAGAGTTTCACTTGCCATTCCAATTCCCGTATCCCTAACTTCCAGATAAATTTCATTATTCATATGAAAGGTTTTGATTTGAACAGCTCCTTTAGACTTTAACGAAGAAATACTATTTGTGATAATGTTCATAAGCGCTTGCTTAATCTGTTCTTCATCAAAATAAAACTCCGAAATTAAAGGCGACAAATCCGCTGTTAAATCAATATTCTCATCAATGATCGCATTTTGCAAAATTAATATTTCTTCAATAACCGAATTGAGATTACTCTTTCGCTTCTTCGGTTTTGAGATTTTAGTAAAATCCAGAACATTACCTAATATATTTTCTAATCTTTGAACTTCTTTTTTAATAATTTTTGATCCCACTTCAACATTTTCTACATCAGTTGGAGATTTCATAATTGCAATTGCAAATCCGCCAATTGCAGTAAGAGGATTTCGAATTTCGTGGGCAACATGGGTAGCCATATTACCAATGGTTGCCAATTTCTCAGATCTTACTAATTTATCCTGAGTTTCTTGCAGCTGTTTTAAGGCTTCGGCAAGCTCTTGAACTTTTTCTTCCGAACGATGGTACGATTCTGCGCTTTCAATCGCCAGACCCGCCTGGTTGGCCAACAATTCCAGCAGATCGATACGATCCTCCCTAAGCTTAACACCGGAATATTTATTGTCGGCGATCACTACACCTAAGACCTTATTATTAGCAATTAAAGGAACTGTTACAAATTCCAAGGGTTTGAAAAACCTTAGAAAACTCTCATCCACAATGAGACCTTTAGCGAGTATTTGGTTGTGACTATTAATCCACACACTTTTTTTGTTATGAAAACAGCTAACCAAAACATCTTTTTTATTTGATAAGCTAATTTTTAACTTAAGGACTTCATTGTTGAATGGATCATCAAGTGAAGGAGATGTTAAACCGAATTTTGTCAAAAAATCCCGTAGGTTTTCATGATCCTTGGCTAGTTCATCCCAAATTCGATGAGCTTCGTTTTCCGAATACGGTCCCACTCCCATTCGTCCCTCCAAATCATTTGTCTTTTCATTAATTAAGAAAATGATAGAACGGCTAAATCCCAAAGCACAGCCTGCGGTAATACTGGTTAAAATGAGATGAAGTAAAATATCCAAATCCAATACACTTTGCATTGCTTCACTTATCTGGCGGAGTATGGATAATTCGTATTCGCGTTTCTCGGTTTGAGTTACATCTTCCCAAATCGAAAGGATTCCTGTAATTTCTCCCGTTTCTTCCCGCATAGGAATACACTTGATGTTTATTTTAAACACTTCACCAGTAGAACTACTCACCTCAATTACAGGAATTGAACTTGCTTCCTTGGTATTGATAACATTTTGGAATAGATTAGACAATTCCGGACGACGACTTTCCAAAACAGTAAAAATGGATTGATCTACAATATTAGAGGTTTTATTTAACCCTAAAATATTTGCAAAAAACAAATTAAGCCGTAAGATTTTTCCGCTCAAATCAATCACCATAATACCATGAGGAGTATGATCGATAATCAATTCCAAATAGCGCTTTGACCGCGAAATTTCTTCTTGAAGGGTACGTGTATGTATCTTGATTTGATTGGATATCAGTACATTTTGAATGACATTAATTAATTCGTTAATCCCAAACGGCTTGTTTAGATAAGCCGCAATTCCCTTCGAAAATAGTTCATTCTTTAAGTTCTCTTCGCCGCTCATACCGGTTAACATAATAACCGGTATGTCTTTACAATCTTTATATTCACTTTGAGAAATCAAACGCTCAAATACAACTTGGCCGTCAATCCCAGGCATTTTGTTATCCAGAAGGATTAAAGCAGGTTGCTCTTCTAAAATTTTTGCTAAGCCTACTTCACCGTTATAAGCAGAGACACATTGATACCCAATTCGAGAAAGCGCAGCCAAGCACAACTCATGCAAACTTACATCGTCATCAATGATTAGGATTTTTTGATTGTAATCAGCAGATGGTTCAATGGTTCGAATATTGTGGGAAGATTGTAAGTCCATAAACCCTCTATCGAACCATTATTCTCATTTAATGCCCCAGGTAATATTTTTTTTGCCGTTTATTCATTAAAATTAGACAGGTATTAAAATATCTTCGAAGATTTTCATTATGAAATCAAAAACAGGACAATTAGTACTTATCTTACTTTCTTTTTATGGCGATTCTTGCGTAATCTTTTTTTCCTTTTGTGAGTAGCAATTTTATGGCGTTTTCTTTTTTTTCCGCAAGGCAAATTATATATCCTCCTTCCTTTCTCTTTTCATTAATATTCTTAGTTAACTGCTTATATGGTCTTCAATAAATTTTCTTAATTCCGGCGAAGGTTTAAAATGCGGCACTTTTCTAGCAGGAATAGGAACAACCACACCCGTTTTCGGATTACGACCTACTTTAGGTTTTCTATCCTTTATACTAAATGTGCCAAACCTTCGCAATTCTACCCGATCACCTTTTCCTAGTGAATATGTTACCGTCGCAAGAAATGCATCGATCACCGCAGCTGTTTCAAGCTTGGTTAAACCGGTTCCTTCTGCAATTATATCTACCAGGTTTGCTTTATTCAAATCGAGACCCTCCTCTTCTCTAGTTAAATAAACCGTCTAATCTGAATTGGTATTTTAATGATGGTGTTGCATTCAATACTTCAAAAACTTCACTTAGATCGCTGAACAAAAGATCAAAAAAAGTAACCTTCCTCCGCGGGAAACGATAGGTTTTTGGTTTACCTTTTATTCCAGCCATTTTTGCAGCAAGCTGAATAGCGTCTTCATAATTGCCCAGCTGATCTACTAATCCTAATTCCATTGCCTGGCGACCGGTAAAAACCCGGCCATCAGCAAATGATAATACGGAATCTTCGCTTAAATTTCGGTTTTCGGAAACCACCTTCACAAATTGATCAAAAGCATCATCGATATAATCTTGTAGTTGATTTTTTTCGGCATTTGTCATAGCTCGGTAAGGCGAGCCAATATCTTTAAATTTGCCACTTTTAATTATATTGAAACGGATACCCAATTTTTCCATTAAGCCTTCAAAATTTGGGATTTCCATGATTACACCTATACTGCCCGTGGTTGTTCCGGGATTAGCAATAATCGTATCAGCGCCACAGGCTACATAATATCCGCCTGAAGCTGCTACACTACCCATCGAAACCACAACCGGTTTTAGTTCCTTAACAGATTTAACAGCATCATAAATTTCCTGTGATGCAGCGACACCACCACCTGGCGTATCTATCCGCAGAACGATAGCCCGGATAGACTCGCTATCTCCCATTCGTTTTATATTCCGTACAACTTTCCGGCTACTGATGATTATACCTTCTAATTCAACCAAACCTATTTTCTTACCCGAAAACTCAAGTGAACTTCCGCCAGATGAAATTCCCATTACACCAATTACAAAGAACAATATTACAAAGAGCAAACCAAATAAAATAAAACCACCAATAATCCAATCACTCTTTTTAGCCATAATAACGAATCCTAATAATCGACTTTCTTATGAAGTTTCAAGATCATAATTATTAACGAGTTGCGTAATACAAAAAAATAATGAGTATAAAACTATATAAAAAGACGATTTTTATAGTCTACTCATTTTAATAGTATGTTCAAAAAAACGGTGTATAGTATATTACAATTTGCCAGGATTGTCAACAGAAATCAGGCTTCTTCAAAAATCAAAGCCCTTCTATTTCTGTAAGTTAGGGAGATTTTGAGTCTTGGATGATGGCTGGATCTTTATCGATTAACCATCTAATGGATTTCAAAATAGCAATAAAACTGAATTGCTTACAGAATTTTATTTTCTGAAGCCACCAACCCACCACATAGGCAAATATTAATGGCGTAACAATGGTTGCATCGGACTCGATGATAAATTAGCCAGTGCCAACATCAGCTTTCCCCATTGTAATTGATTCCCCCGATTAATGCATTGTTCTTCCTATATTTGCAATATACCGTTAATGATTCGCTAAATGGCGTAGGATTTCAATGGCGTTTGCATTTTGCGGGTCTTTCTCTAGGGCCATGTGAAAATTTGCCGCCGCGTTCTTAAAATCATTTGCTTCCGCATAAGCTTCACCTAAGGAATCATAAATATTTGCATCATCCGGAAAGTTGGATAGGTTATGCTCAAAGACAGCGATTGCATCCTTTATTCTACCTTCCTTCAAAAGCATATAACCCGCTATATTAAGTGCGCTCGCGTTTATTTCTGTTTTGACAGACGACTTCATTTTGTCAAATTCCGCCAATCCGGTCGCAACGCCCGACTCGGAAATTATTTTGTAAATCTTGCCTTGTGGACGCTCCTCATTGCGGACCCAACTACGGAAATTGCCCTCATTGATGCGTTTGCCCAGGATTGTTAACTCGATTTCAATTTCATCTGAGACAGAGCCGCTCCATCTTTTACCTTTTATGCCAAAATCCTGGCGATTAATCGTTGTAGTGCCGGTCAAAATAACTTGACTGTCGCCACGGGTATCTTCCAGAACTTCCGAGTTTTCTTCAAGATTGAGGCCAACCTCTTTCGTGATGCCGTGTATGGTAAGCTGGCCAAAAAACGTCAGACCATCGTCGGTTTTCTTTACATGAGTCGTTTGAAATTTCATGACCGGATACTTTTCGACATCAAACCAGCCGGCTGATTTAAGATCTTTATCCCGCCAATTTAAATTTGTGTCAATACTCTCGGTTTTGATGATAACGGTTGCCGAGGTCTTGGTAATATCCGCTGGGTCATAATACATTGAGCCTGAAAAAGTGGCGAACCGGCCGCGCACCTTGGCGAACCCCATATATTTCACTTGAAAGCCAACATATGAGTGACCGGTATCAATGGCATAGATATTCTTTATGGAAAAATTTTTGTCTGAAGCGGATATGCTGACAGCCCAAAACATGGCCAGCAGAAATAATCCAATCTGAATCCCTCTTCTTGCGATCGGTCTAAAAAGATAGCTATCGTTCATTTTGTTTTCCTCTCATTTATTTATTATGTAAAAATACAGGTTTTCCAAGAATTGTTCTAATTGAGTAAAAAATCTAAAACCTGAATTCCGGCCTTAACCGAGGAGACTTCTAACTCGTTTATATACAAAATTGTGGTGGAAATGTCTCGGAGTATCAGTTCTGAAGTATATTTCAGGACATGTTGCTTTAGCTGGAGGAGGTTTTTGACTTCAAATATTCGGAAGGGGTTTGTTTGGTGAATTTTCTAAAAGCGGTGTTAAAGGCCGATTTGGAGTTAAAACCGGCATCGTTGGCGATGGCAACAATGGTCAGGTGCCGGTGGGCGGCATCAAATGTCCATTACGCAATCTCTTATTTTTCTCTTCTCTCTTTAAATAAATATCCACCATTTCTTTTATAATCCCTCGGCTCTCGGCGCTTAAGCAGCCTCGCCCCGAAAAAAAGCAGCGGCCATAAAAATGAAAGAGGAATTTCTGAAAATAAACCGGCAAGACAGTATAGACACACTCACTCGTAAGCAAGGGGAATACCAAAGAAAATAAAGAAGAAGGGTATAGGATAACTTGCATTTGGTACTATTCTTAACGAATCCCGTATTGGCGGAAGAAGTTATGGGAATTTACCCCGTGACGAACGGCGTCATGCACATCTGGTATAAGGACTCTCACCCTACTAATTATGTGCCTTGTTCGGTACACACGTAGAGTTGTGACGACTTATTCTGTGGTGTTTTTGAGAGTTATACATCAATCAACTCCCTTTGTAACTCACTTTGCCATTGCCCATCATAATTGATATATATGACACCATGCAGATCAGAAGGAATTTCAATTTTCCCTTTTTTGATGAGAATTATTTTTCCTCTTCCTAACTTTCCTAGAAAATATCC
This sequence comes from uncultured Deferribacteres bacterium, assembly GCA_964464595.1. Classification (GTDB taxonomy): domain Bacteria; phylum Zhuqueibacterota; class JdFR-76; order JdFR-76; family DREG01; genus JADFJB01. The sequence continues at coordinate 10,440 of CAYXGW010000120.1, forward strand.
CATTTCAAAGATGACATTTTGTCTTGCTCTCTTTGTTCCCTGATTAGTTTCATCATCTGGACTCAAAAGAGCAATCGCAAATAATGCATTTGTAGCTTCTTCCTCAAATTTTTCAAAAATATGACGTCCCATATTTGCTACTTCATGTAAGATAACTGATTCAAATCCTAATTTTTCAACAAATCTAGCTATCTCCAGTTTTAATACATCATCATGTCCATGAATGATAAATATCTTTTTTGATTTTTGTTTACTCACTTCATTTCCTTGAAATATATATGAGTTAAGATCTAGAATTTTTTCTTCGAGTTTTTTTCTTTCCTCTGAATGTCCCTCCTTAGCATTTTCTAAGACTGAAATGATATTTTCAATAGGTGATAGTTTTGTCCTTAAATGTTCATATTTTTCATCTATCAATTGCTCATATTTCATTTTCCAAAGGTCAGGGGATTTGAGATTATCACCATCCATGTTCATACACCATAGGAATTCCCCTCCAAGCTCCTCTCCTAAATCAAAATATGATAAAAAATCCTTTCCATATAACAGCATTAATTTCTTTCTCACGGATTTGTTGTCTTCAAAAACTAGTAAAGGGTTTGTGCGTTCTTCTTCTATTGTTTTTTGATTTAGTGAAATGCCAGCCTTTTGACACCATTTAATCAAATCATGCCAAGATGAATCTGCTTTTGATTTAAAAAATGCTCCAACTTCCTCTTCTTCGATGCCTTTAATTTCAAATTTATCTTTAAAGTAGGTAAAATAGGTTCCATATTCTCCCAGGTAAAATCCGATAAAATACGCATTTGCTCTTTTTTCCTTGAAGTCAATGTTTGGCTCAGTCATTTAAAATCCTTTGAATTACTTACCAATTTTCAAGGAAGAATAGCACCTAACATGAGTTTATTCTGCCTAAATTCTAGGGTTTGTTCTGCCTAATTAAACTATTCAGGCGTAATATGAATCAATATTATACATAATGTTTGGTTTTTTCCGCATAAATAAAAGCCACATCATTCTTAAGATTCCTACTCTTATCCCCAAAGCTTAGTTGTAGAATTATGATCTTTCATTTGTTTGCTTCAACTAGAATCCAATAAATGAGAAAATGAACAGCTCGATCAGGAAACAATCTAATTTTCTTTATGTCTTTAATCTCATCAGATGCAGTGGAAAATATCTTCCATAGTAGCTCATGTTTTTTGTCATCTAGGTACAGTTGTTTTTGTCTATATTCAGGCGTTGAGATTTCATAGTTTGTGAACACATGCGATGAAATGTTTGAAAAATTGAACTGACGAAATAATTCCAAATATTCACCAGGGATAAGATATGGTTTTTGATAAGGTTCGGTAACTGAGATGATTCTATTCATGAATTCCCTGTCGAGTTCATTCAGTGCACATGACTCAACAATTACCACTCTTCCTCCTAACTTACAAACTCTGTACATTTCTTCTAAGACTTTGGTTTGGACGAAACAATGTTTCAATAAATTTCGACAACAAACTAAGCTAAAGGTTTTTTCTCCTATTGGCAATCGATGCGCGTCAGCAATTATGAGATGATTGGTTGGCAGTATTTTTGCTGCCTGTTCTAACATCTCTGGACAAAAATCAATACCGTAATATTTTTGTTTTTCGATTCCAAGAATTCCTTGGAAATTGCCAGTGCCTAGGCCAACATCAAGAGTTAACTCATTGCTCGCGATTTCTATATGATTTAACAAATTAGAAGCGAATTTGTGACTTTTGACCCAGAGTCGTTCCGAAAAGATCGGTGCAATACGAGAAAAATGTTCAGCAGTGTGAGTTTGGTCCATCATGCTTGACATTAGGTGTTGGTTGGAGCACTGAATTTTGGTTGAAAACTTTCGGAGGCATCCCAAATTCTGAAGAACTGTTTATGAAAATAGTTAAACCAATGCCCATCCTTACCTTTGTATAATTCAAAGCTTGGTCTTTGCCGAATTGGAGATTTGTAGGGATAGATTTCGACTTTTATAGCTCCATATGTTTTCTCGGGATCGACTAACAACAAACTGAACGGTGGAACAAAAGAGTATAATCTAATTTCCAAATTTGATTGCTTCTTATCAATATCACCTACTTTTGATAATAAATCAAGGCTGTTTTGCACCTTTAAAACGTAGGCTTTGGGATGGTTGATCTCATGAACAACAGCCTCCGCTGTTAAATTACAGGCGACACTTTTAGGATTGACAATAAGAAATTTAAATTGACATCCCTCCTTTATTTTGTCCTCAAGAAGTCCCATATAGGTATTAATGACATCACCTAAAGATCCTCCCATAATATATACTTGATTAGCCTTCTCAAGTCTTTCCTCTAAAGTTTTATACTTCCTTCTATCTCCTAAAAACATTTCAGCACTAGGTCTTAATTGTTGTGAGGTTAGCAAATCGTGCGTTGTTTTCGTCCAATTTTCAATTTTTCTCATCTGTCCAAGTTTGTCAATTAAACCAGAAGTTGCTAAAAGTCCAAGGATTGCGAGTGTGAATAGCAACAATTCATATTGACTAACTGTAGATGTCTGGCTGAGCAATATTATGTATGCAGTAAAAATTACGGTAACAACATAAACTCCATTCTGAAGTAAAAATAAGAATACGACTTGAAGGTTCTTCATTCTGGAAATACTCCTAAAATGTTAATTACGGATTTTGAAAGATCATAATTTCTTAAACAGTGCGTGGCCGGATTTGTAATTAGGACCTAATAGTTCCGCTCTTTTGTTGCGGACATTAAGTTTCAAAGTGCCGTCTTTTGCTATTCCTTTCTTAGCTAGAACTAGTAATTGTTCTTGGATTCTATGACAATCTCGATTATTGGGTAGTTCGTCAAATATCCTTCTATGAACCATCTCTCTCGGTGTTTGAGTTGCCTTTGTGGCTCCATGACCACAGCCGGAGCCCTCTGTTTTTAAAGAGTGTTCTGCTTGATATTCTTTTATTGAATATTCAAAAATATTAAAAAGGGGCCTTACTATTTTTAGTGAAATGTACGAATTTCTGATATATTGGACCGGGGGTTCATCAGTAGCTGCAAACTGCATATCAGTTAATCTTTCTATTTTCTCAAAAAAAGAAGAAGAAAGTAGATGCTTAGTGCCATTCAGAAAATAGTGTTTGACACTTTCAACTAATATTTCGTAATTTCTTCGAGAAAATGTCGTGTGCATATTCTCCCATCGGTCAATGAACATAAGCGCTGATTTTAATAGCGACGTGACCGCATCTGTCCCATGATGTCCAAACACAATAGTTTTAATCCCTCTCTTAAGTGCAAATGCTTCAATAGCAATAATCTTAATGTTGTAACATTGAGTACAGGGTGTAATCTTATCGTTTGTTAGTATTCCAATGTTGTTTAATATAGTTAGTCTCTTCTCAAAATCCTTTAGATTTCGCGAAGGTAAAAGGTTTTTGAAATCATCATTTCTTATTGGGATAGTATAAGCTCTAATTCCATGAGCATTTGCCAGCTCAATTATTCTGGCCCCCCAATTGTTTTCATATCCCATATCAACAACAACAGGAACTACTTTGTAGCCCAATTGATGTAGAGCCACTGTAGTAAAAAACGAATCCTTACCTCCAGAAAATGCTATAATCACTTCTTCTGACCTTAGCATAAGGTAACTATCTATTGTCTTCTCGATTGTTTCAAGTATTTTTCTATTTACGTGCTGTAACTTAGTATTTGCAAACACTTTCTTACCCTTTCTATATCAATTGAAGTTAGAAGTCCTTAATACTTTGCAGAGTTTAAAGATGACATTTCCATTTCCAAACCTAACATAAATTTATTCTGCCTAATTAAACCATTTAGGCGTAATATGATTCAATTTCCTACTTAATGGTTTCGTTGATTCCGCATAAATAAACCCGAAACATTTAAAATTCCAGCATTGCAATTCATTTCAATAACTCGTTTAATTTGAAATCAACCTCCTGTTATATGAGATTAGGTAATTTTGATTTTAATTATTAATTAATTCATTTTTCCCATCCATTAACATTGTATAATAATAATTGTGAAATCTAAAGTCAATGGTTTCCTGGAATAATTATTTTTTCTTGAGCGTTGGAATTTATCTGGTTTAGGGAAAATAGTATATTTCAGGACATATTTCTTTAACCGGAGGAAGTTTTTGACTTCAAATATTCGGAAGGGGTTTGTTTGGTGAATTTTCTAAAAGCGGTGTTAAAGGCCGATTTTGAGTTAAATCCGGCATCGTTGGCGATGGCAACAATGGTCAGGTGCCGGTAGTCAACATCACCAAGCAGCCGCTTAGCTTCTTCTACCCGAAAACTATTGACGAACTCTGAGAAATTTTGATTGAAGCGTTCATTAATAATTTGGGATAAATTTTGCACTGAAATATCCAAACGGCCGGCTAGAGTTTGCAAGTTGAGGCCGGGGTCCGTATAAATTTTCTCATGCTGCATGATGCGAACGAGTTTGGAACTGTATATATCCTTTTCATCTTCACCCAGTCTGGAAAACTCATACTTTGAATTTATTTCCTTAACTTGTACATTGCGAAAAAGCTCCGGAAATTTATACCCATAGTATCCGAGCCCGTAAAGTGCTGCTGAGATGACAATTGGCATTGTCTGGTTAAGCCAATGCTGGTTGTAAAAATGAAGGAAGGTATATAACCCCCAGATGAAAAAGGAACTTAAAACCAATATTTTAACCCAGGAATAGCGGCGCATGTGTAAATTGTTGGGATCGGAACGGACTTTTTGTAATCGATAATAAACAACCAAACAAATTGCCAGGTAAAGAGCCAAATGTGTTATTCTTATCAAGGACTGAAAGCTGAAAGAGGGTAAAAAGCGGTCTTCGAATATATTCATAAGATACGACGCCTTGTGTTCACCTGCAACATTCAGGAACCACCATTGCAGTCGAATAAGAATTAAAAATGGAACGAAATGCAGGAGTTGCCAAAGAGAAAGCTTCATCTCTGGTTTTAATGCGCTCTTAACATAGAAAAATAATAGCGGACCCGTATAGCAGGGTGAAAAGCGGTGTGACGTTGTAAAGGTGCGGTACTTTCAAGACGAGACGCGAAAAATGCAGAAAGGCTATAATTAAAGTTAGGGAAAGAATAAAAACACAGAGGCTAAAAATTTATTGGCCTTAAGCCCTTGTTTCTTTATAGCCAAAAGTAAAATGGTTACAAAAAAACCCTGGATGCCTCCTAAAATGCTGATGATGGTTATGAAATCCGTCATGAATAATATTTTAGTCTAGCGCTCATTTATTACAGTCCAACTACCAACCCAACACATAGGCAAAGATTAATGGCGTAACAATGGTTGCATCGGACTCGATGATAAATTTTGGCGTGCCAACATCCAGCTTTTCCCAGGAGATTTTCTCATTTGGGAGCGCGCCTGAATAAGAACCATAACTGGTTGTTGAGTCGCTGATCTGGCAAAAATAGCCCCAAAATGGGGTTTCTTTTCTGCCCAAATCCTGTTTCATCATTGGCACTACACAGATGGGGAAATCTCCGGCAATGCCGCCGCCTATTTGAAAAAATCCAATCGAATGATGCTTTGAAACTTCACTATACCATTCAGCCAAATGTATCATGGCCTCGATACCGCCACGAATGGTGTGAACACTATTGATTTCCCGATTAATACATTTGGATGCAAAGATGTTTCCCAGGGTTGAGTCTTCCCAGCCGGGAACGAAAAGTGGAAATTGGTTATGTGCTGCTGCACATAACCAGCTGTCTTTGGGGTCGATCTGAAATGAATCGTCCAAACGACCGCGTTGAATCAATTGATACAAAAACTCATGCGGGAAAAAACTTTCTCCCCGGCGCTCGGCTTTTAGCCAAAGTTTTAAAATGGCCTGTTCAATTTTTCGAATGGCTTGTTCTTCCGGAATACAGGTATCCGTCACACGATTTAGGTTTTGACTCAACAGCTTCATTTCATCATCCGGATTTAGATCGCGGTAATTTGGGATTCTCATGTAAAAATCGTGTGCCACCAGGTTAAACAAATCTTCTTCCAAATTTGCACCGGTACAGCAGATGGCATGCACTTTATCTTGCCGGATCATTTCAGCGAGAGACAAGCCTAATTCGGCAGTGCTCATAGCGCCGGCAAGTGTAATCAGGAATTTACCACCCTTATCCAAATGACGATTGTATGCCTGCGCCGCATCTTTTAAAACTGCGGCATTAAAATGGCGATAGTGTTTTTCTATGAATTCTGAAATAGGTTTTGGCATTTTATCTAAAATCTGCAGAGAGACATCTTGTGGTAAACATTATCTTCTTCTATCTAAAACCCATCTGATTGTCGGAATTGCGATAATCAAATTAATAACAACCGCCACCCAAAATATCGTTTGTGGTTCAGGCGTTGACATTCCCATTGCTGCAGCACCTGCCTTAATCAAATTCGTAGCACCTAAAAAAATAGTCACCACCACTACAACACACATCGATATATTTGAAATAGTACCATTCAGATTTGATTTTCCCATTAGTCCCAGGTCGTTGACTACCGTTATGAGAAATATTGCCACAAAGGGAAGCAGAATCCCATTTAGCGCCTGGGCGATGATGATGACCGGTATGGGTTTGACATTTGAGATTCCAAAAATGATTCCGGTCAATAATACACCTAACCACACCATGCGATAACGCCAGGAACGCTCATCCCAGTTTTTGGAATCGGAACTTCCAAACAAACCCTTGGCTGTTATTGCCGCAGCCAGGGGCGCCGTAATGGCTGAAGAAAAACCGGCGGCAAACAATCCCAAGCTGAAAAACCCGGCAGCCCATGAACCTAACTTGTTTGAAAGGGTTTCAGCAAGCGCTGTAAACGAGAACGTCCCGGAGACAGATGATCCAACCACCAGCAATGCCATTGAAATAATTCCACCAAGAATGACAGCTACGGAAAGCCCGATTCGCAGCTCTTTTATCGATTGATTGCCGGCTATGCCCGATCCTAAAAATAGATTGTATGGAACAACTGTAGTACCAACTAACCCGATGATCAATAAGCTGGAACCAGCCGGCATTGTTGGAACGAATGATCCTTTAAGAATTTCCGTCAACGATGGCCCCAGACTGATGGCAGTCACCAAAAAAGCGATTCCCATCATTGCAACCACTACACCCATAACCCTGGCAACCACGGTTGTGGAGCCGAAATACAGGAGTGTTCCTGCTGTTAACCCGATCAACAAAGTTAGCAGTTGTCCAGAAAAACCTGTTCCCAAAACCGCGCCGGCGACACCGCCTAAAATATTGCCGGCCTCATACGCCGCACAGCCCAAAACGATCGCTCCCAAAACCAATAGCAGGACAAATAATCCGGAAGTTTTATCTCTAAACTGCTCTCGAATGGCCTGTCCCAAATTTTTGCCGGAGATAATGGTAACACGAGCGCTGGCTTCCTGTAGAACCAGGCATGCAAAGGTGGAAAAAACCAGCGCCCACAACAAGGCAAAACCAAACTTAGCGCCTGAAGAAGCTGCGGTTGTTACTGTTCCCGGACCAATAAAGGCCGCGGCAATAACGGACCAAAATAAGATGTTGAGGAGTTGTTTCATTAGATTGCACTATTATTTGTAAATTTTCACTGCGTTTGTGTTAACCTTGTAGAGGTTTTATTATCGTAGATATGGAGTCAAATCAGGTTTTTAAATCCTTGTAGAGGATTCATTGTTTTTCTTCATCTTTCTATTTCTTGTAGTAATGCTAAATATAATAATTGATCCTCTACGAGGATCGTGCTCTTGAGACAACAATTGATACTACAATAATTAAACATCTACGATGTTTTTATTTCTAATCACAATATGTTCTGTTAAAGCCATTGCATCATTCACATTACCCGAAGTTCTTTTTTAGCTTCTTCCCAATCAACAAGATTACCACTTTCAGCTTATTGAATGCTTTCATTTAGTCTGACTGTAAACTCTTCATTCGATAGAATCGCTACTGTTTCAATCCAGCCTTCAATATTTTCATCAGATATATTTATGTTGTAGTCCTTCCAATTGAAACAAGATTAATGTCGCTTATAATAAACACAAACTTAGCAAAAAGCAAGCTTCTGCTTGTTATTTTGTACTTTGAAAATTATCAGAATGTCATTGCGAGGAATCCCGCCCTGCAGGCTGTCGCAGAATAGCCTTCAGCCCGATGAGTCATTCATGGAATCTCAAT
>CAYXGW010000121.1:0-18497 GCA_964464595.1 uncultured Deferribacteres bacterium
AGAAAGAAAAACTACTACTACTAACTGTCAACTTTTTCCAGGACGGGACTCTGTTAGCTGTTGGCTGTTGGCTGTTAGCTGTTGGCTGTTAGCTGTTAGCTGTTGGCTGTTAGCTGTTAGTTGTTAGCTACTGATACGAACTCCCTTAAACGAATAATCTAACCATCCCATCTAAAATCCGGAAAAAGTTCTTGCATCTCAAATGACCAACCCATATAATGCACATGATTATCAATCCACAACTGAATACTTAACAAAATAGAGGTAATCCAAATGGCAAAAACCCAATCACGGAAAGGGCTTTGGTCTGGAATTCTGGTTTATTTTGGTTTTGTGTTGGGATTATTCCCACAAACTTCTACCGCACAAGATGAAGCATTAAGCCCCCGTAACGCCAACTACACCATGGATGTAACCCTGGACATCGAAACAAACATGATCACCGGAACTACAATATTAAACTGGCGAAACATCACAGATTTTGCTACCGATGAATTGCAATTTCACCTCTATTACAATGCCTGGAGAAATGATAAAAGTTCATTCCTCAATAACGGCCGTAATCGTTTCCGTCGTTCCGATTATAAAGATGATGAATGGGCATACAACGATGTTCACACCATGAAAATTTTACCGGAGTATGGCTTTCAGGAAACGGAAATTACCGGAACACTTGAATTTATTCAGCTGGACGATGGCAACAAACATGATAGGACGGTATTGCGAGTAAACCTGCCGCGGGCCGTTGGTGCAGGTGAATCCATTAGTCTGGAAATTAAGTGGGAGACCCGCGTTCCGCGGACATTCCGACGGACAGGAAGGCGGGGCGAATATTATTTCCTCGCACACTGGTTCCCCAAAATCGGTGTCCTGGAAGCCGATGGCACCTGGAACTGCCACCAATTTATTCAAACGGAATTTTATGCGGATTATGGTGTCTATGACGTAAAAATGAAGGTGCCGAGCGGATGGGTCCTGGGCGCTACAGGCAAAGAGATGGAGAAAACAGACAATGGCGATGGTACAACGACCCATCGTTATACCCAGGCGGATGTGCATGATTTTACCTGGGTAACGAGCCCTCATTTTACTGCGCATATCCAACGATTTGAGGAACCGGGATTACCGCCGGTGGATATGCGGTTATTACTAATGCCGGATCATGCCAGTAAAAAGGATCGCTATTTTGTTGCAACCGCTGCGGCGTTAAAATATTACGGTACCTGGTTTGGTGCATACCCATATGATCATGTAACTATCGTCGATCCTGCTTATGGCTCCCGAACGGGTGGGATGGAATACCCGACTTTCTTTACCGGCGGCACCCGCTGGCTTTCTCCTTTTGAAACAAGATCACCCGAAGGTGTAACCGTCCACGAAGCCGGCCACCAATTCTGGTATGGCATTGTCGGCAACAATGAATTTGAATATGCCTGGCTGGATGAAGGTTTCAACACCTATTCTACTACGCGGACAATGTCGGCAACTTATGACCCGCCGGTACTAAGCAGGCGATATTTTGAGGGTTTTATCCCGGTGGTTTATCCTTCGGTGCAATTAGCGGAACGCACCCAGGGCGCCGACCAATATTATGGCTTCAACTCAACCTTAAAACGAGATCCCATGTCTATGCTTTCATGGAAGATCAGCACCAGCGCATATGGGTTGAATTCTTACGGTAAGCCGGGAATGATGCTGCGAACTTTGGAAAACCACCTTGGCTGGGAAACTTTTCAAATCGCCATTTCGACTTATTTTGAACGATGGAAATTCAAACATCCTAAACCGCAGGATTTTTTTGATGTCGTGAATGAAATCAGTGGCCGGGATATGGGTTGGTTTTTTGAACAAACTTATAACAGTTCAAGTGTGTTTGATTACGCCGTGGATGAGGTCACTTCCAAATCGATTAATGAACTATATGGCTACGAAGAACAGGACGGGGAATTGGTATTTCAGAAAAGTAAGAGCGAAACTGACAGCAGCGATTCCGAAAAGCAATATCACTCTACCGTTGTCATCAGGCGTTGGGGAGAAGCAGTATTCCCAGTTGAAGTAAAGATCACTTTCGATAACGAAGAAGAGATAATGGAGCAATGGGATGGACTCGCGAGGTGGCATCAATTTGATTATGTCAAATCAGCAAAAGTGGTGAAGGTCGAAGTTGATCCGGAAAATAAGCTGGTGCTTGATGTGAATCATGCCAATAATTCCTGGATGCGCAACGCCCCGGCAGAAGATGCAGCGCGCAGGTGGGCCGTTAAATGGATGATCTGGATGCAGAGTCTACTAGATTTTTTTGCATTTTTTTCGTGATCATGGAATTCCATTTCATGCTCAGAAAATGTAATTACGACGTTTCCTGGGTGTCATTGCGAGGAGTTCCGACTAACGGGAATACGTGGCAATCTTTTGAGAATATGGAAGGAGATTGCTTCGTCGCTTCGATGGTTGTTGGTTAATTACAAACTCAAGGACATGCTCCTCGCAAAGACACAAACAGTAAAGAATACTATCTATTTTTGGAGATAAAATAAAATGAAGATTACAGAAGCAATTCGAACCGGAATAAGAAACGTAGGACGATCCAAACGTTATATTCTGTTAGTCTACTTTTTGAACCTGGTTGTCGCGATGGTATTTGCCGCTATTCTTGCCGGAACGATTCAGGATTCACTGGGCTCCAGCCAGGCGGCGGAAAACATGTCTACCGGATTTGACGGGCTTTGGTACAATAGTTACAGGGCCGAAGCCAGTGGATTGGCGGCCACCTTTGAGCCCGGTGTAGTCGGGATTGGCGCCATTCTAAAAAGTTTGAATGCGTTTATCTCAGGAAATCTCACCGGAGGATTTGCAGGAATTGCTTTTATGGGTGTGGTAATGATGCTTTTTTGGACCTTTTTCTCCGGAGGTTTTATTTCATTGTATGCAAACCGGGATGAACAAAGCACCTTCTTCCAAAAAGCTGCAGAATTTTTCCCAAGGTTTATCGTTCTATGGTTAATGGCCACGATTTTGTATTTTACTCTTTTTGGTTTTGTGATGAGCTGGCTTTCCGACATTGTCAGTTCGCTAACCCGAGAGACTCTTGATGAGCGGATTCACTTTTTTTATACCGTGATTAAGTATGGTATCGTTTGGATCTTGGTCTGGTTTGTGAATATGTTGTTCGATTACAGCAAAATACTAACCGTTCTTCAAGATCATAAAAATGCCCTGACTGTTCCATTCAAGGCGTTTAAAATGATCGTTCAAAATTTTGCCAAAACGTTTGGATTGTATTTATCAATTGGGATTGTGTGGCTTCTCTTTTTTGGCGTCTATTGGCTCCTCGCTTTCGATCCAAGCAGCAGCTCCAGTTGGCTGGCTGTTTTCGTTCCTTTTATTTTGGGGCAGATTTACATACTCAGCCGGATCTGGACGCGTTGTCTTTTTTATGGTGGGCAGACAGCAATGGGGGAATCGTTCGTTTCCGATTAATAGTGGTCAGGAATGATCAAGAGATCTTGCGAACGTCCAAAATATTGTGGTGACATAAAAACGAAATCATTAGTTAGTTCTTCAGGATTTCTTTCTATGATCAAAAGAAAAAATCGTAATTTTAAAATGCATACGTTTGTTGTTTTATTGTCGATCTCGTTAATGCACTTACATTGTGCACATACGAGTACAACATTCTATAAATCAATTTCTAATTTCGATTCTAATCAGATAACCTCAATATCATTGATAGAATGTAGTAATGTGGTTTCAAAAAAAAATATTTTCGGCCACTCATATCTAAACATAAATGAAAAACTAATAAATTCATTGCTAAATCAATTTGAAATCTTCAATATTGAACTTACAGATGAAACGCATAAAATCCCAAAAGATGAATTATACATAGAGAAAATTCATTCTGGTATAGATAGTTGTATTAATGAAATATTAGAGAAGAACTATAAAGATGGTCAGCTATATATTACAACTTCTATTAATCAAGAAGTTAAAAATTTATCAAACTATGTTTCAAATAGATATATGTTGTTTTGTAGGGTATTGGCACGAACTCAATCCACAGGTAATAAAATCATAAATTTGGATTTTGATGGGGACTTTTTTATGATGTACACTGGAATAATTGATTCATATTCAGGTAATGTAATTTGGTTTTGTATTAAAATAAGCTTGTTAAATTCAACCAAAGAAGAAAATATTGATGCTATGGTACGTTCTACTCTATTAGAGCTTAAAATAAAACGGAATTTTGATCCTGATAAATTATTATTTAACAAAGAAAGAAGTGTAACAATTTATATGTTAGATAAAAAGAAAATATATGGAGATTTAATTTCATTTGAAGGGGAATATTTTGTGGTTAAAGATTTTAATGGGAACACTAGAACAGTAGCTTTTAAAGATGTAAGTAGTTTAAGGTATGGTAACTAGTGTCAAATGAATTTAAGTTTTATCCAATTGGGCAAAGTAGTTTCGGTTGGCCTTACAATTTCAACATCCATACCTGTTTTGGATATGGTTGTTTTTTTTGATTCTATGATGATTCAGTGTTAATCCGTGGCATATGGTTTTCAAATATACATTTAAGTAAGGGACAAACCAATAATTCAAACTCAAAAAAATAACACTTTGTTTTTTTATAATTTCGTAGTACGTTTATTTATCTATCGAAAAAATTTGTCTCTCAACCAAACCAAAAGGCGACATTCATGAAAAATATTTCAAAATACTTATTGTGTCTGCTATTCACTTTCGCATTCTATTCTCTGACCATATCTTCGGATAAGCCCGGAGAAAAGTGGTCCCGTTTCCGCGGACCCAATGGTTCAGGTGTGGTAACAGCCGATGGCCTTCCCCTGGAATTCGGTCCGGATAAAAACATGATCTGGAAAACCGAGCTGCCCAAAGGCCACTCATCACCAATCCTTTCTGATAAATATATCTTTCTGACTGCTTTCTCCGGAGATACGCTTTTCACCTATTGTCTGGATCGCAAGGATGGAGAAATCCTGTGGCGCAAGCAATCTCCCCGGGATCGCCAGGATAAGATCGATGCTCGTAATAACCCGGCATCTCCCAGCCCGGTGGTAGATGAGGAGAATGTCTATGTGTTTTTTGCAGATTACGGACTTATCTCTTACGATTTCAAAGGCAATGAGCGTTGGCGTTATCCCTTAAGTCCTTTCAATAATATTTACGGAATGGGGGCTTCCCCGATTCTCGTGGATAACAAAGTCATTTTAAATTGCGACCAAAGCACGAATTCTTTTCTGCTGGCTCTGGATAAAAACAGCGGTAAAGTTATGTGGAATATTAAAAGGCCGGAAGCAAAAAGCGGGCACTCGACTCCTATTCTGTATCATCCGAAAAATGGCAAAGCAGAGCTAATCGTATCGGGATCTTTTTTTCTGACTTCTTACGAAATCGATTCCGGCAACAAAAACTGGTGGGTAAGCGGCCTCTCCTTCGAAATGAAATCAACTCCCGTAATGAATGATGACATTATCTTTGTAAATGGCTATGGGTCGCCTATGAACCAGCCGGATAAAATTATTACAGTTCCGCATTACCAGGAAGTGTGGAAAGAGCAGGATAAAGACGGCAATGGCATGTTATCCAAAGAGGAGCTACCGGAAGGTAATATCCGGTCCTGGTTTTCGTTTATGGATTTGGATCATGACAAAAATATGAGTCCTGATGAATGGGAATATTATAAGGCTGCCCTGGCGTCCAAGAATGGCATGTTAGGCATCCGGCTTGGCGGCCATGGGGATATGTCCGAAACCAATCTTTTGTGGCAATATCATAAATCGGTGCCTCAATTACCGTCACCATTGATTTATAACAATATCCTTTACATGGTTAACGATGGCGGCATTGTAACCTCATTCAATCCATCTAATGGTGAGGTTATCAAGCAGGTACGGCTGCTGGGTGCGGTGGATGCGTATTACTCATCGCCTGTGGCTGCAGATGATAAAATTTTTATGATCGCCCGATCCGGTAAGGTTTCTGTCCTTAAACCGGATGGCAGCCTGGAAATAATGGCAGTAAATGATCTTGGCGACAAATGTTATGCAACCCCGGCCATTTCCAACAACCGGATTTATATTCGAACCGTTGGTGCATTGTATTGCTTTGGTAATTTATAAATGTAAAAACAGAACAGGGCCCACGAGAACGGTAAATACTAATTATCCTGAATAATGCCTAAAGCAGCTTTAAATCATTCATTGATTTTCATACGGGAAAATGAAGGCCAGTTAACCGGAAGCGATTGCTGTGGAAAACTGGAAGGAGATTGGCTGGTTCAAAACGGTCAGCCGATTTTTAAGCAGCAGCGCACTATTCTTGCAGGTATTGCCCCGTTATTTCTCGAAGTAAAAAATAAATTTTCTGATGATATCGATATTTCACAAGTTGACCCTCGCAACCAGCTATTTCTAACCCCCAAAATTTTCTTGGATATTTGGCGGAAAAAGAAATATTCCCGGGCCTCGTTCCGAAGTTTATTCATGTTCTATCGATTACCGGCAATTATATTCGATGGAGAATTATTATTCTCCGGTCGTATACCTTCAAAACAAGAGTTGTTTTCTCAGTTAAGTGTATAATTTCCTTTTTTAGATTTTGGGAATGAAAAAAAGTGTCATAATCTCTTTCTTTTTTTTGATCTTCAGCCCCAATTTACTTTTAGGGCAAAAAGAAGGTCCTATCTCAAAAATTGAAAACCCTCGCGAGTTTTTTGGTGATGAAAGGCAGGATTGGATCGGCAAAGTCATTTTCTATCTTCGCTGCGATCATGTACAGGTGAAAAATCCTTATTTTGATTGGTACTACAATCCATATAAATTTGATCGACCCAAACCAAAACGCGAAGATTTGTTGTACAAATACGGAAAAATCGAGGAGGTATGGCATGGCCAAATTTGGATTACCAAACCTAATCGAAGCCCTTATTGGCGCCTGGGTTATTTTTGGAAAGTAAGATTGCTTCATAACCAGCAGGAAGTTTATTATTGGGACGATAATGAATCCAAGGTAGTTAATTTCGGATTTGTAGATGATTTTGACAATGCCAAAAATGAAGCTGGCAAAACGTTTTGGAGCAAAAAATGGGATGTTCTGTATAATTTTGAAGACAATGGAACCATTCCATTGAAGAATATACAACCGGTTCGTCTAGATTCGGTCGTATGGGGTGAATTTGGTAATTTCCCAATTAAGTTTATTTTTTCGACCAGGGCGAAACAGCAAGGTTATCTTTTGTATAAAAATATTGACGAATTTGCCAAAGATTGGTACTTAAACGATCCGAGAGGGAAATTTCCACATTGGCGAATACGCGATTGGAGGTTGATCGAAGATCGGCAATTACGGAAAGGGATGAGCGAGAATATGGTGTTGATTAGTTGGGGTGAGCCGGTAATAAAAAAGATTCAGGGTGAAAAGGATAATATTGACACTGAAATTTGGACTTATGCAGGAGTTAAAGATCGAACTTACTTTCTTCATTTTCGCAAAGGCCGGCTAAAAACTGTAAGATGGGTGGACGAAGATCAATGATCATATCGATTTATTAATCTCCTTAGTGCAGTTAAATATTTCAGAATATCCATATTAAATAACACACCTAACCTGGATGAAATCATTGCATTTCATATAGTTGGTTTTATATTATCAAATATTTAAATTGATAAGTGTATTTTCAAATGTTTGTCCAGCGCATAAAATATTTCCCAAATATTCTAAAAGAAATCGGCCAGATTGCAGACAATCATGGTTTTTCAGTCTATGTTGTGGGCGGTTTCTTACGTGATTTACTCCTTTCGGATGATCTATCCAAAGATGTGCGAAAAGACCTGGATTTTACGGTTATTGGCGATGCATTGGAATTTACCAAATTGCTACAAAAGGAGTATAACGCCAAAAACGTAGTTATTTATGAGCGGTTCGGAACGACCATGCTTGAGTTGAATGGATACAAACTGGAGTTTGTCAGCGCAAGGGAAGAGAGTTACCTGGAAAATTCTCGCAAGCCGGTAGTAAAAAAAGCAGACCTTAAATCCGATCTTGCCCGCCGTGATTTCACCATAAATACGCTCTCAGTTGGCCTCAATAACAATAATTGGGGGAAGATGTATGATCCATTTGATGGGTTGAACGATTTAAAACAGAGAATCATTCGGACGCCGCTTGAACCTGGTATAACCTTCAAGGATGACCCTTTGCGAATCCTGCGCGCTATTCGCTTTGCAACCCTGTTGAATTTCGAGATCGATGAAACGACTGAAAAATCAATCAAGAAAATGGCATCACGTTTGGAGATTGTCTCCAGGGAACGAATTACAAATGAATTTTTCAAAATGCTATCAGCGCCAAAGCCATCAGCCGGGTTTTTATTAATGGATAAATTGGATGTATTGGCTCACGTTCTGCCGGAATTAATAGATATGAAAGGCATTGAGCAAAGAAAAGGATTTCATCACAAGGATGTTTTTTACCATACCTTGATCGTTGTTGACAATATTGCAAAAGTTTCCGACAAATTGAGTCTTCGGCTTGCTGCCCTTTTCCATGATGTGGCAAAACCCCAAACCAAAAGATTTGATGAGAAGATAGGCTGGACTTTCCATGGCCATGATGAAATTGGCGCAAGGATGATGGAAGGGATTTCTAAGCGAATGCGAATTTCTAACGATGAAAAGGAGTTTGTACAGAAGCTGATACGTCTACACCTGCGGCCAATATTTTTGGTTTCCGAGGATGTAACGGATTCTGCAATTCGTCGGCTTATCGTACAGGCCGGTGAGGAGTTGGATGATCTGCTGAAACTGTGCCGTGCGGATATCACTTCCGGCAATCCCAAACGGGTTACTGAACATTTGAAAAATTTTGATTATGTGATGAGCCGGGTTGGTGAAGTTATGGAGAAGGACAAACTCAAGAGATTTCAGTCTCCTGTCCGTGGAGAAAAAATCATGGAAGTCTGTGGAATCTCTCCAAGTCCACTTGTTGGTAAGTTTAAGAAAGCCATTGAGGACGCCATACTTGATGGGAAAATCCCAAACGAGTACGATGCGGCACTCGACTATTTGGAGGGACTAAAGGTGGAATTCTTACAACCTAACTCTCTGGAAAATTCAAATAAATAAAATTTAAATATTTGTTTTTTTTATTTAACCTTTTGTTTCAACCATTTGATTTATTACATTCTAGTAATAAAAGTTTTTTCAAAAAAACGCGCTTTTTCGATTCCTTTTAGTATTTTCTGAATATTTTCAATGCATTCTTGTATTACCTGAAAGTTTGAAACAATAATAAACAGTATTCGTTTTTAATCAGTTATGTGAAAGGAAAAACCATGGACGATCAAACTGCATCACCAACATCACAAACGGAAAAGGGATTCATCCAGCGATGGATTGATATTTACTTTTCGCCGCAAGCTGCATTCGAAAGCATTGATCGAAAACCGGATTGGGTAATGCCACTTTTGATTGTTGCCGTTATTGCCGCAATTTCCACTTTTGTATTAACTCCCGTTATTGTAGAAACTCAAATTCAGCAACTAGTAGACAAGCAGGGGATGTCTCTTGAAGATGCTCAACAACAAGTTCAACAAGGTGAAGTGTTTATAAAATATCTTGGTCCGGTCATGGCGATTATTTCGACGTTTGTGATCGCATTTATTATTGCGGGAGTATTTTTCATTGTTAATAACCATGTGCTTGGTGGTGACAGCACGTACAAAAAAGTACTCTCCGTATACAGTTATACAACTTTGGGGATACAACCTGTAGGAACTATTATCGCCGTACCATTAATGCTGGCTAAAAATTCCTTTGATGTTCCATTTAGCCCGGCGGCATTTTTATCTTCGGACATGAAGGAAGAATTTATTTATAAATTCTTAGCAAAATTTGATCTATTTACGATCTGGATGGTAGTATTGTTAGTAATCGGATTTAGTGTAATTTATAAATTTACCCAAGGAAAAGCGGCTACTGCCGTCGTTGGATTGTGGGTAATTTGGATATTTATTTCAATAGCCTTGAGTAACGTATTCGGGGGTATGTTTTAAGGTTAAGTAAACAAAAATAGAGAGGTTCAAAATGTGGCGTAAAATGATAATTTTGGGTGTTATTATTGGTATATGTGGTTTTATACTGCAAAGGGCATCTGCCCAGACAAGTGCGTTGACAATCAACGATTGTATTCAAATAGCGGTTAAAAACAATTCGAACCTAAAAAATGCTCAAAGACGTGTGGATATCGCAGGTTCGAACGTTACTACAGCACGCTCCTTTATTTTGCCCTCTTTAAACGCAAGTTTTAATCCTTCACGTACTTTTCAATCAGCAGCTCTTTACAATAGAGATGTGCCAGTAGAAGACCCGGTGACCGGCGAGATTACTTTTGTTCAACAACAAAGTATCACAGAACAATCGACAACTTCATTTTTTACTAGCTCCTTTTCCATTTCCCAAACTATTTATGACGGCGGGCGCTGGTGGAATCAAATTAAGCAAGCGAACCGCAACTATAGTAGTGCTGAATATAGCTATGAGAATACTCGTAAACAAACGATAGCAGCACTTGTACAACGTTATTATGAATATATCAAAAGCTTGAAACTGTTAGATGTTTTCCAGCAAGCTGTCGAATCTTCAAAAGAGCAGCTAAAAAGAACTGAAGTTATGTATGAGTTGGGTGCTGTAGCCCAGGCAGATGTTTTTCGGGGAAAAGTGAGCCTGGGGCAAGATATGACAAATCTGATTTCACAGCAAAATATTGTTAATCTGAATCGAAATAATCTCAACATTGCCATGGCACGAAATCCAGGAACTCCAATTGAGGTTGTTGAGACAAACCTGGAGATAGAACCTTTGGATCGTTCATTGGAAGAAACCTGGTCCATGGCAGAACAGATCAATCCGGAATTAAAAAGTTTAGAAGAGACGATGAGCGCTTCAGATTACGGCGTAAAAATGTCGAAAGCCAATTTTTTGCCAAGAATTACATTTAGTGGAAGTTATGCTAGGTCTAATTCGCAATTTAACCAACTATATGATCCTATTGATAAGAATTATCAGATTAGAGGACAAATCAGTTTATCATGGAATATATTCAATGGCTTTTCCGATATGGCCAGTATCGATCGAGCTAATCTTACTTACTACATCGATAGAGAAAATCTAATTAACCGCAAACTAACCCTAAGAAACGATATTGAACAGGCTTTTCTGAATTTACAGTCAAATAAAGAGATTGAGTCGATTAACCTGGATAACGTTCAATCTGCGGAAGAAGATCTGCGTTTAAATGAAGAGCGCTACCGGGTTGGAGCAGGAACCGTGTTGGAAATCGTCACTGCAAGGGTTTCGTTGACACGAGCGAGAGCAACACTGATTTCAACAAAATATAATAAATTGATTTACCTTGCAGAATTGTACAGTAAAATTGGAAATTTAGAAGAAAAATTATCCACTGATTTGAATTAATATAACCTTAATCAGGGATTAAACTAAAATAATCCGTGCAATAGTTTAATTACCTCCATAAATTGATGGGTGGATTCCATCAATAATAAATAAAACATTGGGTAGGGAAAAAATGTCTAATAAGAAAAAAGCCATTATTGCGATTGCTGCTCTTGTAGTAGTTGCTGTTTTTGTTATCGTTAACCTGAAAAAATCATCCGGAAAAACATTTAATGTACAAGTAGAAGAAGCCGAACGTGGTAGATTGGTTCAGCTTGTAAGCGGCAGTGGCAGAATCCAGCCGAAGCTAGGAGTCAAGATTAGTGCCAATGTAAGCGCTAAGATTATTACGCTGCATGTTATAGAAGGAGATGTTGTTAAAAAAGGCCAAATTTTGGTAGAATTAGACCGTACCCGTTATGAAGCGGCAGTGGTTCAAGCACAGGCAAGTTTGAGCTCGAGCAAGGCTTCGGCCAGACGGCAGAAAGCAAACCTGGCGAAAAGTAAATCCGAGCATGAGCGTTCTCAGAAACTATTTAAACGAGGACTGGCTTCCCAGGGCGAGCTTGATACCTATGCCGCTGCTTATGAGATCGATAAGGCAAATTTAGATGCATCGCTCGATCAGGTAACTCAATCCAGTGCAGTATTGGATCAAGCACAGGACGATCTGTCTAAGACTACTTTAAATTCTCCCATAGATGGTGTTGTTACACAATTGAACAAAGAAGAAGGTGAAATTGCCCTGGGCTCGCAATTTCAGGAAGACGTGATCATGGTCGTATCCGATCTATCGCAAATGGAAGCTGTCACTGAGATCGACGAAAATGATGTCGTAAACGTAAGCCTGGGTGATTCAGCTAGAATTCAGGTAGATGCCTTCCCGGACACATCATTCATCGGAAAAGTTAGTGAAATTGCACACACTGCAAATACCCGGGGAATGGGGACACAAGAAGAAGTAACTAATTTTGCAGTAAAAATCCTGGTACTCGATGATATTATAAAAGTCCGGCCAGGGATGTCTGCAACTGTGGACATCATTACCGAAGTCAAAAACAATACATTGAAGCTTCCGATACAGTCTGTTACTGTCCGACAAAAAAAGGAAATAAACCAGTGGTTAAGGGGAAAAGATTCAAAGGAAACAAACAATGACGAATCAGCAGAAAGCAATGCTGACAATGATGGAGAAGATTTTGAAGAAATTGTGTTTGTGATTGAAAACGAGATGGCAAAAGCCCGAGTTGTTAAAACCGGCATAAGCAGCGATACACACATTGAGATTTTTGCAGGCATTGAAGAAGGTGAAACAGTTGTGACAGGAACTTATCGGGTGCTCTCTAAAGATTTACGTCATGATGCAAAGGTGAAAGTTGACAAGAAATCTCGTTTTCAATCAAAATCGAATTAATTCATAGTGGTAGCAATGTCTGATTTAATGAATACAAATAACAAAATAATCGAAATTCAAAATTTGAAGAAAGATTACCAACTGGGAACGGTAATTGTCCCCGCTCTTCAAAATATTAATGTTTCGATTAATAAAAATGAATATGTCGCGATCATGGGGCCATCCGGTTCTGGCAAATCCACCTTGATGAATATCCTGGGATGCCTGGATACACCGACTGAGGGCTCCTATTTTTTTGAAGGCGTCGATGTAAGCAAATTAGATGATGACGCCCTGGCAAGCATAAGAAATCAAAAAATTGGCTTTGTTTTTCAGACTTTTAATTTGCTGCCCCGGGCTGATGCTTTACACAATGTTGAATTGCCGTTGATTTACAGTGGAATTCCCAAAAAAGAAAGAAGAGTTAAAGCAAAGGATGCATTAGAACGAGTGGGATTGGCAGACAGAATGGATCACCGACCAAGTGAGTTATCCGGCGGCCAGCGCCAACGTGTGGCAATCGCCAGGGCGTTGGTGAATAATCCATCGATCATTTTTGCCGATGAACCAACAGGTAACCTGGACACCAAAACAGGTGAAGAGATTATGGAAATCCTGGAGGAATTATATAAACTTGGCAATACGATTATTTTGGTAACTCATGAACAATATATTGCAGATCATGCGAAGCGGATCATTCGACTCCGGGATGGATTCATTGAAAAAGATGAATTCGTTACAAAGCAAAATTAATAAAAATACAATTTCAAAAGAAAATTATTAAGACTAGTTAAATGCGAATATTTATTTCCCAACTAGATAATGTAGTCATGGCCCTTCAAGCACTTAGAATGCATAAGCTGCGGGCATTGCTTACAACTTTGGGAATTATGATCGGCATTTTAACCATTATTACCATTAATACTGTTATCAATGGACTTGACAAAGCGTTTAGCGCCCAAATATCCTCCCTAGGTTCTGATGTTTTATATATTCAAAAAATGCCTTGGTTTGCCGGAATGGATTTTTTTAAATATCGCAACAGGAAGGACATTACCGAGGCGCAGGCAAAACAAGTCCTTAAATTGAATACTGTTGCATCAGCAATATCTTATGGGGTGGGAACGTCCAGGAATGTAAAATATGGCAGTGAGACGGTAAGTGGAGTTCGGATTGTGGGTACTGCCGGGGAATATCAAGAAACTTCAAACGCACTTCCCGAATACGGTCGTTTTTTAATCGATTCGGATATCAAACATAAACGCAATATTTGTGTGTTGGGTTGGGAAGTTGCAGATAAACTTTTCGAAAACGTAAATCCGATCGGAAAGCGTGTTAAAGTCGGAGGTCATTACTTTTTGGTCGTAGGCATATTGGAGAAAAGAGGAAGTATCTTTGGATTTAGCTTGGACCAACGAGTTCTCATTCCAATTGGCGCCTTTTATAGGATTTTTGGCTTCCGGCGTTCGATTTCAATTCAAGTAAAGGCTGGCGGCCAGGAAAACATTGAAGCTGTCAAAGATGAGCTTACCGGTATCATGAGAAGGATAAGAGGGTTGACCCCAATGGAAGAGGATGATTTTGCCATCAACCAGCAAGATACCTTTACTGCTATTTATAATCAATTGACAACAACTTTATACATTTTTGCGATAGGGATTGGTTCCATTGCGCTCCTGGTGGGAGGCATCGGTATCATGAATATTATGCTGGTATCGGTGGTGGAAAGGACCCGGGAGATTGGCATTCGTAAAGCTATAGGAGCCAAAAGGTTTGATATTATGTCTCAGTTCCTGGTAGAGGCAGTTACAATTTGTATGCTTGGAGGTATACTTGGAATACTGATCGGGTTTGGAATCGGAAAAATAATCGATGCTACTACTCCGTTGCCGGCTACCATTTCGGCAGGTTCCGTCATTTTAGGATTAGTATTCACGTCATCAGTGGGGATTTTCTTTGGCCTTTATCCCGCTTCAAAAGCAGCCAAGCTAAATCCAATTGAAGCGTTAAGATACGAATAGTCAGTTAAACCTATTCTTTCGGTCTAGGAACAAATTCAACTCTCCGGTTTATTGATCTGCCTTCTTCTGTCGAGTTATCTGCAATGGGACTGATCTCACCATAGCCAACATATTTCAACCTGCTTCCATCGATGCCTCGATTAATTAAGTATTGCACCACAGCCTGTGCTCTTCTTTGCGATAACTTCAAATTATAACCAAATTCTCCTTTTGAATCGGTATACCCTCTAATAATTAATTCTATTTCGAAATTTTCCCTCAGTGCAACCAGAACCTCATTCAAAACCTGAAAGGACTCTGACATGAGAATCGAACTATCGAATTCAAAATTAATATTACTAAGAATTACTTTTTTACCTCTCACTATCTCTTCAGCTATTCTATCCGGGCAGCCATCGTCGTCTAAATAGCCATTCAAGGTTTCAGGTCGATTCGGACATTTATCATTGACATCGGCAATTCCATCAAGGTCGTTGTCCAAATCAGGGCAACCATCCAAGTCTTCAAATCCATCAAAATCTTCCGCTAAATTCCTACAATTATCCAATTCATCTAGTATGTTATCACCGTCGTTATCCGGATCCGGACAGCCGTCCAAATCCTGGTAACCATCAATATCCTCAGGAATATTGCGGCAATAATCATTAACATCAAGAACACCGTCATTGTCATTATCCGGTTCTGGGCATCCATCCAGATCTAAATAACCGTCATAGTCTTCCCGCTCATTTAAACAATTGTCAAGATGATTTGGAATGCCATCATTGTCAATATCTCCTTTGTAAGGACTCCAAATTTTCAGTGAGAACCCCATTTCAAAAAGAATTCTATTATCAGTAATGTCTTTTGTGAATTCTTCTCCAATATTTTCCGGCTTTTTTAATACCTGGTTGTAGTGAAGATAAAAAGCGGTACTCAGTCGTTCGGAAATGAAACCCTCCAATCCAACACCTAATAAAATTTTAGGCCAATATTCTAGATTAGATGAAGTATTGTTGGCATTCCAGGTTACAACTCCTGCACCAACAGTGAAGTAATGATGAATACGCTCCCAATGCCTTGGTGTATAACTAAAATCTATAGATATTGGATAAAGTGAGTATTCTTTAAATTGGGATGTTGAAGGAAGTTCCGGGGATAAATAACTATAGCTCCCATTCAAAGATGCCAGCCAATGGTTTGACAATCCATAGAAGATAGAAAGTCCTTTGGAAATATCTACCGGATTTTCAGTTGTAGCTCCTCCTATTAATGATATTGCCGAGCTATGAACTCCTATACCAAAGCGATTCTTAATTTCCTGGGCTTGTGATAATGAGCAACCTGCCAGGACCAGAATCAAAATTATATAAAACCTTCGTACCAATGTACACTCCAACCCGGATTTTTGATTCCAAATGAGTCACATGTCTTTGATGAGCATATAAGGACATTGAAACCACTTTAGAATTATGATTAATTATTTGTCAGTTAGACCATGATAATCTAATTGAGCAAAGAGTGTACCCAAATATTTCCTAATCCGGATGGACTGAAGTCCAGGGCATTATCTAAACAAAATTTTTGTAAAACATCAGGTTCATTAGACATTGTAAGTATATCCGAATATTCAACTTTGTCTTTTGCAAGTTTTGATTGTTCAACTAAATTGAATGAATCCAAATTTGACTTGCATCGAAAGATGAGCTCAGGTTGGCCGGTTAACAGGTTTTTGATTAAGCCGATTCCGGTAAGATTATTAATTTGTGAATTCGAAAGATTTAATTCTTCGTGTAATTCGGTTTTTATCGAAATAAACGGATCGGGTTTTTCAATTTGACCCAATTCAACATTCTGCTTTTGATCAATATGTCCGCCAAATACATCATATTTTCCAGCTTCAATGGTAACTTTTTTGCTTCGTTTTATAAACAATACTTTGGCATCATTGGCAACAACAACCGCACTAACACCTAACGCCAAATTGGGAAATTTAGTACGGGATTTAGTAATTTCACTTGCTTTTAGTATCGCATATAAATGTGTCTTATACTCAATGGGTGATAAAGTTAGTGTCATTGAATTTAAAGTGGATTCAAAATCACGAAGACGGCACAGTTTTCCATTAAATAGATATGATCCGGAATTCTTCTGAAGCCGTTTTTGCCAAAATTCATTTTTAAGCTTAACCTGTTTTGCCGATTGGGATTCAAGGTTATCATCCCAGAAAATATGGAGATTATGTGGAGTAAAATTGCAAAGCGTTATTATTTGAAACAGTTGCTTGAGCGGTTCAGGAAGCTTCAAGCGAAGCCTCTGCGGTTGAAGCAATTGGTCTTTCAAGAACCGGTTTGAATTGCATTTCTTTCTTTAAGTATTGACCTGTGTATGATTGAGGTATTTCCAAAATTGATTCCGGGATGCCAGTGGCAATGACTTGACCGCCAGAATCACCGCCTTCCGGCCCTAGGTCTATGATATGATCGGCTGATTTGATGACATCCATGTTGTGCTCAATCACGATAACTGAATTGCCTTTGCTAACCAAACGATTTAAAACATCCAAAAGGTGTTGGATATCTGCAAAATGTAGACCCGTTGTTGGATCATCCAACAAATATAATGTTTTGCCCGTTGCAACCTTCGATAACTCGGTTGCAAGTTTTACTCTCTGAGCTTCTCCTCCCGATAAAGTAGTAGCTTGTTGGCCTAATTTTATATAGCGCAATCCTACATCGTACAGAGTCTGTAATTTGCGGCGAATGACGGGAATATTCTCAAAAAAATTCAACGCTTCCTTGACTGTCATATTCAAGACGTCAGAAATAGTTTTGCTTCTATATTTGATTTCCAATGTTTCACGATTATAACGCTGTCCTTTACAGGCTTCGCAAGTTATATAAACATCAGGCAAAAAGTGCATTTCAATTTTAAGAATTCCATCACCCTCGCATGCTTCGCATCTTCCGCCTTTCACATTAAAACTGAAGCGACCTGGTTTGTAACCCCGAACCTTAGACTCAGGTAATTGGGAGAATAAATCACGAATTGGAGTGAATAAGCCGGTGTAGGTAGCCGGATTTGAACGCGGTGTACGACCAATGGGAGATTGATTAATGTCAACCACTTTGTCAATATATTCCAAACCCTCTATTGATCTGTACTGTAAAGGTATATCCTTTGAGTGGTAAATCGTTCTCTTAAGAGCTGGGTAGAGTGTTTGGTTTATTAAAGTACTCTTTCCGGAACCGGAAACCCCGGTTACACAAATCAATTTTCCCAAAGGAAAAATTACATCGATGGACTTTAAATTATTACCGGCAGCACCTTTAAGGACCAAATTGAGTCGGTTTCCTTCCCTCCTGGTTTCCGGGATTGGTATAGATCTTTTCCCGCTCAAATAATCTCCGGTGATAGAGCCAGTAACACATTTTATTTCATCTATTTTACCCTGAGCTACAATATAGCCGCCATCATCACCCGCACCAGGTCCAATATCGATAATGTGGTCTGCATGTTCCATAGTCTCGCGGTCGTGTTCAACTACCAAAACTGTATTTCCCAAGTCGCGCAGACGTGTAAGAGTTTCGATCAGACGTTTGTTATCGCGTTGATGGAGGC
>CAYXGW010000122.1:0-18326 GCA_964464595.1 uncultured Deferribacteres bacterium
ATCTCCCTCGGTGTGGACGTCGCCCGTGGCCCGTTCCACGCGGAACACAATCCCAGAGGTTCCGGCGCCATCGTTGTAGAATTCGACAAGATTAGTTTCTGTTGTGCCGTGGACGACGAACTTTGCAGTTGCTTCCGGAGTATCTGTTCCTACTCCTACTAGGCCATTTGCACCATCAACATGCAGTGTGCCGCCATCCACATCCAGGTCGCTGTTGATGTCAACATCTCCATTGAGCTCTGTATTACCCTCCACGTCGAGCTTTGCGCTTGGCGCATCGGTACCGATGCCGACATCGCCTGCTACATTTATTGTAAGCAATGTGTTAGCAGTTGTGAAGCCATCATCTAAATTAGAGATTCTAAAGGTGTTATCTGTGGTCTTTTGTCCTACCACAAAACTCCTAACATTGGTATCCAGAAATTTCATTGCGGCAACACCACTACCACCCTGTTCAACTGTGAATGATGCACCCAGAAAGGCATTGTTTTGGTGAAACAACATTGTTCCACTTTCCAGGTGAAATTTAGCCTGCGGATCCGTCGTCCCAAGCCCGAATTTACCGTTTACTGTCAATCCATCAGGACCAGCAATATTGACTGCACCGGCGTCGGCAGTTATGGTTCTGCCTCCGTCATAAGCTTCATCCAGTGTGTTGGCTGCAAGTATAGCAGCGTTTCCTCCCGAAGCTGATTTACTGTTTACCGAAACTATGGAATTATCTCCTTTGGTATTAAGTTGTAATCGAGGAGACATCTCTTCATCATCACCAATTTTCATCCCAAGCCAATACTTCTTTTCCGAATCGAGATTAAGGGGATTAACACCACCAAGTGCAGCGGCAAAAAAACCGTCTTTAAGATTAACATTTAATTGCTCCGTCCACAATGGTAAATTACTATCTGGAGAATCATAGATATTAAATGTGATTGCTTTGTCCCCATTGGCCATAAGCACGCCTTTGGAGTCAGTTGCAACTCCCTTGATAGTTATTGTTTTCTGGGCCCAGGCAGCCTGAGTAATTAGCAGCAAAAATAGCATCGATACAAAAAATAGCTTTTTCATAACCAGTTCTCCTTTACAATAGTTAACTAAATGACTTTTTATTTTCTTAATATTAATATAAAATATTTTTTTAGAAAAAACTAACACTTTCTAAATCACTTTAACTTTAATAATAAACAACACAATTTCCTATTTGATAACAATCATCTTACGACTTGAAATAAAACTGTCTGCTCTTATTCCATAAAAATAAATTCCTGAACTGACTCTCTCTCCATTATCATTTAATCCATTCCAAAACTCTGAATAATAACCTGGTGACAGTTTCTCGTTCAATAAAGTTCTTATTAATCTTCCCCGGATATCATAGATTTTCAAACTAGTCGATATCTCTTGTGAACCAATTATTGCGGGGATTTCGAAATTAATCGTTGTAGATGGATTAAACGGATTCGGATAATTTTGACTTAAACCAAATTCAGTTGGTAAAGACTGCTCTGATTCAGTTTCTTCCGGATCTTCATCAAGTTTCTCTCCTTTCTTACTCAATTGTTTTTCATCAATGGCAGTAACCGCATCGGTTAAGCCGGAAACTGAAATTTACTAATAACCGTTAACTTCCTTCCCGGATGATTCTTTCATGATGCCAAATATTGATCGGTCAACAGTAACTAAAAATCTTTGCTCGCCGTCACTCATTACTTCACCGCCAGCGCCAAGCAAAGTACTTATAATGATATCCTCAGTTTTTTGTGTCAATAGTTGTGCGCTGCTTTCAGTATTTTTATTTTGTGCAATGCTATTCTGGAATAAAATTAAAGAAAAAGCCAGAACACACATAATTGAAATTGTCTTATTACTCTTCATCGTTTTCCCTTTCCCTTATATTTTAGATAAAAATAGATTCATTCAGCTTCATATTGCTAATGCGACATTACTAGTACCAATATCACCCCATCGCCTGTCTCCAGGCTTTCCAACGCTTTGCCTATAATCGCTCCTTCACAAGATCTTGATTTAGCACAAAGCATAGTATAACCTCGCTTGTTGGATACAGTCAACAAATCTCCTGGAAGGATAGGTCCGTTATCGGTTGTTACTTTTACAGGTACACGTCCCAACAGCACCAACATGGGTTGATTTGTTGCTTCAAATGTCAAACGTGCCTTTGCAGCTACGACTTTACCTGACTCAATTTCCTCAAGGCTATTCCCCAGGATAAACCCCGGCTCGGTTGTAATAACCCCGGCAATCAGTCGACTGGAGCCGCGGGCTTTGCGATAGTACCCAGGATTGGCAGGATCGAGTTCCACAACATCGCCAGGTTCTACTCGCTCAGAAACATTGATGCGTTCAGCCAGGTCAGCACCATCTGTGATAAAGGAACCTGCAGCAAACACGTCGCCAGTGGCGCGTTCTACCCGGAATACCAGGCCTGTCGCTATGACATTGAGAGTGACCGGCACTACAACAGGATTTTCATCGGGGTCATTGCTACTAATGTTCATGTTACAGTTATAAGTTCCAGGGAGGAGTCCTGTGGCATCAACTATTACATCTACATTTTGGCTGTTTTCAGGGGGTATAGTGCCGCTGGTGGGGTTTTCAGAAAGCCATGGGCAATCGACTGCACTGCTGGATACCGCGAAAACAATCGCATCAATGACAAGGCAATCACTATTCCCAACAATATTTGTTGTTACCGAAGTGCTATTTCCGGCGACTAAAGAGTTAACATCGTAAGTCTCTGTATCCTGCATATCTCCCTCCGGAATTGCATCAAAGGGATTTAGTGCAATAGAAGTCCCATTGAAAAAGACCTCCTCATCAAATTCTATTTGCCCATCTGCCACTACGTAAGAAACCGAAGCCTCGGTAACAGGGTTGGAAGCAATGAAGTTGGTAATCGTCTGGTTCAGAGATTCGAAAGCATCTATCAAAGCATTTCCATCATAAATAAGAATCTGCTTCTGTGGCATAGAGAGGTTTTCATAAACCACCACTAAGGAAGCTCCTTCACATGAAAGGAGCGACATTGAAATCTCCGCTATCGAGAAATCCACTCAATGTGTAAGTGTCGTTCCCACTAACCAGTGAAGTTACATCCGCCCAATAAACGTAGCTGTTGGGCGGTGACCAGCAGGGTGATAGGTCCATTCCGATTAAGACACCGTTAATATTGGTGCCATTAAACACCCCTTGTTCGGTTCCGGGAGTTGGTGTGGCGTTATCTACGGTAGACCAATAAAGATATGCAGCCACTACATTGGAACCGCCTGGAATGGCAGAGATAGTTATACTTCCTGAACCGGTTCCTCTCAAACCGGCGCCTTTGGCAACGTACCCCCCTTTCAGGTTGAAAGAAGTAAAAAAAGTTAACGGATCTGTTTTGATAACCGGGAAGAGTATCCCATCAGATTTGCTAACGACTCCGCCCTGGCCCGGAGAAGAGCTTCTCCTGGGCGAGGAATACGTGAAATCGGGAGTTCTTCTGACACCGTGAGTTCGCTTTTGAAAGCGGACCGGCAAGGTTCCTCCGTTTTCCAAAATCGGGGTCACGTCCTCTTCGGTAAAGAACCAATTCAGATCCCCACTGCCAGGGGGCGCCGTATTGGAAATTGTCAAAGTATCAAAATCGGTTCCGCCCACGGGCAGATTAAACACAAACGAAGTAGGAGAGACATCGATATCCGGGGGAATTGGAGCAGGACATAGGTCGAACTCCAGGTTATCGCCGGAAAGATCATTATCAGCAGCGTCAAAGAGCTCGTAGACATTTTCCAGGCCCACCCCGATAGGTTGCGAAGCTGCTGACAAATCCGTCTCGCCGGGATCCGTTGCACCGCCACCCTCACTGCGACCCGCCAGACCGTCGAGTGCGTCGATGTTCGGGTAATCAACGTTATAGGTGCCATCAGAACGCAAAGTATATGCGAAGGTATTGTCATTGGCCGTTCCAAATTCCGGAACAGCATCAAATGTGATCACAAAATCTCCGGCGATTTCCTCTACGGTGACAGTACCGCCGGCAGCAGGATCAAGGTCATCCCACATTCCAGCGATGCGCGGGGGACCCGAAAGGAGATCGAAGACACTCGGGAAATCGACCACTCCCACACCAAATGTAAGATAGCCATTGGAGCCCACAAATACCGAAGTGTAGTCGGTACCGCAAAATGGGAAGGCGAAGGGCAAATCTACCTCGGCAAAATCATCGTCCCCAAGGACGATTATTTCGTCCATGCTGTTCAGGATAATGTCCGCCACAGAAGTTACGCCAGCACCAGTGGGGATCGTGGTTAGAGCACACGGGTCATCTGTGACCGGATCACTGCTTTCCAAACCACCGTTCCAAAATTCCTCGATAAATGGTGCGGGCGGAGGTTGAGGGAACGCACCCGCGACCTGGTTATCTATGGCTAGTGTGTAGTCGACCCCAGGGGTCAAGCCGGTCAGGATAAACCCTCCTGCAAAACCATCACCAGGTGTGAATTCAAGGTCACCGGTTATGGCTGAACGGGTATCACTAAAAGGATCGACGGTACTGCGAGCGATAACATTCACGCCATTGACCGGGGTGACACCATCGGATGCAAATACCGTTCCTGTGATTGTCCCAGTAGTCGTTGCGTAGGTTCCAGTGGGATAAAGTCTGGAGAGAGAGCTCAGATCTTCCAGATGATCGAACGAAGCAGCTTCAGCGCCGGGTCCGCCAAACGAAATATCCGCAAAAGGGTACAGGGCTGTGAAGTCAGCGAAGGCCGGGACTCCCGGAAGGCTCGGACAATCCGGCGCTGCAAGGGTACCACCCGGTGCAGTATTGTCTCCGAAAAAAGAGATGGCGCCGTTAGTCTGGTCATGATGAAGGTTGAGCGCATGAGCGACCTCCTGAGTGAACACTATCCTGAAGAAGGTACCACCAACATCGCCTGCATCGATGGCGGGACCATTCATTATCCCAAAACCCGCTGCGATTTCTGGCGTAACCGCGTCAGTGAATGTAATACCACCCAAGCCCAAAGCTCCCGGCACACCAAGAGCAGCCATCACGCTTCCATCTTCATCATAAATCACGTCTATCCCGGCCCCATGGAATGTAGAGAGGTATGCACCAACGTTGGCGCCGGTAATATCCATGGCGATATCGCCAGCGGCGGTAAGCGTCATGATTGAGGTTGCAACCGCACTAATCTCTGTCATCGAGAGATCTGTGAGCGCATCTGCATCTACTTTTGGGACTAGAACGGCGTTCAAATCCCCCATGTCTTTAAGGTAGGGGACCCCTCCCGGTAAGGTCGTGAAAGTGCCAAGCCCCCAAACAAAAGGTACGCCGGGGCTGTGTAGGGAAAGCGGACCGCCGGCAATAAAAAGTGTGGCGGATAACAGGATCACTAGACTGTATAGAACGTTAGCAGGTGTTTTTCTTATGATCGATTTCATGATTTCATCTCTCTTCTAATTATTCAAAAATACGTTGTTTAACTGCCTTAGAGACTAGGTCAATAAAAGCATCAGTATTAACCGGGCCTTGAGTTTGGGACAGTATATGCACATATTTTTCTGATAACTTCCCCGGATACTCCTCACGGGCGATCTTCATATTGGCAAACAAATTCTTATTGTTAATGCCATTGAAAATTTTGTCACCATCAATCGTAAACTTGCCCTGCAAGAGGCCAACCGGTGACGTCAAGCCCGAAACCGCTGAAGGACCATATAGAAAAACCATGACTTCCTTGTCAACCTGGTATTGAGGCAAGCCATGGATTACAAAGGCTATTCTCAATCCATTTCCTGCATCGCGTGGCTCCAATAGGCCGACCTGGCGGTAACTAAAGTTACTGCCTTCTTGAAGACCACCTTTGATCGATTTTCTGATCTGAAAAGTGATCTCGGTGTAAGGGAGCTGCCCCTCAACATAGTTGTCTGTAACGCTGATCACCTTGCCGACAAAAATCCACTTAGCCAGGTTTGAGAGCGCGGCAAGATTACGGTGCGGCACCGATGCACTCCAGACATAGGTTACCGCTACTAGCACATAGCCCATTGTCAGTAAGCTAGTGACTGCTAATTTAAATCGATTTTTCATTTCAAATCTCCTCTATAATTATTACAAACACCTACTCCTGACTTATGTATCCAGCAATGCCAGATTCCTCCCTACGGTTAGGAATAACAACAATGATCTAAGTCATTTGATGAATACATATTCTTCCACCAAAAGTGCACAATCAAAATCTTAAGCGGGGTCACAATAAAAAGTAGTTTGCAAGTTCCACCCATGAGAAACTCAGAAAGAACAGGAATTACCGTAAAGTGAATTCCCGCTTTTCATTAGATTAGTAACAATTTTGTAATAAAGCAAGTAATATTCTGGATAGTTATTTTTGTGGCTTTAGAAAGAAATCACGGATTCGTTGGTATCTCTTTTATTTTCTATTAGTATATCTAATTATCCCCAACTAAAGTTGCTAAATGTAATATAATGCTTTCTGCGATTCCTTCATTAAATATTGTAACTAATTATTTCAAATATAAACCTTACACATGAAGCATATGAACAAAAATTACCACCATCAAAAATTCGACTGAATTTATTATTTATGCCACAGTTACGGTCCGATCACAACAATAACCTTCCCAGGTCCATGGACGCCAAGAGTTAATGACATTTCGATGTCTGCTGTTCTGCTAGCACCGGTAATGATATTAATGCACGAAGCATGGCTTACTTCTTTTCCTTTCTTATCGAAAAAATCACTCATCGTGAAATAAATGTCACTCTGCCGGATCAGGGCTATATGTTCAAATGGCAACAAAGAGGCCGTACGTGGTTTCCCTTCTCCTGAAAAAAGCACAAGAGAGCCTGTCTCGGCAATCGCCGCATCACAGCCTGTCAATCCAATATCTGCATTTGCTTGTGATATTTTATCATCTGTTTCGAAATAAACATTCCGGCTTTGCAGAACAATTCCGGCATCATAAGGTAAATTGTCCAGGTTCCAGCAAAGGACAGATTTATCTTGCAAAAGTATTCGCAGCCGCTTGAATACAGCTTTCTGATTCTTTTCCACATAAGTATCCACACCGAGCAAATCAAATTCTTTTTGTAATATTTTCAGGAAATCTGATTCGGGTTGGTGTTGAGATTTCAATCCGTTAGTCGATTCCGGCATTATCTCCGGTAGTCGGGCCAAGACCTGAGATTCTCGAACACGCGCAAGAATAACTTCTTTGGAATTTAAAAGATTAGTTCCCATCTTTACCCATCTTCTCTTGCCACATCCTTTGAAATGACTTTTTTGCCGGTGTCTTGAAATCACGAACTCTAGTCCACCGGCCAAGTAAAGGAATATTATTTGATAGCCAACCACTTGAGCCAAGAAATCTGAGTAACCTGTTTCCAATGGCAGTAAATCCTTTATATACTTTTGGGATTACAGCAATCGTACCAAAGGCTTTTATCGCCATTCTTAAGCTTATTGACGCTTTAATCTTTGGCGGCGTATCTTGACGCAATTTTAACAGCATTTTGGGAATATCAATTCGTATTGGACATATTTCTTTACATGCGCCACAAAGTGTACTGGCGGCAGGTAAATCATGCCATTGCGCCAATCCCCTGAGTCCTGGAGTGATGACAGAGCCGATTGGACCGGCATAAGTATCGCCATAAGCATGACCGCCAATGTTTTTATAGATCGGACAGACATTCAAACAAGCGCCACAGCGAATACATGCGAGACTCTCAGCTAAATCTCCACCAAGCATACCACTGCGGCCATTATCTATAAGCACAACATGAACTTCTTCCGGTCCGGTTTCAGTTCCCTTCACAGGTCCTTGAATGATTGATGTATAAACTGAAAGTTTTTGTCCGGTAGCCGAACGTGCTAATAATTTTAAAAAATGATTAAGATCCTCAAACGTGGCTACCAATTTTTCGATTCCCATCAAAACGACATGGATTTTAGGCAATGTTGTGACCATGCGGGCGTTTCCCTCATTTGTAACAAGACAAATACTGCCGGTTTCAACCACGCCAAAATTCGCTCCGGTTATACCCATATCCGCATCAAGAAATTCCTGGCGGAGCTTTTGCCTTGCAATGCGAGTCAGTACTTCGGGCTCGTCAGAAAAAGGTACCGACAACCGGTCATGCATGAGTTTGCCGACATCTTCTCGAGTCATATGAATGATTGGTGCGATAATGTGCGATGGCTGATCTCCGGCAAGTTGGACGATGTATTCACCCAGGTCCGTTTCTACAACCTGCAAACCGGCTTTGATCAACGCTGTATTCAAGTGAATTTCTTCCGACAACATGGACTTGGATTTTACAATCTTCTTTACAGCCTGCTTTTTGGCAATTTCCATGACTATATTATTTGCCTCTTCTGCATCTTTCGCCCAGTGGACACAAGAACCATTTTTTTGTAGACTTTTCTCAAATTTCAGTAGATTGTCATCTAGATTATACAAGATTTTCATTTTACTGTTGCGTGCAATGTCCCTCAAATTCTCGGCATCTTCAAGTGAAGAGAATGCTGTCGATCGCCTGGAAAGCAATTGTGAGGTTGCCTTTTTAACCGCTCCACCAAGATTGTCATCCGCAAGAGCTTTTTCAACCCGGTCATAAAAGTGTGACATCAATCCACCCTGCTATCAAGAACCTGGGCAAGATGGCGAACTCGAATCTGAGAGCCTTTGCGATGCAGCCCCCCTTCCAGGTGCAACAGGCAACCCATATCGCAGCTGATTATCAAATCGACTTTGTTTGCTTCCAAGTTGCTGATCTTATTGTCCATCATCCGACCCGATAATTCGGGATTCTTAATGGAAAACATCCCGCCAAACCCGCAGCATTCTTCCGGATCTTCAAATTCAACCAACTTAAGTTCTGCAATATTTTCAAGCAGAATTTTTGGCTGATCTTTTATTTTAAGTCCACGCAAAAGATGACAAGACGGATGGTATGCTCCCCTTGCCTTCAATCCGGCTCCCAAATCGGTGATACCCAGAACATCCACCAAAAATTGGCTAAACTCATAGCAACGCTCGGAGACTTTATCTACTTTTTTGAGAAGATCCGGGTTTTCAACAAAAAGGGTACGGTATTGGTGGATGATCATGTCGCCACAGGAACCTGATGGAATAATGATGGCTCCTTCTGTGTTGGACAGAACTTCCAGGTTTTTGGCCGCCACTTTCTTAGTCTCCTCCACAAAACCGGCGTTGTATGAAGGTTGACCGCAACAAGTTTGATCTAAGGGAACTTCAACCCGGATTCCTAACCGTTCGAGAATATGGACTACCGCCATGCCAACCTCGGGGTAAAATTCATTGATCAGGCAGGTATGAAACAATTGTACCGCTGCAGTTTTGTCAGGTAAGCTCTGATCCATCATTCACGATGTGCAAGTAAGGTTATGGTTATTTTTTTCTCAGGTCGTTTTGTAATTGCATCCAGAATACAACAAATCTACAAGTCTTAATTTATTTTTTGAATAGGTGTAAGCAAGACAAATCTAATAAAAAGGATTCATCATAAAAATGAATACTATTTCTAAAATGTTATCTCAGCTTGTGTATTAATCGAAAAATAAAAGACAGATTAAAGGGTTAGTATATCTTCAGTAATAGTCCCGGTAGGAACAAAATATTTGTAGCAGCCATTCTACAAACAAAAAAACGCACAGTCCTGTAGGGACGAAATAGAAAAATACCTGGCATATTATATCTCGTCCCTACAGGACTTTAACAGCATCACAGAATAGAATTGCTACAAATACATTATCCCTACGGGATAAAAATCGTGAAAAAAATATTTTATGAATTAAAAAAGTGCTGTGATATCTGTCTTTTCAGAATCATACTTATTTCCTGGAAATTTGACAAAATGGCAATTTCTAGATGTTGAAGAAGTATACAAATTATGATGAGC
Organism: uncultured Deferribacteres bacterium; assembly: GCA_964464595.1. GTDB lineage: Bacteria > Zhuqueibacterota > JdFR-76 > JdFR-76 > DREG01 > JADFJB01. The sequence continues at coordinate 9,950 of CAYXGW010000122.1, forward strand.
CATAATTAGCTTAAACTTTCCACATTATATTAGGATCAATTTCCGGTTGTACATGCCTATATTTGTTCATAAGTTCAATTTTCAGCTGCAATAATTCTCCCAAATTCTCACCATAAATGTAGCTGGTCTCACCGGATTTCGAAATCACCATAAAATTGACTGGACTGTTTTGCCATAATTCCAGCAGGTTTTTTGTATTTTGGATTTCTCTCGTCATCATATCCTGGAGGAATTTTTGCATTGTGTCTTTTTTCACGTTGGAATCAGCAGCCAGATAACCATAAACACCAGCTACCCATGCAGCAACACTCCGTAGTGTAGCAACCCAACATTTCAAGGCGCAAAGTCGGTCTCTTTGATCGATAAAAACCCGGCGAGAATTGTCTGGTATTGAGGAGTTTCCTGCTGCTTTTTCCGCCAATCCGATTGCCTCATCAAGTTTACCGATTACATTCTCATCAACACGTTGGACAAATTTTTCGCCATATTCCTGTGAGATCAGATCGAACAATACATCCCGGCCCAAATCCACCAGGTTCGTATTGTTAGATGAGCTCACCATAAAGTTTTCATAGTATTTTCTATCCTGTGCGGGAATAGCATGCAGGTTCGGAATAATTGGCCGTACCCAGACCCGCAGCCAGACAAAACCAAAATGCGAATATAATTGCAATGGCGGAAGCCAGCGAATTGCTTGTTCAGCCAGCCGCCAAATATCAACAAGAAAATCGGTTTTTGATTCTTCCACCCAATACTTTGCCCTTTTCCAAATGAACTCATCAATGTCAATTTCGGAATTCAACATAAATTCCCTGGATACTTCCTGGTTGATATGATACGGAGCCAACCGGGATGGTGTAAATCCGCCAAGATTTGCAGCATACTCCACCTCACTCTTCAGCATTGCCTGCAATTTATTATGGAGCAGCCATGGAAACGGAATGCCCAATAGCGGTTCAAAATTATAACCATTGCCATGAGAATAAATTAAATGCGATTTCACACCTTTAGCCTGATGATTACTGATCAGTACACGCTCTTGTTTATCCATATGAATATGCTGTATACTGCCTGCCACACCCGAAATATCAGGATATTTGTCATGCTGGTAAGGCAAATCGTAACCACGCACAAGTAGCGATGGAACTTCAATATCCAGGCGATCCTCAAGATGGTCTATAATCACATCATGTTCATCCTTAAACGGCTCCAGCCGAAGCGATACATGGAAATTAGGGTTGATCTCAGAAGCAGCATCTCGTAAAATTTTCATGAATTGCACAATATTTTTCCCCGCAACCTCTGCGATCTGTTCATGGTTGCGCCATTCACGAATCAAATAAGGACCGCCATTTCTCCCAACATAAAGTGAGCTGGTATACTCAAATCCTGCTCCACTGTCATTGCTCCAAATACTCATATATGCTAATTCCGGAACTTCTCGCAATAATTTTCTGATCATTTCTTTATAATGATTTTGGACAAGTGGATGGGCAACCGCTAGTGTGTAGCGCGGTAACCGGCTGCGAAAAGGATGATCCACCCGGGCGCCTCGTAACGTTGGATATTTTTGCAGAAGTTTTTCCGGAACGGTTCTCGGTTCAAAACAGAGGATTCCAGGTTCCAGGCCATACTTACAGCCAAGCTGTGCATATTCCTTCAACAAGTTTAAGTTGTCTGATAAATAGTCTTCAGGATAAATATTTTTGTTCAAGTCACTATAAACATATTGATCCAATGCCAAACCATAAGAATAAAATTGAGAATAAAATTCACCGGGAACGGAATCTTCAAGCGGTTCAGATGAGGCCAGGCCATTTATTTCCAAGTGTGTATATCCAGACCTGGCCAATTCTTTGATGTGCTCTCCAGCATCAAAATTTCGGGCTGTTCGCCAGGTTTGGGTTAATAGATAATCAAACAGAGGGCGATGCCAGCGAAAGGCAGTCGGGAAATATGTTCCCTCTTCAAAAGAAGATACCGGCAGATTCATCCATTCTGCAAGCAAACGTGTAGTAAAGGCATACAACAACGACGGATGCGACGCGATCAATTCACCGGTTCCATCCAAATCTATTCTGAAATATCCCCACTGTTTTTCTTCAGGAGCATTATCTCTTATTCGGTTGATTGGGAACTCAGCATTCCCCGCAACAGCCATTTTGAATACTTCAGATGGTGTCGAATTGGTGTCATATGATTTAATCTCGAGTTTGAAAATATGTTGAATTTCACTTGCGCTGGTTTCCTCTACTGGCAAAGGATTAGAAGGGATCCTGATTATTTTGGTTTTATGCAATGCTTCTGCAATCGTCACTGTGAACTCCTATCTACTACCGTGATTCCTAATTATTATTTCGACAAACAATCATAGTTTGATCTTCAACTAAGCGCCTATGTTGACCATCAGCCACAATAAAACAAGTATGATCCCTACTAAAACCCAGGTGCCAAAGAAACCGATATAGTCCATTTTTTGTGGTTTGTGAAATTCCCATTGGGTTCGTGGAAACAGTTTTCTTGAATCAAACTTCGAAATATTTTTTGCATTCTCTTTAATTGTAATGATATCCTCTTCCGGAGTACACTGAACCGGGGTATGAATCTTGGCAAAAAAATAGTCCAATCGTTTTTTACTGGCCGGTTTGGTAAAATAGCTTAAGACTATAAGCATAATAAATGGAAATATGCCATCGAAAAGAAAGCGAACAGCAACCAACTGTGCTTTGCTAAAATCACTAAAACCGATTCCCGCCAGACTCAAAATCCACAATTCTGCATTGAAACGGCCAAATCCAATCAACTGGGAATTCGGATCATTCGGGTTTTCACGAGCAATTCGATTAAAATAAATAGGGTATGAAGGTATCATTCTACCTTTCGAAATTTCCTCACCCACTTGAGCTGCAAGACCTTGCTCGACATCCGGAGTCAAAGCTTTTGTCCTAACGACTATTTGACGCTCGAGAGTTTGTCTTAGAAAGGGCTCATAAGTTCTGGCGGTGTTCCAGGATTGAAAGAGATTCGGAATGATTGCGATGATTAGAAATGAAATAGCTATCTGTACGGCAACAGCAGATTTACTGAGCCTTCTCCAGACAAAACCAAGCCATATTGGTGCACCGAAAATGGCAGGCAACGAGATAAAATATTTAAATAGTTCCAACAAATTCGAGATATAAAGAGCCATCCCTATCCCGCCAAAAATGGTTATCACAATAACAATACGTCCAATATTGATATAGTGCTTTTCATCCTTTTGGCCGGTTAATGGTTTATATACTTGATTCACAAAAAGTGCCGAAAGTGAAACCGATTGTACATCGAGGGATGACATATTTGCAGCCAGTACCCCTACCATCATAATTCCGATAAACCCCGGTCCTAACAATTGTTTGGTCATGTAACCCCAGATAAGATCGGGATCGTTCAACTGGCCGGAATAAAGGCCAATCGCGATCAAACCTGCCATTGCCCAAAATATCATGATAAAGCGCTTAAACATCATTCCACCGATCATGCCAAATCGAGCGCTGCTTTCATTCACTGCGGAACCGCTTACCTGCATATTTCCGGCAACCGCAACAATCGAAACCAGGTTTGCAAAAGCCATCGCGCCAATGGTATACCAGGCATACTCACTCAATGCTTCTGCGCCAACCAGCCAAAACATATGTTCCGGTACAGAGGCATGCAATCCTTTAAATCCGCCGATGGCCATAAGTCCGAAGGGAATTAATAAAGAGGAAAAGAGGATTATCAAAACTCCTTGAATTATGTCCGTTATGGCAGCTTCTGCAAATCCACCAAGTACCACATAAATACAAACAAGGCCGCCATAAATAAAATAAAAATAGACTGGTTTGACATAAGAAATAAAAGCATGCAATTTGCCCTGGCTATCCAGGCTGTTTAACTCTTCGAATCGATCCCGATCCTCTTCAGCAAGATTCCCTGAACTATATTGCTGTTTCAGCCCACGGAATTCATTATATTGCTCCACGCTTAACCGTTCTTCGGTGGTAAATTCATTCGCAGGTTTTGGAGTTAAAGCAATAAAAGTTTTAGCAGCAACCATAAAACCCACGCCACTTCCGATGAGAGTCGTTACAATAGTAAACAATGCAAATGCCGTTCCCAGGGATTTGCTTTCGAAACGTTCTGTGAAAAAATCACCAATAGTCATAAGACGTGAGCGCCGAAACAACATGGCTGTGAACCAATAGAATGGTGTGAGGAATAAAACAATATATTGAATCCACATGCCGGCGATACCCTGGCGGTATATTTCACGAGAGACTGCTGCCGCCTGGCTGGCGTCGGTGGAAGCGCCAAAATTTAGGAAGAACTGGTACACACGGCCCATTTTTCGGCCGGCAAGAAAGTAATCATCGGTATTCAGCATCTTAACGCGTAATCGCTTGCCGATCCAAATCATGGCGACAAAATAAAGGAGTATCAAAAGGACATCAATAATATGAAGTCCTAAAACTTGCATATGGATTTCCTCTTATTTATAAAGATAGTAAATCCTTTCCAAGATATTGTTTTCAATAGATTAATCACCCTTCGACTCCGCTCAGGGTGCTTGCAATTTATTTTCCGGAAAACAGGTGTAGTCCTTAAGTTCAAAAACCTGGCTATGTTCCGAAGTTGCCCATGGTATTCCCAAATCACTTAAAAAACATTTTCCATTAAATGCTTCATTCAAATATTCATCCATATTTTTAACTTTACGAAAATTTCCTTTAGTATTTGGCGGAAACATTTCCCAATCTTCTACCACAACAATATCATCTTCCGGAATTTGAACGATTTTCGGACAACTTTCATGCATAGCATTGATTGTCACTGTGTGGCATCTCGCTATTTCAGGAGTGCAAACCAGGTTTGTATTTTCATGAATGGACTGAACCAAATTTTTAAATCCGTCAAAGCGCCAATGCGCATGAGTTTCATTATCAAATTTCTCCTCTTTGCCATTTTGATACTTGATTGTGGTTTTACCATTATCCGTTTCCCATTCTACATCGCCATTTTCACAGACAATCCGCATCATTGGCTCGATTACATGAAAGTTGCTGTGGCTGAAAATAGCACTCCCCTTACATCCTTCTTCTGTCTCAAAATAAAGTTGGTCCAGGTCAGGACTTGAGATGTGGTTTGCCCGGTACAATTCTCCACGAACCTTTAGGGGAGTTGCGGCTTTATCGGGTTCAGAGGAGCATAAATATAACATATTGAGTAAATAATGTGCATAGCCGCTATTTGCTGGACTGTCAAGAATCCAATTATTGCCTAAACGCAACTTTCCCGTCCAATCGTTTCTTGAATAGTATTGGCTGCTGCGCGGCCAACCACACATCGCAGAAATCTCTTTTACTCTTCCCAAACGACCGTCACAAATTCTATCTTTCAGTTGCTGTATCGAATAGCTGGTTATGTGTTGAAACCCAATTGCAATCTTGCGATCACTTTTTCTTTGATCAGAAATAAGCTGGTCCACCTCCTGCACAGTAGCTGCTAGTGGTTTCTCACAATACACATGAATACCCGCTTGCAGTGCCGCTTGACTAACCGGTGCATGCATGTGAATTCCAATAGGAACCGTAAGAACATCTGTGTATTTACATCCGCTTGCAAAGAATTCATCAGTATCTGAATAAATGACTACATTTCTATTTTTTAGAGATTTGATGAGTTCAGAATATTTAAGTTGATCTTGATGAAGTGCAACAACCCCAACTAAATTAGCCAGTCCCTGTTGCTCAAGCCATAAGATCGCTTCTAAATGGAATAAGCCATAACCTCCAACACCCACCACAACAAATCGCAATGGATTCATGTACTCATACCCGATTTTAATAATTAATTTGAAATTCTAAAAGTATTTCTTTAACCGCTATAATTCGACAATTATTTGGGTTTTATGAAATCATTAGATGCTTGGAGAGTTTTTGAGGTACACAAAAATAGGTTTCACTAATTGAAGGGTTTTTATTTTTAGGTCTCTTATGAGGATAAATAGTTCTACTTCTATAAGAATACGTATCCAGGATTATAAATCCTCCCACTGACGCACATTTTCGCCAGCTCCATCTTCCCGGACTCTCTTCTCGCTCCCATGCTGGACGAAGTCCTTGTCCGGATATTTTATGTACATAACGAAAACCGGCATGATATGTATTCCATGCTGTATGAAGAAGAGCTTCGTCATGTAAAGCCGATTCTTCCGTAAATATTAGTATAAAATTTGCTTCCTGGTATTTTCTAAAAACATTAACCATTTTTTCGTTTGTTTGCTCACGAATCTCATGAAATCCATTTCCCACCATCATTACTATCGGCTCATTCAACAACTCATTACCTTTTAGGAACTGAATTACTTTTGCAGGATTGCCGATATCCGCAGAACGAATAAATTCCATATTTTTAGGTAAATATCCAAGTTCTTGCTGCTCGATAGCTTTATTGATGGCGGCATCTTCCAAGTCTGCACCGAAATATCTGATTTCTTTTTCACCACTTTTCAGAAAACGTTGTCGGGTTGCTTCTCCCAACCCAACAGCATGTTCTATAAAAACAGTAAACTTAAATCCACAATCTTGACAGAATTGATCTAATGCATTATTTGCTAATTGAAAGTTTTTACTATTTGCGCCCTGACTGGCACTTACATTAGCAGCACGATTTACCCAGGTTGTAACCACCTTGGATTTGAGAATATCTCTAAGCTGATTGATATAAGGGTTGTACGCATAAATAATTCCAAACGGCCCGGGTCCACGTTGGAATACACGAGCGCCTAATTGAGTTATTTTGCCATTTTCCATATATCCTGCTTCACTAAAAATCTCTTTCATTTCAGGTAGAATTCCAGAGATTTCTTCTTCAAGAACAGTGCCTTCTTTTAGTGAATATGTCAATTCTAATACTTTCAAGGCCAATACAATAGGTAACAAACGATAACCCAACTCTATTTGGAAATGATTTGCAATCCAGCTATTTGTTGATGAAATATCTGCCTCAAACTTTAACCAATTTCTAAGGAATATCTCATTTTTTTTACTTTTTACTTCACCAGAAAGCCAGGATTTAATTTTACTAAATAAATCTCCATCTACCTTAGGTAACCATTGAATACTTTTCAATGTATTCGAAACAGAACCAGGTTGTGAAATACTAAAATCACCATCCCCTTTTTGCAATAAACCCCTTGAATATAAAAATTCCAGATCAATTTTTAGCTGTTCAAGATTGATCTTATGAATTTTTGAAAATTCTTCAGGCTCTAACGCCTTTTCTGTGAGTAACCAATCTAAAATACCCAACTCTTTATGAGTGGACAATACTTGTTTTAGAAGCCATAGATCCGGTGGAGCTGTAACACCAGCAGTTAAAACAACTGTACGAATAACATTTACGGCTCTTTTTACGGATTGTACCTTACAATCCGGAACATTTTTCAATCCATTCAACACAATGTCAAGATATTTTAGCCAGGCGAGAATCGATTGTCCATCTTGAAAAAGATGTGGCACTTCTTGAATAAATAATCTAAAGCTTTTATCTGAAATATATGGATATCCTGCAGAGCTTACATTTGTTTCACCAGTAACGATTTCAATTAAGGGATACCATTGTGGGTGGTTCTTTAGAATTTTTTGATTGGAGAGAACGTCTATTAATTCTTGATCTACCGATATAGTCGACTGAATTTCTTCCATAATTCTTCTCTATTTTATTCCAGGTTTCGATTCTGATTTATTATCGGCTAATCCTGTTCAACAGTAGATCATGAAAGAAATATAAAATCCCGATCTGTCCGGCATAGCGACTCTGTTGTATTTTCTGTATTCGATGCATGGCGCTTGGCGGTGGGAAAATTATGGTTATCAGAGATAGAAAAATTGTTCGATGAGAGAAAGAGGCATTTACCAAGGACCTGGAGCCATTGACAAAAGAGTTAATTTTACTGGTTCAGAAAATGTCGGTCTTGACTGGGAAATTCAGAGTAGGTTTGATACTAAAATATTAAAGAAGAAAAAATATAAAACGCAAATGTCAGGCAAAGTGTTTGGGACACATCCGGAACTCATTTGTTTTGCGCACAAGATCACCTGATGTGCCCAGCCTGCTTGCGCCAAATCCTCTGTGAACTTACAAAGCTGAACAATTCCTAGTGTGACATCACCAACACCAGCATCAATCCCTCCCCATTTTCCAAGGCGTCCAACGCTTTGCCTATGATCGCTCCTTCACATGCTTTAGCCTCGGGGCAGCGCGTGGCATAGCCACGCTTGCTAGATACGGTCAGTAAATCTCCCGGTCGAATCGAACCATTCTTGGTGGTCGCTTTCACCGGCACCCGTCCCAT
>CAYXGW010000123.1:0-18322 GCA_964464595.1 uncultured Deferribacteres bacterium
TGAGACAGTCATCCTGTTCCCTAAAAATGTTGTCGCAAAAAATGGCCGGGCTGAAGTGCTTAAAGAAATGAATAAACTCGATGAAGCCCTCGCTGCCTATAATGAGACCATCAGCCAGTTTCCCAACAATATCGTGGCAAAAAATGGCCGCGCTGAAGTGCTAAAAGAAAAGAATAGACTCGATGAAGCGCTCGCTGCCTATGATGAAACCATCAACCGGTTTCCCAACAATGTCGTTGCAAAAACTGGCCGGGCTGAAGTGCTAAAAGAAAAGAATAGACTCGATGAAGCCCTCGCTGCCTTTGATGAGATCATCAACCAGTTCCCAAACAATGTTGTTGCAAAAAATGGCCGCGCTGAAGTACTAAGAGAAATGAATAGACTCGATGAAGCTTTTGCAGCATTTGATGAGACCATCAGCAGGTTCCCCAACAATGTCGTGGTAAAATCTGGCCGCGCTGAAGTGCTAAAAGAAATGAATAATCTTGATGAAGCCCTCGCTGCCTATGTTGAGATCATCAGCCAGTTCCCCTACGATGTCGTGGCAAAAACTGGCCACGCTGAAGTTCTGAAAGAAATGAATAAACACGATGAAGCTCTTGCTACATATGAAGAAATCATCAACCAGTTTCCAAATGAGGTCGTGGCAAAAAATGGCCGCGCTGAAGTGCTTAAAGAAATGAATAAACTCGATGAAGCCCTCGCTGGATTTGATGAGACCACCATCCAGTTTCCCAACGATGTCGTCGCAAAATGTGGCCGGGCTGAAGTGCTTAAAGAAATGAATAAACTCGATGAAGCGCTCGCTTTCTATCAAAGTCTTGTAAAGCTTTACCCTAATAATTTAGTGACAAGAAATGGATTTGCAAATATACTCGTTTTGAAGGGCAAATTTGAAGATGTACAATCCTTTTTGCAAATAGAAAATCCGAAATCTAAACAGGACTGGATCGGCTATCATATTCTGGCAATGTCTTATTTAAAGGCAGGAGATCCGGATGAAGCCATTAACCGTTTCACATTTGGGCTCAGTAAAAACAGCCCGAACAAGGATTATTTTGTAAACGCTTTGGCTATAGCAAAAATAAAAAAGAGAGAATTTACAAATGTAGTGGAAATGTTTAAGGAAGACATTGAGAATATAAACACAAAGCAACAGAGAACCCGGCTATTACTGTTGGGCCACTCCTATGCAGAATTGCACCGCAATGATGAGGCTGTCAACAGTCTCAATGCCTCAATACTCGCAAATGCTCCAAATCCACTTGTGCACACCCTCAAGAACGATTTATTGTTGCGCTATGAGCTTGGAGAAGCCGGGCCGCTTCCACCGGCCCAAATTCCTATTCTTGATCAGAAGATTGAAAATGAGGAATTCCGGTTGGCGTTAGCTGCATAATTTATAAATACTTTGTTGGGTTTAATCATCATTTCTCGCCAATATTTAATAATCATGTTTGAAAATCTTGCCGTATCCGGAGTATTCCACAATTCGTCGATTTTTTCAAAAAAACTTGCTTTATTAAACCAATTCTATAATTTTTACTTTTCATTTAGCAATTAAATCATAATAAAATTGGAGGTAACCATGAAACAACTGAGAACAATTATTGGTTTCATCGTTTTAGTATCTTTTGTGTTAGACTACCCCTCATCATTATTTGCACAAGGGAGCGGTCCCCGTCCAAGTTTAAAAGCGACTACCATGCAAAGACTGGGTACGGACGTAGACATTACGATAGTTTATAGCAGACCGGGTGTTAAGGGAAGAAAGATTTGGGGAGGCTTGGAACCTTATGGAATGCATGAAGGGAATCAATATTCGGACAATAAACCATTTCCATGGCGCGCCGGCGCAAATGAAAACACTACCATCGAATTTAATAAGGACCTCATGGTAGAAGGCAAAAAGCTGGCTGCCGGTAAATATGGCATTCACATGATCCCATCCGAAAAAGATTGGGTCGTCATATTCAGCAAAAAAAGCGATATTTGGGGCAGCTTCGCTTATGATGAAGCAAACGATGCGCTTCGGGTAACAGTTACACCGGTTGAAGCAGCGCATCAGGAATGGTTAATGTATGGATTTGAAAACCTGGCAGGGAATTCCGGTACTGCTTATCTTCATTGGGATAAGCTTAAAGTACCTGTCAAAATGGAAGTAGCCGGAGAATAAGCCATTATTTAAGAGGCTATAATCGCGCTTATATATTGCCCCGGTTTTGTCTATTGATTCACAAGACCGGGGCATTTTATTTTCTTCAATAAACATCCTTTCTCTTTTTTCGTAAATTACTCTTCCAATATTGTTTTTGAAAATGTGTAGATATTCAAATAAAAGGAATTGGAAGTTTACGGTATCATGGTAGAAATACATTTGCAGAATGATCTCTTCAATCATTTATTGCAATTCGTGAGAAGAAGATAAACGTGATATAATGAAACAATATACTTTCAATAAAATAAATCTTGTCTATCCTGTTAATTCGGTCTAATTTTTTTGATGTAACCCAAACAAAAACAATAACGTCCTATTATAAAGACTATGAAAGAGACAAATAAACCAGAGATCGCCGTAATCGGTATGGCGGGCAGATTCCCCGGCGCAAACAATATCGATGAATATTGGGATAACCTGAAAAATGGCAAAGAAACCATTACCGTATTTTCCGACAAAGAATTGCTTCGGGCCGACATCGATCCCCAGGTGTTGAAAAATGATCAATATGTAAAAGCTAAGGGAATTTTGGAAAACCTGGATCTGTTTGATGCAGATTTTTTTGGCTATCCGCCGGCCGAAGCCGAAATAATGGATCCCCAACTTCGAATTCTACATGAGTGTTCCTGGGAAGCCCTTGAAAATGCAGGATATAATTCCGAAGTTTCCCATTATATCATCGGGGTCTATTTTGGTGCCAATGAAAATCATGGTTGGTTCTATAATATAATGTCAAATGGCCAGTCCTCCGCTGACGGATTTGAAAATTTTGTGTTGAATAGCCGGGACTATATCGCCACCCGCATATCTTATAAACTCAACTTAAAAGGACCAAGCATCACAGCCCTTACCGCCTGTTCGACCTCATTGGTCACGATTCACCTTGCTTGCCAGGGCATCATGCGCGGCGAATGTGGCATGGCGATTGCCGGCGGAGTATCGCTGTCCTTTCCATATAAAAGTGGTTACATGTACCAGGAAGGCATGCTCCTTTCCCCGGATGGCCATTGCCGTACATTTGACGCCCAGGCCGAGGGTTGTGTTTTCAGCGATGGTGTCGGTGTCGTAGTGCTCAAAGAGCTTCAGCAAGCAATAAAAGACGGGGATACAATCCAGGCTGTTATCAAAGGCTCAGCCACAAATAATGACGGCAGCGATAAGATCGGATTCACTGCGCCAAGCATCCGGGGTCAGGCCAAAGTTATCCGGGCGGCTCATGAAGCCGCTAATGTTCAATCCGAAAGCATCGGTTATGTAGAGGCGCATGGAACAGCAACCCAATTAGGCGATCCAATTGAAATTCAAGCTTTGACGCAAGCCTTTCGGACCGACAAAAAAGAATTTTGCGCGATAGGTGCCGTTAAGTCAAATATAGGACATTTGAATATCGCTGCTGGTGTTGCATCCTTTATTAAAGTTGTCCTTTCAATGAAAAATCGCCTCATCCCGCCGAGTTTACATTTTCAATCACCGAATCCGAAAATTGATTTTAACAATAGTCCCTTTTATGTAAATTCAGAACTGCAGGAGTGGGAAACCAACGGCTATCCAAGACGTGCAGGAGTAAGCGCTTTTGGTTTCGGCGGCACCAATGCGCATCTGGTGCTGGAGGAAGCTCCACATGTTAGTGCTCCCCAATCATCGAAATCACAACATCTTTTTCTTCTTTCTGCAAAAACCGAAACTGCTTTGAACGCACAGGCAAATCGATTGGCGCAACATTTAAAGCAGCATCCGGATATAAATCTGGGTGATGCAGCCCATACACTGGCAATGGGGCGCAAGCCTTTTCAATATAGACAATTTGTGGTTGGTTCCCAGGTGGATGAAACAATCAGGATTCTCAAAAAATCAAAAAATAATGTGAGTCGGGCGCAAGAAAAAACCCGGCTTGTTTTTCTCTTTCCCGGTCAAGGAGCCCAATATGTCGGCATGGCAGAAGGACTCTACCGGCAAGAACCGATCTTTAAAGACAATGTCGATCACTGCTCGGAAATCCTGATGGATACTCTGCATGTAGATATCCGTGATATTTTATATCCAAAAACCAATAATGGCAAACTAGCAGTAAATGATTTGACCCAAACGGTGATCACACAGCCGGCGCTTTTTGTGATTTCGTATGCTATGGCAAAATTATGGAACAGCTGGGGTGTCTATCCCGGCGCGTTGCTTGGCCATAGTGTTGGAGAATTTGTTGCCGCCTGTTTGGCCGGTGTGTTTTCCCTGGAAGATGCCCTAAGTCTCGTCTCAAAACGGGGGCAGCTGATGCAGAAATTACCAAAGGGAAAAATGCTGGCAGTTGCACGTTCGGTGCAAGAACTGGAACCCTATCTAAATTCAGCGATCTCAATTGCAGCTATAAACACTCCGAATCTCTGTGTGTTGGCAGGATCGGAACCCGCCGTGAAGAATCTTTGTTTGCAATTTTCCGAACAGGAAATTCAACACCAGGTTCTGGAGACCTCACACGCCTTTCATTCCCATATGATGGAACCGATATTAGCCGAATTTATATCTGCAAGTGAATCAGTTTTTCGCGGTGATCCCAAGCTGCCGATGCTTTCTACGGTTACCGGAGATTGGATCCGGAATGGAGAAATGACAGAACTTTCTTATTGGGCCAATAATTTACGGCAACCTGTTCTATTTTCATCCGCGGTACAGAAAGTAGCATTCGACAAAAATGCAATTCTACTCGAAGTTGGACCCGGCCGCACATTAACCGCCTTAACAAAAATGAATGCGGATAGAAACAAGAAAGTTACCGTTTTTGCTTCGATACCCGGAGCGGGTGCACATCAGGATGATATCGAATCCATTTACAATACTCTCGGTAACTTATGGAAGTCCGGGTTTCAGGTAGATTGGGACAGATTTTATCAACCCGGAAGCTACGCTCGTATACCCCTTCCTACCTATCCTTTTGAACGGCAAAAATACTGGTTTGATGTAAAACCTATGAGTCCCGGGGCGCCGCACCAACAAAAGACGCTGGTGAAGAATCAAAATATATCCGAATGGTTTTACATTTCATCCTAGAAACAAACGACTTTCCTCAACCATGCATTACTGCGATCTTTAAAAAAGCAGCATTGGCTTATTTTTGTAGATGAATGTGGTTTTGGGCAAAAAGTGATAGAAAGATTAAAGCAGCTTAAGCAAAATGTTATTGCAGTTCGAGTGGGCGATGAATTCAAAAAACTGAATAACCGATTGTGGCAAATCAACCCGTTATTGCGAAGCGATTATGAAGAACTGCGGGACGAATTAAAAGACAGAAAGTTTTTTCCTCAACTAGATTCTCTATATGTGGACTGTTACGGACTTTGGAGATCATAAACAAAATGGATCTCTAAATAAACGCCAAAATTCCGGATTTACCAGCCTGATCTATCTCGCTCAAATTCTCGGCAAGGAAACCCTGCCGGAAGAAATCGTACTTTCTGTGATCTCGAACAATATGCAGCATGTAACCGGTGAGGAACTGATTTGTCCTGAGAAAGCTCCCATACTCGGGCCGCTCAAAGTCATTCCCCAGGAATACCCGGATGTCAGATGTCTTCACATCGATATCGAATATCCGGATAAAGAGATGCTGCCGGATCAGGAATTAATCGATCATTTACTGGCTGAAAGTTTCACGAATTTCTCGGATCCGACAATTGCTTACCGCGGCAAACATCGTTGGCTGCAATCCTATGAAAGAGTTCAGATTGAAAAAAAGCATAAACGCCATTCAAAGATTCGCAAAAACGGTGTTTATCTCATAACAGGCGGCATGGGCGGCATTGGCCTGGTCCTGGCAGAACACTTGGGTAAACGCTACCAGGCCCGGCTTATTTTGACCGGTAGATCGGCCTTCCCGGAAAAAGAACAATGGTCGGAAAGTTTGTCAGATAAAAACACTGACAAGCAAATAAAGGCAAAAATAAAAAAACTGTTGAAAATCGAAGCTGCCGGGGCAGAAATCCATTTGGTTACTGCCGATGTTTGCGAACAGAAGAAGATGAAAAGGCAGCTTGCAAAAGTTGTGCAGCAAACCGGATCGATTCATGGTCTCATTCACGCTGCCGGGTTACCGGGTGAAGGTATTATTCAATTAAAGGATATGGAAACTGCCGGAGAAATTCTCGCGCCTAAGATAACCGGCACACAAGTTCTGGCTAAAATATTGAACTTTGAAACCCTCGATTTCGTACTATTGTGTTCATCGGTTGCTTCTCTGCTGGGTGGCATCGGTTTGGTGGATTACAGCGCCGCCAATGCCTATCTGGATGCGTATGCACTCACAGCCCATTGGCAAAGAAAGCAAAGGGTTTTATCGATTAATTGGGATATGTGGGGAGAAGTGGGTATGGGCTTAACCACCAAAATGCCCGACGAACTGCAGTATTGGTTGGAGAAAGAATTACGGGATGGCATTACATCAAAAGAAGGCATTGAGGTGTTTGAGCGGTTATTATCTAACAATGGGCTAAGCAATGTTGTTGTCTCAACCCGGGACCTGGGAGCCCGCATCGATCTATGGATCAGGCGTGAATTTGTAAAAAACAAGAAGGCCGCCCTGGAAAAAACCTCGTCGCGGCCCAGGTATTACCGGCCGCAAATGAAAGACGATTTCGTCGCGCCGGAATCCGGTATGCAGGCCAGTATAGCGGAGATATGGGGACAACTTTTCGGCATCGAAAACATCGGACGCGACGACAATTTTTATGAGCTCGGCGGCCATTCCTTGCTGGCTGCTTCCCTGGTGAATAAGCTCAAAAAGGAATTCGAAACCAGTATATCCATTCGTGATGTCATGAATTACCCCACCGTAAAAGAATTGTCAGAACGCATGCTGGAATTCAGCGAAGATAAATAATGGCGCCATTGGATTATTGGCTCCTCCTCGTCGCATTTGCCGGCGGAGCGACCGGAGCGACAATTGGCGGTTTAAGTTTGTTCATGCTGTGCGGGCTTTCTGCCATGATCGGAACTGTAATCTATCTCACCACCGGTGATGCTGCCATTCTACAAACCATCACCTGGGGACCCTTTCTCGGACCGCATGTCGCATTTAGCGGCGGCGCGGCGGCGGCGGCTTATGCTGCTAAAATCGGCAAATTAAAGAGCGGCCGCGATATTGTAACTCCCCTCATTAAACTAAAATCTCCGGCCATATTGGCCGTGGGCGGATCTTTTGGAGTTTTAGGCTATTTACTTTTTTTAGCTTTAGAATGGTTGCCAAAAATTGATGGAATTGCCTGGATCAATTCTATTGCTGCAACTATTGTGATCAGTGGTGTGATCACCCGTTTGGCATTCGGTTCAACGGGATTATTTGGGATTGTTCGCAACGGCAGCCGCTGGAAACCCGGCAGCGAATCGGATGCATTCCCCTGGCAAATAAACCCTCTTCGCCTTTTGATATTGAGTGTGGTCATGAGTTTGGCGGCTGGTTTTATCGAACTTGCGATTCCCGGATCGTCTATTTTTGTCTTTGGATTAACCGCAGTCGCCCTGGTCCTTTTTAAATTCGGACTAAAAGTTCCTGTGACTCATCACATCGTCCTTAGCGCCGGCTTGGTTGTAGCCGTCACCGGCAATATTGGGTTGGGACTTGCCGCTGGAATCGGGGTGGCTTTCCTGGCGGAATTTTTCGCGGCTTTATTTCTAATCCACGCAGACAGCCATATCGATCCGCCGGCATTTGCTTTGGTCGTGGTTTATTCTTTGTATCCTTTTCTCAAGATGGTGGGGGTTTTTTAGTATTGCGTGTTATTACGAGGAGTCCCGTCCCGACGGGACGACGAAGTAATCTCCAACAATCGAGATGAGATTAGGAGATTGCTTCTCCCGGCCAGGAAGTCCGTTACAGAATAGGCATATCTACCGAAATGTCATTCTGAACGAAGTGAAGAATCTTGCTTGTACTGCTCCTAATAACTTGATTATACGACAGTTACAACGAGTTTCAAACAAGATCCTTCGCTACGCTCAGGATGACACTTTTATCATATTTGGATGCATTTTGCAACAGCCTCGAGCCGGGCTCGAAATGACACATGCTCTTATTGATTCTAAGAACAGCAATCGTTAAGATAATAAATCAAGTAATCATTTAATCTGTGTAATCAGCGGTTCAGACAATCCTTGGTTATTAACTTCTCTCTTACTATATTAAAAAAACAGAACCCCATCCCTGGAGAAAAAAGCAAATTTTAAAATAAAGGTGAAATCACAAACATTCTAAAAACTAAGATTGCATTAAATAATAAATAATTCAATAGGTGGGAATATGAGTAATGATTTAGAATTGATTAAACAATTAAAAGAAGAGATAGGGGTAAAATTAAAAGAAACTAAAAAAGATAAAACAGTAAATATAGCGTATCAAAGAGATTACAAGGATCGTGTATTTCGCTTGGAATTGGAAGATCTTAAATTGACAGAATTCCCCAAAACTATTTTCAAATTTAATAACTTAGAATATTTGTCTCTGAATAAAAATGAAATCAGCTCACTTCCGCCTGAAATCAAACAATTGACAAACTTGAAGACGTTGAAGCTGGGCAATAATCCATTTGGCAAGTTTCCGCAGGAAATCACACAATTGATAAACTTAATAGAGTTGTATCTGACCAACAATCAACTCAACATACTCCCACCTGAAATTTCACAATTGACAAACTTAACGACATTGAACATTAGTAAAAATCAATTGAGCACACTACCGCCAGAAATTATACAATTGATTAACTTAAAAGAATTGTATCTGGTCAGTAATCAATTGAATATATTTCCCCCTGAAATCTTACAATTGACAAGCTTGACAAAATTGGATCTATCCGGGAATCAAATAAGCACACTACCGCCGGAAATCTCACAATTGACAAATTTAACGGAATTGGATCTGGAAGACAACCTCCTAAAGCTGCCTCCTGAAATAGCAACTGGTAAGGACAACATAGAAAGAATCCTTAATTACTTTGCAGAGTTAGAATCTCAAGGCGAAGATTATATATATGAAGCGAAGCTCATATTGGTGGGCGAGCCCGGCGCAGGTAAAACATCGTTGTGCAAAAAATTACAGGATCCAAAATACAAACTGAGCGCTACCGAGCCTATGACAAAGGGTATTGAAGTTAATAAATGGCATTTCCCTTTTTCGAAAAAGATCCCTTTTCAGTGTAATATTTGGGACTTTGGCGGCCAGGATATTATGCATGCAACACACCGTTATTTTCTGACCAAAAGGTCGCTCTATGTTCTGATGGCGGATAACCGTAAAGAAGACACGGATTTTTACTATTGGCTGAATATCCTGGAGCTGCTCAGCGGTAAGAGCCCGGTTCTCATCGTGCTCAATGAAAAACACAAATATAAAAAATCTGTGCCGGAATCTATTTTAAAATCATTTAAAAGTGTACAAAAAGTCTTTCCGGTCAATTTGGCTGATAATACCGGCCTGGCAGATTTATCCAAAGCGATACAGACATTTATAAAAGACCTGCCTCACGTCGGCAAGGATCCGATTCCTAAAAATTGGGTCAGTATTCGCGGGGACCTGGAAGCAGAAAAACAAAATTATATCACCCACGACCAGTATATGGAGATTTGCAAAAACTATGGCATTGAGGACGAAAAGCAGGCGGATTATATCAGTGAGTTCCTGCATGACCTGGGAGTCATCCTGCACTTTCAGAAAGACCGGCTTTTACGCAGCATTTTGATTTTGAATACACGCTGGGCCACAGAAGCGGTTTACCAGGTTTTATTTGATCATACGGTCATCGAAAATGGCGGCGAATTCGATAACAGGGATTTAGAGCGGATTTGGAAGCAACGGCATTATAAGGACAAACATGCGGAATTACTGCAGCTCATGTTAAACTTCGAACTCTGCTACGAGATTGGTAATTCGCAAAAGTATATCATTCCGGATTTGCTGCCTGAAAAGCCGCCCGCAAATAAAAAGCTGGAGAACGATTTCAAAGAAAAGGATTTACTTCATTTTGAATATCGATATGATTTTATGCCTAAAGGGATACTCTCACGCCTGACCGTACGAATGAACAAATATATTTATAAAAAGCAGCAGTGGAAGAATGGCATGGTTGTTAAAAACGGGGATAGTCTGGCGGAAATAGTCGAATACTTTAATGCAAAAAAATTGGAAATTCGCATTTTTGGCAATGATCGCCTGGAGACATTGGCGATTATTCGCAATGAAGTGAAAAATTTACATGATACGTTTGAAACGTTGGTGGTGCACGAAATGGTTCCTTGTAATTGCGAGGAATGTAAAAAAAATGAAGCGCCGTATTTTTTTTCTTATGATGAATTGAAACAATATAAACAGGAAGGAGAACAAAATATTAAATGCAGAGTCGGTAAAATAAAAGATGTCAATGTGCTTTCTCTGATTAGTGATGTGATCATTGATGCAGACAATGAGATGAAAGGCAAAAGGGAAAGGGATCAAATTATCGAGTTTAAGCCTGTAATCGATATTAATGTTGAAGGCGCTAAAGCAGATGTAAAAGTAACCACCGATGTAGAAGTCAATGTTGATATTGATATCGATATCAAAGTGGATTTACCAGCCATCCAGAATGAATTTGCAGCATTGAAAAATGAAATAGCCGGTGCAAATCCGGAACTAAAAGAAGAACTCAACAGGATAGAGGACAGTCTTGATGAAGTTAGTCCAAAATCGGATGAAAAAGAATTAGCAAAACCGATGAATAAAATGCGCCGTTTCCTGGATAAAGTCGAGGATAAGAATTCGGATTTTCACAAAGCGATTAAAGGAGCTAAAAAAGGAATTGAGATGGCGCAAAAAGTAGGCAAAACCTACAACAAATTTGCTCAATGGCTGGCATTGCCCCAGGTGCCGGATCTGTTTCTAGACCACTGACCACTGACCACTGATTACACTGATTAAGGGGTTTCACTGATTTACGAAAAAGTGATTGTGGTGATCAGGTTAACCCTGTAAATCATGGTTCAGACAATAGACTGATGTTCATTCTGAATCCCGCTTCAGCGGGTGAAGAATCTCTTGATAATTGAAATGAAACAAAAAATTAAGAATCATAAGAAGGTTAAGCACCAAGAGATTCTTCGCTTTGCTCAGAATGACATTTTTAGCGAGTTTAGTTCTAAGAAAATTGTGGGGTTTATGCATCAATACTATGTATACATTATGACCAATAAATCAGGCACACTATACATTGGTGTTACAAATAACCTGAATCGTAGAGTTTATGAACATAAAGAAAAACTAATAAAGGGATTTACGTCTAAATATAATCTATCGAAACTTGTCTACTATGAAACATGTTATGATATTAATCAAGCAATTATTCGTGAAAAGCAATTAAAGTTGGTTAAGAAAAAGAAAAATTGAACTCATTGAAAAAACAAATCCTTATTGGAGAGATTTAAGCAAGGATGGTATAAAGAGAACTAGTTGTCATTCTGAATCCCGCTTCAGCGGGTGAAGAATCTCTTGATAATTGAAATGAAACAAAAAATTAAGAATCATAAAAAGTATAAGCATCAAGAGATTCTGCGCTTTGCTCAGAATGACATTTTTAGCGAGTTTTAATTCTAAGAAAATTGTGGGGTTTATGGCATCAACACGGTTACACTCCATTCTCCAATTCTATTTTATTTTCTTTGTGTTCTCAGTGGCTCTGTGGTTATTCTTTCCGCCTGCTATCTCACGACTCCCATTTTCATTTCTCATCTTCACGACAACGTTCATGCTTGACTATCTCTTACATCAGTCTTATCTTGATTTAACCGTAAAAATTATGAACAACCTTTCAACCCAAAACAGTCTTACTCTTGCACAAAGGATGACCGATACACCTTCGTCGGCAACAGTCCGGATAGCGGATATTGCAACTGATATGCGACGGAAGGGTATTGATATCCTCGATTTTTCAGCCGGCCGTGCTTCGGAACATAGTCCCGATTACATTAACAAGGCTGCGGCTGAAGCCTTGTTAAATGGAGATACCCACCAGACCATGGCCCAGGGCAAGCACAACTATCGTGAAATGGTTGCGCGAAAACTTGAGCGAGAAAATGGAATTTTTGCGGATCCGGATAAATCCATTATGGCGACACTCGGCTGTAAAAATGGTCTTACACTTGCGTTATTGGCCACCATTAATCCGGGAGATGAGGTGATTGTCGAAGATCCGTGCTTCGTCAGCTACCAGGCTACCATCGGGTTTTGTGGAGGTGTAACTGTTCCGGTACCGATTCGCAGAGAAAATCAATTTCGTTGGACAAAAGAAGACCTTGAAGCCGTTATTACTGACCGTACACGCTGTATACTCTTCTGTTCGCCGCAAAATCCAACCGGCACTGTCCACACAGAAGAAGATCTTGATATTATAACTGAAATCGCGCAAAAACACAATCTTTGGGTCATCTCCGATGAAATTTATGAACGGATCACCTGGAAAGGGCGACGCCACATTTGCATTGCCACCAGGCCCGGGATGCAGGAACGCTCTATTGGGCTCATGGGATTTACCAAGACCTTTTCCATGGGCGGTTGGCGCATCGGGTTTATGTATGGGCCGAAATCTATTATTTCGGCAGGAGTCACCTTTCAGCAACATCTCATGACTTGTGCCGGTTCCTTCACCCAGGCCGGCGCAGCATTGGCGTTATCAGAAGACACCCACCCCGAGGTTGTGGAAATGTGGGCAGACTGGGAGAAACGCTGCGATTACGTGGTTTCGGAAATCAATAAAATATCCGGGCTTTCTTGTGTCCCTCCCGAAGGCGGATTTTATGCCTGGATCAACATCAAAGCTACAGGTGAAAAATCCACAGCCTTTGCTGAAAGACTACTTAAAGAGCAGCACATTGCACTTGTGCCGGGATTGCCATTCGGTGAAAGCGGAGAATATTATATCCGCATGACTTGTGTAAAATCATGGGATGATATTCGTATGGGAATATCCCGGCTTAAGGAAAGCCTATCTTGAAATTTGGTTTTCACAGACAGCTATTTTCTGGAATAAATGTAATGATTAGCAATCAAATCAAAAGGAATGAATATGAAACCTTTTTTTAACAAACTTTCCGTTTTAATTGTTTTAATATCAGTTACTTTTTTATCATGCCAGAAAATGAGTGTTAGCACCCAGGAGGACCGCGCCGCGCTGTTTGATGATATTATGACAAAAACAATGGCCAGGGAAGCATTCTCACCGGTGAAAAATAAAAATCTAAATCTCGATATTCAAATACAAATGGAGAAATACCGGGATGAAGTAATTTCAGCCGACACTGACGAGAAGCTATTCAATGCGCTTATGAAACTCAGTAGCGCAAGAAAAGACCGGCATCTTAGTGTTGGTCTTGTGGAGGGAGGCTTAAATATCCCCCGAACTGAACTGAAACATGCTCCGATTCGTTTTGCGGTAGATTACGGATCACGTGGTTCATTTTTCTTTTTTATCAGCGATTATGCTAAAAACATCGAGTCCTTTTCTACTGATTCCAAACCGGAAATCGGGGATAAATTACTGGCAGTGAATGGACAAGAAATCGACAATTATTTCAATGAGGTGGAACCTTACCATCGCTACTCGACAATCAATGGACTATGGTGGAAATTTGCAGAAGGGCTCCCGACACAAACGTATCGTATTCCGCAGACTCTGGAACAGGATGCCTTGACCTGTGTTTTGGAAAAAAGAGATGGATCCAGGTATACAATCAGTTTGCCTTATTTAGAGCCGGAGACGATTGATTGGCACGGCTTTTATAAAGGATTTGGAGATCATCGATATCCCGGCTTTAGCAAAATTTATGATTGCCAAACTTATGTTTTGTATAAGAATGACGAGGGCAAGAAAATCCTTTTGTTAGACTGGTACGGATTCAGAGAAAACTTGGTTGCTGATATGGGTCGGCTTGTCGAATATGCGTCGGTAAACAATATGCTGGACTACTCGATCATCTGGGACGGCACTCGTAGCCGGGGTGGATCAAAAGGAGCATATGCCCTGCAAAAGCTTACTTCAAAATCCTTTAAGACGACATTCGGGAATCTCAGGATCAGTGATATCACTGAAGAGTTTATCAACGATAGAAGAGAAAGATTTAAGAACAGAGATTTAACAGACAGTGGGGTTACGGAAACTATCAATGACGGATCCTGGCTGATGGATTGGCTTGAGAATGATGTGACCCAGGCACTAAAAGATGGCCAGCAATATTCAAATAATGTGCCTTTCAAATTGGCTCACCTGCCCAAATATTCGGATGGCACGTTAAAACCTGCCGCTGTACATTTCACCGGAAAACTGGTCTGTTTATTTGGACCCCATGGCGGTTCACATTTGGATCAATTTGCTTCCCAGGTTGTCGACAACAATTTGGCTTATACAATCGGCATGCCCGCCGGCGGTTATAGCAATACCTGGGAATGGGAAGAGACTCTGGTTTTTCCTGTCAGTAGAAAACCCGTAGTGGAGTTTATGTGGTCTATCGGACATACGATTCGCCCCAATGGCGAAATTTTAGAGGGAAATCCGGCGCAGATGGATGAATACATTCCTATAACCCGTGATAATTATTTGTCTTATTATGAAGTATTGTTAACAAGCGCTTTGAAGCATCTTGGATTAGAATGACAGAACCGGATAAAACTGAACGCTCACTATTTCAGCGCTACCGTCGTTTATCGCTTGGCATTAAGATCCTTATCTATATGGTGTTTGGGATCATTTCAGGTCTCGTCTTTGGAGAAAAAGCGGCAATCGTCCAGCCATTGGGAACCCTTTTCATTAATCTACTTTTGATGGCAGCCATTCCACTTGTGTTCTTCAATTTATTGGCAGGGCTCACAGGTCTGACAGATATTCGTGTCCTGGGCCGGATTGGCGGCAAAATCATTCTTTATTATCTTTTTACGACTGTCACGGCTTTATCACTTGGGCTTCTGACTATGAATTTCCTTAAGCCTGGTGTCGGCATGACGTTGACCGAGCAGGTTGATGAAAGCTTTGGTGAAGTGCCTTCTATAATCGATTTGCTTCTGGAATTGATCCCAAAAAATATTTTTGCAGCTTTTAGCGCCGGAAAGGTTTCCCAAATTGTGGTATTTGCAATTTTTATCGGGATTACTACGCTGCTTTTACCTGCTGATAAGCGAGCGTTTCTGCATAAAGGATTTGATGTCCTGGCTGAACTGTTGCGTAAACTCGTCGACGTCATTTTACGCTTTGGTCCGATTGGTATCGGCGCACTGGCTGCCAGCACTGTGGGACAATATGGAGCAAAAATATTTGGTCCCATGGCATTATTCATAGGTGGTGTTTGGTCGGCACAAGCAGTGATGGTACTGGTTTATATGATCCTTCTTTTCAGTTTCACCCGCCAATCCCCCTTTGATTTTCTCAGGAAAACCGGTCCTCTTTATGCCACGACAGCCGCCACATGCAGCAGCCTGGCCAGCCTTGTTGTTTCCATGGAATTAGCAGAAAAAAAATTACGGCTGCCAAAAAGTATCTATACATTTACGTTACCCCTCGGTGCACAAATCAACAAAGATGGCACATCGATTATGCTTGCCGGGGTACTGCTGTTTACGGCCCAAGCTGCTGGTATTTCTTTTGATCTGGCCGCGCAAGTGACGATCATCCTGATAGGATTAATTCTATCCGAGGGTTCCGGCGGGATTCCGGGAGGAGGATTCGTGATCGCCCTTATTTTTGTCCAGGCTTTCAAATTACCCCTGGAAATCGCCGCCATCGTAGGCGGGATCTACCGATTGATCGATATGGGTAGTACGACTGTCAATTGTATGGGTGATTTGGTGGGGACGAGCATTGTAGCGCATTTTGAATCTAAACAGAATGGGATATAATATTGGTTTCAATTCAAATTAATTAACATGGGCTATTCATGAATTCTAGTATTAAGCTTGAAGTTTTCAAAGATGTCATCCCATCGCAGCGGGATCTATTTCCATAAAATTGACAAAGCATAGTTGTAAGTTTAAAATAGTTACCAAATAGATCCCCTTCGTCAAGCTCAGGACGCAGTCTCCTGGAGACAGTGAAAAGGTTCATGAATAATTTAATTTAGCAATAAGAGGGTTAATTGACTGTATTGTTCTAAATTCTGTCAATTAACTGACTAAATTTGGACGAATTCTGTCAATGTGCATATTCCAAGAAAATTATCTGAAAACATAATAGAATTAATCAGCCATGGCAAAGTCCTGATTTTATACGGCGCTCGCCGAGTTGGCAAGACCACATTGGTTAAGAATTACGCGGAAAGTTTCATGATCCTAAATTATTAATCCTCTACGAGGATTCGAAAACCTTGATCAACTCCATATCTACAAAAATAAAACCTCTACGAGATTATTTATGATCGATTTTAACTTAACTCACAAGGAAGGAATGAGCTATCGCAGATTTGAGTTATCCTCGTTTAGGACGGATTTGTAAGATCTCGCATAACTAAAAACATTGTAGATGTTTAATAATTGTAGAAATGAAGTTCCCTTATTTGAACATATCCTTGTAGAGGATACCTAAAAAAGTGGATGCATTTCATTTTGTAATATTCTTCATCCTGACATAATATTTGAAGAATAAGTAAACATTATTTATGATGATCCTTAATTTTCAATTTCCAGTCAACTTTCCAATTGTTTTTTAGATTCAACGAAGGTTTAAAATAAAATAAAGAGCATGATCTCATTTTATTTCAAGGCGACGCAACGTTTCCATTCATCTTGTTAAAGGGTTTAATAATAATGAAACCGGTGTTGTGATTTATTTTGAATCTGAAAGACTTGACGAACTTGTAGATTCACTGAAGGGTAATGGATTTCAATTTTTACAGGAACCAACAGATGAGAGCTGGCTATGGCGAGAGGCCAAGCTTAAAGATCCGGCGAGAAATGAAATCTGCCTGTATTATGCCGGTGAAAACAGAAAGAACCCACCTTGGCGGATAAACAAAATGTAGTAACTTGGATAATTCACGAATCAGCTTTTGCGTTCAAAGTTACCAGATTGTCATCCCGACCTACAGGATGTTGCATAATACGTTTATCTACCGAAATGTCATTCTGAACGAAGTGAAGAATCTCTTGATATTATTAAGCTTATGACATTTTAGAGATCCTTAACCCACCCAGGCGGGTTCAGGATGACAATAATATCATCTTTGTAAGTATTCTGCATACATCCTCCATAACGGGATCTATTTTTATTCATAAAGAAATAGAAAAATTGTAAGTATAAATAAATTGCAAGGTAGCTCCCCTTCGTCAAGCTCAGGACACAGTCTCCTGGATATCAGTAATAATGTTTATGAATAGACTAGGTTTCTTTATCGTATTAACTTGATTAAGACTGTTTTTTCCGGCCATCCAATTATTTGAAACCTTCCTAAAAATGCTTGACAATGTAATTCCCATTCGTTAAACTGGTGCAAATAACTAATATTACGGATTAATTCCTGGAGGAATGATGAATGTTAAGAAACTTTTGTTGGCAGCATTAGCCGGCTTTGTTGTGCAATTTTCTCTTGGCGGTTTGTGGCATGCACTTATCATGGCCGGCAAGTATGATGAACTCCTTACCCCGGTTTTGAGCGCAGTGCCCACGCCCAACATGGGATTCATCGCTGCCGGTTATGTGGTATTATGCATATTAATGGCTTATATGTATCCACAGGGTTATAAAGGCGGACCGCCGGTAAAAGAAGGGATGAAATTTGGAATCATAATAGGACTTCTTTGGGTGATTCCTTTACATCTTGTATTTGTTGGTGCTTTGAATTGGCCGATGGGCGCGGTTTATTTGGAGTTATGGCATGTTGTGGAGCAAGCCATTGGCGGGATTGTAATTGCTTTGGTTTATGGGAAAGAGGCTTCATAAGATTGAGGTTAAGATTAAGAATAAGTTATTTTTTGTTTGTCATAAAATCTCTGAAGTTAATATTGTTTTGAACCTTAACCTTAAGAGGCTGTGTGAAAACAATATTAGTTGCAGATTTCCACAGATTTATAACGATTTTCCAAAAGATTGAGACATGTCATCCCGTCATGCAGGCTGT
>CAYXGW010000124.1:0-17515 GCA_964464595.1 uncultured Deferribacteres bacterium
ATCACGGCAGACCATGCGACACCAAGCGTGACCGATGATGCAACAGGCACGATAAATGTGAGTGATGGAGTGGCTCACCGTATTAAGGTGTTGAGTGGAGTAAGTGGCGAGACAGCAGAAGTGACAACAATAGAGTTGAAGCCGGACAGCTTACTGACGGTACATGCGTCAAGTTTTGATTCTGATGACAATTATATAGGCGATGTCAGTGTAGATTGGAGTTTAAGTGGCGGTATCGGAACGCTAAGTGATGCTTCCGGAATTTCGACAATATTAACAGCCACAACAATAGGTACAGGCCAGATCACCGGAGACCATGCCACTTTGATCGATGACGCGACTGGCACGATTACAGTGAGTGCCGGGTTGCTTGACCATGTCCTAATCATGACAAAAACCGGTGGTCCTCCTGCTGGTGCCTTAGAATTTGGCGACTCAACAATAACAGCCGATCAGGCGATTACACTTTTTGCAGCGGGATTTGATGCGGGAGATACTTACCTTGGCCCTCAAAATGTAAATTGGTCTTCAAGTAATCTTGATCCCGAAGTCAGTATTTCTGACGCTTCCAGTGTGATATTCTCACCGGTACAAGCGCCTAAATTCGGTTTAATTTCCGTAACCGTGGTTGGTGCACAAGGTGATCAGACCGGGACTATTAGTGTAAAACCAGGAAACCCTACCGGTACTATCGAATTAACCGCAACCCCACCCGTGTTACCGGCGGATAATACAAGTAAATCAATTATTCAATCCAATGTAATCAGGGACAATGATCTGAATCCGATTGAAGCAGGTACGTTGGTTACAGTTGCCACGGACCTTGGCACTATCACAAACCCACAAGATTTAGATCCACTGCTGCCGGATATTCAAATTGCGGCAAATTCTTCAGGCATTATTTCTTTTGAACTTCAAGCTGGAACCCAGGGAGGGACAGCATTTATAAGAGCAAACAGTTTTAACGCTGCGGGAGACACAAAGGTACAAATCACCAATTTACGAATTCTTAAAATATCAGCTCGAAATTTGGTCAGCCAGGGTCAACAGGATGTAATAGTAACAATGACGGTAGAAAACATTGGCAGTGAGCAGGTTATCAATAGTACGGCCTCACTGTTTTTTATAGGTCCGGCGCCTGATTTTACAAGCTATGATGGAGATTATACAGGACGTACTCGAAGTAATTTAGTAATACCAGCAAACACTACAACAACCATTGATTTTACCATTGATATTAATAATGATGCTACCATCAATACAGATATTACCATTGATGGAAATGTAAGCGGTACCGTAAATTCGGTTACAGTTTCAGCTCAAGGTGCAGACACTACGGATATTTGGCGGGTTGAAACCCCGGCCGGTCTAAGAATTATAAGTGTCTCAACGAATCCCGACGAGATTTCTCAAGGCCAGCAAAAAATGCAAGTGGAAATGAGAGTGCAAAACCCGGGGCAAGCTGTGGCAGATATCTCAAATGCAGGCCTGGCTTTCAGAAGTGGAGCAACCCCCGTAGACAACCAATATACTGTTAATGCAGATGCAGGGAATCCGGCATCAATTATAGGTGGGGAAATAGGAACATTCGAGTTTGAAGTGGATGCTACCGGAAGCGCTGAACAGGGTTCTATTACAATTGATGGTACAATTTCGGGTGTTGACCGGAATTCCGATGTTGAGATTACGGATACGGATGCAGATACATCCGATAGTTGGGTCGTTGTTCAAGCATCAATTATCCAAATTGTTTCGCTTCAACCATCACAATCTGAAGTTACTAAAAATCAGACTCGTGATTGGGATGTCTGGATGCATGTGAGAAACAATAATAATACCGGTGGTTCTACCGTGCGATTTGATAGCGCGCGAATCACAATTTTACTCGGTACTGAAATAACCCAGGAGTATACAATAAGTACTCCATCCAGTTTTCACAGCAATGGTCAAAATTCAACAACATTGGGACCGGGGGTCAGTGATTCTGTTCGATTCGAAATCCAAAATACAGGTTCAACGGATGGGGTCGCAAATATCCAAGGAAAATTGTATGTGACGGATTTAACCAGCACTGATCCGATTACTGTTGAGACGAATGGGACATCTGCGAGTTTGACAATTCAAACTCAGGCCGATTTAATTGTCGGATTTATTCAAAAAACAAAATCGCAAGTAACCGTAGGACAGGAAAATGATTGGTTTGTAACCGCAAATATCGAAAATAGGGGTGGGAGTACGATACGAATAGATACCTCAGCAGCTTTGACATTTTTAGAATTCATTCCTGCCGATGATTTTGTTGTTCTCCAACCACCGGGTCTGGATTCGGGAGGTTTTGACTTAGTCAGCGAACAGGTAGCAAGTTTAACCTTTACAATCGATAAAACCAGCGACACTACCGGATTCTTTACGGTCAATGCAACAGTTGGAGGATTTGAGTTGAACAGTGGCCGCGAAATTAGTGACAAATCTGATAATGCAAGTAATTTTTTTATACAAACACCACCAGTAATTCAAATTCTATCTACAACAATAAATGCTCCCAATGAGCCGGATATTAATACCGGCCAGGTATTTGAAGTCAAAGTTGAAATAATAAATCACGGAGAAGGTGGTGCTAATTCTGTTATTGTTAATTTGGAAAAAGATAACGATGGTCAATCTGTTTTTAACTCACCCGTTCAAATAAATATACCGGGAGACGGGAATAAGAGAGAAGCCACCTTTTTAGTAACAGCCTCACAAGCGGTTGGTATACCGGAAACATTTACAAGCACCATCCTAAATGCCAAGGAAGACAATACCGGGAATCTGGTAACTATATTACCTTCTGTGGATTCCACAGCAACGATTAATATTGAAAGGCCGGCTGGACTTGAAATTGTATCGGTAACCCCATCTCAGGATACAGTGATAGCCGGACAAGTAAATCCTAATTTTTGGAATGTAGTTGTGGTTGTGCAGGATACAGGTGGGGCAAGCCTGACATTTGATCCATTTGATATTAGTGATGTTGTATTTCGTCGATTTGGTGTGGTTCAAGAAAACGAATATATTTTATCCGCTCCGCAAAACCTTAAGGGTGGAGACCGGACATTAGAAAGCGGAGAAGTAGACACATTGATGTACCAAGTATTAAGGACTGGATCTCTAGCTGGAGATATTGATATTTCTGTGTCATTAACTGCGAAGGACAACAATGATGAAACAATATTATCCGCATCCAAAAATGGCTCAGTTGAAGTAAGGACCTCGGCAATTGTGCAAATAGTAAGCACGGTAGTAGAGGCTCCAAACCTGGACCCACAATTTAATGCGGAAGTGAATCGAAGCCAACATTTCAAAGTTATATCTACCGTTGAAAGTAAAGGGAATGAGGCGGTACAAGATGTTTGGCTGAGTATCGAAAGTGATGGTGGATCGCAGACTGATAACCCTTCCATGGCAATTGGATTTATAGCTATAGGAGAAAAAAAGGAAATTGAATTTGAAATAATTGCAGACGCACAAGAAAATCTTGCCGGTGAGCTATTTACTGTGAGAATAGATAGTGCAAAATCACAATTGAGCGGAAGTTCCGCCTTTATTCAATCGCCTTTTGATTCAACTGCATTGGTAATCATTGAGAGCCAGGCGTTGGCAACGGTTGATTTATCGATTAACGATCAGGATGGGAAACTTTCAGTTGGGCAAACAGTCGAAGTCAGTGTATCTCTTGTTAATATTGGCGGTTCTCTTCTGGTTGGCACAGGACGGGTTGAATTAATTATCCCACAGAATTATGAACTTATTTTGGGCACTGACACAAGCTATGTAGCAAAAGATACGCTGGATATTGAATTTGGTACTCCGGTACATTGGAACCTGGTTACACCGCAATTTGGCCAGGGTCCAGACACATTGATTGCCAATCTTCTTGTAGCGCCTAAAGATGAAAACACGGATAAAGACGCAGACATAACAATTGGATTTGACGAAACAATTATTGAAACCCTTTCTGGCGAATTGTTAACTGAAGAAGAAATTGTAACCCCGGAAGGAGCCAAAGATGGTATTGTTTCTACCGAGCAAGAATTTGAATTAAGATCAAAAATTCAGGCCTCTAAGAATTTTGATGACCGGAAAGCAATCTTAACTTTGCCATCCCAATATAAGGTAATAGCTTCCAATTTAACCCAGGATTATGATGATCAGGATGAAATAATTTGGCGTATTGAAGCTCCGGCAATTATCGATCAGCAAAAGCGGTATCTAATCATACAAGCACAAGCCTCGGATGAATTTGGTACCATCAAAATGGCACCACTCGATAGTGTTGAAGTAGAAACGGTTAAACGTGCCAATTTAAGCATAACAGGTTTTATTTCCGAACCACAAGGCGCGGTGGATGGAACACTATCGTCAAATCAATCTTTCACAATAGTAGCCAGAATCGAGAACTTAGGAAAAGCAAGGGTTGAAGGTTCAGCCTCAGTTAAATTGAATTTAAGCAATTCCGGAGTAACAGTTGATGAATCACTCGATCGGCCTTTTGTTTTCGAACAGGATGATGCTATTATTGAATGGCGTGCCACAGCACCCAATCAAGTAACTCCGATATCATTTATTAAAGTGTCTATTGATACAATTCCGCGTGACGAAAATACGAACCAATTAACCCAAGTTAGTCAAGACCAATCTCAATTCCAGGTTCAAACTGTAGACGCTATACAAATAACAAATGAGATTCGAATTGTTTCACCTGCGGGCGCAACAGACAGCACTTTATCGACAGGGCAACAATTTATTTTAACATCCAGGGTAATCTCGCAAAATGCAGTTGATATTAATTCTTTACTGAAATTTCCGGATGGATCCGGATTTTTTACTGAGAGTAGTTCTAGACAGGTAACTCCCGGAGACGATGAAGTTTCATGGATTGTATTTGCCCCAGCAACTCCTGTTCAGAACCAGTGGATCAAAGTTGTAACGACTGCAAAAGATGAAAATGATACCACCCATGTTTCCAGCGTTCCTGACAGCATTTTATTTACAGTTGTACTGAAGGCAAAAGTGCAGGTAGTCGCAAGAATCACAGACCCTTTTGATGCTCAGGAAGGAATTGTTTCAACTGAACAGGAATTCACGATTACGGCTACAGTGGAAAATGTCGGTGAAGCAAATCTAGTAGGAGTATCCCAGCTTAGACTGGGAATCTTACCGGATGGATTTTCAACAGTCAACGATACTTTCACCATTAAAGAAACTTCAAACCAAATGGCAAGTTGGAATGTTAAGTCGCCTATTATACCTTCCGCAATTCCGCAAAATATCTCAGTATTTCTTGCCAGGGCGCCCAATGACGAAAATACCAATGATCGGGCGACTGTAGATATTTCAGTTGGTAATGTCACTTTAACAGTTGAACAGAAAAAACTAGAGATTGAACTAAATTCATCAATTGCCCCGGGTGCGTTTTTAAAAGGAGCAGAAAATGTTGGTGTATTAGGTCTCGATTTGAGAAATAGCAGTGGGCAAGGATCGAGTGCGATTTGCATTGAAAGTATTGATTTATATGTACGCGATGAGAATGGCGAAAATCTTCCACCTAATTCAATTTTTTCGTATATTTCAGTAAGGAATTTTATAGATACAACAGATGTTTTTGGGGACTTAGATCCTGGTTCAGAGAATCCTATGACTATCCCGTTAGAGCTTAAATTAAAACCGGGTATTATTAAGCGGATTGGGATTTATGTTGATATTTTGCCTTCTGCGAATACGACAAAATTTTATGTTACGTTTCTATCCGATAATGACATCTTTGCAATTGACGAAGATACAGGAAAGCGAGTTGACCTGGTAAATCAAAGTGGTGAACCCATTGATATTCTGACTCTTAGATCAGACAATACCGGAATCGTTGAAGATAGTTTTTCTACATTTGGCAATTATCCTAATCCATTTGGCAGGTCTATAGAGATAACTAAATTCTTTTATGTTTTAGAAGAAAAAACAGGTGTCGAGCTGCGGATTTACACTCTTGTGGGAGATTTAGTGAGGGTGTATTCCTATAGTGAAGCCAAAGATGAATTTAGCTCTAAGGGACCTCATGATGGCTCCATTACATGGGATGGTAAAAATGGCAAAGGAGATTTAGTATTGAACGGCGTTTATATTGCCATTTTAACAACAAATAGTGGAAAACAAGCAATGACAAAAGTTGCTGTAGTTAAATAGAAGGTTGTTATGAAATTAAAGTTTGGGTTTTTATTTTCTATATTGATTTGTTTACAAAGTGTTGCAGTAGCTCAGGATGGTGGGGTGAATAGCATTTTTCACCAGGGAGTTGGCGCCCGACAATCAGCTTTGGGTGGTGCGGTGGTGGCATATCCGCAAGATCCGACGACGATTTACTGGAATCCAGCTGGTTTGGAATACCTTCCGGAAAAAAGTATTTCTCTATATTACACCACATTTCTAGGTGGTACTTCTTATCAATTTGTTGGATTTGCCTTTCCAATCTTGTATATTGGTACCTTTGGTGCAGGAGTTACTCGAATATCGACGGATGGAATTATTGAGCAAGGCTCAACATTTTTACAAGATGGACTTGGCGAATTTGGTTCTAACCAATCGGAATTCTATTTATCCTATGCTAAGATCATTCGTAACCTAATTTCAGTTGGATTAAATATAAAACTACAGCATCATTCAATAAATGATTTGTCCGATACCGGAATAGGCGGAGATTTATCCTTCATGTACCTTCCGGAGTTTGACAATTCACTATTGAGAAATATTCGTTTGGGATTAAATGTGCAAAATATAGTATCTCCGATATTAAATCCCGGCGATGCATCGGATAAGATTCCTACTCGAATTTTATTTGGCTTTGCCAAGCCTTTTTATTTAGGATTTAATCGAAATCCACTGGTACTTCTGCTTAGTCTTGACCAAAACAAACAACAAAATATAGGGTACCATACAGGCTTGGAATATACATATTTAGACAAAGGAATGGTTCGGTTTGGTCTTGATCAGAATGGTTTCGCTTTTGGTGCAGGTACTGTTTATAAACGAATCCAAATCGATTATGCTTACGGTAAACTTGTCGAGTCCGCCTTTGGTGATGGCCATAAACTTTCCTTCTCAATTAATTTTGGTAAATCTCGCGAAGAAATATTGCAAATTGCAGAAAGAAAACGCGAATTAGAAATTGCCAGCCAGGTTGAATTGGGATTAGACCAGGAACGGCAAAATACAATAAATAGATTATTGTTAGAAGGTCGGCTGATATATAACAATGCAACAACCATTCTTGAATACTTGGATGCAATCATTAAATTTAGCCAAGTTTTGGATCTTGACAGCACCAATGCCGAAGCAGATGAAAGATTGGCAGAATCCGACAAAAGGGTTAATGAACTTCGGCAAACAGACGTCCAAGAGCAGTTAAGTGCAATGGAGGACGAAAGATTACAAGAAGAAGCAATGATAGCGCAAGCAAGAATTGATTCGCTTACAAATCTTGGCCAATCCTTATTCAATTCAGGCGAATATGATGCTGCGATAGATCAATGGGATAAAGTGCTGGTAGAACGACCTGACGATCAATTTGTTAAGGATATGATTGCAAGTGCACAGGCGGAATTAACGAAAAATGTAGACAATCTCATTCAGCGAGCAGATAACATGGCGAGAAACCGGGATTATGCCGGCGCAATAACAATATTATATAATGCACAACTTTTAAGTGTAGGAGACGATGAAGCGCTAAGTCAACTTTCACGAAGGATCAATCGGTTAGAGAGACTTCTTAATGTCTCTAGTTATTATCAATCGGGATTAGTTGCTTATACCGAGGAAAAATGGGCCGAAGCATTGAATGATTTTACAAAAGCACGTCAAATTGATCATAACTACATGAATCTAAACTACTATTATACAGAAGCAGACCGAAGAGTAAAAGCAAAGAATATGGCGATGACGCCTGATATGGAAACTAAGTTTAGGCAAGGATATAATCTCTATCTGGAAGGTAGCCTTCAAGAGGCCATAGATATCTGGGAAGAATTATTGCTGATACAGCATTATAATAAACAGATAGTCGAAACGATTGATAACGCCCGTAAGCAATTGGAAAAACAGAACAATATAAACAGGTAATTTGCTAATCTTGTGTTTAAATCAGTTGCTACAGAAGAAATTCAATTCCCTGCGGAGATAAACTCTCTCAAAAAGCTTCGAGATTTTGTTACTCGTATAGGTAAAAAATATAAACTTGCCGATAAGACCACAAATTCTTTTAAACTTGCCATTGACGAAGCCAGCACGAATATTATACGGCATGCCTATCGCGATAAAAAAGGCCAAATAACTCTTAGAGCCATCATTCGTAAAGACGATGTCACGATCAGCCTCATTGACCAGGGGCGATATTTTGATCCTAAAAATGTAAAAGACCCGGACCTAAACCGCTATGTTGACATAGGTAAAAAGGGGGGCCTTGGAATTTTCATGATCAGAAAATTAGTCGATAGTGTTGACTACAGGCGTACTGAAAGCGGTAATGAGCTCAGGTTAACCAATAGAAGAGAACGAAAAAAATCCAGGATCTCATTACCTTCCGTTACCGGGTCGTTGCGGGCCAAATATTTTTCTTTTGCAGCGGTTATTGTAAGTGCGATAATTGTAATTTACTACGTTTTCGATTTTATTAGAACCAAAGATCAAAAACTGGATGATGCTTATATTCAAATGCGTGCTAGTTCAATT
This sequence comes from uncultured Deferribacteres bacterium, assembly GCA_964464595.1. GTDB lineage: Bacteria > Zhuqueibacterota > JdFR-76 > JdFR-76 > DREG01 > JADFJB01. Next base: position 8,758 of record CAYXGW010000124.1, read on the forward strand.
CCGTTTGCTGCGAATATATTGGATGAATATGAAAACAGTAGTGAATTTAATCCTGAGCTCTCAGCAAAAGCACAAGAGTACTGGAATCAGAATCAAGATTTTATAAGATATGCGATTATAACAAATTTGGACCATAAAATTGTAGGGTCTTCTAATCCTGGTTTGTTCACACCTGAATTAGATAAATTTAATCCGCAAAATCCCAGGCTCACTGTTGACGAACATATTCAAGTAGCAATGATAAACACAAGTCAAGACTCTGTCCATTCAGAGTATTTTATTGTTCGGCGGCCTATAATACCAAGGCGTTCAACAGACAAAAAAGCCATAGGTAATACCTACATCCTTGTTCCCTCTGAGCCGATTTTTGCAGAGGTAAAAGAAGCTCGAGCCCAGGTTGTAAAAGTTTTCTTTGTGGTTTTAGTAATCGCTAATGCAAGTGTTGGTGTATTAATTTTACTTGTATTTATTCCATTACAAAAGCTTTCTATATGGGTAAAAAGTATTGGTGAGGGGGATATAAAAGACCAGGTCGAAATTGATTCTTCTGATGAAATTGGTAAAATCGCACAAGCCTTTAGTGAAATTACAGATAAATTCCGAGAATCTCAAAAATCCCTTGTAGATCAGGAAAAAGTTCAGCAGGAAATGCATTTGGCAAAAGAAATTCAGCAAACTCTTTTGCCTGCAGAGTTTCCTGAAATGGAAGGCTATGAAATCGCATCTTACTATGAATCAGCAAAGGAAGTAGGTGGAGATTATTACGATTTTGTTCAAATAGATCGTCATAGAATGGGTGTTGTGGTTGCCGATGTGTCTGGCAAAGGCGTTCCCGGCTCTCTGGTTATGACGATGATAAGAACTGCTCTTAGAACCGAAGCAAAAGGAAGAGGCTCGTCTGCAGATGTGCTTTCAAGGGTTAACCAATTCGTAATGGATGATATTCGCAAAGGAATGTTTGTTACACTTTACTATATTATCCTGGATTCCAGAAGGAGAAGAATAACATTTGCGAGCGCTGGCCACAATCCCATGATATTGCATAGGGAGTCTACCAAGAAAACCTATTATCTTAATCCTAAGGGATTCCCGGTTGGAATTTCTTTGGGTGAAAATGATCTGTTTAAAAAATCCATAGAGGATGATACCATCCAATTAAGTAAGGATGATATGATTTTATGCTATACGGATGGTATTACCGAAGCAATGAATTCTAAACGAGAATTATTTGGTGAAGAAAGACTCCTGTCGGTAGTGAGAGAATATGGTCATTTAAATGCGAAGCAGTTTGTTGAAAAATTGAAGGAAGAAATTCTGTCCTTCACCGAAGGTCATATTCAAAATGACGACATTTCGCTTGTAGTGATCAAAGAAAACATGAATCCGGATGAAGCGGAATTGGAGCGTGCAAAACAGGCCTACTATAAAACGTTGGATGGAACATCCATTAAGGATGCCAGCCAGGAAGTGGGACTCGCACTCACAACCTTCAATAATAAGTATAAAAAGCAGTTTGAAAAAATGGGGATTGATCGTTTCAAGAATGAATTTGAAACGACTTCGGTTGAGGTAAACCATTTAAGTATCGAAGAACAAACCAAAATCTATGATATTATAAGGAAAAATCCTGCTTGGGGTCCGAAACGTATTAGCGAGCATTTATCAACAGAAGAATATGGATTGACTAAAATATTACCTAGGCGAATCTATGATGAGCTGGTTCGAAAACGATTAAATACGAAGCAGCTTCGAGAAGCTTATGTGGCTCGAGGTGATAATAAAAGGCGAATGAAACCACCGGGAACACCGATGTTAACCCTGGATGGTCAGATTTTAGTCGAAGAATTTATGGAACCCTTAATAACTACTCCTGTTACACCGGTAGAAGTAAAACCAAAAGAACCAAAGAAAGAAGTTGTTGAACAAAAGCCAGCTAAAGAAGAAATTAATAAAAAGAAACCGAAGAGTAAAAAAAGAATTCCACTCGAAGATGTCGAAGTTTCTGATTATGTCCTCAAAGATATTGTAGAATTATTAGATAAAAACATAGAAGACGACTATAGAAAGGAAGTTAAAGAAACATCGGAAGAGCAAAAAGAATTAGAGCAATTAGAAGAGCAGGAAAATGTAAAGAAACTCGACGAATTTAAAGAGAAAGATGAGATTATAGAAACATCCAGTGAACCGATGGCTATTGATACGATAGATGAAACACATAGCGAAGAGAAGCCATCTGAAGTTGGTACCGATGTAAAAGAATTACTTGACAATTTGAAAAATGACAAACCAAAAGATGAACCGGATGAAGAAATTGATTTTTCCGATTTGTCGACAGAAGAATATACAAAAGAATTATTTGATGATCGATCAAACGGTGATGAGCAGGATGTACAGGATCAAGAAGAATCGATAACGGAAGTTTCAGAATTAACTAATTTGAAAGATGAGGAGTCTTCGGAGCATATTGAGCGTGTAGAGGAAACAGAAGAAACTGCAAAACAGGTTCTGGAAACTTTGTCTGTTAAAATAGAAGGAGATGCAGAAATTGATGATTCAATGAGTGCGAGCGAAGATGACGAATTTATTGAATTAATTTCAGCAGATGCTGATATTGAACAAGTAGATGTTATTGAGGAATTAAGGGAGGAGTCAACCGAGGAATTAACTGAAAATAAAAGTAATGAGCCAGTTGAAGAATCTGTTGATAGCAGCGACTCAGAACTTCAGCAGAAAAATGAAAGTAATATTGTTAAAGCTTCAAAAAGTCCCGAAGAAATATTTGATGAACTATCTGTGAAAGTTGACGAGGAAAAAAATGAATTAGAGGAAGTAAATGCATTAAATGAAACCCGCAACTCGGACGAAGACAAGATAGAAGATATTTTTAATATGGTTTCGGAAGACGAAGAAATTAGTCTTGAAAGCACAGAGTTTGCTTCAGAATTTCCGAAAGAAGATACGGAGTTAGGCGAAAAGAAAGATAATTCAGTTGAAGAGAAAAAACAAAAAATGATTATTGTTGGTGGCCACTATTATATGCAGAAAAAATATGAAAAAGCTATTTCTGTATTCCAAAGAATTATTGATAAGTATCCAAATACTATTGAAGCTTATTATAATTTGGGAAATTCATATTTTCGGATCAACAAATGGAAAGAAGCACGAAATGCATATGAAACGGCCTGTGAGCTAGATCCGACCTTTCTTGATGCAATGGAAAATTTGGGTGTGATATATGCAAATCAAAAGGAATTTCAGAAAGCTATCGACATTTGGAGCAAAATTTTGGAATACGACCCCAAACGTTTAGACTTGAAAAAGAACATTGAAAAAGCAGTAAAACTAAAAGCTGGGTAAAAAATGAAATATTATCAAATTGTTATACATTGTTCAGCTCAAGAATTAATTGATACATGGCCTTAAATCGGCTATATTTGCGCATTAAATATTAGGATTAAGGAGAGTTATATGGAAGGCATCCAAGTATCCGTTTCAAAGGTTGGTCATCAAGACAAAATCTCCCAAATAAAAGTCGGAGGGTATATTGATACAACAACCTCTGCTGAAGTGGAGCGTGCTCTTGATGGTCTTGTGAGAAATGGTGACTATAATATTATTATAGATCTGGGCAACGTAGATTATATTAGTAGTTCAGGCTGGGGAATTTTTATCAGTGAAATCAAAGGAATTCGTGAACGGGGCGGCGATCTTAAGCTTGCAAACATGATCCCCGATGTTTATGAAGTTTTTGAACTTCTTGAATTCCATTATATTCTCAGGGCCTACGATACTATTGAAGAAGCATCAAGAGATTATAATTTGAATTCTGATGAATCATCACAATATCCAGACGCAATTGATCACGTAGATAATGACAGCCATGACAATTTAGAAAAACCCGCGAAGGACGAACTTGCTGTCAAAAATGATTCAGTATCCTCCGCAAATTCAATTGAAGATAAGATTAGGAAAATCATTATCGACAATCCTGATTTAGGATTTCTTGAGATAAAAAAGGTTTTAAATTCCGAGAATTATGATTTCACAAAAATTGGTGTAATTGATACTTGGAAATACTTAAAAAAAATGGAACTAACATCCAAAAAGAAAAGAATGGAATTCTTTAAGAGCCAAGCATTTCAAAACTAGACTCTACTTCTTTTCTAAGCATTTCCTCCCCGAATCTTAAAAAGTGGCAGTCCTGGATTTATATTACCAGGAATTTGTCACTTCCTCCGAACCGTGCTATTAGGTTTGAATTTAAGTCGAAAGTTTTTAATATTATTCCGTTTATTCGTTAAACCGGCTACTTTTTTCCTTAGTTACCGGCTAATTTTAATTCAGGAGTGATTGTTGTGAATAATTACCAAAAAATACAAATACCAGACCGTGGCGAGAAAATAACTTATAGTAATGGAAATCTGCATGTACCATCAAATCCATATATACCATTTATCGAAGGAGATGGCATTGGACCCGATATTTGGGCAGCTTCAAAAAGAGTTTTTGATTCTGCTGTAATAAAAGCCTATGAAGGGGAACGATCCGTAGCCTGGATAGAGATTTATGCTGGTGATAAAGCACATCAACTTTACAATGAATGGCTTCCGAAGGAGACTATTCTGGCGATAAGGGATTTTGTCGTAGCCATTAAGGGACCGCTTACTACTCCGGTGAGTGGTGGTTTTAGAAGTCTTAATGTTTCTCTTAGACAAATTCTAGATCTTTATGCATGTGTACGACCCGTTAAATATTACCCGGGTGTCCCAAGTCCTGTCAAACATCCAGAGAATATGAACGTTGTGATTTATAGAGAAAACACGGAAGATGTGTATTCCGGAATTGAGTGGCGCGAAGGAACGGATGGCGCAAAGAAAGTTATAGATTTTTTAAATAATGAGATGAATTGTTCTGTAAGGGAAGATTCGGGAGTTGGAGTAAAACCGGTCAGTATTACGGGTTCTAAACGGTTAATTCGTAAAGCAATTCGTCATGCCGTCGACTTCAAGCGTGATAATGTCACATTAATGCATAAGGGGAATATTATGAAATTCACAGAAGGAGCTTTTCGTGATTGGGGCTTTGAATTGGCAAAAGATGAATTCAGAGATGAAGTAATTAGCGAAGATGAATTATGGACAAATTATGGCGGTAGGGCACCGGAAGGTAAGATTGTTATAAAAGATCGCATTGCCGACAGTATGTTTCAACAAATATTAACCCGAACGAAAGAGTATGATATTATAGCGACAACAAATTTAAACGGAGATTATCTATCCGATGCATGCGCTGCCCAAGTCGGTGGATTGGGTATGGCACCAGGAGCAAATTTTGGTGATTCGATCGGACTCTTCGAGGCTACTCACGGAACTGCTCCAAAATATGCTGGACAAGATAAAGTAAATCCGGGCTCTATAATTTTATCCGGTGTTATGATGTTGCGGTATTTGGGTTGGATCGAGGCGGCTGAACTCATTGAAAAAGCATTGTCGTTAACCATACAGCAAAAACGTGTTACTTATGATTTGGAAAGACAAATTGACGGAGCAACTTTGTTAAGTTGTTCCGAATATGGAACAGCAATAATAGAAAATATGTAAGTTTGATTAAAGGTACTCAATGAATGCGAATCCATCTTTAAGGATGGTTGCTTTTTTAGTTGATTTATTGGTTTACGTAGCTATTTGGGTGTTTTTGTTTTTCAATTTACATCTGGGCGACTATCTCTCATGGATATTGGCGAGTAGTTATTTGCTTGTTAAAGATGGATTGTTACATGGCCAGTCTCTCGGAAAACTGCTTGTTAGATTATGTGTGGTTAATGTAAATAATGAGCCGATATCCCTGATGGGTTCTTTAAAGAGGAATGGAATTCTTGTGATACCCAATCTCTTTCGTTTCTTGCCTTTTTGGGGCAGCTTTCTTTTGATTGCCATTTATTTGCTCGAGTGCTATTTAATGTACACACAACCTGATGGTAAAAGATGGGGAGACCAATTTTCTCAAACAAAGGTAGTCCAAGTTTAATTAATAAAATGAAAACCGGATTTGGCTACTGCATATTGCGGTTTTATTAGTGATCCCAGCAAAAAGTTGTCATTTTAGAAGAATCTTGTTAAATTACGCACGTTACATAATGTTGAAAAAGATTCCCCTCGACGGATTCAGGACATAACCTGCTGAATGATATTTAAATCGTGTAAAATAATTTAAAGACAACTTGATTTTTCCGCAACCTCTAATTTACCGGGGGACAATCGGATAACATTACACTGATGTATTAAAGTAGAAAATTATGTTTATCGACGAAGCGAAAATTAATATAAAAGCGGGTGATGGCGGCAATGGCTGTATCAGTTTTCGCAGAGAAAAATATGTGCCCAAAGGTGGTCCGGATGGTGGCAATGGCGGCGCTGGTGGGGACATATGTTTTAAAGTAGATTCCAATTTACATACCCTGCTAGATTTCCGCTATCGTAAGCATTTCAAAGCTGAAAGGGGGAAAAATGGAGAGGGCGGAAATAGAACAGGTGCTGCAGGCAAAACTCTAATTGTAAGAGTGCCTCCCGGTACTTGTATATATGACGATGATTCAGATGAGTTAATTGCCGACCTTGTGGATAACAAACAAATGGAAATTGTTGCTAAAGCGGGAAGAGGAGGCGCTGGTAACACAGTGTTTAAATCATCAACCAATCAGGCCCCAAGATTCGCCGGTGACGGTAAACCCGGTGAAGAGCGAAATATTCGATTAGAATTGAAGATGATTGCAGATGTTGGCCTGGTGGGTTTTCCCAATGTAGGAAAATCAACATTTCTTGCCCGAGTGTCTGCAGCTCATCCCAAAATTGCCGCTTATGAATTCACTACATTAAAACCCAACTTAGGTTTGGTTCGTGTAAATGAATTGGAGAATTTTATGATGGCTGACATTCCAGGTCTGTTGGAAGGCGCTCATATTGGCAAAGGCCTTGGGTTACAATTTTTGAGACATATTGAACGTACCCGGTTATTGCTGTTCATGATTGAGGCAACGAGTGAAGATTTTTCAAGAGATTTCGACATTTTACTAAATGAAATAGAATCGTATAGCAAAGAATTAGTTCGGAAACCTATCCTGGTTGCGATCACCAAAATGGATTTAGTTCAGCAAGAAATAATTGAGACTCCTAAAATAAAAGAACACAATGTTTACCTATTATCATCAGTAACAGGCATGGGTGTTCAGGAAATCCTAAATGTTATTTTGACAATGATAAAAGAACTGGATTCATGAAACACTACAAAGATGACGAACTACATGCTCTACTTCGGCTAATATCTGTACCCGGATTAGGCTCTTTTCGAATCCGAAAATTAATTTCAAAATTTGGATCTCCAGGTGAAATATTTAGTGCAGGATTGCCAGCTTTAACGAGTATAGATGGCATAGACAAAATAATCGCTACGAATATTATTAAGAAGAATAACTCAAAATTTGCCGATGAGCAACTTGAAAAATCGGATAAATTAGGATTAAGTATATTACCGTATTACGATGACAATTACCCTGAGAGCTTAAAATCTATTCCGGATCTTCCCGTAGTGCTTTACATTAAGGGTGAGATTTTATCGGAAGATTATTTAAGTATTGCTATTGTAGGTACGAGAATGCCATCTGATTATGGAAAAATAGTTACTGAAAAATTAACGACTGGCCTGGTTAAAAAAGGATTTACAATTATCAGTGGTCTGGCGCGGGGAATTGATAGTATTGCTCATAAAAATTGTCTAAAACAGGGCGGCAGGACCATTGCTGTATTAGGGAGTGGGCTAGACATTATCTATCCCCCTGAAAACAAAGAACTGGCTGAAGCAATTATTGAGAAAGGCGCCGTGATATCAGAATTGCCGTGTGGAAGTAAACCGGATGCCGTCAACTTTCCCAAAAGAAATCGTATCATTAGTGGCCTTTCTCTTGGCGTATTGATCACTGAAGCAGGAGTAAAAAGCGGCACGTTAATTACAACCGATGCAGCACTTGATCAGAATCGCGAAGTGTTTTCTGTTCCCGGAAGTATATTAAGTTCTAAAAGCAGCGGTACGAATCAACTGCTAAAAGAAGGTGCAAAACTTGTACAAAATGAGGAAGATATTCTGGAAGAGTTAGACAATAGAATTCGCCATTTTTTGCGAGAAAATCCGAAATTTAAAGAGCCAATGCCGGATCTTTCAGGAAATGAAGAAAAATTGTTAACCCTTTTGTCGGACCAACCGATCCATGTCGATTTAATTGTACAAAAATCAGGATTCTCTACACCGGAATCGCTTTCGCTGTTACTAACATTAGAGCTTAAAGAATTAGTTAAGCAGTTACCGGGTAAAATTTTTGTTCGGTGTTAGGGAACATAAACCATACAGACTTTAAGAACGCGCAGAAGAAACAAAATTGGGTCACTTAACCCGAAAAATGAATGATTACTTATTCCCAAATATTACAATAAGTTCCAGCCTTAGTTAGATCAGAAAACGTATTGAAATCAAAAAAAATAATACTTATATTTAATCCCGCTCTTTGTAAAAAGGATCTAAAAGGAGAGGTGCGAGAGCGGTTGAATCGGGCGGTCTCGAAAATCGTTGTAGGCGCAAGTCTACCGTGGGTTCGAATCCCACCCTCTCCGCCAATTTAATTTGACATTGTTTTTTTGAAATAGGTTTTAAAGCTTCGGAGGGCTAGTCCTAATTGGTAAGGCGGCGGTCTTGAAAATCGCTGGGCGCA